>NZ_JABSSM010000129.1 GCF_013214165.1 Shewanella sp. | reverse complement strand
ATTACTTCAAATATTGGCTCCCCGGACTGGACTCGAACCAGTGACATACGGATTAACAGTCCGCCGTTCTACCAACTGAACTACAGGGGAATACTTTTTAACACATCATTCTGAACGTCTTCAATTTAGCTAACTTTGGCTCCCCGGACTGGACTCGAACCAGTGACATACGGATTAACAGTCCGCCGTTCTACCAACTGAACTACAGGGGAAACGTTAAAGCTAGTCGTCGTTGAAGACGGAGCGCATATTAAATCGCTCTTGATGATGAGTCAACTCGAGGATGAGAAAAAAGTGTAATTTTGCTGTTAAGTGCTCATCTAATGTTCGTCCTGACGTAGATTTGTGCATTTTGATGCTTGGGTGAGCAATTTTTCTGGTGGGGAAAACATGATTTATTGCATGACTCTTATTTTTATCGACTTAAATTTATGGATTTGGACCTAATGTGTGCTCTGAATTTGCTGATTTATCTCTATTAGCGCTTTAACACCGATAAATAATAATGAATTGTGAGTGGTTTTATAGGCAAAAGTCATTAGGCGAGGGGATGAAAGAGAGAGGGGGTGGGTCGGTTTTATTATTCTCGTTATCATTTTGGTTACTATATGCGGCCAAATGCGGCCAAGTGCAATCTCACTTCCCACTATCAAGCCTTGAATATGATGCAGACTTCCATATGTAGTAAAATTACATCTAAGGACTTTTCTGAGCAGGTTTTATAGGAAGGGGTTAAACCCACGCAGGGTAAGGCTTAGATTGAGTTATCCACTAAATCTGTGGATAAGCCTGTGGGTTAAGCATGGAAATGTGTTTCAAAGCCTCATAAACAGGGGCTTGAACTTAAAATCGTCAAAAAAATCACCATTGCGTAAAAGTGATTTATAACAGTCGCTTAATAAATGCAAGTGTTTATTGTAACCGAACTGTGCAGGGTTACAAAAATGTAACCCTAGCGACAGTTTTAGTTGTGAATTAATCCGCCCGTTTCATTGGTTTTCGGTTAACTATTAAGCTTATCTACTGTTTTTAAGCTATGTTGTTAAATTTCATTAAAACTAAATGGCATTGTTATTATTTTCTGCTACGACTTTAGTGTCTATGGTGAGTATAAGGGGGTTAACGCATTCCTTATCTCATTATTGTGCCAATTTATCTCGATGCAGATAAATATATCTCATCTTTATTCACACGCGTCACCTAATTGGTTTAAAATACTGCGCTGCTTAAAAAAGGAACTCGGTTAGTGACAGAATCAATATTTCGGCTGGAATCAGAATACTCGCCTGCAGGCGATCAACCTAAGGCGATAGCTAAGTTAGTCGATGGCATTGAATCAGGGCTTGCGACTCAGACTCTACTTGGGGTTACTGGCTCAGGCAAAACATTTACTATTGCTAATGTTATCAAAAAGATGGGTAGACCAACGATCATTATGGCGCCGAACAAAACGTTGGCGGCGCAGCTGTACGGAGAGATGAAAGAGTTCTTCCCGCACAATGCGGTAGAATATTTTGTCTCTTACTATGATTATTATCAACCCGAGGCCTACGTTCCCTCCACCAACACCTTCATAGAGAAAGATGCGTCGGTGAATGCACATATCGAACAGATGCGCCTTTCTGCAACGAAAGCACTCCTAGAGCGCAAGGATGTGGTCTTAATCGCCTCGGTATCTGCTATTTATGGTCTTGGTGACCCCAAATCTTATTTGAAGATGTTGTTACATCTTAGGCAGGGTGACTTCATGGGACAAAGGGATATTCTCTTACGTCTCAGCGAACTCCAATACAAGCGTAACGACATTTCGTTAGATCGTGGTACCTTTCGAGTCAGGGGGGAAGTGATTGATATATTTCCGGCAGATTCTGACAAGCATGCGATACGTGTTGAGCTTTTTGATGACGAAATTGAGCGGTTAAGCATGTTCGATCCTCTCACTGGCCGTATTATAAAGCGTATCGCCAGGATCTCTGTGTACCCCAAGAGCCATTATGTGACGCCCAGAGAAAAAATCATAGCGGCTACAGAAGAGATAAAAAAGGAGCTCAAAGAACGCAAGCAGCAATTACTGGACAACAATAAATTAGTAGAAGCCCAGCGAATATCTGAGCGAGTTCAATACGATCTGGAAATGATGGTGGAATTAGGTTATTGCTCGGGTATAGAAAACTATTCACGCTACCTATCGGGCAGAGCCACCGGAGAGGGACCGCCGACATTGCTGGACTATCTACCCGATGATGGCTTGCTGATCATCGATGAATCTCATGTCACAGTGCCTCAAATTGGTGCCATGTATAAAGGCGATCGTTCGAGGAAGTCAAATCTGGTGGAATATGGTTTCCGCCTGCCTTCTGCACTCGATAACCGTCCTCTTAGGTTTGAAGAGTTTGAAGATTTGATGCCTCAAACGATTTTTGTCTCCGCGACTCCGAGTCAATATGAAATCGAAAAGTGCGATGGAGAGATTGCCGAACAAGTGGTTAGGCCTACTGGCTTACTGGATCCTGAAGTGGAAGTTAGACCCGTAGGGACTCAGGTCGATGATCTGCTATCTCAGATAGGCAAAAGGATTAAGGTCAATGAGCGGGTGTTGGTCACGACACTCACAAAACGCATGTCAGAAGACTTGAGTGAATATCTAGATGAGCATGGCATCAAGGTAAGGTATCTGCACTCAGATATAGATACGGTTGAAAGAGTTGAGATTATTCGAGATCTTCGTTTGGGCGTCTTCGATGTCCTGGTTGGCATCAACTTACTGCGTGAAGGCTTGGATATGCCAGAAGTCTCCCTGGTGTGTATTCTTGATGCCGATAAAGAGGGCTTCTTGCGCTCCGAACGTTCATTAATTCAGACTATGGGGCGCGCTGCCCGAAATATTAATGGCAAGGTCATATTGTATGCCGACCGCATCACTAAATCCATGGCGGCAGCCATGGGGGAAACAGATCGACGGCGTAAAATGCAGCATCAATATAATCTCGATAACGGTATAACGCCTACAGGAGTCGTGAAAAAAATTACCGATGTGATGGATGTGGGCGAGAGAGACAAGGGGATCTTAGGAGATTACAGCAGTCTTAATGTTGCAGAAAACGGGGCTAAGTATGTCGTCCAGGATGCCGCAAGTTTAAGCCATCAAATCGATGCGCTAGAGAAGCAGATGCATGAACATGCAAGGAACTTAGAATTTGAACAAGCCGCGGCGGTCAGGGATCAAGTGCTGAAGCTCAGAGATGCCTTTATTAAAGCTTGATAAAAAGAACTTAACATTAAGCTGCCATATCCAGACCGGTATTGTAGCTTAATGTTATCTGCCGTCTTGTCTACCTAGCGTCTGCACCTTGCCTTCGTAACGCGCTGATAGCGCAAAGCATTAAGAAGATGATGATGCCGCTGATAACGCCCACCAGATGAGCCTCTGTCGCGACTCTTGCACCTATCATCTCAGTGACTTCCTGACTGGCACCATAAACCTGCTCATAAGACACCTTGATGATGACACCAAACAACAATAGGTAACCTGACTTTAATCCAGTGGTAATGTCTTTTATCGCGCCATAGGTAAATAATCCATGCAGCATGCCACTCAGGCCTACATATCCGATCAAACCGGGATAAAACAGATATAGGCCTATGCCCTGAAGCAGACAACAGAGCCCGAAGAGCAAAATGAACAGCGGTAAACGATAATGGCTATGGTGGAGCAGCACTATGACCCAAAGGCCTGCCAGATTCATCAATAAATGCCAGGCATTGGTATGAAGCAAGTTGCCGCTCAGAAGTCGCCAATACTCGCCGCCACCTATCTCTACTCTTCTATAAGCGAGGAGGTCCGCCAAGTTTAACCCATAGAGCCCTATGCATAGGATAGTGACCAGAGTGACCAGGCAATAACTCGAAGATAACCACTGCCTGATTTTTGTGGGGATGATAAGCGTCATAGTTACTGCGCTATTTTTGCGGCTAAATCTAACTGTACCTGGGCCTTGTTATTCAAGTAGTCATCTAACCCCGTTTGTCTTAATAAACAAGCAGGACAGGTACCACAGCCTGATCCCACTATATTATTATAACAGGTCAAGGTCTCATCCCGGACTAAGGCTAGGCTATTATACTTATCGGCAAGTGCCCAGGTTTCGGCCTTATTTAGCCACATCAAGGGGGTAACAAGCTCAAGCTGTCTGTCCATTCCCTGAACCAGCGCCGATGCCATCGCCTTGACAAAATCATCACGACAATCGGGATAGCCTGAATAATCCGTTTCACACACTCCGGTGATCACGGCCTCTGCGCCCACTTGATAGGCAAAAATCCCAGCTAAAGTGAGAAATAAGATATTACGACCCGGCACAAAAGTATTGGGTAAACCGTTGTCCATGAGTGTGTTCGATACGGCAATATCGTCTCGGGTTAATGCCGAAATGGCTAGCTCGTTTAACATGGTGACATTCAGGACTTTATGACTCGCTAAACCAAGACGCTTACCTAGTCCCTTAGCGACTTCAATTTCCTGACTATGACGTTGTCCATAATCGAAGGTGATACCGTGAACTTCATCATATTGCTCGAGTGCTTGGATTAAACAGGTTGTTGAATCTTGTCCACCACTAAAAACGACGACTGCTTTTGACATAATGATCACTCAAGTATTTAAATTGCCATCATTTTAACTGACAGACCCTCACTTGTATAATATCACTGGTACCAGTATCGGATTTTTACTCGATTTTGAGTGATGTTAAAGCTTGCCTGCAAACAAAAAATACACTATAAATGCCGGCCATCCTTGTAGAGGTAGATCATGAAGTATCCAGTGAATGAAGTTTTTGAGACCATCCAGGGGGAAGGTGTTTTTACCGGCGTACCTGCCATCTTTGTGAGGCTTCAGGGGTGCCCAGTTGGGTGTTCTTGGTGTGATACTAAACATACCTGGGATGTGCTTGAGAAAAATCGAGTCGCCCCGGAATGGGTGATACAGGTTGATGGAGAGATTGGTCGCTGGTCCGAGTTAACCGCTGAAGAACTGATTAACTTTTTTTGCCGCAAAGGTTTCAATGCTAAGCATGTTGTGATCACGGGCGGAGAGCCATGCATCCATGACCTGACCGAATTGACATCACAACTCAACAGCCAAGGTTATGGGACTCAAATCGAGACCAGTGGTACGTTCGAGGTGATCTGTTCAGATAAGACTTGGGTCACAGTGTCACCTAAGGTGAATATGAAAGCGGGCATGGCAGTACTGACTCAGGCACTCGAGCGAGCCGATGAGATTAAGCATCCGGTAGCCACGTCAAAACATATCGATGATTTGGATGAGTTACTCGAGGGGATTGAACTTTATGGTAAGACAATCTGCCTGCAACCCATTAGCCAGAAACCTCGTGCCACAGAGCTAGCAATGAAAACCTGTATCGAGCGTAACTGGCGTTTATCGATACAGACACATAAATACCTCAATATAGATTAATCTTGCCATAGCCCTGCAGCCGAGCGAGCTAATTGATTCGGCTTAAGGGAACATGAGTAAGCTAGCTTGCCTGTCATATCAAGACCTCTGGGCCTGCTCCCCAGTTCGTTGAGAACACCCATCTTATTTTTAGTCCACTCAGTCCCAATCAGGCCCAATCAGGATCACAGTATTTACTGTCTAAGTTAACTGACCCGTGAGATCAAAATTTTTCAGCTGGTTGTCAAAGTCGCTGAGATCACCAATGTTTTCCTGAATCCATTCAGGGTTGTAGTAAGTGTCTAGGTAACGTTCGCCTGAATCACATAGTAGAGTGACTAATGAGCCTGTTTCGCCCTTAGCATGCATCCTGGCGGCTATCTGTAGTACCCCATAAAGGTTGGTTCCGGTCGATGCCCCAGCTTTACGACCGATAAGCTTCTCTAACCAGTAGATGGTTGCCACCGATGCAGTGTCAGGTATCTTCTCCATATGGTCGATAACACCAGGTATGAAAGATGGCTCGACGCGGGGTCTGCCTATGCCTTCAATCTTACTGCCCTTGACCAATGTGATCGACTTGTCACCGCCAGTGTAGTAATCATAGAAAACCGAGTTGTCAGGATCGACAACACACAGTTGCGTATCGAGTTGTTGATAACGGATATAGCGCCCGATCGTCGCCGATGTGCCACCAGTCCCTGGACTCATCACAATCCACTTGGGTATAGGGTGGGGCTCCTTGTTCATCTGCTCGAAAATCGAATTAGCAATATTGTTATTGCCTCGCCAATCCGTTGCCCGTTCAGCGTAGGTAAATTGATCCATGTAATGGCCTTTCAATTCACTGGCTAAACGTTCTGATTCTGCGTAGATTTCATTGGAGTGATCGACAAAATGACACTGACCACCGTAAAATTCGATTTGTTGCACTTTTTTCTTCGCGGTGGTGCGAGGCATTACTGCGATAAAGGGCAAGCCTAATAGTCGGGCAAAATAGGCTTCCGATACCGCCGTGCTGCCCGATGAGGACTCTATGACTGGCGTCCCTTCGCTGATCCAGCCATTACATAATGCATAAAGGAAGAGTGAGCGAGCCAGTCTATGCTTCAAGCTTCCTGTTGGATGAGTGCTTTCATCTTTGAGGTAGATATCGATACCCGTAAGTACCGGGATATCTAACTTAATTAAATGTGTGTCAGCACTACGCTGATAATCAGCGTCTATGATCGCGATTGCCTGATTTATCCAAGAAGATGCCATGCTGCCTCTGATTGTTGAAGGTGGATCAAACGGAATTTAGCAGATAATAACTAAATTTAATAAATCGTGAAAGTTGAATTTAGGCGATAGGCCTAGATAGACAGGGGGGTCAAGCTGGGAAATTTACAAATGGAACTGAGATAACCCAAGGGGGATGTGCAGGTGAGATAGACGGTTTATGAGAGAAGTGGTGGAGGGAGAAGGATTCGAACCTTCGAAGGCTGAGCCGTCAGATTTACAGTCTGATCCCTTTGGCCACTCGGGAACCCCTCCACATTTTTATCTTCTGACTAATATCATTCTACCGTAACAATCACAACATGAAGAAACATTAGCTTTCACAGGTCTAAAGTCACTAAACAAAGATGGTGGAGGGAGAAGG
>NZ_JABSSM010000128.1 GCF_013214165.1 Shewanella sp. | reverse complement strand
AACCAACGCCTGACGCGACTTCGATATGCCAGGTATTCATCACCAAACTTTTCAGTCAGATAAGCTTCTTCCGCTCGGATAGCCAGATAATAAACCCCTATGCAAGCCGGGATCACACTCAGCATCAACCAGATATGACTGAAAAATAGGCCTAAGCCCAAAGGAATGGTGCAAAATGCCAGATAGATAGGATTTCGGGAGTAGGCGTAGATGCCTGTAGAGATAATCTTGGACGTGGGCTTCCAGGGCTCGATATTGGTTTTAACCCGCTTAAAAAGCGTCGCTAAGTACAATAAGACCATGAGCCCCAGCACACTTATAGCCGCACCTAAATAGGTGAGCAGGGCAGGGAAATGGATATCTAGGGGATAGAGTGTGCCTAGCCCAAGACCACACAAGATAAAAAAAATAAACACCAAGGGAGGCGGTATGCGCACCCCTGCACCTCTAGAATCATCCATCATTAATATCCTTATTCAGGTTAAACTTATCGATTTACTTGATTTAGATTGATTTAGATTGATTTAGCTTAACTCCATAGACTGCTAAATGAATATGTTGTTGGAGAGTGGATTATATTTCATCAGCTTATATTGATAATATCAAGGGTAAATTATCACAAACACTAAAAGCTTAGGCCCATACCAAGCTTAATATCAGACTCGGCATTCCCACTGTATAACACCAAGCCGAGTATCGACTCGGCTTGGTGTTATTGACTCATACCTATCGGTATCATTTTAAGGCTATGGCTAGTCAGCTTGCTTGTACTCGGTATAAGCTTCGCCTTGAGTCAACCAACTCGGAGCCGGCTTTCCCTTAAGATAATGCTCGAAATATTCCATCATGCGGATGCTATAATCCAGCTTGTTGGGATACTTCTTCAGATGATGAGGCTCATCTTGATATTGCAAGAACACCACATCTTTACCGGCGCGGCGCATCGCTAAATAGAGCTCGATACCTTGCTCCCAAGGCACAGCATCATCTTTATCACCAAACATGATCATCATAGGTGTCTCGATACGCTCGGCGTAGAAAACGGGTGAGTTCTCTATGTATTTTTGCGGCGCACGAAACAGACTCTCACCGATACGGCTCTGGCCCGTTTCATACTGGAACTGACGCGCTAAACCACTGCCCAGACGTATGCCGCTGTAGGCACTGGTCATATTTGAAACCGGAGCTCCTGAGACGGCAGCCTTGAAGATGTGAGTCTGAGTCACGGCAAATGCCGTTTGATAACCGCCCCACGAATGGCCCTGAATGCCTATGGCATCGGGATCGGCAACACCCATCTCGATGATTTTCTGCACTCCCGAGGTTAATGCCTGCACAGATGTCGCTCCAGGATAGCCCACTTCGAACCTGATATCAGGTAGGAAGATGGCGTAGCCATTATCGGCATACCAGGCAAAGTTAGGCCTATGATTGATCTTCATCTGCGGGAAAGCGTGCAACCTATCACTCATGAAGCGATAGAAGTACACCAGCACAGGATAACGCTGACCTTCGACATAGTTAGTTGGCTTAATTAGCACGCCATCCAGAGGCTGACCGTCGCCATTAGTCCATTGGACTAACTCAGACTTACCCCAATTAAACTGACGTTTCTGAGCATCTAGGTCTGTCTGCTTGGCGGCTTTTTGTGGCGCTAAATACTCGGCGGTATAAAGATCTGGAAACTGATCGTAGCGCTCTTTGGAGAATACCAAGCTAGCTGCATTTTTACTGCGTGCCAGCGTTTTTAGTTTGTAATCCCCCTCCATCAGGGTTTTAACACCTGCAACCCCTATGGTCGAAAGATAGTATCCGTCACCCTTGGTTCTCTCGTTATAACCATGCAGTAATACTTGCTGATCTATGGCCAGCACATCGGCATGATTCTTATCGTCGACTAGACCGGTAACCCGGTATTGAATACCTTGCTCACGCCCCTTGCCACCAGTGAGTTTGAATGCTTGGTGAGACTGAGTATTCACCTGCCAGATGTCGTACTTATCGTACATAAGGAAGCCGGCATCATCTTTTAGCCAGGGGCCGAAACCATATCCCGGTGCATTGGATGGATAGTCATGATCTTCATCGGCAAATGTCACCTGCAAGTCTTTCGTCAGATTAGTGCGCCTATCTGCCGAGATTTGATACAGGTAAACATGACCTTGCTGAAAGTAAGTCACAAAGCGCTCGTTGGGCGAAAGAATGGGCTCTTCGCTGCTCGGCTGTTGAGTTAACACTAAACTCTTAAGTCCAGTATTGAGGTCTATCAGGTAATAATCCCGATAGAAACCTGCCCAGGTGATCATCTTACGATAGAGGATGTCGGAGCTTGCTAACACGAAACGTGTCTGCTCCTCTAGCGCCACATCCGGCACCGTTTCATCGGCCAGCTGGACTAAGTTGTTGCTATTAAGGTGCAGTACCGCCAAATAAGTGCGTTTGTGCTCCTGCTCGTATTGTTTAACCTCATTAGGCTTAATACGCGCATCGTCACCGTGCCATATTCGTAGCTGTCGCTGACCCGTGACAATTGACTCATCGAACAAGTCTGCTTGCCGCTCTATGCTAGCCAGCTCAATCTGCTGACTCACTTGAGGCACACGCCCAAAGAACAAGCGTTGGCTATCTTCGGAAAATCTCAGTGTCGTATAGCGATTTAATTGCCACTGTTTCGATGTTGGCGTGGCGCTAACCTCAGCGGTATCGATATTAAACAGTGACAGCTTATATGGGCGCCCGTATGGCGCTACATCGGCAGCGCCATGAGTAAAGCCAATATATTTACCATCGTCACTGAGGGAGACATCACCAATTTGTTGATCATTAAATTGGCGCACTATCTCTCTGCTATGGTGACTAAGCTTAAACAGGACTAACTGATGAACCTTAGACTGGGTATTATTGCTGGCTACAACCAGATGCTTGCCACTCTTATCGAAATAGTAATCGGTGACATGAGCCACGTTCTGGCGAGTGCCATTTTTCAGTGCCACCAGCTCAAATGGTGAGCCTTTATCAAATTTATCGACCTTAACCTCTGCTGGCTTATCGTCGGCTGCCGATTCTTGTTTATCTTGCTTGTCTGATTTATCTTGGTCGGCTTCGAACCAGATAGCCAAATGACTAGCAGATTGGTTAAATTCAAACTTTTTCACCCGCTCGAAACGCGTCTCTTTACCCGTTTGAGTATCGAGTAACACCATGCCTGACTTGAGTTTTTTCTTTTCTTTCTTGGATGCTTTCTCGAGTTCAAGCAGAGGTGTTTTTACACTAAAGGCCACAAAACGGCCATCGGCGCTAACCTGGGGCTTAGAACCACCATCGACACTGAATGTTTTTGCCGACGTTAAACTTTTCACCAAACCATGACTGTCACCGCGATCGGGAGAGACCTCAATAGCCAGCGTGGTCCCGGAATCAGCAAGCACGGGCTTCTTCAACGACTCAAAATGCATGATGTCATTGGGTGTTATCGCCGGATGCATCGCCGTGGTGGCATAAGCACCAGCGGTGAGTAAGCTCGTCGATAGGAATAGCAAGGATGCAATTGGTAGTGACTTCAAGGTCTGCCCCATTTTTCTTATTGTGTTAACTGGACGTAGGTTTTTACCTGAGGTTTATCATCATCATTGTTATCAATAATAATGACCTAAAGTCGTCTTTTTTAACCTTTAACCATCAATCATCGTCTTAAGCTATATTTAATGCAAGTAACACTACATAAAAAAACGTGAGATTGCTCACTATTTTCTGTGAAAAATGTATAAAAGTGTTTAAAATAAAGAAGTGCACAATAAGAAATAATTCCTAGTCGTAGTCCCCTTGTTCAAAGAGGGGTCAGACAATAGCAGTAACGACCAACCGTGGAAGGATTCTCCATGTCAAAAAGAATGATAACCGTGATCCCTGGTGATGGGATTGGACCTAGTATTATCGACGCAGCAATTAAGATCCTCGATAAAGCAGGTTGTGATTTTGAATATGAATTTACCGATGCGGGTTTAACTGCACTAGAAAAGCATGGCGAACTACTCCCTCAGCGCACTCTCGATATGATCGAGAAGAATAAGATCACCCTCAAGGGTCCGTTAACGACCCCAGTTGGTGAAGGTTTTACCTCAATCAATGTGACCTTGCGTAAGAAGTTTTCTCTGTATGCCAATATCCGCCCAGTCGTGTCTTTTAAAGGTACACAAGCGCGTTATGACAACATAGACATCATCACAGTACGTGAAAATACCGAAGGCATGTATTCGGGTCTAGGCCAGACACTCTCTGAAGATGGTTCAACAGCCGAAGCGACCAGTATCATCACGCGTAAGGGTGCCGAGCAGATCACAGTGTTTGCTTACGAGCTAGCGCGCAAAGAAAATCGCAAGAAAGTCACCATAGTTCATAAAGCTAACATCATGAAGTCTACGTCGGGTTTGTTCCTGAGAGTCGCTCGTGAAGTCAGCCTACGTTACCCCGACATCACCACAGATGAGATGATTGTCGATGCAACGTGTATGAAATTGGTCATGAACCCGGAAATCTTCGACGTTATCGTTACCACTAACTTATTCGGTGACATTCTGTCAGATCTTTGTGCCGGTCTAGTTGGCGGCCTAGGTATGGCTCCGGGGGCTAACATAGGTAAAGATGCGGCTATTTTTGAAGCCGTACATGGTAGTGCACCGGATATTGCCGGTAAGAACCTAGCTAACCCAACCTCAGTTATCTTGGCTTCTATCCAGATGCTTGAATATCTGGGCATGGCTGACAAGGCGGAAAAAATTCGCGCAGCTGTCACTGCAGTGATCGCCGAAGGCGACCGCACTACCCGTGATCTAGGTGGTACTCATGGTACGACTGATTTCACTCAAGCTGTGATCGATCGTCTGTAACAGACGAGCTTAAGATACAAAAAAGCCCCATGATTAACATCCTGGGGCTTTTTTTATGATACATATTACCATTCCATATAAGTATCTGGTCAGTTCAGATACTTACTCGGAATGGTATTAATCGATTAGAAACCTTTAGTCGGATTTAACCTCAGGTGCACAGTCACCTCATCACGATCGTGATAGAGATGCTTACAAGAAAGCTCAAAATCCTTGACGTCATTTTCCTTTAAGATCTCACTCATGGTCTCAAGGATGATCGAAACATCTTTATATCTGCTCTTCATCGGCAGTTTAAGGTTGAAGATAGCCTCTTTAAACCAACCATTGATCGCCCAAGCTTCGATAAGCTCGGCTACCCGTGACGGCTTCTCAATCATGTCACACACTAGCCAATAAATGTTCTTTCTCGGTGGTTCGAACCGGAAACCATCGGCTTGGTAATGTTTAACTTGACCGCTATCCATTAACCCTTGATCCATTGCCCCGTTATCAACGGCCGCCACAAACATACCACGGCGCACCAGTTGATAGGTCCAACCGCCCGGGCAAGCCCCAAGGTCAACCGTATGCATGCCACTGGTCAAGCGTGTCTCATGTTCATCTTTAGGAATAAAGTGAATAAAGGCTTCATCCAGCTTTAGCGTCGAACGGCTAGGCGCGTCCGCAGCCATCTTGAGTCTGGGGATGCCGCAAGCATAGGGCGAACTATTATTACTCAAGGAGAATCCAACATAAGCCGTTCCTGGCGCCACGAAACAGACGTGGATAATAGGGCGCTTAGGGTTTTCTTTCTCGAGCAAGATACCCGCTTTTTTCAATTTTTGTCTCAATGGTACGGTAAACTTACGACAGAAGGTCGACAGTTCTTTCGCCTCGTTGGTATCTGGTGTCTCAACCCTTAACGCACCCGCATAAGAGATTTTTGACAAGGCTTCGAGGATGGGTGAGATTCTGTCTTGTTCCGGTAGTTTCTTTAGCAACTCAGCGGCCGCAAACATCTGTCTGGCAAAGATCAAAGTGTTTAATTTGATCTTCTGCACCAAAATATCGGCGTCCCCCGCCTTGAAGCACTGAAAAATCACATAGGCATCATTCTTATTGGTCTTAACGAAACCACCAATGTCGAGAGCGGCGGCGCGGTGTTGTATCTCTGCAGCACAATCTTTTTCATAGCCTGCACGACAAAACAAAAATAGGTTAATCATCTACATTCCTGAAGCTGGCCAATACTGACTTTGCAATATTGATTTTTGCGAATATTAAATCGGCATGTTTAAACAAAAATGGCGACTATATTCATAATGGCCGCCATTCTACACTGTCTAAGTTATTCGGCCAACTCTGACGCTATTGCATCACACCAGAGCGAGCACTATCGTTTAATCGTCCAGTTCGACCACTCTGTTACGCCACACTGCCAATGCAATAAATAGCCAGCCCAAGAGTAAACAGAAGCCGCCAATAGGCGTTATCGGTCCGGTCCATTTAGCCCCCAGTATTGCGTAGGCATACAAAGAGCCGGAGAACAGCACTATGCCCGCCATAAACAGATAACCGGCCCAATCGATCAATCGAGACGGTAGCCAATGACCCGCAAAGGCCACGGCGATTAAGGCAAAGGTATGGTAAAACTGGTATTCCACTCCTAAGTTGAAGATAGCAATCATCTCCGGCGTGGCAATCTGTTTTAAGCCATGAGCACCGAAGGCGCCGAAAGCCACCGATATGAAGCCACTCAAGGCCGCCAATAATAGAAACCCTTTACGCATCTAGCCCCCTGATAAAATCGATACTATAAGCAATTGCAGCATTAAGGTTAGCCTCAATGCTGGTCCCTGACGACTTTCTTGGTTTAAAACTATGATCGCCGTCGGTTAACCAATGTAATCTGACTTTTTCCATCACAGACCAGAGTTCAACTTGCCCTTTCCCGCCAAACTTATCTCTCTCGCCCTGAATGACACACAGGGGCACCTGACACGCTTCGATGGGAGCCAGTCTTGGCTCACCGCCTTTAAGAGGAATGAAGGGGTAACCCAAGCAGATCACACCGTCAACGGCCGTATCGGCCGCAAGCATGGCCGCCATGCGTCCTCCCATGGATTTCCCCATCAAGATGATTCGCTTAGGTGCGTACTCTTGTTTGATGGCTTTGATGTGAATATTAAAATCTTTGAGTATCTTGGGGGCGCGATCCGGTGGACGACGCTTACCGTCCAAGGCATTGGCTCGCATAAAGGGAAAATTGAATCTAAGCACACCTATGCCATGCTCGGCACCTTTAGCCAGGAGTCCTCTCACCATATCTTGCATAAAGTCACTGTGCATACTAGCGCCGGCGCCATGTGCAAAAATGATCAAGGTCTCATGAGGGGTGCCATCGAGCACACACTCACTCTCTAACAGTTCTTCAGTTTCTAAAGGCGCTTTAATCAGAAAACATCGGCTCACTACGGGCGTTTCATCTTCACCTGCTTTATTAACCTGAGCACCTTGATTCACTACGGGCGTTTGATCTTCACCTGCTTTATTAACCTGAGCACCTTGATTCACTAGGGGCGTT
>NZ_JABSSM010000127.1 GCF_013214165.1 Shewanella sp. | reverse complement strand
TCACCAAAAAATCAATAAATGCCCTGACAGTAGGCTTAGGGTATAGAGCTCCCTTATAGATAGCAAAAATCTCCCCACTGCCGTCTTCCCAATGATTCACAGTCCAACCTGGTAGCACTTCTACTAATTGGCCACTATCGATATAGGGTTGAACCATCCATTTAGATAACAAGAGCACACCACAGCCCTGTAAAGCGGCAGTTAACAAGGGAGAGCCTCCTTTAGAAATAAAATTCCCCGAAATATGGACCTTTAGATTGCTTTTCCCTTTATTAAAATACCAATGATTCCTCTGCCTCTCTTGGCTGATAAGCAAACAATTATGTTCATGTAGATCTGATGGCTGTGTGATCCAGGGGTGTTGATTTAAGTAATGTGGGGACGCTGTCAATAACGTTGGATGGTTCAACAACTTTCGCGCCTTTAAACCACTGTCTTGGGGTACACCGATACGAATAGCGAGATCCACATTATCGCTATGAAGATCCACCAGCTTATTGTCAAGATCCAAATCAATCTGTACATCCGGGTGCATCTGCAAAAACTCAGGAATAATCGGTGCTAAGCACAAGTTGCCGAAACTTTCGAACACGGATATTCTTAACATTCCTTGGGGAGTATCCCGTGACCCTCGCATCTGTACCAGCAAGTTATTTGCATCTTCCACCAGCTTGCCAGACTGTTTGTAAAAGTAACGCCCCTCTTCGGTCAAAATCAGCTGGCGAGTACTCCTCTTGAATAGGGTAGATTTAAGTTGAGCCTCTAGGCTATCGATATTTCGAGCGATGGAAGAGGGTGCCATATGCAAGGCCTGCGCAGCCTGAGAAAAGCTCCCCGAATCGACAACCTGATGAAACACCTTGATCAAATCTAACATTTTCACACCTCTGCAGTCCCTTTCAAACTGTATATCTTTGCAAAATACGCAAAGCTGTTTCAGTTTGAGCGTGTATTCAGTTCAATATTAGAATTATGCACAATTATGTCATCCCAATAAAGCAGCCTTAAATTTCAATAAAGGATAAAAGATGACGAAACGTATAGATATCGCCCAAACACAGCCAGCAGCATTAGCAGCCATGATGTCTGTCGAAAATTATTTAGCAGAGACCAAGCTATCTAGCGCACTAAAAGAGCTAATCAAGATCCGCGCATCCATGATTAATCAGTGCGCCTACTGCATTCAAATACATACGGAAGCCGCTTTGAAAGCCGAAATATCACCACAGAAGTTATTTGCAGTATCGGCCTGGAAAGAATCTCCCCTGTTTGATGACACCGAGCGGGCGGTACTCAGACTCACCGATGAGCTCACTCACGTTTCACATGCAGGTCTAACCGATAGCACTTATCAAGCCTGTCTTAACTTGTTAGGTGAAGAGCTGATAACTCAAGTCATCATGCAGGTCATCATGATCAACGCCTGGAACCGTTTTGCTATAGCGACGAAGATGACTCATTAAACAGATCCATGGCACTGCGGCTCATGGCTCTTACGCCTGTGCTGATCGTCAAAGGATAATCTGGGGCAAACTTGCTCGAGTGAAGTGATGGTAAACGTGCCCCGGACGCCTTACTGGCTGCATAGATTGTAGGCTCTACGGCGCCAAGCCAGAAGATGGTGATGGGACGCTTATGGGGCGTGAGGCCATAGAGGCCAAAATCTTCACCGGCCATAACAGGCTCAGATTTAACCACATTAGCCACCCCTATCTCGCGCTCGATACTGGCTTGTACTGAACTGGCTAACTCAGGATCATTGTAGGTAGAAGGTATCGTCTCATCTTCATGAACATAGACCACAGGCAGTAGACTATCAGGCAGGCCTGCACTCATGACGATGCCCTTGGTCATGCGTTTGATTGCTGCGATCTGTTGCTCGCGAACCTGGGGGTTATAAGAGCGCAGAGTGAGCTGCAGTGTAACTTCATTAGCGATGATGTTGTGCTTAGATCCCCCATGAATAGAGCCAACGGTGATCACATTCGGCTCAAGTGGTGAGATCTCTCGACTCGGTATGGTCTGCAATGCCATCACAGTGCGGGCTGCCAGCACCACAGGAGCGACAGTCATATGGGGATAGGCGCCATGACCGCCCTTGCCTTTAATGGTGATATCCACCGAGTCGACATTGGCCAAGGCATAACCCGGCGCGATTGCCACCTTGCCCGCAGGTACCAATGCATTCACATGTAAAGCCAGTACAAAGTCAGGTGTTGGAAACTCAGTAAATAATCCTTGTGCTAGCATGGCTTTGGCGCCGCCGCCAACCTCTTCCGCAGGTTGTGCCACCATCATCAAGGTGCCTTGCCAATCGCTCCTATGCTTCACAAGTTGCTCGGCGGTGCCGATTAAACTGGTCATATAAATATCATGACCACAGCCATGCATGCTGCCAACCGCGTTATTATCGGCATCCGTTGTGGTCACAACGGATGCATAAGGCTTTCCGGTCTGCTCTATGATCGGCAAGCCATCGATATCGGCGCGGATCATCACAGTCGGGCCATCGCCATTTTTTAATATGCCTACGACGCCATAACCACCATAATTATCTGTGACCTCAAAACCCAGTGCTAAAAGCTCCTTCGCCATCCTCTGTCCCGTCGCCTGCTCTCGATAGGAAAGCTCAGGATGTTGATGCAGATGCAAATAAAGTTGTTCAAGTTCAGGTAGGGCTTTGCTGACAGCGAGTGCTAATGATGAGTCAAGGCTGCGCAGTCAAAACACTCAATAATCAAAATTACCAGTAGCTCGTAACTCGAAGCTTACGCCTTACAACTGATAGTTAACGCTCAGCTTGGCATTACGCTCTTCACCTGGCATACCGCCGAGGAACATCGCCTTGTCATAATAAGTATCATTGAACAGGTTGTTGACGTTCAACTGCAGCTTCCAATTATCGGCCTGATAGCTGATGGCCGTATCGAATACGGTATAACTCGCCACATACCCATCTGGAATACCGAATGAACTCGAGTTAGTACTGCGTTCATCGACGTATTTTGCCCCTAAGCTGATCTCTATCGGGCTAGAGAGTGTGAACACGTCGGCGCCATAGGTGACCCAAGCGCTGGCCGTGACATAGGGCACGCCCTTTTGACGCGTACCGTAGCTGGCGTCTCGGGGATCTTGCTTATCACGCGCATCTTGATAGACGCCGTTGAGGTTGATCATCCACTGCTCATTCAGGTGAGCGTTCATGTCTAGCTCGACGCCTGAGGTCTCTTCCTTGCCATCGTAAAAGTATTGTGGGATTTCGGGACCGGTAACATCTTCTTCATAAGCAGGATTTGAATATGCCAGATTAGTACTCGAGCTCTTAAAGAACACCAAGGAGGTCAACATCTGATCATCAAATGCCTTGATACGCATGCCTAGATCATCACTGATAGACTCAGAATCCAGTCTGTCCGAGCCATCGCCTTCGATACCACCTAACATGCTGTAAGCCGTACGGCCTTTAGAATGATTGACGAAGAATGACAGATCATCGGTTGGCATATAGGTCACCCCCAAGTTATAGGTGATACCATTATCTGTAGTATCCGCCTCAGGCGTTGGCTCGGCGGCGCTAGCACGATATCGTTCATCGACACCAAAATGCTCATAACTCTGTTTTATCTCGTTAAAGGCCACACCGACACGTGTGGTAAAGCCGTAACCGAAATAGCCAACATGCTGCAGACCAACGCCCCAAGCACTCACCTTCTTGTGGTAGTTACTGGTCATCAAGGGGTCGTGATCTTCGAAGCTGCCTTCAGCCCAATTGGGATCGCGGATGTCATAGATGTAAGGCAACACGCCCCGATAGATGACATCACCCGCCTTGTTCTTTATCACCTTATCGGCATCATAAATTGAGTACTGCTTGAAGCGAATATCACGGTCTTCAAAATTTGCATTAACTAACAGCTCGTTATCTATGCCTGCCAGCTCAAAATCCAACCTCAAGTCGGCAAAATACTGCCAAGAAGTCTCGTCGGCAGAAACCTGACGGAACTCCTGACGGCGAGCCGCAAACGGATAAAGCACACCATCTTCAACGAGTGGCGCACGGGGATCTGCATTGATGGTGCCTTTTCGATCCCAATAAACATAGTTATAGGCGCCGGTTTGACGGGCAAAACCTGAGGTGTAGTCACGGTATTGTAGCTGCTGGTTCAAGAATAAATTTTCATTGAAAAAGATATTATGAGTCAGCTTAAATCTCAGCTCTTCACCTTGGTTATCTTTGGCCATCGGCGAGATGATCCCGTTATGACCGAACTCATAGGGGGTTAAGCCATCACTGTCAGCCAAAGAATCGGCCAGCTGCTGTCGCTGCTCATCGGTGAGTTGAATCCCCTTACCTTCAGGATCGTTGATTAAATCTTGCCAACTGGCTTCTCCGGCCGTTTTTCCACCGACAGACTCGGCGTTATAAATACGTATTGGATGACCGATAGAATCGACTGCGATAGCATCCTTGATATATGAAGCCGAGAGCATCAAGTCCTGGCTGTCATCGAACACATATTTAAATGAGGTGTAAATTTCGTCACGATCTGTGCCTATATCACGATAGCCATCACTGCGAGCCGTTTTAGCCACTACACGATAAGCGAGTTTGTCGGTCAATCCGCCGGTGCTATCGATACTCAGCCCATAGGAATCCCATTGACCCAGCTCGACGCCGATATCGTGGCGACTGTCAAATTCAGGCTTCTTCTCGATAAGGTTAATCACGCCGCCCGCGCTGCCCATGCCATACAAACCCGTCGCTGGGCCTTTGAGCACTTCTACCGATTCAACATTCGTCAGGGAGCGTGTCGGATTAAAAGTGTTGCCAAGTCCTGCGCCGCCATACATGCCGTCATAGGTATAGTTGGCACCGAGTCCGCGGATCACTAAGTTATCGCCAATACCATAGTTATTACCCGCTTGAGTCACACCACTGATATTACGCACCAGATCTTGCAGATTATTCACACCTTGAGCATTGATTAGCGCTTCATCGACGATGACAACGGCCGCAGGCGTTTCCATTAACGACATATTGGACTTGGTCGCTAGACCCGAATTCATAACCACTTGGTTTTGTCTTCCATAGACAGTGATACGCTCTACACCCTTGTTTTTCAGATCTGGCACTGTCCCCGGCGTTTTATCCTGCTCATTAGCAACCAGTAGCCCAGGTAAGAAAGCTGATGCACACGCGACAGCAAGTAGTGAAAAACGAAATTGTTGCATCGATATTATCCCCCATTAGTATTATGGGGCGGAATGATAATGATTACCGCTAGCATTACAACAGGTGTTTCACATATCGTCACAAAAACGTGACCCTTGTATCTATTCTGGCGGTTTTTTTGAAGGTTTTTACAAAGTAAATGTTGATAATTTAAGGGGATGTCTTAAATTTACTCACCGACTGCCAGAGTCATTATCCGAGGTGAAGTTCGATAGTTCACTCTCTATGGTCTCATCGAACTCATCAAATTCGAGTTCAGTATCAATGTGATCATAAGAAACACGAATATGTAGATGCTCCGTAATTGCGGCGTTCACACCCACGCCCCAAATCCAGCCAAACCCACTAGCATCGAAATTTTGCCCCTCTTCATCACTCCTCATGCCTGTAGAGGCAACAGCTAATTTAGCAAAAAAGAGATTCCGTCTTCTTATGGCGGCAAATAAACCGATACCCAGCAGAGAAATAAAGGAAAATGCACCGCCGCCATGACCTTCACTGCTAGAGTCTCCTCCAGTATATACAGTGTCTCTATCACTACTCTCCAGCGGCAAGGCATACAAGTCATCGGTATCAGCAGCGCTTATGGTGGCGACAATATCATCGAAACCCACCTCGTATAGATCCACCAGCACGTCATAATAATCGGTGTAATAGCCATTATGCAGTGTGGTTAACACTTCAAAATCATCATCACTCGAGTCACCCAATAGGGTAAAAATATCTGTGGTGTAATAATGCACCCAAGGACCACCATCTCGGCTCAAGTAGAGCTCTGCATAGACATCGGCTACCTCGACCGCGTCGGGTCCATACACATCGGCATCGAAGGTCACGCTAAAAGTTTGGTAGAAACCGTCAGCATCATCATCGACGAATAGCCGACTACTGGCTCCATAGAGAGTAAATTCATGATAGATGGGATTAGAAAAGGCTTTGGGCACCGTCGACTGGGCATAGTCATTCACTGTTTTTATCCCACTTTGCGGCAGTGAATACTTAACCGACATCTTGCCACTCTTATGCTCGGCAATGACCTCTGCTCGAGATTTAGTCTTTGCACTTGCTAAAGTCAGTGGCACTTGTTGCTTCAATTGGCTTAATTGCGTGTGCAGTTCTTCTTGTTGCTCAGATTTAACTGGCTGCCCAACTGAAACCGTCTGCAAGTTTACCCTCTCAATCTGGCTAGCGCCCTGTGCTTCACTGGCATAAGCACTGGCAGTGAATGAGATTAACGCCCCTGCAATCATAGTTAATGCAGATATTGGTTTGCATACCCAAGCGTGAGAAGCTGGGCTAACTCTGGTTTTAGGCTCATTTTTTACGCTCGTTAATTCTCTCGCTTGATTGTTCATATTCATCTTATAAACCTTCATCTTATAAACCTTAGTATTGCTGTGCTTAAGGCCATTAAAGACGAATTAAGGTGAACATAAGCTGAACGCTGAAAATGCGATGCTGTCACATTAGCTGGAATATATAGCTCACCTGTAGTGAAAATGGCATATCCCATTGACCAGTGTCATCTTGGGTTCATGTTCCTTGGGTTATAACTAGTAGACTAGATTTATGGGCACCTCGAGTCACTGAACAGGCCCATTAAACAGGCCCGCCGAACTGACACCTTCATTTGTTGGGCTTCTTAGACAGGCGCTTTAACACTTGTGTCTTAAGAAGGGGATATTTACACTGATAAGGAATCAAGGCATTTAATCATCGGACATACTCAATGAAATTGGCTTCAAGCTTAACATTAGTTTTAATTACATCGGCTGGTGTGCTGTTCCCACTACAGGGAGCGGCCTCGAGTGTGACTAAACTCTCTATGGTTTCGGCGTTAAGCGCCGTCAATGCCGTTAGCTTGAGTTCGATGGCCATGGTCGCTCAGTCTAAAAAAAACTTAAAAGTAACCAGCTCTCAACAGGCGATTCAATTAGTGAAACATCAATATCCAGGCAAGGTGCTCAAGGTGCAATCGAGCCGAGTCAAGGGGAACCCTGGTTATCAGGTCAAGTTACTATCCAGTTCCGGAGCGGTATTTTACGTCACTGTGGATGCCAAGACCGGCAGTGTGCGTAGGAAGTAACGTCACCCTAGATATAGCCAGCGATGGAGAATGCATTGATTTGTTTCAGCGATAACGCCAAGTGCATACCAGAGGTGACACCATGCGAATACTGTTAGTTGAAGATGACTTAGCGCTACAGACTAATCTGAAGCAGCACTTGCTCGATGCTAACTTCACCCTGGATATAGCCAG
>NZ_JABSSM010000126.1 GCF_013214165.1 Shewanella sp. | reverse complement strand
AGGATCTGGCTAAGCCATAAGCCAGCCTAGCAAAACCACAGTGAGAGAAGAGGAATAAATCTATGTTGAGATCCATAGCCGACATCATGGCCGAAGTGAAAGCCCCATTGAATACCATCACGGCGCAACAAGCCGCCTCAATGTGCCAGAGTAAAAATGGCGTATTAATCGATGTGCGTGAGACATCCGAACATGCCCAGCAGGCCGTCAAGGGCGCAGTACACATTCCCCGTGGCGTATTAGAGATGAAGATGCTCAGCCTCTATCCTGACGAGAAACTGGCCATCTTCATTCATTGTGGCTCGGGGGTCAGAGCATGTCTGGCGGCGGAGCAGTTGCTGAGACTTGGATATGAGAATGTGTGGGCGATCACCTGTAAGCTCGATGCCGTCTGCACCGCCAATAGTTAGCGGCGCATAATGAACCAAAAAGGCGCTAGCCCTTAGCGTAGAGCGATTAACACGCCTGGAAGAGGATGGCGAAGGAACAGAACACCGCCACAAACCAGGCCAGGGAACGTAGAGTCCCCTTATCGAGCAGATAGAGTAGCTGATAAGCGACACGAGCAACCAGATGAATGATGGCCAAGGTCACTACAGTGTCGTTAACATTGTCTGTAGCAATAACTGTCACCACGGCTAAACCAAAGATAAGCAAGGACTCAAAAGCATTTTGATGTCCCGCCACCGCCCGAGCACCGAAGCCTGTTAGCTTGGCCTGTTGCGCCCTAGGATGGGCGTTATCGTAGCCACCCGCCTTAGCCATGGCCCAAGCCACAGGTCCCTTAGCTAAATAAGGTAATAACATGGCAATAAACAAACAAATAAGTAAAGTCGTCATAGGGGACAAGGTCCTTTTTAAATTGTAGAACCGGCTTTAGCCGGGAGAAATATATTACGGCTATCTCGCCTTATCTAGTGCATCGCACAGCGCTTGCACGCCTTGAATTGCTCGCGGCGTTGCTCTGTGTAACAGGTCGGCATTGAGCTGATAAATATGCTGATTGTTAACTGCTGGGATCTCCAGCCACTCACTCCAGTCGACGCCTAAGACATTACCTTCATCCTGACTCTGCAGAATAACTTCCGGCATCTTCAACACAACACTCTCCAAACTGACCTGAGGGTAATCATTGGCTGCATCGAGATAGACATTGTCCCCATGACAAACGGCGATGATCTGTTGGATCCAGCTATTCTTCGCCACTGTCATCAAGGGAGTAGACCAGAGCTGATAGAAGACTTTCACCTCAGACTTGGCCAGATTATCTTTTCGCAGTGCCTCGAGCCCGGCAAGGTAATCATCGGCGACCTTGTTTGCCGCGACTCGATGACCGGTTAATTTTCCCAGCTCCTTCAGCTCTTCAGCAACGGCTTCCAGAGTCTTAGGGTCACTGTTATACACATTAAACCCCAGTTCCTTTAAACGCTGTAGGTCCTCGGCCTTATTGCCACTGCCCCAAACCACCACTAGGTCGGGTTCCAGCTCAAGCACCCTCTCTATCTGTATGCCGTGATAGCCGCCGATTCTAGGGATATCCAGCGCCGATTTGGGAAAATCAGCATAGTCTGTGGTCGCTATTATGGAGCCTCCGGCGCCAATGGCATACAGCATCTCGACCGAGTGCGGCGATAGCGCTATGATTCGTTTAGCAGGCGCGGCCATGGATGAAAATACCGGCAGACACACAGCCAGTAATAAGACGATTCTATTGATAGTTTTCATTACCTTCTCTTTAAAAAATACACAAAGCAATCTCAGCCAATGACAGACCAAGATCTATTACTCTAAGATTGATTGACAGCAATAACATAGATCAGTAATATCAGTCTTGCAAGCAGTTGAAAAGTAGGTGAATTAATAAACTATTTTCTGACTCCTGGCAATGCAGATGTGGTGGAATTGGTAGACACGCTAGCTTCAGGTGCTAGTGCCCGTAAGGGCGTGAGAGTTCAAGTCTCTCCATCTGTACCAAACTTTTCTTAATATCCAAGTACTTATCCCGTTTCACTCTAAAAATCATCCAAAAAAAATCGCCCTAGATTTATCTAAGCAGTCCCCAAGATCTTCTGTAAGAATCCGAAATAATGATTTCCCAGAAAACTCATAAACAGTTCATTAAACAACCCACCCCAGAGCATACGCGCTCTCTGCTCCATATTAGAGCTGCTGAAGGCTGCTAATTAGAGACGCTGAAGGCTCTTTACTCAAATCCGCTGACGGCTCTATGTCATTGGGTGAACTTTTTATAACTGCAAGCCGGGTAGACAATAACGCCACAGAAGCTAACAGGCAGAAATGTAATTTCAAACTGATCGCCACTTCTTACAACATCAGGGCTAAGCCGTCGAGCCCCTGCCTTCATAAAGAGCCAGACCATGAGCATACGTGCTTTCTCCCCAAAAGCCGCCGAAGGCTCTATGTGATTGGGTGAACTCTTTATAACTGCAAGCCGGGCAGACAATAACGCCACTGTGGTTAGCACGAAGTGTCGCTGCAAGCAAAACCTGACATAGCCACTTCTAACTTTCAATAATTTATCTAAAAAATATAACCATACTTTGACATAAAATATACCCATAGTCTGACAAATCGGAACAACCTCTAATGGACGAAAATAATGGTATGTACTTTTATTACGACTAAGAAAGAACATTTCCTAGCTCACTTTTGGACAAAAGCTTGTTTACTTGTCGGATAACAAGTTACTGAAATATCTGTTGTGGGTTCATTGGCGGGTTTTGTTATCTGATTAGCTTCATGAATGCCATAGCTTCATGTTTATCTATCACCTGCCGTGGGCTTAAGTGCAAACACTTCTGTGACACGCCGCAAGCACTGTCCCTGTGGGCTCTACGACATCATCCCTGATGCCGAAGGTCACAGCCGCGTTCACACCTGAGTATTTATTTCTTCGATTTCAGCTCTATTGGTTTGTAACAAGTTTCTGGACAAAAATGTGTTTACTTGTCGGATAACAAGTTGCTGAAATATCTAATGTCGGTTCATTTGGCTGATTTTGTTATTTGGTTAGCTTTATGAATACCATAGCTTCATTGGTGTTTATTGCTTGCTGCAGGCTCATGTGTAAACACTTCTACGAGGCGCCGCAAGCACATCCCTGTGGGCTCTGCCAAAACGTCCTTGTTTCGGAAGCTCGCAGCCGCGTTCACACCCTGTTATTGCTCTCTTCGATTCGGCTTTTATCGACACGACAAACAAGCTTCTGGACAGAAGCGGGTTAGAGCATTGGGTCGGGTTAACCTGATATTGATTAGAAAAAGTATCTTAGTTTATTCGGAAGTCCTAATTCTCTCCGCCCCCTTAATCCGCTTTAATGTAGGAGCGGCTTCAGCCGCGAAGGCCTTTCCGAAGACCTTGCTAAGGAGATGGATGAAGTGCATTGCTGCTGGCTTTACCTTTACACCATAGCCCACAGCTATGCTGCTGTTTGAAAGCACACATAGCATCCCAACGACCACTAATACCACTGTATTGGCGGCGAAATTCTTTCGCTGAGGTTATCCAAGCCTCGGGTGCTATGCCAAGTTCATTGAGTAATTTAGGTTGGCTTGAGTCAATAAACCCTTTTTTATCAGGCCTAATGGCTCTGCCAGTCCAATCGATAAGTTGGAGGTAATCACAGAAATGAAATGGGATACCTGCTTGAGTCGCTGAGTGGGTATCACCATCGAACTTGGCAAGTGGTTTGAGTGGCTCACTCGAGGCTGAGGCAGATTTATCATCATTGGGTTTAGTATTTTTATCAGAGGTACTTTGCTCGGTGATACGCTCCTGAATAGACGTATAATCAGATGCTTGAAGTGTGTTCGCAATTCCAGCTCTGATAGGGTTTAAATCCACGTACATCATGCATGCTAGCAGCGCCTGTTCATCGAGTAAGGCTTGGCTCTTAAAACGACCCTCCCAAAAAGCGCCTTTACACTCATCCTCACGATTGGCCCTACGGGCTATCTCTTCATTGAGGCAGCGCATAAACCAAGAGATACTCGATAGACGTTCATGCCATTCAGCAAGTAGACCATCAAGCAGTAAACGCTCACCCTCGATTAAGGCATCGCCATTCATGTATTTAGTCGCTACATCATGTCCTTTAGTCACCTTACACCAAAGTGTGATCACCTCGCGGTTAGACAGCGACTTAGCTCTATCAAGGTCAATTTTAAGCACGAGATGATAGTGATTATTCATCACCGCATAGGCACAGACATCGATACAAAATATAGCAGACAGAGCCTTAGCTTTATCGACAATCCAGCCGCGTCTATGCTCGAAACTCTTACCTGTCAATTTATCTTCACCGCAAAGGTAGGCTCTTCTAACACAACGATTTATTATATGATAAAACGGAGTCGATTCTGGGTCGATAAGGGTTCTTCGAGCTGAAGTCATAATCGTTATCCTGAACAACACTGAGTTGAGGTAACTTAAAGGCTAGTAGAGGATGCTCTAAAGCACAAAAGATATGGCTGTCCCGTCTTTTGTTGGTGAGCTGGAGAAAAAATAACATGATTTAATCAAGCCCATTGAGCTATTAATGCATGCAAACAGCACATAAATACTAAGACGTTATGGTTCATTATGGAGTACAGTATGCTGAATAGAATTGATTCAATAATTTACGATATTCGTAGGGGAATATCTGAGGTAGCTGAAAGTTTCGAATCAGACACGAAGAATTTAGTAACCTTTCTCAATGTAGCTGATGAGAATGCATATAGCTCAGTTATAGACTCTTTTTACTTGCTTGAGGATACTCAGCTAGCCAAGCATAGTTTCTGTGACGAAGATTTCATTAAGGAGTCATTTGGCAAGCTTTATTTGATGTTCTATGGCGTTTTAAATTCATGTTACATGCAACAACAAGCAATATTAGTAATATGCCAAAAGTTGATGATTGAGCAAAATATCCCCGAAATAAAAAACATAGAAGTGGTGGCTTACCGTAATGATTTTGCTGCTCACTCATCAAATAGAGGCCGAGGAAAATCAGAGCATAGTTTTATCCTAAATAGGCTAGCCCTGAGAGAGGGGAAGGTTAAGGGATACACGGGCAATCTCGAAACGGATTGCATATTCAGGGACGCGGATATCATTTCTTTAATTTCAGAGTGGGATTTAGTGTTAGAAAGGCAATTAGAGTTAATCGCTACTAGATTGTTAAATGAAGAAGAAAAACATGCTAAATCAAGTGAATGCAGCACGGTTGTTACCTCACTATAAAATGTTAAACACCAAAGTCATGTACGCGGAGAAGATATTAAAAATGAATAATAATTTAATTGCAAAAATTGGTTTTTTGAAGCCTGCGACTACAACTGTCGAATGCGGAAATCATTTTAGAAAGATTAAAAACCTTATAATTAATGATTTAGCAGAAGAAGAACTCAAAGTAAGTATTCATTGCAATAAGTGGATTTTAACTAAAATGCTAGAACTTGAGGGACATTGGGATGATGACGCTAGGCAAATGCATACTCTTTTGCACAACCAATTGACTTTGAATGTAAAATCAAACACATAATCGA
The DNA here is from genome assembly GCF_013214165.1 of Shewanella sp. GTDB lineage: Bacteria > Pseudomonadota > Gammaproteobacteria > Enterobacterales > Shewanellaceae > Shewanella. The sequence continues at coordinate 1,997 of NZ_JABSSM010000126.1, read as the reverse complement.
GTGGTAGGAGGAACCTAACTCAATATTCACTGTGCAAATTTCTGTCCTCGTTTATTCAAAAAGACTCTAGTAGAATGCTTATTAATCAATGTCTTTGCTTGAGCGCGGCTTAAGTAATAGGTTTATTAAATGTGCATGCGCACAATACAAATATTAGCAAGCAGCACCTCTTACAACAGTGTGAGCCTGAATATAAAAGTCTGAGTATATGATCAAAAATAACGACTGTGTGTACTGTGGGATAGCAATTAGAAAATCCGTGAATTCTGACGATGGTCGTTCGGTTGAGCACTTAATCCCGCAAATAGCTGTAAGTAAAAAAAGAACAAATGCGAATGGTGATTTTCATGTTTGCAGGAAGTGCAATACAGAAAAAAGCAAAATTGATGAGTTATTTGGACTTTTATCTAGGGTGAATACTCCTGGTGAAGGTGGCATAGAGGCAGTGTCGAAGCTATCGAAAATGTTTGGTAAGCGAAATAAAGCGATTACTAAGATGATTGATAGCGCCCGTAATCATCCTAATGGAATAGAGTTAAAGCTACCATTTAAAGGTGAAGATATTTATAAGTATGGTGTTTTTCTCACTAAAGGGGAATTCTTCAAAAAACATCGCTCTTTGCTAGACCTCAACAAAAATATAGTGTTAGTTACATGGGTAAGCCCAAACTTAACAAGAGAATTACTGAAAGGTTATAAATCGACACATGGTAGAAACCCTTTTGCAGACTTAGCTTTAAACAGTGGTGTCGAGAATATTCATGAAGAATGCTTTATTGTTGTAAATTCGACTGGTGATGAGTTTTTATTTTTCTTTAATCAAGAATACTCACTTACTACAAAGGTTGTTGAAAAAAATGAAGAAAACATGCGTGAAAAGCGAGAAAACAAGCTTGATCTAATAGCTGGATTTTCTAAAGGTAAGAGTAGCAAATATTGTGTTTAGATCGCTCTCTCACGATTTAGATCCCGATTGGTCTATAACCAATCTTCGTTACATTAAAATTTATCGAGCCACCCATCATAAAAATACAGCCATTGACCACATACCAGTGATGACATTGTAAGTGCTAAATGGCATATAAGGCGATGATTTATTTTAATTTAAAATATCAAGATGATGAGCTGTATGCAACCGCGATAAGTGGACACCCATAAGATTTTTGGCATTTTAACTTAATCGGCACTTATTGCTGATATCTAGCAATCCATTCTAGGACATTTATCAAGCGCATTTATCAAGCCAGCCACGATAAATAGTGGGTCGTTCCTCCAAATATCAACTCTAACAGTTTAAGCGCTAGAAAGCCTGTAGTCGTATGATTTACATCCAATTAAAATATAAATCCAGTGTGTTTTATACAGCTAGGATAAGTGGACACCCATAAGATTTTTGATACTTTAAACTCCCCAAGTTCAAAGTGGCGAATGCATGGTGCCATGCCATGATTAAGCCTCTCACACTAGCAATAACACACGCTCTAAAATCGAAGAGACAACTTATCTTGTAAATCAGCAGGTGTAGATGCGGCTGCGAGCTTCGATGACATGGCCGTTCTATGACATCCATGTCACCACGGCATTTGTGAATCCATTCACATCAGACGCTGTCGCAGAGCCCACAGGGAAGTGCTTGAATGATATCCTATCTAAGGGCCAGTTCGGCATCCGTGCCTCTCGTTCATAAGCGCATGTCTGCGCCATATTCACCGCCTCGCAGAACCTTCTCAAAATAAAGGGTGCACATAAGCCCGCTGCAGGCGATAGATAACCATGAAGGTAAAAGTTAACACTCACTACCCAGTATCAACTCAGCCAGAAGCTACACCAGAAAATGTGATCAGTCTTCATTCGAAGGCTAGCAAACTTTGGTCGGATAAGCGGCACCTGTTACCAAGTGCCGCTCTCCTAAGAACCGCACGTGCAACTTTCACTGCATACGGCTCAAGCCTCCACTAAGGCGTACTATGTTACCCGGTAACCACAGGGGTTACCTT
>NZ_JABSSM010000125.1 GCF_013214165.1 Shewanella sp. | reverse complement strand
GCTAGAGAGCACTTTCGAAATTTACATATTGATTCGAACTAGGTTCGAATCTATGAACACTCATTCATTGAGTAATATTTTGATTGCCGACATTCCGAAGAACAGAAGGCAATTTCGAATAACTCAACACCTGTGAGTGCCCACACAGATTACTTGATAAATTGTTAAAGAGCGTTGCACTATATAAAAAAGACGTTTAAAAGATTGCTCTTCTATCCCTCTTACACCGTGCTGCCGTTGACGCTTGGTCGTTGGCTTGGGTTGCGTATTCTACTGATTTCGGTTTTATCGTCAACCCCTTTAATCAGATTGTTTTTAAAAAACCGCTCAAGCGCTCACATATCGAGCGATACGTATAAATCCCATACTATTCACATTGCTAAGCTAGTTAAGACCTTAATAAAACCTCAGTAAAACGAGTCGAGTTGCTGAGGTTTGCCAACATGAAGCGCTTAATCTGTTGATAAATTACCCGAGGCTCTTCCCATGGAGATAATTTGTTTAAAGACTCTTAAGATAGGCAGGTACATCGGCAATTGAATCGAGTACCACACTTGCAGCAGCGACAGCCTCATCGGTGACCGACTTACCGGTTCGAACCAATATGCGAGTCGGGATCCCAGCCGCTTGAGCCGCCAACATATCATCCCGCTTATCTCCTACCATGACCGATTGACTAAGATCTATGTTAAGAAACTTGGCCGCGGTTAACATCATGCCAGGTTTAGGTTTGCGGCAATCACAATCTTGCTTGTAATCACCTACGCCCTTCTCGGCGTGATGGGGGCAATAATAGATGCCATCGAGCTCGACACCTTTATCGACAAAGTTCCAATCCATCCATTCTGTCAGAGTATGAAATTGGTCTTCACTATACATACCACGCGCAATACCCGATTGGTTAGTTACTACTGCCAGCTTATATCCCATCTCTTTAAGAGAGCGGCACGCATCGAACACGCCTTCAACATATTCAAAGTCATCAACCTGATGCACATAACCGTGATCTATATTGATCACACCGTCTCTGTCTAAAAAAACTGCTGGGCTCACGTGTTTAACTCCTAAGTCTAATTCCAGACATTATCCCATCCATTGAAGCAGATTGCACCGCGAACTTTTAGATTTACCCCAAGAACATTTACACTGAATAAAATATACAAACATGCTAACTTTACCCCTATATTGATATTTGTGACTCGCCAGAAACAACACCATTCACACGGCTAGCTCTAATAAACCATGAGTGACTGTTTAATGTGGACTTATCACAAGGTGAGTTCACATTAATACACCAATGAAGGGACCCATTCACATGAGCAGTGATCTATACCAAACAAGAAGAAAGCCCTATTCGAACAACTCCCTGAAGGCAGTTTTGTGATACTTGCTGGCTATTAACACAAAGTGCGCAGCAAGAACATCAAGTATCATTTCAGACAAGACAATGACTTTCTATATCTGACAGGCTTCGATGAACCCGATGCTTTGGCCCTGCTCTGCTCCGATAAGAATCAAGACTCTGGTTTTAAATACAGTTTATTTTGCCGCCCCAAAGATAAAACCCAAGAAGTCAGCTTCGGAGAACGCGCCGGTGTCGATGGATCCATAACAGATTTTAACGCCGATGAAGCTCACGACATTGCCGAGTTAGAGACAGTACTTCTGTCACAGTTAACCACCTAGCGACACATTTTCATCGGCGATGAACTGGGTCGCTTCTCGAGTAGAGTCATCGGCTGGATGAATCATCAGCGTAACACCGCCCCTTTCGACACCATCAAACACCATCTCAGTCTGACCCCCTTGGCCAAAGTGCTTCATCCAATGAGAGTGATAAAGAGCGCAGATGAGATAGCTAAGATCAAGGCCGCAGTTAAAGCCTCTACCGACGGCCACAAGGCCGTCATGCGAGCCTGTAAACCTGGCATCAACGAAGCCGAACTCGATCACTATGCATCGGATATCACTCGTAGTTATCCGGTCAATGGCAAGTTCACCACCGAACAAAAAGCCATCTATAGTCTAGTATTAAGCGCTTTAGATGCCGCAATCACTCGAGTCAAGCCCGGTGCTAGCTGGAACAGCCTGCATGAAACCTGTATGGAAGTGATGGCTAAAGGGCTACTGGAACTAGGCCTGCTAAATGGTAATATCGATGAAATAATGAAAAATGAAACCTATAAAGGTTTCACCGTACACAAGACGGGTCATTGGCTTGGCATGGATGTGCATGATGTGGTCCCTATCACGATGAACAAGAACAGTGGCGAAGACTTGAGCCAGGTATGGTATTTACCATAGAGCCGGGGATGTACATACCGCTGTCGGCAACCGATGTTCCCGAGGGCTGCCGTGACATGGGCATACGCATTGAGGATGATATTTTAGTCACCGAAAACGGCTTTGAAAATCTATCAGCGGGCGTGCCACGAACAATCACAGACATCGAAGCAATCATGTCGACATGTGGGCACAATAACATTTAAAACCAAGACAAAGCTTACTGACTATGTCTGATAAAAAGTATTTTTATCAGAAAAGACGTTTTAGTTTTAAGAAATGGCGTTCATAACAATGGTAAGAAAGCCAAGCCATAACCACAGTAAGAAATACCGTAAGCAACATTCTGACCGGTGCATCTATCAACATAGAACCGCCAATGGGGCTAAATATTTCCCCATGGATTGGGCTTCCGTCTGCAGCCAGCTCAGCATTTATCATCTTCTGCATAAAAAACCACACAATCATGTGGTACAAATAAATGCCATAAGAATATTTTCCGAACCATCGAAAAAATGAGGCCTGGATAATCACTTTTAACAGTGAATGTTGATTTCGTAAGACAGAAGCGAGTAATCCCGCAAAGCCTAGCGCAATTAGACTATATCCCAGCACCGAAAACAAAGGGGTCTGTCGGCCAGGAAAGACCAGTTGGAATATGATGACTGCGGGCAAACACAACCACAGACCAGTGAATGCAAAACGGTCCCAGATTTCGGGTCTAAATGCTGTCGATCTTGCGTAAACCGCAAGCCCAGCGCCAATCATTAAACTATCAGCACGACATACGGAAGCCATATAAGTCGCATCTGCCCAGTTCTCTATTGTGCTAACAAGAAATAGCCTTAATAGTATTATACACAAGACAATTGCTATAATTGAACCCTGTAATCGTTTCCAAAATACAAACACGACGAGAGGCCAAGCCAAATAAAACTGTTCCTCTACAGCCAGGCTCCAGGTTAACCCTAAAAATTCCGGTGATTTATCCGCCAGTCTGAGAGCGTCGATACCAACAAGATCGACAAGAACGGGCTCATTCAACATCCATATATAGTTAGAACCGTAAAACACATACCAAAATACATTATGTCCAACCGGATCCAGTGATGCTTCTTTTAAGTCCATATCATTCAAAATATAGGGGATAACAAGGAAACAAATCAATAAGAATAAATAGTAGAGAGGGAATATCCTAAGGGATCGCCTTACTATAAAATTACGAAAATAATGCCTTCGATGACGAGCATCCAAAAGAATGCCCGTTATAAGGAAGCCGCTTAACACAAAAAACAAATCAACCCCGATCCAACTTATATGACTTGTCTTAGTAATAATCGTTGTCAGTGAGGTACTCCATTCCCAAGGCCATAGGTGATGAAATAAAACGAGCAGAATAGCGATGCCTCTAAGGCCATCTAAAGTTGGGTTATAGCCAAGATAACAGATGTGATCGTCAGCATTATGTAAGTTTAAATCTTGCCCAGCTCGCATACCACAGCTCTCCAACCGAATAGTCTATGTCCTTAAAAAGACGTTTATTCAGACACGAACCTGTATTACTAAGCACTTTACATGCCAGATATTTAATACTATAAAATCAATAGTTAATATCGAGTCATGCATATACTTGCTGATGTTTCTCAATTTGAGATGCATTCTAGCAATAACCTTTGTACATCCAGCTATAGCCTATCGCTATAACTTTCCTGACACTGTAGGAGTCAATCATTGCATTGATTTATATACGAATTCTAGTTGACACGCCTCCAACCTAACCAACCCAACTAACCAAGACATCCAAAATTATTCTCCGTTAGATGGCCTGTACCAAGTACTGCCAGATAAATCCATCGCTGTATCAACTTTAATTTGCCACTACAACCCCACTTTTCCGCCAAACGATACTCAAATATTCCATCATGAATGAAATCCCGACTATCCCCCTGAAAATCAAGCATCAAAAATCCCAAACAGCGGTTTGGTTATGCTTGAATATAATAATTTGAAATGGGTATCTCTGAGTCTTGATTAAGCGCTATCTAGCCATCTATGACAGTTGGCTGCACCTTGCCGGCGCTTGCGGTCAAGGTGTTCACAATACGCTGTTAACTCTTGGGTGTTGCCCACGGGCCCTTTGAAAATTTTGGTAAACTCTGAGGTCAGTTTTATCCAGTTTTCTTGCGAGATATTAAGTCTATTTAATATCTTAGCAGACTCTTGACTCATAGAGCCTCGCTTGTCTGCTCTGACTATCCTCCCTGTATCATCAACAAGTTGCAGATAATCTTTAGCGTTGAACATGAGTCCCTTAGGCATTGCTTTATGTTCGTTACCAACAAAAGGCAGTAGCGTATTGGGCTGCTCACCTTTAATCGCTGCCTCGATTCGCAGTTTAATGCTAGTAAAGTCTGAGATTTCCGGGGTCTTAGCCATCTTAGCGCGGATAGCCTATCTCGTGGTAGAGAGTGGCCTACATGGCCATACATGCAAGTACCGCAGTTTAGTTAAGGGATCTTCATCTGACAATCCTGGGTGTCTTGCTTGTTCATCACAAGAATGGGGTCTCTTCAATTTGAACTTGATTGCTAGCATGCTGTAACTCATTTTGCCCAAAGCGTGTTAGTTACGAATAAAACTTGAGGTAGTTTTACCTTATTCGCTTCGACCCCTTTATCTTTGTAATAAATGAAGTTATCAACTGAAAAATAAATGTAAGATCTTTACAACACCTGTAGCAGCACAAAGAAAGTTATCTAGAGTAGGGTTATCCAAGCTAACGTTGAAAAAACTGAATATAGAACTTTTTTCTTTTATAAAAAAGAGAATGACAGTAATTATCGTGGGTAACCAGCAAAATATTTTATAATATGTTATTTTCGTATTTCTATCGGTAATTCTACTCTGAATATTACCAACTATTTCATCCAAGTTTTTTAAAGTATCACATGATTCAAGTTTTTCATGTCCTTGAACTCTCAGCTTGTCAAAGGTAAACGAACTGCTTTTTTCTATTTGTTCCAACCTCAATACTTGGTCGTTAATCATCCAGTGGTTAAATAAAGCAGTGATTATAACTCCACTAATAATGAATAAATAGCTGTATATGTTGTCAACCTTAGCCAGCGCACCTAAGCTGACTAAAACTATAGGGATAGCGTAAAGCCTAATTTGAATATCATTTAATACAGAGCTTATTTTTTCTGCGTAATCAAAACCTTTTTCTTCAACTTGTTGTTGAAACTCACCTATTGCAAAATTATGAATAAAGATATCGTAATGTTCATAGTAAGCATTTTTTATTTTATCTAAGTGACTGAATAATATAGCTGATTCCGTTTTATTTGATGAGTCTTCTTTTACTAGTTTCCTTAGCGTATCGACTAAAGCTAATTTAAAAAAAGATTGTCTGTCTCTATGATGTAAGTTACCATTTTCATCTTCTGAAACTAACTTTGAAATATCTTCAATGGAAGATATTTCGTCACAGTTAATTAATTCAATAATACTACTTACTTTTACTTCTAATGGTTTGGCAAACTTATCGTCTACACCTTTAATAAAGTAGTAAAGAGCAATTCCATCATCAGTTTTTTTATCAATATCAGAGATTTTAGTTAAGAACTCTATCCACTTAGATATTATCCCCAACTTAATTAGTGACGGGCGAACTAGCTCACTATCACTTCTAAAGTTCTCTTCAATAAAGTAATAGTTATCAGGTAGGCTTTTCCCTTGAATCAAAAACAGTGATAACCTCTCAAATAAATCTTTTTCATTAGTATAAAAGCTGAACTTATTTCCACCATACAAATTGAATTCGATTTTCAGTTCGGTACATTCTGCATTGGGGGTAATATCACTAGACTCAACATCTTCCCAGTCTATCGACATTTCAAAATTTCTAAATTTATCTTTATGATCGAACAAGTACTTTAAATATATTACCTGTTCTTCAGATAGGGTGACTCCCTTGTTTAAACGTAAAACACCGTTTTCACAAGATATATTATCTTCGAAAGATTTGAATAATTTGACAGTAGTGTCAAATAAAACGTCAATCTTGTTCGTCATTTGTCTCATCGTCAAGTAAAGTAACTTGGAAAATAGCTGCTCTGACTTCAGGAGTGATCATTCGGCCTCTAATAATTACGTCATCATTATCTTTATTGAATAGTATAGGCTTGTTTGAATCATCTTCCACTCCAACTAAACCTATATTTTCTAGGTCAAAGTTAAGATTGAAAGCGTCAGTTGCATAATAGATTTTTGCTAACTTATCTACATTTTTTTTTCGAGCTTCAAATGTAGCTGGCATTTCATATTGGTCTTGCTTACTAAATGCTATAAAGCTTTTCTTTTCTTCATCGGAACAAGTCGCAGGTAAGTGAGATACTGCAATTTCATCAATTTTTGAAAGGTGTACTTCTTTACCTATATTATCTGTTAAATACTTTACAAGCTGTGCTCTGGCGTTTTTTTGTGTAGCATTATCAACATCAAATTGCGCTAAGAAATCCTTTAAAACTTCAGGAGCTTTATTAACAGCTTTAGCCGGAGTGATTTTATTAATACAATCAAAAGCACTTGTAAAATAATCTGTATGCGTACCTTTACCGATGAAACTGAGATAATTCTTTTTGCAATCAGTATTTAATGATTTAAAGTAACCAGTGGTATTTATATCAACCGCTTGATGTAACTTACTTAGATCAACATGAACCTCAGTAGTTGGCTTTAAGTTAGTCAGCTTGATACCTGCGGTGTTGGTAATCATTGCAGCCATTAGGCGACTATCATGAAATGATTCATACTCAATAAAGCAAATATAACCACCTTTACTGTTTGTATGAACAATTTCTTTATATAAAGCACCCATTGTAGACTCTGTGAGTTCAAGGAATGTATTGCTCCTTTCATCATCGGTTTGTTCTTCATCTAATTCTTTAAGTTTTAGGGGGAAGTCACCATTTCCTTTAAATTGTCCCCAAAGAACAGCAGTCCTACCTTCCTTGATTTTAACTAAATCTTTAGCAAGCTTTAGAATTATTTCATTGCCTAAGTTTAAAAGTTCACCAGCAACATCTGGTTTTTTCTCTTTAAAAAGTTCGTGAATTACAAAGCGTTTAATTGACGCCATTTCATATCCTTAACAATGTACTGGTTTTTATAGATAAGGCTATAGTACCAGTAAGTCCCTTACGGTGTTTTTCAAGGTAGTTGGCACTCTTTACTTAATTTTACGCTACATTTCTTACATCCGTTTCAGGCTCTTTATCTGGATTCAGCATTACTGGGCCCACGGGCTCACAGTTCCTGATGCCGTTAG
>NZ_JABSSM010000124.1 GCF_013214165.1 Shewanella sp. | reverse complement strand
TGAGGTCTTTGGCCAGTTCTTCAGCCATAGCTTGTAGTTTTTTATTATCCATTGTGTAGCTCATTATTTTACCCTTTGTGTAGGTTATAGATAATCAGCAGTTACACAATTATTTTTACATCCTCGAAGATGTACTTGCCCGGACGCTTACTGTTGTAATAACTAAAATTACGACTTTAAATAATATAGTTTGGTCTATACCCTCGATAAACTTAACATCGCTAATAAGCCTGCCTATGTATCACCTGCTTATCAAAACTGGTTGTGAAGCTCATGCTTGTTGGTTCATGGTTCCACACAAACCCATTACGAGTGAGCAATCATGGTTCGATACCATCCAGGCTCAGTCAGTAAGGTAGAACCGATGATGTCATCAGTTGGTAGGGGAGTATTCATCGAGCTAAAATCCCCGCGCGCTTCACCACTGGTATCGAAATCTTTATATTTTATTAATTTTCTTGTCGTTGCCTGTTGAAAACGTTTCGCCCAACCTGGCTCTGATAGAACTAGCGCTTCGGTAAGCGTCGGCATGCCTTTGTTCTCAAACTGAGCAGCTGTCAAGTCAAAAACTAGCGTGTTGCCGCCAATATCCCCCAGCACAACAAAATGATTACCAGGCATATTATCTAAACCATTTGTCCAAATAAACATGCCTCTATATCGGATATTGGTAAATCCGATTTCCTTCATAAATTTTCCGGCTAACGGCATCATGGCTTCACATTTTTCATTTGGAACATCTATAAGCGCCTTTATTTCCCTATTACTTTCTAGCGCTTGGCTGTAGGTGCTATATTGATTTGGTTCCCTTATGTAGGCGTCATCAATGGTACGTACAGGGTCTAAGTGAAGTCCTTCAGTTTCTTTTCTCAAAAGAGACCCTTTCGACGAAGAACTCCCTTTGTCAGGCGCACTCTTACGAGAAAATAAGTTTATGATGGGCAAGCACCCCGCACCGCCTTTATCTTCATGAAGACCCCGTTTAACGCGGCGTCCAGGTAATAAACACTGATTCAAGGTCATAGCCGAGTGCAAGGCCGGGTCATGAGGCTGGTTGGGGGCTGCGTCATTGAGCCGTTTACCCATACGATTAAGTGATATCATACTAGGGCTGATCCCCCCAAAAGGCACCGGTGAAGGGTCAACCATATCCCATAAAGTATCTAACGACTCTTGCCCCAGATTCCTTAATTCAGCTAAAAACGCGGCATCCTTCATCAAAGTGTTTTTTACAAAACGCCTGAGTTTGTTTCCGCGTAACCCTTGTTGTAACCCTTGGCGCATGGCGGAGCGCATACTTAACTTCATCACCTTGCTCATACGCGCGATACTACCAACCACAGGCACCAGCATTAACGCCATCGACACAATCTCGACGCTCAAATCCAAGGCATCGATTTCATACCCTGGCTCGTATAAAGAATTGAAAACCGTGTCATAAAAAGGCACAAAGTGCTTACCGATAACTTCCCAGAAATGCTCATCGCGATTGATGTGCCAGAACTGCTCAGTAGAGTCTTTCAAACTTTGGGTAATGTCACTTTGCAACACTGTTAATAATGAACTGTTGGGGTGAGAGTGCTTTTGAGCCACCAAAAAGGGATAAGCACCGTTACTAGTGGTGTAAGCCTTTTTTCTGACCCGCCCAAAAATGTCTTTTTCCGCGGGAACGATATAAGAGTGTTCACGAGAGACGATAGGGTTATTACTGTCATCTGGCCACAAGAGTTTAAGCAGATGATGAATTAATGGCATCCCATTGAGCAATTGGTTCGAGGCATGATTACCAGAGCGTTTAAGAAGGTTCAATAAGCGATGATTCCTACTCTCTTGCTCTGATAACAGTATCGATGCTGAGTAACCATCTATAGTGGAAACCACTAAAGTCTCCCCTCGTTCAAGCCAGAATACTAAGATAGAACCCGGCAATTGATAACGCTTCCCAGCCCAAGGACCAGCATACCCTCCAGCACCATACCCTCTGGAAGTAGAGGTTGCTCTAGCCCAACCAGAGCCTGTTTGGGGTGAAACCTCCAAAGTAAACGACCTAAATTTCTGTACCTGAAGCTGCTTGGCGTGCTGGTAGCTAATGCCATGACTGGTCAACACTTGATAACTGTGAATTTTGGCTTCTGTCTGAGCATGGTTCTTTTTATAGTCATCAAATTGCTGAGTATAATCCTTGCCGCTTCCGCCAAAAGTTTCACTGCGTTTAAGCGATAAAATACTCTTAAAGCCCGGCGGTTCTTGGATATAACCAGTACTGGCTTGTTGAAAATCGTATTGTAGGCTTTCTGACCAAGGAAGAGCGTTGCTGTCTTGCGGGAGACCTTGTTCAGTGTAGTGGCCGGTTAAGGCACCATAAGCCATTAAGGCCGCATACGACAGATAAAAGCCCACGGTTTCATCTTGTCGCCATTGTTCATAAAGGGCAATAACGTCGCCATCACCTTTAGAGCGGTTAAACTGCTCGGCGATGCAAGTAACGGCAATCTCTTTGGCCCATTGATTCGCGATAAAGCCATCAAGCGAGGATGAGGCGTCTTTATACTCTTGGACCTTAGGTAACACGCTATCTTTAAGCGTCAGTAGTGCCTCAAGTTGGTTGTAGCCTTGGGTCAAATGGAATTTAGCCACTTGCCATTTAATCACCGCAGGTTCATCGTAGACATCAAAGGTTAAATCCAAAAGTTGATGGGCGTATTGGTGGTACTCACTCTGGTATTGAGAAAAGAGCGCATCAGCATCCATGCTACCAGCCAATACCCCATCCTCCATCGTATCTAAAGCATTAATAGCTTGTGTAATGCCCTCGCGGTAAGCCATCGGAACCTGAAGTTCAAATTGTTGTTCACTTAAGACACGCAGTTCTTCATCAAGTTGCGCCACTTTTTTTTCATAGACGAGTTTGGCATGACTTATTAAGCGATTTAGTACAGAGTTCATGGTCTCAGGAGAATCAGCAACATGTTTTTTTACCTCTGTACCGAGCCTGTTCGACCTTATATTTTGTAAACGTCTGTTATAAACCGACAGCTCTGTGTCCTTTGACTGTTGTACTTGTTCATATTCAGCGGTTAACACCGCTAATTGATCCTCTAACTCAGCTTCATCTCGAATTCCATCATTCAATGTTTGTAGATACCTTTGTTCATCGATCGGATTCATTACCATACTGCGCTTATAAGCTTCAACAACGGCTTGAACCGCTCGTTCATTAACCAATGGATGCAGAGTCATCTGCGGATGCTCGGATTGCCATTGTTGTAGGTCATGCTGCAATCGATGTGATTCAATGATAAGGGCTGGGAGTAACTCTATATCGTCACTATGTCGCAAGATGACTCTACGATAACGGCGCAGTAATCGTTGTAAAACTTTCCCTTTAATAACGAAGGGGATGTCCAGTTTTCTCTTATATCCATAACTCCTCAATTCAGGCAGGGAACGAAGCAATAAACGATGTAAATGATGCCGTACTCTAGATGAATAATCGGAGTAATTCCGACTTAAGTACTGACGCATCTCGACCCTAAGATCATGGAATTCTGATCTCGAAATCGGCCGGTCCCCTATTTCATCGGCCATATTAGAAGGCACATGCGGACGAGCTTCAGCGCCGCTAAACTGGGTACAAATCCAAGTGGCTAAGCCCACTATAGGGTTTCTGGTCAGAAAGTAACTCATCCCTCCCGCCAGTACAGACACGACAGAAGCACTTTGTCCGGCAGAAGACCCCGGCACCAAGGAGGACTCCCCCCCTTGAGAAAGGCTAGGGACAGGGCACTGTAGCGCTTTATGAGGGAGGGATATTGAACGCTTTGCCAACGCTGTATGTTTAAATAAAGGGTTGGGGCACTGACCTTGCGTGGGTTGTCTTGGGGTCGGTTTGGGGCCAAATAAAGGCTGACCTGTCATGCAATTATGAGCCGTAGGTAACCCTTGATTAAATAAATGAAGGGCCGGTTCAAGATAGGGGCGCTTAGGCCACGGATGCCAAACTCCTGCTTGCGCTATACTTTGGGCCCTCTCCTGTACAAACTCTGCGAAATCCCGATACGAAGCTCGAGCTTGAGGCGATTGAAAGGGCATATCATCATTGGGCAAAGGTGCCGTAAAATCAAGAGATGGCTCCTCATTATCGTCTGTCATATCCTCGAAGAATTCATCGTCCGAAGAGTAAAGATACTGTTCATCTATATAATCGGACTCATGGAATTGAGCCGACTGGATGTCTTCTTGGAGGTCTTCCTCCAAATCTTCCACCTCTACTGTGTGACGGACAGGTTTACTATCATAAGCATTTTGTGGCATGATTATTTTCCTCGGTCCTCTTAAATAAGTAATGTCAGAAAAGCATCGTTCTAGGTAATGACATATACGATAACTCAACAGGCTCAAAGCTAATGAGCCTGTTGAAATATGACTATTACCCGTGATCATTGAAGTTGCTTGATTTTCCATAAAAACAGGATCAGTAAAAAGCTCAGTTATAGAAACTTCTTGTTCTTGTAGACGAGATAAACGACGGTACATAGGATGGCAACGGCATCATGAGCATCATTTTTGTTCCCAACCAAAAAGGTTTCACCATCTTTGCAGGAACTCATATGTTAGTCCTTAAGGAGCTGTAGCCCTTTAAATATGAGGGTTTATATATTCTCAGACATGAGTTTCTGTTAATTGTACAAAAAGCGTCTGATTATCTCTTTTAGGATGAGCGCGGCAAGCATACTCACTGAGGTAACGGCACCATTTCCTTAGTGTCTTTTTAATCCGGTATTCACGTCCAGATAACAGTGCTTTTAAAATGTCAGGCAGCCAATCGTTTGCACACCGCGCGACTTTTTGTGTAGAAATAGCCACTTGGTGTATTAGGCCACTCGCTCTCGCTATAAAGCGCTTTAATAGCAAGCTGAGCATGCTCGCCCACACTAGACTTTCGGCAATGCTTTTATCTCGGGTATTGAAGGCTTTTAAACCGCTATACGACTTTAACTCCTTGAAGAATAATTCTATTTGCCAGCGTAATCCATATAGTTCACTTACTTTACCTGCACTAAATTTGGCTCGATTTAGGTTGGTAACGAGGTAACCTATCGCCGATTTATTTCTATCAAAAGCCGCTTCTATATCGGGATTGATTTTACCATTGGTTCGCATAATGACATGACCACCGTGTTTGTCTGCTTGATAGCAATAATCGATATTAAAGTAACCCGCGTCCATGAGCAGCAAGGTATCCTGTATTTCATAGGCAAAGGGATTATAGTGCCGCTCACTTTCTGAATCGGGAGAAATACCCAGATAATTGTAATGACCAGACATCAAATCCATGGTCACGTGTAACTCCATGGCTGCCGGGTGAGTCTTGGTGAATCGGCCGGGAAACTCTTTAGTTAACCCAATGTGCAATTTGAGGGAGCTACCATCATGGGCCTCAATCGACTTAAATGGGTATTCGCTCGGTAATACTTGCTGCACTAGCTCGAGTAGCCATTGGTTGGCCGCTTGCTCGGTAAGGGTGCGAAGCAACTGAGTTAACTCAGGTTTTTTAGTTTATTATGAAAGGGCTTATAGTTGTTCCCAATGTCATGTTGGCTGCATAAATTTTTATGAATATCTGCAAGGTTAATATTGGTTCTGGTTCCCAACGTATTGAGCATGGCCAGTACCAACTGCATGGGTGATATGTTGCGCATCCGCTGCATGAAATGACACTCTTTGGCTAATTGAGTGATGTTGCATGAGTTAAGAACACTTGTCAGTTGCTTAGGTATCGCGTTAAAATTCATCTTGTGCTCTCTCATTTTTGATTAGTGGTTCGCACTTACTATTTGATCATGAGATGAGCACAACTTCCATGTTTTATTAAATAATACTGACTAATCATATAGATATTTAGTTTTAGCTTAAGATCCTACGTATGAGTTTTTGTAAATGTTTCTAGATCAAACATACTGTCTTGTGCTTGCAGAAGCTCTGCAATTGATGCAACTGCAGGTTCTGCTTTTTCCGCCATTTCCTCTCCGCTAAGAGCATTAGGCAACTGCGCTCGCTCTAGATAAGCTGAACAACAACCCCAATCGTTCGTCGCTTTTTTTCGTGTTCCTTGAGCACTTGCTCTAGGCCTTCGTGTTTCTTGAGTTCTTTGTGAAAAAGGAGAGGCTACTAACGTTGTTAGAGGGGATCCGGTCGCCACTAGGGGTCACATTATCGGCAGGAGCGAAGCGAAAATCCCGACCGAAGGGAACGCCATTAGTGGGCAAGTAGTGAATTGAATATTTCCTCAACTGTCGAAACCTAACATCAACGCCCTACCAGTCAACACCTTGATGTTGATGTTCATGTTGAAGTTAGATTGGATCCAGATAGAAATGAGATAGCGTACTTCGTCAGAAGAACCTTATCCTGCTCCGGTCAGTTTCACAAGAAAGATAAATATCGCCATATCACATTCACGATGCCGAAAGATTTTTGACTTATTTTTCAATATAACCGATGGTTATTGAATTATCTATTTTCTCTGGCCGCTAACACGCTGATAAGTCTCGCCAAAAATGGCTCTAATGTAATGAACCAAATACCGGTAGTTAACCCTCTTAACGTTATTTACTGTTCCATTGGTGCTCAAACCCCATAAAGGGATCTAAGTCATTCTATCTTATTTTTTTAATGTCGGTTCAGAACCACTGGTGTCATAGCGCTCTGTACCTTCTTTTGGTAATGTGACGGTTTGTGGAAATAAAACTTGAGGCCGATAAAAACTATTCACCACAGAATTTTTAAGGTCTCTGTTCATATACCCTCCTTTTATCGAGCCTGTAATATTCGCTCTGCTCTTTGGCATATCCTCTAGGTCGGCCACTATTTGATGAGATATCCCATTTAGAAATTGGTGACCTCTGTAAATCACATCCTTAGGAGAGTGCGATAAAGAGCGAAAAGCTCGCTCCTCACTGGGATGAAGCCAATTTGGGTCTTTTTTACTCGGACGTTCGTCACAATAAAGCAAATCATTTAACTGCACCAAACTACTTGATATAGAGTCAGGGTCAACTTTTGTCAAGTTTATGCGAAACAAGTTGTCACCAAATTTTGATTTTTTCTTTAATGGTATTGAGCCTTCACCCGCTTCCAACCCCATAAAAACGAAGTCATCTGTGGCAAATTCTTCGAGGTCAACGTCAGTGGTATTCTCTTCATCAAAAACTATTCCACATGACTTTAACTGCTCTCGAGACAGTAAATTGATATCACCATCTGGAAACGCGTGTGAAGAAAAATGCGTCAGGTAATAACTTCCGATGTTACCAGATAACGCATTGAATAATTTTTTCTTGCTACCCTTCAACTCACCATGGGTGCGTTGAGAGTTCTCAATATTTCGTTCACCTAGTTCGGCTACTCGCCCCATAGCGGTTTGTGGGACGGGAACAGTCTTGCCCTTAATTTTTTTAGTAGACGACCTAGGTGGGGGTAAACCTCTCCATACTGTTCCGCTCGATAGCATCCTCTCACCTGATTACCCATGAGGCTCAGCCATCTTTAACAGTCTATATGGCATAGGTGGCGTTCTAACTGCCACACTCATAAATCGTGGCAATAATTCAGTTAGATTAAAACGCCGATTGAACCGATAACAA
>NZ_JABSSM010000123.1 GCF_013214165.1 Shewanella sp. | reverse complement strand
CTGAGTGAGCTGATGGTACTGTTTGTTCATGACAGACTCTGAATTTGTGTGTGAGAACTAAAATTCTGCCTTCAGCTCTCTCACTTTTCAACCTTAATCTGTTGCACTTATTGTATTACTCCAGCGGACTTTCAAATAACTGTCTCGGATCTTTGAAAAAAATCATAAAATATAGACATAAAATAATCCATGTTTCTCCATCTATTGGTATGTTAAATCAAGAAAATGTACCTCCTGAGGAGCCTGTATTTCCGAAAAAGGAACTGGTAGAAAGTGCTATCGAAAATTTTAATGAGTTCATTGACGTTTTACATAAGTCTACATTAGAATTAAGACCGTGAAAACGAACCCTAATCGGGTAGCCAGAGGTATCTAGCCTCCAGCCCCCACACCACCCTGCATGCGGCTCCGCACACGACTGAATGGTCTATTTTGTTCCATACAAAATATGACATTTCCTTCTTCCTTAGAGGTCAGATTCAGGAGGTACGAGCCCATGGATGGACGAAGGTAGAATAATGCAGGAGCAATTATCGAGAGCAACGCAGGAGCTTGTTGCCGAGGGCGGTTCATTTAGAGCGCCTAACCTAGACTTTCTGGTTAGCTTCTTCGTTTCGAGAGTGAACTGCGATCCATCCATCTCTTAGTGAACATAAACCCGCTTTGTTAACTCTTATTTCGAGCTTTGCATTACTCAGCGCTTGCTGTATCCCTGGTCAAAGATTTTAACAAGAGTCGAGCTTCGCCATGGCCCTTTACTTGTGATACCCAAAGCACTTTGTGGGGTAGGCCCTCCCACAAGCAACGGCTGATTGGATCCTGACGCCACGTCTAAGTACTTCTAGTTGTGAGAGTGCACCTTATCCGTGGTTTTCGCCACTGACGCCACTCTCTATAACTCAAAGTCACATACGTACTCGACGACGGATCCAATGGTCACTCTTTCTAAACAATAAGCGACACATCCTTGGTAAGCGTTGGCTATGCCAAAGTAGTTGATCCAGCCCTGCCTTCTTGTTTAATAAGATGTGCCGCACTTTATGAATTTATCGAGCCACCCATCATAAAAATGAAGCCATTAACCACATACCAGCGCTGACAATGTGAGTGCCGAATTACCTATAAGTCGATTATTTATTTAATTTAAAGCATCAATACGATGAGTTTGATGCAACCGTGATAAGTGGACACCCATAAGATTTTTGATACGTTAACTTCGCTCAAGTTCAACGTAGAAGAATTTATCGGAAGAATTTATCGAGCCACCCATCATAAAGAATTTATCGAGCCACCCATCATAAAAATGAAGCCATTGACCACATACCAGTGCTGACATTTTGAGTGCTAAATGGCATGTAAGGCGATGATTTATTTTAACTTAAAGTATCAAGTCGATGATTTTTATGCAACCGTGTTAACTGGACACCCATAATATTTTTGATACTTTTAATGCCCCCAAGTTCAAAGTAGTGAATGCATGGTGCCAGCCATGATTAAGCCTCTCACACTAGCAATAACACACACTCTAAACCCGAAGAGACAACTTATCTTGTAAATCAGCAGGTGTATATGCGGCTGCGAGCTTCCAAAAAAGGGACTTTTTGGCAGAGCCTACAGGGATGACTCTTATAAAATCAAGAGCCGGCGTCTCGCAGAAGTATCTGCACATACCCCGCTGGGAGGCGATAGGTTACCAAGAAGGGTCGACCTTCAAAAAATAACCCAATACCAACTAAGCCAGAAGCTAAAACAGAAAATTACCATACACCAAAGCGGCTGGATTCCCGCCCATAAGCATTGCGGGAAAGACGAGCCGTAACAAGCTATCGACAATTAGAAAAACTAAATCGAAGAGACAACTTAATCTTGTAAATCAGCAGGTGTAGATACGGCTGCGAGCTTCCAAAACAAGGCCGAAAATGTTCCCTACATTTGTCGGCATTCCCTACTATCCATGTAGGTCAGATGTTTTGGCAGAGCCCACAGGGATGACTCTTATAAAATCAAGAGCCGGCGTCTCGCAGAAGTATCTCGAAGCAGAGAGTGCACAATCCTCGCCGGACAGGCGGTAGGTTACAATGAAGCAGCGACCTTCAATGACATATTCCAAGAGCAAAAGGTCACTGGATTCCGGCTCAAAAAATCTGCCGGAATGACGAAAAGGGACAACTAAAACAAAAATGAACCAAGGTAAAAATGTATTAAGCCTTCATTCGAAGGCTGGCTCACTTTGGGGCTAAAAAGGCTTAGAGTGATCACTTTAAGCAGATCCTACAAGGGAGATTAAACTCGATTTAAAGAGGGTATAAATCTATCTAAAAACTAGATTTTAACGCTAATAGGGCATGTAAAAAGCAAGTTATCTCCTTTCAACATCTCGCCATGTGCTACAGCTACAATGTGTTTCCCAAACCATCCGAACTGATAAATCACTAGATTTGGGCAACGCATTTGATTTTAGGACTCCTCATTTCTCATTTGACCCGATTCGGTTTCTCATTTGAGGCGACGTGCTACATATTTATTGAGCTGTTTCAAACAAAAACTCTCCTACCTTAGTCTAAGGTCCAGCCTTGAAATGACATCAAGTTAACGCGTACGTAAACTTTTATCTATCTGTTTTAAATCTAATTTTTATTTTTATCTGGCTTGGTTGCCGTTAGCGTTAGACTAAGGTCGCGATTGTTGTTGTGCGCTGCCTTGATAGATTAACGGTGACTTTACATAAAAATCACCACAGGGGAGTCGCTATGAGTTTTGAAAACAAAGACAAGGCAGAGGGATATTGGCGCGAGAATTTACGCCTGGTACTTAAACTATTAGCTATTTGGGCTGCGGTATCTTTTGGATGCGGCATTCTACTGGTTGATGTACTGAATGAAATTCATTTCATGGGGTTCAAGTTGGGATTCTGGTTTGCACAGCAAGGTGCCATGTATGTGTTCGTCGCACTGATTTTTGTTTATGTGGCGAAAGCCAATGCATTAGACAAAAAATACAATGTTCACGAAGACTAAAGCTAGTCCAAGATAACCGAACCTAGATAAGGAGTCATGAGATGGACGTACAAACGTTAACTTATTTGATTGTGGGCACTACATTCGCCCTGTATATCGGCATTGCGATCTGGGCGAGAGCCGGTTCGACAAAAGAATTTTATGTTGCAGGTGGTGGTGTTCACCCTGTGATGAACGGCATGGCAACGGCGGCTGATTGGATGTCGGCAGCCTCGTTTATTTCCCTCGCGGGTATAGTGTCATTTACTGGCTATGATGGATCTGTGTATCTGATGGGCTGGACTGGGGGGTACGTGCTGCTGGCATTGTGTATCGCTCCTTACCTGAGAAAGTTTGGTAAGTTTACCGTGCCTGATTTTATCGGTGACCGTTTCTACTCACAGACCGCACGTACCGTCGCGGTTATCTGTGCCATCATCATATGTTTCACTTATATTGCGGGTCAAATGCGCGGTGTGGGCGTGGTGTTCTCCCGCTTCTTAGAGGTCGAAGTTGAAACCGGCGTCTATATAGGCATGGCCGTGGTCTTCTTCTACGCCGTACTCGGTGGTATGAAAGGCATTACCTACACTCAGGTGGCGCAATATTGTGTACTCATCTTCGCCTTCATGGTGCCGGCTATCTTCATCTCTGTGATGATGACGGGTCATATCATTCCTCAAATTGGTTTCGGTGCCGAGCTTATCGATGCCGCGGGTAATGGCACTGGGGTGTATCTGTTAGATAAACTCGATGGATTGTCCACCGAACTCGGTTTTGGGCAGTACACCGAAGGTTCTAAGAGCATGATAGATGTGTTCTTCATTACCGGCGCTCTGATGTTTGGTACTGCGGGTCTGCCACACGTGATTGTGCGCTTCTTTACCGTGCCTAGAGTGAAAGATGCACGTGTATCTGCGGGTTGGGCGCTTGTTTTTATCGCCATTATGTATACGACGATTCCAGCGTTAGCGGCATTCTCTCGTGTGAACATGATTGAAACCATTAATGGTCCTGAGTCTACGGGTGTAGCCTATGAAACGGCTCCCGAGTGGATTAAGAACTGGGAAAAGACAGGCCTGATCGAGTGGGATGATAAGAACCAGGATGGCAAGATCTATTATGCCAAGGGTCCTGAAAATGAAATGAAGATTGACCGAGATATCATGGTGCTCGCGACACCTGAAATTGCTAACTTACCTGCTTGGGTTATCGCGCTTGTGGCGGCGGGTGGCTTAGCGGCAGCACTATCGACATCTGCGGGTCTATTGTTGGTTATCTCGACCTCGGTATCTCATGATTTACTCAAGAAGAACTTGATGCCGGATATTTCAGATAAGAAGGAGTTGATGTTTGCCCGTATTGCGGCGGCGCTGGGCATAGTGATGGCGGGTTACTTCGGCATCAATCCTCCAGGGTTCGTGGCTGCTGTGGTTGCCATCGCCTTTGGACTCGCGGCATCGTCACTCTTCCCTGCAATCATCATGGGGATCTTCTCTAAGACCGTTAACAAGGAAGGCGCAATATCGGGTATGGTCATGGGTCTGTTGTTCACCATAGGTTATATCGTATTCTTCAAGTTCATGAATCCAGAGATGAACAATGCAGATCATTGGTTCCTGGGGATTTCTCCTGAAGGTATCGGTATGTTAGGCATGATGATCAACTTCGCTGTGGCTTTCGCGATTAGCAAGGTAACAGCGGCGGTACCTGCAGAGGTGGTGAGTATGATCGAGTCTATTCGTTTCCCTAAGGGGTCGGGTGAGGCGCAAGATCACTAGTTAGATGTCTATCTGACTGAGGTATCTACATCGGGTATCTACACTGGTATCGACATTGTAAAAAAGGAGCGCTTCGGCGCTCTTTTTTATGGCTAAATTGTGCTGTATATAGTGATTGGCATGATTAATTGGTCATAGTCAGCCTGCTTCTAGAACACACCTAATCGAGTCTATCTGTATTTATAGTGAATGCGTTTCAAGCTCTCAACAATGTCTTTGTTTATGCGGGTTGTTGATCCCTGACAGCTTATAGAAAGTTTTATCTTCATCGAAATCGATAGCTTCTCACAATTCAACACTCGTCTTTCCCTGCAATTCAATACTTGTCTTTCCCGCGATGCTTGTGGGCGGGAATCCAGCCGCTTTATTGACTATTAACAAGGCAAAGGGGTTGAACACCCACGACTTTCGCTCAAGCCCAGCTTGAGTTGGCTCTATTGGCTATGGCTGCAAATAATTAGCGAGAATGGACAAGTCAATGAGATCATATTTTATCCTGAGTGTTATCAAACTATCGGTAAGTAACACCTTGTTCGGTTCGCCATTGGTCGAATACCTTTACCTTGTTGAACTGGGTATAGTTTGTTATCAGTCTCTTCAGGTTTTCTGGTGATAGTCTATGGACGCAAGTGAGCTACAGCCAATATCTCAGTTTATTAAGGCCCTAGCGCCGTTTGATGCCTTAACTGCAGCCGCCCTCGAACGTTGTTGTAAAAGCTTAACCGTTGGCTATTACAGCAAGGCGTCGGCGATAGTGCCTCTAGATGACACTCATCCCCAGCTTTATATCGTGCGCAGTGGTGCATTTGAGGTGCGAGATGATGATGGCGAGTTAGTCGACAGACTGGCTGAGGGAGATTACTTTGGTTTTCTTTCGCTGTTGTCCGGTGAGAAGATCAGTAATCGGGTACAAATATTAGAAGATGGCCTGGTCTATCACCTAGATCTCGATACGTTCAATTCCCTTCGCGGTGAAAGTCGCCATTTCGATCGTTTCTTCAATCGGGCCTTCGCGAAACGACTTCGCCACCAAGGCCGTTTTAAGGCCAAAGATCTGGTGACCACGAGTCGGGTAAACACCTTGATGTCGAAACATCCTCTGGTGATCGACAGCAATTCTACGGTCGGTGAAGCCGCGCAAAATATGCGTCTAGCGCGGGTTTCCTCGGTGCTGGTTATCGACAATCACCAGCTGGTGGGGATCTTGACCGACAGAGACTTGAGAAATCGCGTGTTGGCCCAAGGGTTAGACGGTCAATTACCCGTGCATCAGGCGATGACCACAGGGCCGAAGACATTGACATCAAGCTCCCTGGTATTTGAAGCCATGCTGCTTATGAGTGAGCACAGTATTCATCATCTGCCCGTCGTCGATGAGGGGAAACCCATTGGCATCCTCACCAGCACAGATATTTTACGTGGCCAAAGCTCGCAACCTTTACTGCTTATCGGTGAGTTAGAGAGACAAGATACAGTCGAACGCCTCATTAGCGTGAGCAAGCAGATCCCCTTGTTGCTGCAAAATTTGATCAGTGCCGATGCCAGGGCCGAAGAGATTGGCCGAGTATTGACGTCGGTGACGGATGCACTGACCAGGCGCCTTATCGTGTTGAACCAAGCATTACTGGGTGAAGCCCCCATGGCCTTTTGTTGGTTGGCGTTCGGCTCACAGGGGCGACAAGATCAGGCGGCCTGTTCCGATCAGGACAATGGTCTGTTACTCGCCCATGCACCCGATGAAGCGGCGGCGGCCTATTTTGCGGCCTTGTCTAAATCTGTTTGCGCCGGACTGGATCTGTGTGGTTATGTTTATTGCCCCGGAGATATCATGGCGCAAAATCCCCAGTGGCGCCTTACCTTGAAGCAGTGGCAGCATAAATTTGCAGCTTGGGTCAATACCCCTGAGCCAAAGGCTTTGATGCACGCCAGCATCTTCTTCGATATGCGTTCAGTGTACGGCCCAAGCTCCTTATTTAATGACCTGCAAGATACCGTGCTGGCTAATACCAAGGGCAATGATATCTTTCTTGCGGGGATGGCGGGCAATGCCCTCGTCGAGTCGCCGCCCTTGGGCTTCTTCAAAAAGTTTGTCTTAGAGCGTGATGGCCGTGAGGTCAAGGGCATAGATCTGAAACATAAGGGCAACGCGCTTATCAATGATATTGCCCGGGTCTATGCCTTGTCGGCCGGGATCAAGGAGGTGAATACGGCGAAAAGGATCCGTACCTTGATGGAGCTCAATATCATCAATCGCAAAGATGCCCTCAATTTGGCCGATGCCCAGGAGTTTATCGCTCATATGCGCCTATCCAATCAAGGCTATCAAGATAAACATGCACTCGCGATCACTAACTATCTCAAGCCCCAGCATTTGTCTTCTTTGGTGCGCCATCAACTCAAGGATGCCTTCAAGGTGGTGCATGATGCTCAGTCCGGCATCAAGCTTAAATTTACCCGCAGCTTTTAAGGTGGTTCATGATGTTCAACTCGGCATTAAACTTAAATTCACCCGCAGCTTTTAAGGTGGTTCATGATGTTCAACTCGGCATTAAACTTAAATTCACCCGCAGCTTTTAAGGTGGTTGATGATGCTTAACCTGATATCAAGCTTACATTCACTCGGAGCGTTTAAATCGTGATCCCTTTGCTGCTTAAATCTCACTTGTGTTGGCGCGCCTTTCGTTGTCGCTCGGAAGTGATGAGGCGCTATCATCGCGAATTAATGGCTGTGCTCAGTCAAGATATCAGTCAATCTAAGCTAATAGCCCTAGATCTGGAAATGACGGGCCTGGACGCTAATCATGACCAAATTCTCAGTATCGGCTTAATTCCCATTGAAAATAACTTGCTGCTACTCGATAAGGCGGAGCAGAAGCTCATCAAAGTCGACGGCGGCGTGGGTCAGAGTGCGGCGATCCACGGCATCTTAGATAAATATCTGCAAGATGCGATAGACATAGAGGAAGCCATATCTTGGTTTCTTGAAAAGACACTCGGTAAGGTGCTGGTGGCTCATCATGCACCTTTGGATATCAATTTCCTGCAAAATGCCATGAGTAAGAT
>NZ_JABSSM010000122.1 GCF_013214165.1 Shewanella sp. | reverse complement strand
TTAATACTCGTCTTTCCGCATCTTAATACTCGTCTTTCCCGCAATGCTTGTGGGCGGGAATCCAGCCCTTTGTCGATTCTTCCAATGAAGCTTGGTTACATTTACTGTGTTTCATTCGGCTGGTTTTATGTTTGGAAGTGTATTTGAGGTCGGCCCTTCATGGTAACTTATCGCTTGCAGCGGGCCTTAATGCAGATACTTCTACGAGACGCTGCAAGTCCGTCCATGGAAGCTCTGCCAAAAAGTCCCTTTTTTGGAAGCTCGCAGCCGCATCTACACCTGTTGATTTACAAGATATTCATCTCTTCGATTTAGCTTTTCTAATTGTCGATAGTGACTCTAGGGCGCGTTTTCCCCGCAATGCTGGTGGGCGGAAATTCAGCGCTTTAGTGATTCTTCCAATGAAGCTTGGTTACATTTTTAGGTTTAACTTCTGGCTGAGTGGGTATTGGAGAGTGTGTTTGAAGCTCGTTCCTTCATGGTCATTTATAGCCTGTCCGGCGAGGGTTACGCACTCTTACTTTGATAAGGGTCTTCCATGTTTAACGGCCAGTTCGACAAATATGTCCAGCTACGCGTCAGTGGAATGCTGCTGATACGTTCATCCCTTGTGTAAGGATAGTTGGTACGGTGTAGAGTGTTAAAGAACACCTTGAGCAGCAAGGGAGGCGCGGAATACAAAACTCTCCTTTCTGTCATCTAAATCAGACCAATCGATATGCATGATCGTGCACTAAAACAGTTCACTATCGATAATGTATGCGCCAAATCAGTGCCTCATGACGATTCGGGCTGTGTGAATATTCAACACTTTCTATATTCGTCACTCAAAGAAGAAGAAGTAGAAAAATAAAGTGTCTATCTAGGGCGCTCCACTGCGGGTATTGCACCGTAATGAAGCGTTTTTTTGTTTTATTTATGTAAAATTTGACAATTTGGTGCGAAATATGCACTCACTGAGCATGAATTAAATATCCGACTGCTTTTTAATCAAAGATAGCGATCGGGTATTTTAAAAAGACAGTCATAGTAAAACAAAATAGAAAAAGGGCCTTAACGTGGCGACTGAAAATTTAGCAAGTGTATCCAGCGCGGTAGAAACTTTAGTTCAAAGTTCAAATACTCTGTTCATCTTATTAGGTGCGATCATGGTTTTGGCCATGCACGCAGGTTTCGCCTTCTTAGAAGTGGGTACGGTTCGTCATAAAAACCAAGTAAACGCCCTGGTTAAAATCTTAACCGACTTTGGCATCTCGACCATCGCGTACTTCTTTGTTGGTTATCAAATAGCTTACGGCATTGACTTCTTTGTTGGTGCAACAGAGCTGGTTGAAAGTAACGGTTACGAACTGGTTAAGTTCTTCTTCCTATTAACCTTCGCTGCGGCAATCCCGGCCATCGTATCTGGTGGTGTAGCAGAGCGTGCTAAGTTTTACCCAATGCTAATTGCATCGTCTTTGATTGTTGCTCTGGTATATCCATTCTTTGAAGGCATTATCTGGAATAGCAACTCGGTACTTGGTTTTAACTTCCAGGGCTGGTTAGAAGCAAACTTTGGGGCTGCTTTTCATGACTTTGCCGGTTCTGTTGTTGTACACGGTGTTGGCGGTTGGATTGGTTTTGCTGCGATTATCGTATTGGGTTCTCGTAAAGGACGCTATCGTGATGGCCGTGTTGTTGCTTTTGCACCTTCAAATATTCCTTTCTTAGCGTTAGGTGCTTGGATCTTGGCCGTAGGCTGGTTTGGCTTTAATGTAATGTCTGCACAAACAATGGACGGCATCTCTGGTTTAGTGGCTGTAAACAGCATAATGGCAATGGTAGGCGGTATTATCGCAGCCATGGTTGTCGGCAAAAAAGATCCAGGCTTTATTCATAACGGCCCATTGGCCGGTCTCGTTGCAGTCTGTGCGGGGTCTGATGTAATGCACCCAATGGGCTCACTCATTGTTGGCGCGATTGCTGGTGGCTTGTTTGTATTTACCTTCACCTACGTGCAAAACAAACTCCCTAAATTCGATGACGTATTAGGTGTGTGGCCTTTGCACGGTCTAAGTGGATTATGGGGCGGCATTGCGGCAGGTATCTTTGGTCAAGAAGAATTGGGTGGTATGGGCGGAGTTAGCTTTATGTCTCAGCTTATCGGTTCATTGGCGGGCATAGCAGTCGCGGTGATCGGTGGCTTCTTGATATACGGCATTATCGACAAGATAGTAGGTATTCGTTTAGATGAAGAATCGGAATACAATGGTGCTGACTTATCGATTCACAAAATCGGTGCTAACTCTGAAGATTAGTCTTCAGAGAAGGTTAGTTCTTAAGAAAAAGTAGAGGGATAAATAAACAAGTGAGATAAATCGAGACAGGCATTGTTAATTGATGAATCAAGGGGCAACTACTAAGCTTTAGATTATGCCACGCCCAAGAAGAACTCAGATTAGTATTGAAGATGCGCCGTGGTATCACGCAGTCTCAAGGTGTGTTCGCAAAGCCTGGCTCACAGGAGTCGATCCAAACACAGGGAAATCCTATGAACATCGACGAGATTGGGTTGAATCTCAGTTACTTAAGTTAGGTGTAATCTTTACTATCGACATCGCTGCTTATGCGGTGATGTCTAATCATCTTCATCTGGTGTTGAGGATAGATATTGAGTTAGCAAATAGCTGGACAGATAGGGAGGTCGTCGAGCATTGGCATCAACTGTTTAAAGGGACTGAAATCACTCAGAAATTTGTACAAGGTGAGAGAATAGAAAGCTATGAAATCATCGCCCTCAAACATTCAATAGCCCAGTATCGCAGTCGATTGAGTGACATAAGTTGGTTTATGCGCTGCCTCAATGAGCCTATTGCCAGAAAAGCGAATCAGGAAGATAACTGCACTGGGCATTTTTGGGAAGGGAGGTTCAAAAGCCAAGCGTTACTCGATGAAGCTGCAGTGCTGGCCTGTATGGCTTATGTAGAACTCAATCCTATTAGAGCCCAATGGCTAAAACCCCGGAAGACTCTGACCACACGAGTCTCCAATTGCGAGTTAACGCCGCTTTAAAAGGTAAACAACCAGAAAAACTGCTGCCTTTTATTGGTAATGAGTGCCTCAATCAACCTAAAGGCATTAATTTTTCACTCGAAGACTATCTTAAGTTAGTTGATGAAACTGGTAGGATTATTCGTGATGATAAGCGTGGGGCTATATCTTCAAGTGTATCTAAGATATTAACCAGGTTCAATATTCCCAGCGATAACTGGATAAAAATCACTTCTGAATTTGGCAAGCTGTTTCATGGGCCAGTAGGCACACTACAAGAACTGACTAGCTATGGTGAGCACTTGGGTAAGCGCCCACGGCACTTTGCTAAGTGTTGTCAATATCTAGAAACTAGCAGATAACTCGGCTCAATCAACAGACTTTATCTCCTTTCTATCCTCAATCATTGAGGTAACAAGCTCTGCCTAAAAATCCCTCTTTTGTTTCAAACACATCAATTTTATGGCGTTAGACAGGTTTTATTTAGATGTTATCGGAAATATTCAGCCATTTACACTAGGTCAAGTTGAAAGTTCGATTCTGTGTCGTTAAGTTACTGATTAGTAATGGCTGGCTCTTATTTTTGTTCTCTCCTTTGCTGCTTCTAGTACGGTTTTTCTATTCGTTAAAATTTCCTTATCTTGCATCGCATGCCTCTTGTCTGGAACACAAAATTGAGCTTGCTATGTTTTTGCTCGTCGTTGTACTGACAATCCTGAGTGTCTTAGCTATTTACGCTTCATAACAAGCTCCATGAGTCGTTCAGCCATAAACGGCTAATTCTCCGCTATTAGCCAAAAACGGCTAATATATTATTATTAGCCAAAAGCGGCTAAATTTGCATTGTTAGTCGAAAACGGCTAAATTGAGTTCTGCATGCAAAAAGGAGTTTTAAAGTGGAGTCTACCTATAAACCTATCGCAGTGATCAGCGGCGATATTGTCAACTCAACCAAGCTAACCTTTGATCAGTTTGAACAACTACTTAAACGAATCAAAGATATTCAAAAATTGATCACCGAAGGAAATTCATCAAATGCGCACAGTATTGAGCGTGGTGATGAGTTTCAGTCCGTGGTGCATGATATTGAAAATGCTCTGAGATACACCATCGTTTATCGGATTGGTATTAAAGCGCTTGGTAAAAAGTTTGATAGTCGTATTAGCTTTGCCATTGCCTCTAATGCGGATTTGCGTGAGTCGGTCTCTGAATCGATGGGTGCTGCATTTGTTCTTTCTGGCCGTGGACTAAAAGCCTTGAAAAGCGACAGGTTGTGTTTTAACTCTGACCACTTCGAACTCACTGAGCACTTTGACTTACTCTTTAAGTATCTTGATAGACAACTAACAGAATTAACTTCGCGCCAATGTGAAGTGATGCTTGCAATGCTTCGAACCAATGAAGCTTTGTCGATTAATGATTTAGCAGAAAAGCTCAATATTGCTAGCGCTACTGCCAGTAAGTCACTTAAAGCTTCAGGTTGGCCGCTAGTCAGTGAGCTAAATTGTCGATTTATAAATCAAGTAACAGGACTCAAGTATGTTTGATTTCTTTGGTGTTCTAATACCATTCTTGTTGATTCACATCATCTGTGACTTTTACCTTCAACCAAACCGATGGGTAGATGCAAAGAAAGCTCACACTTACCGTTCACCTGAGCTGTACCTTCACTCACTATTACACGGCGGCGCATTATTTGTTCCTGCGATAGTTTTAGGGATTGATTGGCGTTCAGCTGCTTGCTTGGTAGCTATCGTAGCGATAAGTCATTTTGTTATCGATCTGTGGAAGGTAACAACACCAAATGGCGATAAGTTTTCCTATTTTGTTATTGACCAGACTTTACATGTATCGGTACTAGCAGCTATTGCTTTTCACATGGCAGGCAGTTTAACTATTGATGCAGTGCTACAGCATGAGAAGTTCTCAGGTGGCGTTATAGTGGCCTTTGGTTACTTGCTAATTCTCAAGCCGACTTCGATTGTGATTGGTAGCGTCTTAAAAAAGTATCCAATATCAGGCACCGATGGAGATAATAGTGTTAATGGTCTTGTCGCTGGTGGTGAGTTAATCGGTTATTTAGAGCGAGTGTTAATATTGACCTTTACGCTTGTGGGAAGTTATGCAGCGGTGGGTTTTGTATTGGCAGCTAAGTCAATATTTAGATTTGGTGAATTGAATAAATCAAACGACCGAAGTATGACTGAGTATGTGCTGATTGGTTCATTACTATCTGTGGTAATCACAACATTGGTAGGAACCTTAATGTCACTTGGTTTGGATGTAAAAATTAAGTGATCAAAAGGCATTTAGCGTTTATAGCTAAATGCTTAAATTAGCTAGTATCTTACGGGATACTGTCAATGGCAGGGAGGAACCAAAAAAATAGGACAGGCACATCTATATTATCTGCTGTTGATCACGCCTATCGTCGCCTTAGCCGTGTCTAGCCGTGTCTAGCCGGACACAGCCGGACACAGGGGGCAGGGAGTCTGTTTGAAGTTTACCACTGGTCTG
This sequence comes from Shewanella sp., assembly GCF_013214165.1. Taxonomy (GTDB): domain Bacteria; phylum Pseudomonadota; class Gammaproteobacteria; order Enterobacterales; family Shewanellaceae; genus Shewanella. The sequence goes on along the minus strand of NZ_JABSSM010000122.1, from coordinate 2,304 downwards.
TGTATTCGAGCTTAGGTTTGAGTTTAGTGATCTCGGGTAACCTGCTGGCTCAGTTGAAGCCAGAGACTCTGGCGCTGGTTTATAACAAGCTAAAAATGGCGTTCAACAAACAGGACTCAGGCCTTAAATCTCGCTGAGATTGCCTTATCAGGCAATCAAGTTCTAGTAGGTACAGGATATCTAGCAGTGAAAAAAATTGGATGTCTTGGTTATTTCTTTCATGGTTATTTTTTGTTATAGGTTTTTCGATAAAAGCTATGTTTTTCAATAAAATACTGGCCTGCATATTGAAACTCACCACCAAAGTAGGTTACATTGGGTGCAGTTAGGGAAACGCTGGCGAGACTCAACGTCTTAAGTAAGAGGTTGAAAGTAGCCATTCAGGGTTGAAGTTAAGCTAGCAGCACTCACTCACTCTTTGCAGAAAAGTAGAAAAGTAGAAAAGTAGAAAAGTAGAAAAGTAGAAAAGCAGAAAAGCAGAGCTAGCAGCGCAAGTAGTTGATTCGTATCAATATTCCACCTGTTTTTTCGCGCTTTGCAACCAAAGCCTTTCCCCAAAAACACCCAATCAGTTAGATTTAATAATGGGTGTCTTAGTTATTTTGTTGTCAGAGGATTTCTATGAGTAATCAAATAAAAAAATATGAACCACCTAAGAAATCTCTTTGCTTATGTGGTTCGGGCGAAAAGTTTAAGCATTGTTGCTATGGCAATCATCATGTAATAGCAGGTCGTTCATCCTCAGAATTAATTGATCTAATTAATAAGGGGGACATCTCTAAGGCAATAAAAGCAACCAGAGAAAAAATCACATGTTATACAATCTGTCATAAAACTAACACTGAACCTTATATCCAATATAATAATCAGGGTGTGATCAACCTCTTAGATATAGATATAAAAGCATTGAGTTATTTAGTAGAGTTGTTGTTAGATTGTTACCGAAAACTGAACGTGGTTGAGGAATTTGAAAGTGTTTGTGAACGCCTTAGGAGAAATATTCTAGATCCGAGGTGGCAGAAAAAAGTGACATACTATCAGGTTCTATCAAAGGTAGCAGGTAATTGGTCACAGCGAGTTGGAGAGAAAGAAGTTACCAAATTTGAACCGATCTCTGAAGAAAAAGATACGGAAATAATTGAGTTGTACCTTCACTTTATGAGTGAAAAGCTTCCCCTCAAGGAAAAGATACATTTATACGAATACTTAATTTCACTATTAACTGATAAGGGTCATATACTGCAGTATCGTATGGCTATTGCGATAAGCTATCTTTATGTGTGTGATGAAGATTCCGCTCTGCAACTTATAACCCAAGCAAAAGATGAATATGTTGAAGCAGATGATGACCCAATATATAGCAAAGTAATATATGCTCGATGTACAAGTTTGCTTGGTGATCTAAGGAAAGATGGAAAGCTTAAAAAACAAGCCTATTACCAATTCGCAAAATTACTTGAGACTGGAGATCTAACTGATGTGGGCAAATCAGAAATCTTAGGTGCTATGGCAAATTGCTTATTCCATTTATCTGAATTTGATGCTGCGATAAGCACTTATCAACATGCATATGAATTGTCAGGTAAAGAGGTAATTAAAGTATTTATTGCACTCTGTTTTACAGATAAATCAGATAAGGAAGCTTTGAGTATTTTGGACTCTGTTAATTATTCGGAGTTGGAAAAGTCTGATTTTTTTGATTTTTCAGTAAATTATGCTTACACAGCGACGAAATTTGAAAATAAATTGGCCATAGTAGCAAGCTTAAAGTTACTTAAAATGGTTGTTTGTTCAGAACCAGTATTTGAGCAGCGTAGACTTGAACTGATCTGCGAATTGAATGAAGTTCTTGTTACAGGGAAGTATTCAAAAAAGCAATATCTGTTGGATATGTTAAGGGGGTTAAGCAAGTACCTAATGTTTCAGCCGAATTTTGCTGGTATCGGCTTAAATTTAAATAAAGTTTTTGAAAAGTAGAAAACAGATAAAGGGGCTGGGCCGAATTAGGGCTATTACTCTAATCTGGGGTTGTCCACAAACGAGTTATTAGCAGTAAAATTCAAATCTAAGAATCAACTTTATCCAAGCAATAGCTAGTGTGAACGCGGCTGAAGATATAACGATGCTATCCATATTATTTTATCCGTTAGATTTAACAATGGGTGTCTTAGTTATTCTGCGTATAAACAGCGTCGCTTTACTGATGGCATCATGGCAGCTTCGTTTCGGACGATATCCATAGCTCGATGGATGAAACATCGGATCGAAGATTGGCTGGAGAATATCCAGTAAGACTTGTTGGAC
>NZ_JABSSM010000121.1 GCF_013214165.1 Shewanella sp. | reverse complement strand
AGCCCTTTGGTAAACGCCTCGGCGGTGAGAAGGCGGGTCTAGGGTTTACCGGGCATCTGCAAGATGAAGATCTGGGTTTAACTTATATGCAGGCCAGGTACTATGATCCGCTGATCGGGCGGTTTTACTCGAATGATCCGATTGGATTTCGTGACATCCACTCTTTCAATCGATATGCTTATGCGAATAATAATCCGTATAAATATACGGACCCAGATGGAAGGGAAGTAAAACTTCAGTGGCATGAAGTTACAATATTGGGTATTGGATCAGGTAAGAACCATTCATTGTTGACTGTTACCCCAGACAATCCTAGCCATTTTAATAATTGGAATACTATTTCATCTATTGGTCAGTTGACTAATTCCCAAGGGCAAAAGTATGGAACTATGGGAGCGGGACCAAACGGTTCATGGAATTTGGAAAGTAACTATAACAGACCAACGGATGCCGCAGAACATACAGGTGGTATAACGATTACTCCACCAAATGGAATGACAGAAAATGAATTTGTAGATAAGTTAATACAATCGGAAGTAAATTATAAGGATAATTTAGGATACTCTTTTAATCCTAATGGCACAGATACTTTTAATTCCAATTCCTATGTCTCAGGCTTACTCAATGCCGCTGGAGTCGATCTTGGTGAAATTTCTGTACCAAACGGCCAAGGGTTTAATAAGCCAGTGCCTAAAGAATATTTTGAGAAGAAAAAGCCATGATTCATTTATATAAAAATATATTTCTCACATGTACTGCCGTAAGCATTATTTTATCTATGATAATCGACATTCTTCATTTGCAATATGATGACGGTGGACTCGGCGGCGTCTTATTTTTAGTATCACTAATTACAGGTTTTATCAGACTTCTGACGAGTGAGCTTTTGTCTCTATTTTCAATCAATATAGAAAGGAATGTTGTGGAATTGATTTTATCGCTGTTTATAGCAATAGTTTTGGATTTTATTGCGCGCACATTAATTGGAAGATTAATAAAAATCCGAATTAAGAAATAGTTCAATAAAAAAGGGGCAGGCACAAAATTTAGCCATCTGAACGGATGAAGACAATACCATCGTTATCGTTACGATGTGAGTCTTCATCTATCATTTTATTAGATATAGATGCACGATATTATGATCCAGTGATTGGGCGGTTTTATTCGAATGATCCGATTAGTTTTAGGGATGTGCATAGCTTAAATCGTTATGCCTATGCTAATAACAACCCATATAAGTACACTGATCCTGACGGAAATAATCCAAAGCTAATAGCTGACTTTGCCCTTAACGTCGCGTTAAACTATGTGACTACAGGCCAAGTAAATTTGTTAGGTGCGGCTAGGGAAACAATATCAGGTGCTCTTAACCCTCTTAAGACTTTAACAACGGCTAAAAAATTAGCTGCTGCGATTAGTAAATCTAGTACGCTTAAGCTAGGTAAATTTGCAAAAGAATCTATTCCTGCTCGCGGTAAGACGCGAAGTTTTAGAAAAGGTGAAAGAGACAAGATGAATGAGATTGGTAAAGAAAGCGGTTGTTATATTTGTGGATCCAAAGAAGCCGGTACTAAAAGTGGCAACTTCATTCTTGACCATCAACCTGCTAATGCACTAACCCCGTCTGGTGGCTCTCAAAGACTTTTCCCTCACTGTAAAACTTGTAGTGGAAAACAGGCAGGGGAAGTTACCCAAGTTAAGCGGAAGTTGAAAGAGGATTAGATGAACCATACATTATTAGAAGTTATGCAAGTACAACAGGAGTGCTGTGAAGGCTTTAAGGCTCAATATACGCCCTTGGAAGAAGATAAAATGGTCGTCATCTCTAAGGGAGTGTATGAAGGTCATCCTGTGGAAGGAGTCAGATATCCTGCACCTGAACATATGAGTGGTTGGTGGTTAACGACTGACTTATACAATGGAGATACCGATTCATTAAAAACAGTCCATTTTAGCCATATAATTGAAAATAGGCCGGAAATCGCTATTTATATGGCTTTACCTTCTGGTTATCGCTTTGTGCTAGGTGGAGAAGATGAACATGTATGGTTTGATGAAGATGCTGCTAAAGATGAATAGCTAATTCTTACATAAACTAAATATTCAAAACCCCGTAAGGGGTTTTTTATTGGCTCCAAAATTGAAAGCTACCGAGAACCAACGGAGTCAGATCAACTTGACCTTTTCCCTTATTATATAAAAAATGCAAAAATCCAAAGCAGTTAACTTCTTAGCTGCCTTGGCTTTTTTTGTTAGCGGCTATTTTCCTTAGCCGCTTCTTATCTTAGTTGCTTTACATCAGCCGTTACGCTGATTGCTGCTGTTTAATTAATGCGTCTAACATTTCATTACAATAAATCAGGCCAGCCATTGTTAATGGTGCATTTTCTTTCTCCGATTAAGCTTTAGTTACTGGTCGATTTAGGAGATTGTTATGCCCCTGCATATGCGCAAGGATGTTGATCACCTTTTCTCATCGAAGCTGATCACTCATTCTCATTCAAACTGATCACCCATTCTCATTGATGCTGATCACTATTTATAGTTAGTTTAACTTCAAATGATCTGACTCTGAACAACGAAGACACCCACAATTATTTCTTATCGGGTTAGTCATATGCGCCGCGACCTTGTCGCCGCCAATACAAGCGAGCCAAGGTCAGACGATGTTTATCCCCATCGCAGTGGGTGATATCACTATTTTTATTCCCATCATGCCCTCAAGCAGCAGTGGTAGTGTGACCGGCACTAGCACTGATGGTCGCTATGACTTAAGCTGGTCTGCGGTGAGTAATGCGAGTTATTATCAAATCATCATCACCGATGAAAACGGTACGCAACGCATTATTAAGGTGATCGGGACCCATTACTCGCTGGCTGGGCTGTCATTGGGCAGTAATAAGATCGAGATCCAAGCCTGTAATGCCAGCAACCAATGTGGTGTGAGTTACTTAGCGGGGACGGTATCGCGTAGCAGTAAGGTGCGCTATCAGCATACCGATATGCTGGGTACGCCAGTTATGGAAACCGATGAGTCAGGCTATGTGATCAGTCGCAGTGTGTATGAGCCCTTTGGTAAACGCCTCGGCGGTGAGAAGGCGGGTCTAGGGTATACTGGGCATCTGCAAGATGAAGATCTGGGTTTGACCTATATGCAGGCCAGGTACTATGATCCGCTGATAGGACGGTTTTACTCGAATGATCCGGTTGGGTTTAGGGATGTGCATAGCTTTAATCGGTATGCTTATGGGAACAACAACCCTTATAGGTATACTGATCCGACGGGGATGGCTTCAAATGACTTTATTGATGCTCAGAATCAGATCCGCGATCAAGGTTTTGGTGAAAAAGGCGTTCAAGCTTTTAACGAAGGCGCTAGTGATGTTGCAATGGAAGCGTCTGGTGCCAATGACCTGATTGACGCGGGTAGTCGTCTTGCGAGTGGTGATATATCCGGTGCCGCAGTTAGTGTGGCGATGGCTGTTAGTAAACCTTTAAAAATAGCCACAAAAGCTTCAAAACAGCAAGGGATGGTAAAAAAGGGTCAAACCCCAAAAGGTATAGAAAGGTTTCATTCGGCTGAGAAAAGTGTTCCTGATTCAAAAGAACATGTACATTTCAGTGATGGTACTTCTTTAAATGTTGATGGTACAGTACATGACAAAAAAGGTGGAAGCCCTAGCCCTACGAATAAACAACAAAAATTCTTAAAGAGTGTTAATTGGCCTACAAAGGTTGAATGAGGATAGTTAACGGTATGGAGAATGAATCATTTTGGGAAGATATCAAATTAATTAAAACCGATCAGTCTCTTTTGAGAACACTAGGTTTTTCATCACAAGATATCTCAGTTTTATCGGGAAAAGGTTTGCCAGAATGGGCCGCCCCTAATATGAACTTCGATATATTTGAACCTAGTGTAGGAAGGTTAAAATTAGGTGAAGATAGAGATGATCAAGATATATTTATATCATTAAATACATTCAAGGTATTATTCAGCGATAGAGAGTTGTTGGTAAATTCGAGTGTTCAACAGTTCAGAGGTACACTTAAGGTGTATGCCCAGATGATTGACAATGCAATTGAGGTTGACGAAGAATCAGTAATCAGTAACACAATCCCACGTCAATTGATTAATTCTTTTGCCACTGAACTGGCTCAATTAGACCCTCTAGCTGCATTGCCAGGTACATTTTGGATGAATGAAGTTCAAAGATTATTAACGAGTAAATAACTAAGAATAGAAATATTTTGAATCCAAAGTCTCGCTCGTCGGAAAACAACGAAGACACCCACAATTGTTTTTTATCGGGTTAGTCATATTCATTTCGACCTTGTCGCCGCCAATACAAGCGAACCAAGGTCAGACGATGTTTATCCCCATCGCGGTGGGTGATATCACTATTTTTATTCCCATCATGCCCTCAAGCAGCAGTGGTAGTGTGACCGGCACTAGCACTGATGGTCGCTATGACTTAAGCTGGTCTGCGGTGAGTAATGCGAGTTATTATCAAATCATCATCACCGATGAAAACGGTACGCAACGCATTATTAAGGTGATCGGGACCCATTACTCGCTGGCTGGGCTGTCATTGGGCAGTAATAAGATCGAGATCCAAGCCTGTAATGCCAGCAACCAATGTGGTGTGAGTTACTTAGCGGGGACGGTATCGCGTAGCAGTAAGGTGCGTTATCAGCATACCGATATGCTGGGTACGCCGGTTATGGAAACCGATGAGTCTGGTAATGTGATCAGTCGCAGTGTGTATGAGCCCTTTGGTAAACGCCTCGGCGGTGAAAAAGTGGGTCTAGGATTTACCGGGCATCTGCAAGATGAAGATCTGGGTTTGACTTATATGCAGGCACGATACTATGATCCAGTTATCGGGCGTTTCTATTCAAATGATCCTGTTGGGTATACGTACGCTAACCCTGTTATGTCTTTTAACAGATACCTGTATGTTAATAACAACCCATACAAGTATACTGATCCAAATGGTGAGTTTTTGTGGGGAGCTGTAATTGGAGCTGCTATCGATTATGGGATGCAGGTTGGCTCAAATCTATCTTCTGGGCAAAGTCTTGGTGATTCACTTACTAATATTGATGGTACAAGTATTGTGATTTCTGCGGGGCTAGGAATGGTTGGCAGCTTCGGTGGAGGTAAGGCTTTGACAAGTGCAGCCAAATTATTGAGTAACCAAACCAAAGGGAAAATAGGAGAAGGAGTAACAAGACTTGGTATTGCAGCTCGTGGTGAAAAAGTTATCGCTGCTCAGGCTAAAGCTGGAAATGTCCAGCAATTAGGGAATATTACAGGGAGGGCTGCAAACTCTAGACCTGATTTCGTAGTTCAAACGGCTTCAGGAGCTGTTAAAGTTGTCGAGGCTAAGTTTGGTACGGCAGGATTAACAGGCGCTCAACGTCAGCTTAAAAAACAAATCGGAAAAGGCGCATTTCAAGTTTCGAGAACATCCTATGATGATGTTGCTAGAGCGGGAAGTGCAACAGGTGCTGCTACTGGTGGTGCGACTGGGAATTGTGCTGCAAGTGCAAATAGTGCATGTAATTAGATGATGGTAAATAGTATGAATAAAGCACTAGATTCTTATATCAAAAGACGAAGAAAATGGATAAATAGCATCCCTGCGACTACAAAAAGTTTAGCTAATGAAATAGATGGTAATTTAGTCAAAAAGCTTCGAGAAAATGGATTTGAATTAGTCCCATATTGTATGGGGGATACCAAAAATCTTGTTGATAAGAGTGAGTCGTATCTTGAAAAGAAAGATGAACATTTTACTTATTGTATTTCCATAATGTTTGATAAATATGATAGGGCTGCTTTTCAAGTTAACTTACTAAAGCGTGAAAGTGAGAGATTACATAATATTGTGGACTCATCAAACTTGGTTGCATCCAATAATCAGTTTGTATACTTCTGGGGGAAACCTTGGTGGATTCCTTCTGCTTTTTGGTCTGAAAAATCTTCAAGTAATCTAATTTCTAAAATATGTAGTTATAGTACACAGATTTTAGACTTTTTTGAAACAGGAAAGAGAGGAAGTCAGTTAAGCCGTGAAATTATAGGTAGCCTTCAAAAAAATTGAGATTAAATGGGATCAGATCTTTTGATTTGAAATCAATCCAATAACCATCAGATAACTAAGCCCCTTATGGGGCTTTATTTTTGGCTGATTTTGAAGCCAAAGCAGTTAATATTTTAGCTGCCTTGGCTTTTTTGTTAGTGCACAAAAAGTGCATCTAGGGCAAAAAATTGATAGTGTAATAATCAGTTAGGAAAATGTTATTTAAATGATTGAAGTGCTTAGGGAAAATACTTTTATGAGCAAAAGTGTGCATCGGGGTCAGTAAACGCACGATACTATGATCCAGTTATCGGGCGGTTTTACTCGAATGATCCGGTTGGGTTTAACAACGTTCATAACTTTAATCGCTATGCCTATGCTAATAACAACCCATATAAGTACACTGATCCTGACGGAAATAATCCAAAGCTAATAGCTGACTTTGCCCTTAACGTCGCGTTAAACTATGTGACTACAGGCCAAGTAAATTTGTTAGGTGCGGCTAGGGAAACAATATCAGGTGCTCTTAACCCTCTTAAGACTTTAACAACGGCTAAAAAATTAGCTGCTGCGATTAGTAAATCTAGTACGCTTAAGCTAGGTAAATTTGCAAAAGAATCTATTCCTGCTCGCGGTAAGACGCGAAGTTTTAGAAAAGGTGAAAGAGACAAGATGAATGAGATTGGTAAAGAAAGCGGTTGTTATATTTGTGGATCCAAAGAAGCCGGTACTAAAAGTGGCAACTTCATTCTTGACCATCAACCTGCTAATGCACTAACCCCGTCTGGTGGCTCTCAAAGACTTTTCCCTCACTGTAAAACTTGTAGTGGAAAACAGGCAGGGGAAGTTACCCAAGTTAAGCGGAAGTTGAAAGAGGATTAGATGAACCATACATTATTAGAAGTTATGCAAGTACAACAGGAGTGCTGTGAAGGCTTTAAGGCTCAATATACGCCCTTGGAAGAAGATAAAATGGTCGTCATCTCTAAGGGAGTGTATGAAGGTCATCCTGTGGAAGGAGTCAGATATCCTGCACCTGAACATATGAGTGGTTGGTGGTTAACGACTGACTTATACAATGGAGATACCGATTCATTAAAAACAGTCCATTTTAGCCATATAATTGAAAATAGGCCGGAAATCGCTATTTATATGGCTTTACCTTCTGGTTATCGCTTTGTGCTAGGTGGAGAAGATGAACATGTATGGTTTGATGAAGATGCTGCTAAAGATGAATAGCTAATTCTTACATAAACTAAATATTCAAAACCCCGTAAGGGGTTTTTTATTGGCTCCAAAATTGAAAGCTACCGAGAACCAACGGAGTCAGATCAACTTGACCTTTTCCCTTATTATATAAAAAATGCAAAAATCCAAAGCAGTTAACTTCTTAGCTGCCTTGGCTTTTTTTGTTAGCGGCTATTTTCCTTAGCCGCTTCTTATCTTAGTTGCTTTACATCAGCCGTTACGCTGATTGCTGCTGTTTAATTAATGCGTCTAACATTTCATTACAATAAATCAGGCCAGCCATTGTTAATGGTGCATTTTCTTTCTCCGACTAAGCTTTAGTTACTGGTCGATTTAGGAGATTGTTATGCCCAGGGCGAGATCGCGAACGTTTTTTGAGCAAAAACGAGCCTGATTTGACGATCTGATGCAATTATGATCTTATACTCTCTTTTGGGGAGTAAATCATGCATATAGACACGTTTAAGCAGCATTTCAACGCCATGGATGATCAACGACAAAGCGCCAAAGTTACCTATCCACTTTTTGATGTTTTATTTGCCTCTTTATGTGCTGTGATCGCTGGTGCTAAGGGATGGTTTGATATCCGTGAGTATATCCTAGGCCATCGTG
>NZ_JABSSM010000120.1 GCF_013214165.1 Shewanella sp. | reverse complement strand
TGACCATAGGCGGAATTTTGATATCATCTGAATCTAACTGGATCTTGCTGCTAAAATCCAAACGCTCTTCATATTGAATCTTAGCTAATTCTATAAAGTGATTCACAACTTCAAGCTCTTTATCAATCTCAATCAATGAGCTATGTTCTGAAGTGAGAGAGTAGCGAAGCACTTTTGCAAGGAAAGTGATCATATCCCTTGCTCTCTCTACATCCTCAAGCATTAATGAACGTATGTTATTCAAACTATTGAAGATAAAGTGTGGGTTAATTTGTCCCATTAATACATTTAATTGGGCACTCTTTAACGTATTTTCTAAGCTAAGTTTATCCAGCTGACTTTTGTTCCAGCGGATCAAATAGCTGGCACAAAAATATATACAGCACCATGAAAGTAACATCGGATATAAGCCAATACTGTTACTCACGATAGATTCAAAAGTAAACAGGTTTTCACTTTTGCCTATTAGGATTAGATATATACCAAGGGGAATTAATGTACTAATTACCATGATTAACGTAACTAGGATCGATAAGAACATCACCCAGACAATGATCGATAAGGGTTTACGCTCAATCAAATTAAGCTTTTTAAAAATGTATCTGAGTAAATTAGAGCAGAATATCCCGAAGGTGATAATCAAAAAACTTGATATAAGCTCAATTAACCAATCAGATCCCCCCAAAGACACTCTCACTAACAGGTTAATCAGACCGACAGTCCCCCAGCCGCTAAGCTGACAAATCCAGAATATTTTTTTCTTCGACATAGTATACTCAGAGAAAGACACGACCAATATTTGCTACTAATGCCGATACTAACAGGCTAATCCATAACGCGGTTAGATTACCAAGTCCAAAGACTGATTCCCACATAATTCCAATAATAGCAATATGTTGCAAATACTAAGAGACCCATCGCCGTAAACAGTGCAAAATACTTAGCCATTACATTTGGCTCTAGCTTCCACGCCGACAACACTCCCCAAAGCCCTAGAAAACTGAATATCATCAACATAATGCTGCTGACGTAAATCAAGATGGTTTGCCAGTTCAATCTTCCAGCCTCAAATAGGCTCAAATTCATCATTGCAAAAACCAATGAAGCCAGTGAAGCTATTGCCAGCCCTTGACCTGCTCTTAACTTCAGCCTAGATTTGTCAGAAAACAGTCCTCTGGATAGATTGATTAGCCAAATTGGCTGATAGATAACCGTTAATAGTATGGATAGCACACTCACACTCAATACCACTAAAGGGAACCAGGCAGAAAATGCACTAACAGACTTGAAATATTGGCCATCTATTTGAAATGCTATCCCTGCTGACGTATCAGAGATAAAAATGCCGGTGGGATAAGCACTACCAACTTTTGCGTATGCTTGATCACCCACATGATGAAGTAATACGTCGTCTCCTATCAGCGGCCCGAGCAATATAGTCTGTTTGTTGACCACTATATTCACCACAGAAAATGGATATTCAAGCCCTATAAACAGCTGATTTCTAGGGTTCATCATCCTGTAATATCCGCCAACGGTTTCATCGAGTCCCTCTCTGGTAGTTAATGGTGCTAAAGAATGATTTCCAGTCAAGAATCCAGTAAGTAATTCCACAATGGCATTATAATTTGCGGTACTGGTATTGACCATGACAACGAAGCCTGTATTAAGCTCCAATGAATAACCCAATGATGTAATGAAGCCATCGATGCCGCCATTATGACCAAGCCAGTCATGATTAGTGTGCATCTTATGGTACATAGATAAGTGGTATATTCCCAACCCATAGCCATGTTTAAGGCCGGCCTTGGCCGCGCTGGTTGAACGGGGGGATTCCATTGACGTTATGGTTGCAGCATCGATACCTTGGATAGAAGCCCATTCCCCCCGAGAGAGCAGAAACGAACCTAGATGAGCCAGTTCAGAGGCTGTCGAATGCAGGCTTCCGGCGGGTCGTAAGTATATCTCTCTATAAGGGACCGACTTGTCATCGACAAAGCCCTGGCTGAGCTGTGCTTGTACCACTGAATTATTGCTAGCATCGCTTTGAATCATGTTAAGCGGCGTTAATAGATGATCATTGAGGTAGTGTGCAAAACCCTGTCCTGAAAACTTTTCTATTAGATAGCCTAGAATTCCATAACCTGGATTAGAGTAACTATGACGCGAACCAGGAACCCAACGCACATTAAGCGATGAATGATCCCTATTGATAGCTTCTAGCATTGAGATATTCTGTTCATCGACATTATAAAAATTCTTAAAATGCATATCATCGAAGCCCGCAGTGTGTTCGAGCAAATGAATCACCCGAACAGGTGCAAAGCCGGCCCAAGTATTTGAGAACTCAACTTCTGGTGCTAGATCGCTAAGTTTACTCTCTAAAGAAAACTTACCATCATTAATTAACTTCATGACAGCCAGTGCAACAAAGGGTTTAGTGGTAGAACCAGCTCGAAATAAAGTGTCCTCAGTGACAGCTTCTTGAGTTAGTTTATTCTGAACGCCGAACGCTTGAGACCAAAATATTCCCTCAGCATTAAACAGTGCGACTTGCATTCCGGGGATATTTTGGTCATCCATAGCATTGTTCAAAGCTACAGATAATTCTATTAAGGACTGAGGTTGACCCACACTATCTGTTGTGGCCAACGCCGAGGCGCTACAGACACAAAGTGCTATACCTAGTACTACAAACTCAATCATTATCTTCATTTTGTCTCCATCACGACACACCCATTAGGGAATTAAAGGACTAGTATCAATGACAAAGAGTCGTTGTGTTGGAACTTTTACATGAGCGGTAATATAAATGATTAAGCGGTACATCATCTTGCTTTCACTATCTAAGGAGATTTAATCAAGATCCAGCGTACCGAGAGCTCACATGCACTATTAGGTCATTTTAGACATCCACCTTCACTCTCAGCTTGCTCCCTTTATCCTCCTAAGGTTGAACAAACAAATAATTTGCGACTCCCCTAGTAAAACATGACGAGATCCAAATTAGTCGCCAAAAAATGAAATAATGGGTGCGTGTCTCACTGAAAATGGTTACTACAGGCACTCTAAGTTATTTCGATATTTTCAAGTGTGGGTGTCATGCAGTATTCAAAGTTTGGTGAAAATTTAATCGTAACTCAGGCATTAATCAGTTGATGAATGATCTCAATGAAGGGCTACGCACACCAGGCGCCATAATGTTGGGTGGGGGTAACCCTGCCACTATTCCGGCGATGCAGGATGACTTTCACCAAGCAGCAAGTGAGATGCTAGCAAACGGTGAGCTGATAGCGGCATTAAGTAATTATGATGGGCCCCAAGGTAAAGACACCTTCTTAAAATCCTTGGCTGACTTATTACGAGACACTTACGGTTGGGAGATTAGCGAGAAAAATATCAGCCTGACCAATGGTAGCCAGAGTGGGACCATTGCCATCAATGCTTACGGATGAACTATGTGCAAGATGAAGCCAAGATGCGCGCCGGTATAGCGATAATCGCCGAAGAAGTTGAGCAGGCTTACGCCCAAGACTAATACCATTGCGAGTAAGTATCGGATAACTCGTTGCAAATATCTTCTGTAACTCGCTGTGAACCCATCCGTGGGCGCTTAGCCGTGAAATCTGATATTTACTCGGGTTTTTATCTAGGTCATTTGCTAGAATCCATGCTTATTTTATGGCAACTGTATCAGCTGCCACACTCTGGCTTTCAGTGAACAGTTTCACACAGAGTATCCAGGTTTACTATTTAAAGGCAGGCTATGACCGTTCTCCTAATGACTCCACCTATGACCCAGCTGAATACGCCCTATCCGGCAACAGCGTATTTAACTGGTTTTTTACGCTCCCGAGGCTATGAGGCGGTTCAGCGAGATCCTGCAATTGAGCTGTTCCTAGAAATGATGACAGCGCCTGCGCTGGAGATTATTCGTCAGCATGTGGAAGAAAACTTCGAGCATTTTGAAGACGATGAGTTACCTGATGTGATCTTTAATTTTCTGGCTGAGTTTGACCGTTATCATCAAACCGTTGAGAGCGCTATTCGCTTTTTGCAGGGCAAGGATCCAAGCCTTGCCCTGCGTATTAACTCCCGTCGTTTTTTACCAGAAGGCCCAGCGTTTGACACTATTGCGCAGATGGAGGCGGTATCAGGCGATGTGTTGCAAGCGGCCTTTGGCAATCTAGGCGTACAAGATAAAGCCAAATATCTAGCCACCCTGTTTATTAATGATCTGTCGAACGTCATCACTCAGGGGGTTGATCCCTACTTTGAAGTGAGCCGTTATGGCGAGAAATTAGCGGCGGCCAACCCAAGCTTTGACAATCTGTACGATACCTTGATGGACGAACCTAGTTTCAGCTCGGAAATTTTGGAACAATTGGTCGAGCAGTATCTGGAAGAAACTCAGCCTAGCGTCGTCGCGTTAACCGTACCTTTCCCCGGCAATATGCTAGGAGCCTTACGCATAGCGCAAACCTGTAAAGCCATCAATCCAGATATCCCCATCGTAATGGGCGGTGGTTTTATCAATACCGAACTGCGCGCGCTCAAAGACCCTCGCGTGTTTGAATTTGTCGATTTTATCTGTCTGGACGACGGCGAACGTCCTTTTATAACCCTGCTGGAATACTTTGCAGGACAACGTGAGATAGACGACCTGGTGCGAACCTATTTCCTCGCAGAGGATGAGGATGGCCAAGCATACGTACACTTCAATGAAAATAAGCAGCTCCACGATATCCCACAAACCGATGTCGGTGCACCGATCTACGATGGCCTGCCATTGGGGGAATACCTGTCTTTGTGTGAAATGCTCAATCCGATGCACCGCATTTGGAGCGATGGACGCTGGAATAAACTGACCATAGCTCATGGCTGTTACTGGCGTAAATGCAGCTTTTGCGATGTCAGTCTGGACTATATCGACCGCTTTGACGCCGCAGGAGCCGATGTTCTGGTGGATAGAATCGAACAAGTCATCGAAGAAACCGGAGAGACAGGTTTTCATTTCGTCGATGAAGCCCTACCGCCAAAGCTTTTGTTTGCGCTAGCAAAACGGCTAATCGAACGTAGGGTCATGATCAGCTGGTGGGGCAACATCCGTTTCGAGAGGACGTTTAGCCAAGCACGTTGCCAGTTGCTGGCGGATTCCGGTTGTATCGCTGTTAGCGGCGGTCTTGAGGTAGCGTCTGATCGTCTATTGAAACTGATGAAAAAAGGCGTGAGTGTTGAGCGGGTCGCCCAAGTAACCAAGGCCTTCAGTGATGCGGGTATATTGGTTCACGCCTATTTGATGTATGGCTTTCCAACACAAACCGAGCAAGAAACCATAGATTCGCTGGAGATGGTGCGTCAGATGATGCAGCAAGCTTGTTTCCAGTCCGCTTACTGGCACCGTTTTGTGGCCACGGTTCACAGTCCTATTGGCATGAACCCGGAGAAGTTTGGCATTACGCTGGCTGAACGCCCGGAGATCTTATTCGCTGAAAACGATGTAGACTTCACCGATCCAACCGGCGTGGATCATGACATGCTTGGGGTCGGGCTGCGTAAGGCTATCTACAATTATATGCTAGGTATTGGCTTTGAGCAGCCGATCAGCTTCTGGTTTAAACAGCCTGTTACACCGACTAAGATGAAAAAAGATCTGATATCAAAAACGATCAACAATCTAATCGCCAGCAGTCAAGAGTGAGCAGCAGCTAATCATCATTAGGGTTACCTCCTAACCTCACTCGAAGAGAAAACAAGCAAGTGTAGAGCCTAGAGTGGCTCCGATTGCCTGACGTGGGGGCCGTGCATGATCTTGTATGAGACATGTCCATCTGACCCACAGGGACGTGGGAAGACCTGAGTGATACCCAAGTATCTCAGATAATATGGGCCAGATAGGGTCAGCTTAGGGCAGTATTAACCCAGCCCATATACTCGAGCGACCTCGAAATACAGTTTTGAACTGGCTTGGGGATATTTGGCGCAGATAGAATAACGCAGCTGCACTTATCCAGACTAACGCCGGAGCAGTTACCTAGATAACAACATTAGCCCAGTGAGCCCGCTGCCTTATTATCTAATATCTTAATGAGGCCGTGATAAAGTGGGCTCTATTTTTTGAATAGCTGCCTTCAACCAAGGTGTTTATGCCACCAGGACCCGTCATCAAGATATCGGCCTGACCTAGGTCGCTGTACTGGTATGCGATCCCTAACCACTTATCGCCCCATATTTTCTTCTCGGCACCGAACCCTATTCGCCATTGGCTATCCAGAGGCAGATCTATCGTTCTGTCTGCCGCGGTGTCAATCGGGCTTGAATCGTAAGATGCGCCTGCCATCAACACCCATTCGTCGAGCTGGTGACGTATCGCGATGCCAACACCATAGGTATCTTGATATTGATAGCCTAGGCTATCACCGCTAGCGCTCCATTCTTGCCAGTTCATCGAGAAGGACAATTGCGTCCGTTCAGTCGCTTGATAACTGACGCCTATATCGACAATTTGAGGCCAGGTAAGCGCGCTTGGAGCCGGAAACATACCATCATAGGAGAATTCATGATCACTTCCTGACTTATAGCTGATGCCAACAAGCCAGTTATCCAACTGGTATTGAGCGCCTAAGGAGAACGCAAAATTGATGTCTTGATCACTGAGATTATTGGCAAAACTTGTTCCTTCGAGCAATTGCATATCAATACTCGCGTATTGCGCGATCACTGCCGCCCCCAGTGACCAGTTTTCATCTAATTGATAAGCCGCCGCAAACGTAAAATCCACGATTTCTATCGCGCTTTCATTGACGACAGTTGGGGTGTTTGCGCCAAATAATCCATTTTTATATTCCAAACCTAAGCCACCGGGAGCATGTACACTTCCCCCCAGGACCCACTTATCATTTACGCGTTGCGCATAGGATAAATGGGGGATAGGCGTGGTGCTAGAGGAGCTAGCATCACCAAGGTTATTATTAAATTCAGCATCGACTATGATGACTTGAGCGCCCAGGAGATAGCTGCTGTCTTCTATGCCTGTTAAGCCCGCTGGGTTGGTAACCATAGCCGAGCTATCTCGGTTATTGGTTACCCCTGCGACGCCTGCCATCGCTATGCTCTCAGTCGTTGCGATCTGTGATAATGATAATCCAGCAGCGTTCACTGAAACACTGCTAAGAAGCGTCACTAACCCACCGACTAGCGGTGCAGTATATTTACCTTGCATAATATGTATTCCCTTATGAGGATTCAATTCTCTAGCCATTGCATCACTGAATGGTCAATAAACGTCCACGTTCTATGTCCTGCTTGACAATTTCAGGGCTTAACACGGTCCTATGGTGTCCCTGGGTTGCCAAAGCCTGCTCTGCTCTGTCATGCAATTCATCAAGGTCTAAATAATTTGCCGCCAAGTTTTCACAATACGCCTCATGCCAGAGCAGACTGCTGTCAGGATCAGACATGATCTGTTCAGCCTTCTTACCGAGACTATTCATGTAGTACATACCCAATTCGGCACCGGTAACACCCGTATACTCGATTAAATTAACGAACGCAGGTTCTTGTTGCTGATCTGAGATAAAACCGTTGTTATAGCACACGGTAATACCTATGATATCGTTAGCCAGTAACTCGAGTTTGGGGTTGAAATGGTTATGGTTATGGTTATGTTCGACTGCAAACGCTAGCCCGGGGAGAAGGATGAAAACACTGAAAATTGATTTAAGTAAGCTATTCATGCTGGGTTTCCTAATCTAACGCGCAATAACAAGAGGCGGTTATAGCCCCTTGTTAATTGCTGCTCAGAAATTATTTATTATCGTTTCCTGCACCGTCCTGACTCTCTGTCGGACGTGTTACCGATTTTCTGTCTAAGCCATGATGCTCGCGCATACGATCAACATATTCCTGTTTAGTGTTCATCCCCTTCCTGAGCGAGTCTGGAAGTTGCTCGGCCGGAAGCACAATATCGCGATCGGCGGGCCATTCGGTCAGCAGCTCAGGCATGTAACCTTCAGGATAGTACAATTT
>NZ_JABSSM010000012.1:29726-54033 GCF_013214165.1 Shewanella sp. | reverse complement strand
TAAACACTAAACACTAAACACTAAACCTTATAATATGAGTCCGCCAACCAGGAAGCCCAAAGCTACCGAGGTAGATATAGTCACTAAACCTGCAATGAAGAACAAAGCATGGTTAAACACTAAACACTAAACACTAAACACTAAACCTTATAATATGAGTCCGCCAACCAGGAAGCCCAAAGCTACCGAGGTAGATATAGTCACTAAACCTGGAATGAAGAAAGGATGGTTAAACACTAAATTGCCGATGCGGGTTGAGCCGGTATCGTCCATCTCCACTGCTGCGAGTAGTGTCGGGTAAGTTGGTAGCACGAATAGGGCGCTGACCGCTGCAAATGAAGCGATGGCGGTCAGTGGTGCCACGCCTATGGCCAGTGCGGCTGGCATCAATGCTGTGGTGGTTGCCCCTTGTGAGTAGAGCAACATGGAGGCGAAAAATAAGGTTACAGCCAACATCCAGGGGTATTGATTGAGTATTTCTGACGAGAAGGCTTTGATTTCGTCGATATGGCCGGAGACAAATGTGTCGCCCAGCCAGGCTACGCCTAACACACAGATACAGGCGCTCATGCCAGATTTAAAGGTAGCGGCATTGGCTATCTCAGATGCATCTATCTTGGTGAAGGTCACTATGGCTGTCGCCGCAGCAAGCATAAACACCATGATGGCATCGTTGCGGCCCAGTGTGGGGTTTTCTATGATATTTACCGCATCGGAAATCAGTGTGGCATAAACGATCACCCCGACAATGGCAGTGACGAAGATCCCTGTGGCCAACTTGGCAGTAGGCAATATGTTTCTTTGAGTGGGCCCCTTAATTTTTATCAAGCCCTTGGCCAGTCTCTCCTGATAGATTTTGTCATCTTTTAGCTCACAGCCCAAGAAGTTTGCGACGAACGCGCCCACCATACAGGCGGTAAATGTCGTCGGAATACAGATGGCGAGTAAAGTTAGGTAACCTACGCCTAGAGGTTCTAAAATGCCTGAGAAGAACACGACAGCCGCTGAGATGGGGGATGCCGTGATCGCAATTTGTGAGGCGACAACTGAGATACTCAAGGGACGTGAAGGGCGAATGCCTTGCTCCTTGGCGACTTCGGCGATGACCGGCAAGGTAGAGAATGCCGTGTGTCCTGTGCCTGCGAGCAAGGTCATAAAGTACGTGACTATGGGCGCGTAGAAGGTGATTCTTTTGGGGTTCTTACGTAGAAAACGCTCAGACAAGTCAACCAGCCAATCCAGGCCACCAGCCACTTGCATGGCTGCAATTGCCGCTATCACCGACATGATGATCAATATGACATCGACGGGAATATTCCCAGTATCGACGCCCATAAACAGGGTCAGTACTAACACGCCGGCGCCGCCAGCCAGTCCTATTCCTATTCCACCAATTCGCGCGCCAAGATAGATAAAAGCAAGCACGACAAAAAATTCTATAGCGATCATAAGTAGCCTTAATTTGAAGATATGTTAGACACGTTAAACCAAGTAGATTTTACGCCTGTTAATCCTTAAGTAGACTGGGAGGAATTCACTAATTGTTTAAGCTGTGATGGGGCTCACGTGCTGTTTAGTCATAATTTGCTGTAGCGCATGGGTGAGATGTCGGCGGGGTAAAGCCATTGGTTATGTTGATCACTTGAGGAGATGTTATGCGAATTAAATATGATGTTTTAATCCCTATGAACGTTATTTTATAAACGTAAATGCAACTTAAGTGCAACATGCCTGAAGCGAAACTCCTTTATAGTATCGAGTGTTTTTTTGGAAAAAAGGGGCAATTTGAACAACACAGTCGAATGCTCGAAAAATAACTAGGTCAAATGGATAATATTAAGGGGTTAATATGTTTACCAAAGCACGTTTACTTGCCTTGGCGATAGGTGGTGCTTCCACGTTCGCTCAGGCAGCCGAGCAGCTGATTATTTCTGAATATGTCGAAGGCAGTAGTAGCAATAAGGCCATCGAATTCTACAATCCGACCAATACTGATATCGATCTCAGCCAATACCAGGTCGAATACTATTTTAACGGTAAAAATGATGTGGGTTCGACCATAGTTCTGATTGGAACTTTAGCTGCAGGTGAGACTTATGTTCTCGCCGATAATGATGCCAATGCCGAAATTTTGGCTGTTGCCAACCAAGTGAGTAACTCGAGCTTTTTTAATGGCGATGATGCTATCGTCCTCAGGAAGTCGGGTGCAGTAGTCGATAGCCTGGGTCAGGTTGGCGTAGACCCTGGTAGTCAGTGGGGCAGCGGTGATTTGTCGACTCAGGACAACACGCTGCGCCGCGATCCCGCTCAGCTTGTCGGCGATAGCGTTATCGACGATGAGGTGATCTTAGATAGCTGGCAGGGTTTTGCCAAAGATGATTTTTCAGATCTTGGACAGTTTAATGCTGAGCCCACAGACCCAACTGATCCCACCGAACCTGTGACACTCGTGTGTCATGACCCATCCACGGCTATTCATGC
Source organism: Shewanella sp. (assembly GCF_013214165.1). Lineage (GTDB taxonomy): Bacteria > Pseudomonadota > Gammaproteobacteria > Enterobacterales > Shewanellaceae > Shewanella. The sequence goes on along the minus strand of NZ_JABSSM010000012.1, from coordinate 51,552 downwards.
AATTCAAGGCCTGACCGATACCAGTCCACTCAATGGTCAACTTGTCGAAGTCGAAGCCATAGTCATCAGTAATCAGGAAGCGGGTCTTAAGGGCTTGTTTGTGCAGATGGCCGACAATGAAGTCGACGGCGATCCCTTGACCTCAGAAGGTGTGTTCGTCTATACGGGCAGCCCGACTGGGTATCTTGCCGGTGATCGTATTCGTATTCAGGCTAAGGTGAAGGAATATAACGGCTTGACTGAGTTGACCGAACTGGCTGCTCATATACTCTGTGACTCGGCTCAGGCGATGCCAACAGCCGCCATAGTGACCTTGCCAATCGATGAGACAAGTGATCTAGAAGCGTTCGAAGGGATGCGCGTCAGTTTCAACCATAACTTAACGGTCAATGAGGTCTATAACTTAGGCCGCTATGGTGAGTTACTGTTAGGCAGCCAACGTCATTATATCGGTACTCAAGTTGCCGCCCCTGGCATCGATGCTCTGGCGGTAACGGCTGCGAATGCCAAAGATGCCATAGTGTTAGACGATGGACTGACATCGCAAAACCCAGATCCCGTGCGTTATCCAGCCCCAGGGCTTAGCGCATCAAATACGGTGCGTGTCGGTGATACCATCACAGGACTCGATGCGGTAATGCATTATGGTTTTGGTCAGTATCGTCTGATGCCAATGGATACGGTTAATTTCGTCTCCGAAAATGCCAGAGCTCCGGCGCCAATGCTCGCCGAAGGCGGCAATCTAATCCTTGCCAGCTTCAATGTGCTCAACTATTTCAATGGTGATGGTGCGGGGGCGGGTTTCCCGACGCCACGTGGCGCGGATACCGCTGCTGAATTTACTCGTCAAAGAGACAAGATCATTGCCGCTATGGTCGCCATTAATGCCGATGTATTAGGTTTGATGGAGATAGAAAATGATGGCTTTGGCAGTGAGTCTGCCATTGCCGATCTCGTATCCGGCCTCAACCTAGCAATAGGTGAGACTCGCTATGCCTATGTCAGCGCAGAGACAGCTGGTGGCATAGGGACTGATGCTATCACTGTGGGTATCATCTATCGCCTAGATAAGGTGAGCCCAGATGGAGCAGCCAAGGTGCTTTCAAGCGCCAATTCACCACTGGATGAAAACAATAACCCGCTGTTTAATGACGGTAAAAATCGTCCCATGTTGACTCAAGGCTTCAGGCACCTTAGTAGTGACGAGGTGATTGTTGTTGCAGTGAATCACTTTAAATCTAAGGGCAGTGATTGCGATAGTTTAGGCGATCCCAATATAAACGATGGCCAAGGTAACTGTAATTTGACCCGCACCCGCGCCGCCGAGGCGGTAAGTCTCTGGCTAGCAGCTGAGTACGGTGTGGCTGATGTGCTAGTGATGGGGGATCTCAATGCCTATGCTCAGGAAAATCCATTAACGGCACTTAAAAACGCAGGATTTACTGAGTTATTCGACCATCTTGATAAAGAGAATGCATACTCTTATGTCTATTCGGGAGAGTCGGGTCAGCTGGACCATGCCCTGGCTAACGCGAGCTTGTTGGATAAAATCATCGATGTGACCGAGTGGCACATCAATACCGATGAGCCTAGATTACTCGACTACAACGAAGAGTTTAAGTCGGATGCACAGCTCACTGACTTGTACAATGGTGATGCATATCGCTCATCGGATCACGACCCTGTGGTTATCTCTGTGTTGCTTGGTGAAGATAATATTGCGCCAGCGGCCAGTTTTTCTGTGTCTATTGCTGGTGCAGTGGTGACGTTTAATGATACCTCAGCAGATGAAGATGGTGAGATTGTGAGTTACTCATGGGAGTTAGGTGACGGCACTGTCGCTGACTCTGCTATGGTCAGCCATGAATATGCACAAGATGGCGATTACCGAGTGACATTAACCGTGACCGATAATGGCGGCTTAAGCCATAACGTCTCACAAACCATCAGCATAGATACGCAAGCTGACAAGATTAAGCCTGTTGCCGTGATAAAGCATATAAACCTCTGGTTTATCGACCTGTTTGTGTCTATGAGCTTCGATGAAGATGGTCATATCACTCAGCATAAGTGGAAGTTTAACGATGGTAGTCGTGCATCGGGTCCTCTGGCTATCAAGTTTGCCAGTCGTGCTAGCAAGGTTAAGTTAGTGGTTAAAGACAACGATGGCCTCAAGGGGAAAATAAGCCTCAAATTTTGATGCTTATTCTTCAAGCTTAAGCGCTGCGAGAGTGAGTGAGATTGGCACTAACGTTACTCAAGGTTAACTAACTGAAAGCCCGCAAACGCGGGCTTTCTTATGCCAGTAAACAGCTTAGTCGATAGAAGAAGTGGCTATTGTTGAAACCACTATTTCTTAATCCATTTGCCACTCTTAGTTTGAATATAGAGGCCTTTCTTGGTGGCCTTCATGGCTTTTTCAGCCGCCATTTTTGCCACCTCAGTGATTGAGATACCATTTTTCTGGGCTATATTCGCATAATGGGCCTTGCGCTTAGCATTGACCTGTTTAGCTAACGCGCTGGCATCTGGGCTAGTCTTCACTATGCCTAAGTAGCCATTTGTTTGCTCTCCGACCAGGCCTTGAGACTTAGCGTCATGTAGTGATATGGCAAATGCATTTAGGCTCAGCAATAGTCCTGCTGCGAGCACCAATAATTTGGTTTTCATTCTGTACTCCTTAAATTATATAGCCGAGATTAAAACAGTTCATCGTTGGTCAGTAACTCATCGAGCTCTTTATCGATCTTAATGCTGATCTCATGTTCGATCTTAACATTTAGATTGATCACTATCGGCTTATCCGGTGGCTCAATCTTGATTGTGGGCGTACAGCCTGTGAGCGCCAGAAGAGCGATCATCGCGCTAATGGTCGAGGGTAACATTGGCAGTCTCTTCACTGAGTGTTCCTTTTTCATGTCGGTAGACGGGTCGATAATATCGACCTATAAGATTAAAGCATTGAACTTTTTTTAATACTGGTTATCACTATAAGCGAGTCAAGATGACGCTAAGCTGAACACTTAATGTCACCTTAATCTGAGTACATTCATTGAATCTGAATCTGCTATTTGAGTCTGCAGGCTGATGTTCTCTAGCAGTCTATAAAATCAGTTCATTGATTCTGCAGGCTGATGCTCTCTAGCAGTCTATAAAATCATTTCATCGACTGTTCTATTTGAGTCTGCAACTTATCTCCAATCTGTAAGCTCTTTAACAGTTGTAGCATGTTTTCCTCTTGAGAATAGTTTAACTGAATAGGGCGTTCAATCCCTTTCGCTTTTCCTTTTACATTCACCTTCAATAATGCATCCCCATTGGGGGCCATATCGAAGGTACTGGCAAGTTCTGAATATTGGAGATGCTCCATGGTGGAGAAGGCAAAATCTAAGTAGGGCTGGGACAGGCGCATCTGATCCACCGCCGGATTGCCGCTGACAGATATGAGTCCACCGGGTGCTCGAGCAGCCAGTTTACCGCCGCTTATTGATATCTTGCCTTGGACTAGATCCACTGGCAGTACGCCATCGAAAATCCCGTCGGCATAGAGGCCTACCTGAGGTTGGATAGCCAGTAATTGTTCAAGCTCAAGTCCCTGGAGTATCAGGTATCCATGGGATTTACCGTGTAACTTCAAGTTAAACTCGGGTAAAAGTAAGCGTCCACCGAGGAGCTCACCGCTGGCATTCATCTGAATATTTGCCGCACTTAAGCTCTCGAGGAAAGCTGATTTAGGGCGTTTGCCGACATCTGGACCCTGTGATTTCCTCTCTTCTTCCGCTGGTTCTGTTACTTTTTCAGCCGCGATTTTATCGTCGAGTGAGACACTAAAATCTACCTGAGCCTTGATATCAGTGAGCAGAATTCCGGGGTTAAATGCAGCGGCAGAAAACTGGATATCCGGGCAGGACAAGGTGCTGATTGTCGTCCCTGTAGGCTCAAGGGATGATGACTGATTTAGCTGCTCCATTTGATAGTGGCAGCTGGCCTGAATATCGGCTTGTTCGAAGGGCAGCTCGTTAACGCTGCCGCTGAGTGAAGTGAGCTCTGGGGTGAAATTGATACTCACCTGAGTCGTTTTATCATTTTTATTGAGTTCATATTCAGCCTGCAGCCGGGCATCACCTGTGATGAACAGGGATTTTGGCAGGGAATAGTTATTGCTCACAAGGGCTAGAATAGTGCCAACATCACTGTCTAAATTGACCTTTCCTGTTAGCTGCAACCGTGAACTATCAGCCTGAGTCGATATTTGTGGCCGTAAGCTGTGTTCACTGACAAATTCGAGACCATCGAACTCCCAGTCTTCATGGGTATCTAATTTAACGCCATTCCAGTCTAAGGTTTGGGCAAGATTTGCGGTGTAGAGATCTAACAGTTTCTCGGTACGTTTTCTGTTGTTCTTTATGTGATGATGAGTCAACTCGGCGCCATTGAGCTCATAGTGAGCGTAATTTCGCCATAGGTTTTCGGTTAATACTCGGCTCATCGCCTCTGAAGTGAAAGCGGGTATTACCAGCGAACTGGTTTTTTCTAAAGAGAGATACAGGCCTGATAGCTTAGCCAGATATTCATGTTGCTCTGCCGATGGCACAGGTTTTAGGGCAAGCTCGTTGTCTAGCTGCTCAAATTTCAATGGCGGGACGCGTATTTGTATCGGTTGTTGCTCTTCGTTTGCTGAGTCAGTGGTTCGCTGTATCACCAGTGGGTCAAGGCTGGTTAGACGCGTCACTCCCGTCGATACCCTGAGGCTGTCACCGGAGCTTGTGGACTGAGTAAATTGAACGTCTTCGGACTCTAAGGTGAAAGCGGATAAGGCTAGTTTACTAGTGCTATTGGATGCTTGATGATTGCTGGCTAAGCTCTCATTAACAAGACTGTTAATTATTAGCAAGTGGCTCATTGCTAGAGTGCTGAATTTTAGGCTGCTCGCATCGAAGCTGAGTTCTTTAGTTACAGAGGGTAAGTCAGTCTGTATGCCATGCCTGTAACGCGTTGAATCTATAGAGAATGTTAGCCTAGGAATGTCTAGGTTCATCGGTCTAGCCTCACTCGAGGTCATCACCAGCTCATCATGGCTAACGAGCTTGAGATGTTTGAGCTCAAATTGAAACTTGGGGTTATCTTTAGGTTTTCTCGCCGAGTCTTGTTTTACTGAGTGAGGTATTAGCGCCACACTGCCTATCTGCGCCTGCAGATGCGGATTTATACTGAGCCTAAATTGAGGCGACTCACTTGCTGTCGGTGTTTCAATATTTATTTTTCCAGCCAGGGAGAGAGATGAAGCGCCGAGTCTGATATCGGCTATCGTCTTATTGCTGACGACACGGTCAGCGAAAGAGCTTGGCCCGTTCGGCAGGAGTGAGCTAAGTGACAAGGCTGATTCGCGGGACGCTGCAAACTGCCAAGCGCTTTCTAACTCGAATGCCTGAGTCTGTGTGGGTAATTGCAGAGACAAATCAGTTGCAGATAATGAAGCATCTACCCTGGCATCACGGATCATTAGCTGTGCATGTCGCAGATGAATCGTGTTTGAGTCAAACGAATATTCTAAAGGCTGGGACAGAGTGAATGACAGCTTAATTTTGGGCTTTTCATCGATTCTAGCCTGAGGCTTATCGCCCCCCGAGGGTGTTCCCGTGCTGTGCTCCAGTATTGTCGCCACAAGAGGGATGCTCCGTTTAGCCTGGATAAAGGAGAGTAGGCTGTGTACCTGATGGTGACTCGGGCTCACCTCGAGGGTGAAAGGCGCTAGTGTTAAGGTCAGATCGACAAGGTGGCCGGCGATGTCAAATTCAACCCTGTCTTGGGCTAAAGGTTCTTCTGCCCAAGCGCTCAGTGAATGAGGCGCCAAGGTGAGCTCATCAAACTGCATCAGTGTCAGGCTTGAGTGTTTTAAGATATGGGATGACGCTAGTTGAGCCGATTTAAGATCCAGCGTGGCGTTGGATTCAAGAGTGCCACTTAATATTAGTCCAACTCGTTCACTCTCTTGTTTCAGGGCGAGCAGTGGGGCGAGGGCACTCGTATCGAGCGTTTGTGCAGCGAGCTCGGTGAGAAAGGCGTATAACTCATCGAAGACGAGTAGGCTCGATACTCGCCATTGTTTCTTAGTTAAATGGGCATCTAACTGGAAAATGGCCTTATCGTTTCGACTGATGGCCGTGCTTAGCTTGCCATCTTCATCTAAGGTTAAATGCTCCACGGTCAAGCTCAAGGCTGAAGCTGAGATGCCCGCCAGGCTCAGCGAAGTCGTGCCAATATTTATCTGAGGGAGTGCATTGAGATCAAGTAGCAGGGTTGGACCTTGGTCGTCGACATTCTTGCCCTCATCAGTTAATACGCCTGGATTGAGTTCGGCATGGATCTCTGCGACAGATATTTGCTTTATCAAGCTCATGACTTGCTTGCTAGACAGTTGCTGAGAATAGAGGCTCAAAAGGCTCAAATCTGTATCTAAGGTTAACGCTAAATCTTTGATGCTGATTTCACTGTTGTGCACCGTCAACTTAAGACTCGGGAACTGCCAATGGTGCATCGAGGTGGGCCTGATGCTGAGTTCAATTATCTGAGTGTCATATTCAACAAGATAATCATTGGCGATACTCATAGCCAACCTCTCAAAGCTGTTGAGAAAAATGACAACCAGAATGAGCAGACTGAAAATCAAGGCTAGCATGAGCCGCTTTACACGGGAGAGACGACTTAACATTTAAGATTATCGGGTTAAAGTAGAGAAGTATTATTCGAGTTTAGCATGGAGTGTTATTCAATCGTAACAATATCACTCTAGCTTATCTGGAGTAATAGAATAAGTGCAACTGACTGATGGGATTCCATTTTATGTTAATCGACTTTATCTTTATTCTCATCTTGTGATTTTTTGTTCAAGCCTAGGGTCAATGCCGATATGGACAGATGTGCGATGGCAGAGGTGAGGCCTAAATAGAGAAAGCTTGGCACAAACCAACTGCTAGCGGTATCAAACACAAAAGACCAGTTTACCCCTTGAGCATGGCGAAAAATCTCTCCGGGATTTTCAATTAGCTCCCAAGTCATTATCACCGAAGTGATTAGCGCAGCACCCAGTGTTCCCACAAGAAGGCCGAAGGACCAAAATTGCGTGGATATTTTCTTTATGTCGATGAGTATCATCCTAAGCCCTTCTGTATCATCTTGCCCCAGATTTTGAAGACAACCAAGGGCATATTGATGAAGGATATGCCTTGGTTGAGATGCTGGTCATTAAACAACTATTATGTTAAAGCCATCACTTAAAACGGGCTAATCTTTCCAGCCAATCTTAGTGGTCAGCATATGGGTCTCATCGGGTGCAAGCGTGAGTTTATCTTCTAGCACATTGGCCGCCTCGAGACAGACCATGGTCTGGTAGTCATCGCTGTTGAAACGAGACAAGCGCTGAGACTTATCAATCCAAGGGTTCCAGAGTACCGCCGAGTGGCTGTTTTCGCGGCTCACTTCAATGATGCCATCCGGGGTGTGCAGCTCTTGAACGTCAGCTAGCTGGGTATATACCCGATCGGTTTCTTTGTCGAACAAGACTTCATCGCTGTCTTGCTTGAATGGGCCTTCACCGAACTCTATGTATTTTGAGCCTTTAAAGCCTGTGGCTTTTAGCTGATGAATATCTTTGACCGGGAAATAGCTATGCAGCGCCTGAGTCAGGCTCACGGGATAGCTGGCCAAGTTAGTGTTTTTCAATGACACGGTCAGAGTATCCGTTAAGGTAAACAGCATGTCGACGCGAGTATCATGGGGCCAGTAGAGCTTGTCTGCTTCACTTATCTTAAGGGTCAGTTTAAGTTCGACGGCCTGGTTTTTCATCTGCACCGATTCCAGTGTCCAGATGCTGGTGCGAGCGAATCCATGTTGCGGCCAGTCTGGGTTATCACTCATGCCGAACCAGGGCCAGCACACAGGTATACCGCCGCGGATGCCACTACCTGGCTGGTAATCATCGGCGGATGAAACCCAGAGTAACGGCGCTTTACCGACGGGCTGAAACCGGTCTATTTGTGCGCCTTGCAGGAAAATTCTCGCCTGACATAATGGCGTATCGACATCGATATATTCTAAGCCATTAGTATGTTTTTTTGTGGTGACCGAGCTCATTTACTGTTTCCTCATTTTATCAATTCGCGCTGTCCATTGAAGACACCATGTCATCTTTTTGTGTTTAAGCCGCGGAACTTATTTCAAAACTGACAATGAGCTTACTCTGTTTGTCTTCGCTTCATAAGGGCTTGTTATGCTGAATTTACGCTAACCCTGTTCTTAAGGTGGAACCAACCTTGAGTTGCGGCGTTTTTAGACCAGCTAAAGTTAGGTGTTCTGTGTTATGCGGGTGCAAAAGAATAATTTAAACGTGTGATTGAAACTTGTGTATGAAAAGTGCATTCTAATGTAACTATAGAATCTAGCCACAAGATACATAAGATAGAAGACCTGATAAATAATACCTGAGCTTTACCATTTAGCATAAAAATAAAGGGAACAGGAATGCCAATATATCAAGCGCCACTTCGTGACTATCAGTTCGTGCTCAACGAGCTGCTCAATATATATCAACGCACTGAACTTAAGGGCTTCGATGAAATTGACGCCGAATTAGGTGATGCAATCTTGCAAGGAGTGGCGGACTTTACCACAGAGGTCATGTTGCCCCTCAATGGTAGCGGTGATGTGGAAGGCTGTAAGTTGGTCGATGGCAAGGTTATCGCCCCCAAAGGCTTTGTCGAGGCGTATAAACAATATGTCGACAATGGCTGGGCGACGCTGACCTGCGATCCGCAATACGGTGGTCAGGGGCTGCCTGAGTGTATCGGTGTGTTTGCCACCGAGATGAAAACGGCCACCAATATGGCGTTTGCCATGTATCCGGGTCTGACACATGGCGCTTATGCGGCAATTCATGCCCATGGCAGCGATGCCCTGAAACAGAAATATTTAGAGAAATTAGTTTCCGGTGAATGGACCGGCACCATGAACCTCACCGAGTCCCATGCGGGAACAGATCTGTCTCTGTTGAGAACCAAGGCGGTAGAGGCGGGCGAGGGGCTGTTTGCACTCTCGGGTGAGAAGATTTTTATCTCGTCGGGAGATCATGACTTGGCGGAGAATATCATTCACCTGGTGTTGGCAAGGTTACCCGATGCGCCTGAAGGCGTGAAGGGCATATCCTTGTTTGCCGTGCCTAAGATTATGGTTAATGCCGATGGCAGCTTAGGCAAAGCAAACAGCTTATGTGCCGCTGCGCTCGAGCATAAGATGGGCATTCACGGTAACTCAACCTGTGTGATGAACTTCGATGGGGCCATAGGCGAGCTTATCGGTGAGCCACATCAAGGCCTGAGAGCCATGTTTACCATGATGAACCAGGCCAGACTCGGTGTGGGCGTTCAAGGTTTAGGGGTATCGGAAATTGCCTATCAAAATGCACTGGCTTATGCCAAAGACAGAATTCAGGGCCGCGGCTTAAGTGGCGTAAAAGATGCGTCACAAGCCGCCGATCCTATCTTGGTCCACGGTGATGTCAGACGTATGTTGATGGCACAGAAATCCTTCAACGAGGGAGCCAGAGCCTTAATTGGTCAGCAAGCCTTGTGGCTCGATGAAGCCGAGCGTCATCCCGATGCCGACAAGGCTAAGGCGGCGAGTAAGCTCGCGGCGCTATTTACCCCAATCGTCAAAGGATTTATCACCGACAGAGGCTTCAATGCCTGTGTCGATGCTCAGCAAGTTTTCGGCGGCCATGGTTATATTCACGAGTGGGGCATGGAGCAGTTCGTGCGCGACATACGCATTGCCATGTTATATGAAGGCACCAATGGCGTGCAGGCACTAGATCTCGTCGGTCGTAAGCTGATGGGAGACAAGGGGGCCACCTTGATGGTGTGGTCTGAGATGGTTAACACCCTTATCGGCGAAAATATGGCGAATGATGCCATGAAACCTTATCTTGCCGGGCTGATGGATGCGTCTGGGGATCTTGAGAAGGCGACTCAGTTTTTGGCTGCTAATGCGCCTAACAATCCGGATATTCTGGGTGCAGGCTCAATGCCATATATGCAGATCTTAGGCATCACAGTGCTGGCCTGGATGTGGACTCGCAGCGCAGTGACGGCGCTCGCGGCACTCGAATCAGGTACGGAAGATACCGCTTTCTATGAGGGCAAGCTTAAAACGGCTCAGTTTTATATGAGTTATTGGACGGTACAGACCCGCAGCCTGCGTAAGCAGATTGAGTCCAGCAGTGAACTTCTGACTCAACTCGAAGAGGCCGATTTCGACCTATAATCCGTCAGACTAAGCTTAAACATGGGGCTTGAGTCTGTTTCTTGGTTTTGGGCCTTAGCACTCGAGCCGTCTATGGCAGACATAAAAGCATAAATGCTGAGGCGTTTATGCTTTTTTATGGGCCAAATCTAGGATCTGTTAATGGCTGATATATCGGCCGAAGTCCCTGGTGTCATATTGCGCTATTTACTGATTATTTTTTCAGTTAACTTATGCACCTTAGGGGCAAATAGGAAGGAGATGGTGGCGGCTGCAGGCCATGCCAGTATGAAGGCCTTGGCCCATAACCAGAGAAAGTTTGGCTGTAGTCCTAAGTTAATCCAGGTTATCCAAAGGGTCATCAGTAGAGACAGCACAAATGACATTAATAGTGAAAATATGATGCGTTGTTTCATGATTTTTCTTCGTTAGTCATCTTGGTTAATGTTTCGATATAGATAACCTCTGTCACGTTTCGTTCAAGATGCCAGCGTATGCTCGGCCTCAAGATCAGGCCTAGTGACAGACTCTTGAGTGCCAAAGCCAGGTGTTTGCGGGATGTTATGCAAGCCGATATCGACCCAGATGCTGCGCTAAAGGCAAACGTTATGATTTCACAAAATGCAGCAAACGGTTATTAGCCGGCATGCTATGATCCCTTATTAGTCTAAGTCCTTGAGCCTCTGCCAGTTGAATTATCCATTCAATGTCTCGTATGGCGCTTCGCGGATCTTGCTGCGCGAGCCAGGTATCGAAGCCGGCATTACTCTCGCTGGTGTAGTTACCCTGATAATTGAAGGGGCCATAAATACACAGGTTACCTTGGGTACGCAGATGTTTACCCACGCCAACAAAGAAGGCTTCAACCATCTCCTTGGCCATGATATGCAAGGTGTTAGCGGTAAAAATACCATCAATTTCTCCTTTGCCACTAAAAAACGGCCAGGGCCGAGTCACGTCAAGGTTTAACGGATTTTGGATATTAGCAATGGGATTGGTGTTTGGCATGCCTTGGGAGCGTGCCTGCTTTAGTTGAGCGTTAATGCCATCGAGATAGCAAGCCTGATCGCTGGTTTGCCAAGTCAGATGGGGCAGAGCTTGAGCGAAATAAACAGCATGTTGTCCCGTTCCAGTGCCGATTTCTAATACCAGGTTCGATGATGAAAAGGCCTGGCTAATGGCCTCGAGTATCGGGGCCTTGTTATTTTCGCATGCTTGAGAGAAGGGCACTGGTGGCATAAATAGAAACCTTAATGGGATAGCTTGCTTAGTGACAATCAACTTAAAATAAATGGAATATAAACAGATAAATATCTTACTTTACCTACGATGAATACTGTACCTTGTAAAGGTGTTTTCAGATAGCGTTTTGTACACTAGTTTCGTCATTATGCATTTACATTTATATGAGCAAAAGGGTTAGCATAATTATCTGAGTCTTGGCTTCGAGGAAACTCAATACCCAGAGCCTATCAGGCTGGAAGATTGTCTCTATCTGGTGAAATAAAGGCTAATAAAATAAACAGGGACAAGATGTCTGAATATTTTGCAAGAGTCACCTGGAGCAGTGTTTTATCGCTAACTCGGTTAAGACTGAAGTGGTCACTGAGATCGTGCTTACATAAGTAGTCATGAGAGGCTCTAGCAAGCGTGAGATCTCGTGAATTCTAAATAACGAGAAGAGTCATGGCGGCTTATTGCTAGCCTTTGTTAAGTCAAAGAATAACCAAGGAAAAGTGTTCGATGAAGTCTTACCCCTATTATATTTGTGATGTCTTTACCGATAAACGTTTTGGTGGCAACCAATTAGCCGTACTGCCGGATGCGCAAGGATTAACTTCTGAACAGATGCAACACTGGACTGACATTAATCATCATTGATTAACTTTAAACATAATTTCTGTAGTGGATGGAAAAGACAAGGAGAGAAAATGTACCTAGGAAAATGCCTCTGCGGCGAAGTTGAGGTGACCATTGAGGGTGAGATCTCAGAGATCATACATTGTCACTGCTCCTTGTGCCGTAAGAACAGCGGCACGGCGTATGCCACTAATGGTTTCGTTAACAGCGCCGATTTCAGTGTGACTAAGGGCCAAGATAAGTTGAGCCAGTTTAGCGTTAAACCCGGTCGTACGCGTCATTTTTGCCAGCTTTGTGGCTCTCCTGTATTTAGTTCAAACAGCGATGATGTCAGCCGTATTCGGTTGCGCCTGGGGATACTAGATTCAGATATTGTTGAAAGGCCCATTTCCCATAACTTTGTGTCATCGAAAGCGAGCTGGGAAGAGTTAGATGCCAAGCTACCCAGACATGATCGTTTCGAACCTAACCGCAGTTGATATAGGGGTATGGAATTGATAATGATGGGTTTTGAGAAAGATAAAATATATGAAGCGCCGTAGACTCTAAGTAATGAACGAGTTGCGGCGTTAAATGGGATTTTACTGCTATAGTTTTACTTAAGGAATGAGGGAGGGAGTAGAGAACGTATATGAGTCATGGATAAGGGCTCGGCTTATCCATTGCATACTAGGGACAGTAGCATGATTAAATACCCATTTCCCAGACAAGAATACCGCAGAGACGTTCGCAATATCACCTTTAGCTTCTGCATCATTACCACTATCTTGGCTGTTTGCTTCTTGCTCTATTTCGAGCAAGCATCATATCAAGAGTTGGTGCAGCAACTGGGATTGTCCTTTAGCGGCATCGATGAGCTTGATGGTGAGACTGGCCCAAACCTGGTGCTGATTATGGCAAGGTTTAGCGCGCTATTGAGCCTGGTAGTCTATTTTTTATTCAGTTTTTTATTCAGTTTTTTATTTGTCAGGGCATCGTCGAGACGCTTGCTCGACGGATCGTATCGCCAAAACGCCTGGCTCAATGTCGATGATAAAAACTTGATCATGGTTCAGGCGAACCAGCTGGTATATTTCACGTTTAGTAGCACAGAGATAAACAGGATGCAGAGGGGTTATCGAGGCGGGGCTTCTATCGATGACTTGACTGCTATGGCGCGGCAGGGAACATTGAGGCAGATCCCCCTTGATGAGATAGATGAGCTGGTCAGCGATCATGATTCTAAGCGGCTTCGTATCAAATATAAGGGGGGAAACTACAGCTTAGTATTTCTTAATCAGGCGGTTAAAGCTCATGCTTTAGAATTATTACAGTTATTATTACCTGAGAGCCTTACATATCACAGGAATGAGCGTAACCGATTTAAGGCGGCATTGCCTTGTTTGGTATCGTTCATCTTATTATTGTTAATTGCATCCTACATAGATATCGAAGCGATACGTTATATGGTGAGTTTTAGTGCTCTGTTTATTGCGTTGCCGAAAATGTTTTCCTGTCTGATAGAGCCGACAATTACCGAGATCTGGAGTCTGCCAAGGATTATCCAGATAAAAGCTGATGCTTGAAAATGAAAAGGCTCCCAGGGAGCCTTTTTAGATTATCTATCTAATGTTGGCGCTATTACTGAGTAACAGGTTCACTGGTTAGGTCGATATTATATATCGCAAAGCCAAACTCGTCGGTTAAGTCAGCACGTTTAGTTAACGGACGTAATTGATTCTCAAGAATAAACTTGTCAGCGATTTCACTGTCTTGGGTTTCGAAGCGAATGTCCAACTTAGTACTGGTGTTGATGGTCACAAAATCCCAGTTATTATCAGCGCTTGGATTGACTTCACCATTAGCCTCTGTCTCATCAGTGATGTACTGAGCCAGGGCTTCACGGTTACTATCGGGTAGCTCCATGATAACGTAATCTGAACCGGTACCCGCAAAATTACCGCCGAATGCGCGGTAGTTGTTGGTCGCTATGATGAACTCTTTGTTAGCAAACTCATCGCCAGTGATTAATATTCCATCCTGATTATAAGCGAGATCGACGATACGGTTGGCATCGGCATCAAGCAGTTTACAATCACCATCAAACTTAGTCGGTTGAGTCACATCAATCTTGTAGGTGACGCCATCGATGACATCGAAGTTATAGGTTCTGTGTGTGTCCCAATTGATTAAATACTGGGGCTCTGTAGAGCTTGCTGATATTTGATTAAATTGATTGGCACTGCACTCTAGCCAATCTTTAACGTCCGCACCTGTGACTTTTACTACCACCATGGTATTTGGATATAGATAAAGATCTGCTGCATTTTTGTAGGTTAAATCGCCAGCTGGGACTTGCACATAGGAGTCTGCATCGGCGCTAGTGCGGTGACGTCCACCTGCCTTAAAAGGTGCTGCGGCGGATAACACAGGAATATCTTTCAACGCGTCAGTCAGGTTAGCCTGTACTTTGGCTATCTGGGCATCGGAGACAATCTGCACCGATGGATCATCTTGCACCAAGGTGAGGAAGCTGTACATGTCGGCGGACGCTTTACCAATCGGCTGGTTGACATAGTTAAGCGTGCCTTGATGCTCGAGTGCAACGGCGTCTCGAATACCATTATCGGCACTGACTAATTCAGGTTCATCTGCATTTTTGTCATAGATAGGAGCGGCTCTTGCAGTGCGGTCGATAATAACCCATGCACCGTCTTTCATCTCAAGTTTTAGATCGACAATACCTAAGTTATCACCCCAACTGCCTGGCATGACGGCGGCCACACCATTGATAGTTCCTTTCTCCAGATCGGCATTTTCCAGATCAGAAAATGTTGCCGACGGAAATACTGAGTGGCTGTGACCAAAGGTTATCACATCGATATCTTCTACCAGAGATAGCGCGTAAGTGGCATTTTCGTCGCTGACATCGACAGGATTTGAAGGTGTGCCCACGCCTGAGTGTGGGATAGCGACGATAACATCGGCGCCGTCAGCTTTCATCAATGGAACGAATTTTTCAGCGGCTTCGATAATCCCCATGACTGAAACTTTGCCTGCTAGGTTCTGCTTATCCCAGAGTAATATCTGCGGGGGCACGAAGCCGATATAGCCAATTTTTACCGTTTGCTGATCGCCATTGCTATCGATGACCGTTTTTTCTTCGATGATGTAAGGGGTGAATAAGTTATCACCCTTTTCTTTGCCTTCCCAGCAATCGGCTTCACATAAGACGTTAGCATTGATGTAAGGGAAGTTTGCGCCTGCTATGGCTTCGCTTAAGAAATCCAGACCATAGTTAAACTCATGGTTGCCTAAGTTGCCAACAGAGTAGCCAAGTGTATTCATGGCTTTATATGCTGGGTGAGTGCCGCCTATGGTGTTGTCGCGTTTAAAGTTATCGGCGATGAAGTCGCCCATTGGGCTGCCTTGCAATAAGTCACCATTGTCGACTAACACGAAGTTACTGACTTCTGCACCGCGCTGTTTAATCAGACTAGCCGTTCGTGCAAGGCCTATGCTTGGGTCATACTTAGTTTGGTAATAATCATAATCCATGATGTTGGTATGAAGATCACTGGTTTCAAGAATACGAAGATCCACTTGAATGGCCGCAACATCATTATCATTATCAGATCCACAAGCCACAAGGCCAAGTGTAGAAGCGATAACGACTGCTAAAACTTTTTTATTAAACATATCCATCATTCTCATTTATTTAAGACCCCGGGCATGATTATTGTTGTTAAGTCATGCCTCATGTAACCAAGGTGATATTTCTTGTGATATCGCTGCAGGCGTGAGGTTATTATATGCTGAGAAAGTTTAAATAATGTGATTTAGAGTAAGGGTTTAACGCTTTATATGACACTTAGGTATCGTTTGGTTTAAATTTAATCGAAGCTGTATCACTGCCTCTGCTTGTATGTAGCCTAATGCGAGTCATTGTGTCTTATATGTTTAAAATTTGGCGTGTGCAGCCTGAAAATAAAAGAGCCCTAAAAAGGGCTCTTATTATTTTAATCTAACCAAGGACAAACTTTATGTTTGTGACCTTGTATTATTTTGCCAGTAGACCACGGCTGCGAAGTAGCGGGTCGATGCCTGCTTCTTTGCCACGGAACTGCTTGTAAAGCAGCATGGGATCTTCACTGCCACCCTGAGACAAGATATTATTTCTGAAGGCTTCTGCTGTTGTCTGGTCGAAGATACCGTTCTCTTTGAAGGCTTCGAATGCATCGGCGCCTAAGATATCAGACCAAAGGTAGCTGTAGTAACCTGCAGAATATCCACCCGAGAAGATGTGCGAGAAGTAAGTGCTGCGGTAACGAGGCGCGATCTCATTGATAAGCCCCATCTTGTTGAGTGACTCAGCTTCAAATTTCGCCGCATCTTTGGGGGTAAAGTCGGTCACTGTGTGCCAATCAAGATCTAGCTTAGTGGCCGCCATATATTCAACGGTGGAAAAACCTTGGTTGAACTTGCTCGCAGCCTGTATCTTCTTCACCAGCTCCGATGGGATCACTTCACCGGTCTTGTAGTGCTTAGCGAACTGAGCCAATACTTCGGGTTGAGTCATCCAGTTTTCCATCACCTGTGATGGGAACTCGACGTAATCACGTGGAACCGAAGTCCCCGCTTGTGAGCGGTACTCAACATCTGACAACATGCCATGAAGGGCGTGACCAAATTCATGGAACAGTGTGCTGGCTTCATCAAACGTCAGCAATGAAGGCTCACCTGCTGCAGGGCGTGGGTAGTTGAGTACATTGACTATGATAGGCTTAGAGTCGACACCATTCATCTTGTACTGTTGACGGTAAGAGTTCATCCATGCACCACCACGCTTGCTGTCGCGTACGTAGTAGTCACCCATGAAGATGGCCATCAAAGAACCGTCTTTGTCATACACTTCCCAGGTACGAACTTCATCGTTGTACTTAGGTAAGTCGGTACGTTCCTTGACTGTGATGCCAAATAAACGATTAGCCGTGTAGAACACACCCTTAAGGGTGTTTTCCAGTGAGAAGTAGGGGCGAGTCTGCTGCTCGTTGAAGCTGTACTTAGCCACACGGATCTTGTCTGAGTAGTACCACCAATCCCAACCAGCAAGTTTGAAATTGCCGCCTTCAGAGTCGATAAGCTCTTGCATCACATCGACTTCAGCTTCCGCCTGGGCAAGGGCTGCAGGCCAAACCTTGTTCAGTAACTCATAGACATTTTCAGGCGTCTTAGCGGTGCGTTCTTCCAGTACGAAATGAGCATGGGTCTGGTAACCCATCAACTGAGCACGCTCTGCACGTAGGGCCGCCATCTTAGCCAAGATCTGCTTGTTATCATTAGCGTTGTCGTTATTACCACGCATGATATAGCCGTTGTAGATCTTTTCGCGGAGCGCGCGACTGTCGGCATAGGTCAAAAACGGTGTGATAGAGGGACGTGAAGTGGTGAACACCCACTGACCTTCGTGGCCACGCTTTGCTGCTGTATCTGCTGCCGTGTTAATCACATCTTGTGGTAGACCTGAAAGATCGGCCTCGTTATCGATAACGAGCTCAAATGCGTTAGTTTCGGCCAGTAGGTTGTCACCAAACTCAAGGCTGAGTTTGCCAATCTGATCATTGAGACCACGAAGTTGGGTCTTGTCTGCTTCGTTTAGGTTAGCGCCGCCACGAGTGAAAGACTTATAAGTGTCAACGAGTAGCTTAGACTGAGCGGTATTTAGGCCCAAGGAGTCCCGTGCGTCATAAACAGCTTTTACTTTTTGGAACAATTTATCGTTGAGCAATACATCATCGCTGGCCGATGACAGCATAGGTGAGACTTCTTTTGAGATCGTCTGCAGCGCATCGTTAGTGTCGGCACCCGTTAGGTTGTAGAACACGCTGGCGACTTTAGAGGTTAGCTCACCTGAAAACTCCATCGCTTCTATTGTGTTAGCGAAGCTAGGGGCCTCCGGGTTATCTATGATGGCTTGCATCTCGGCTTGATGCTGAGCAATACCCGCCTTGAATGCCGGTAGGTAGTGTTCTGGTTTGATCTTATCGAAATCAGGAATACCAAGGTAAGTATCGTATGGCTTAAAGAACGGGTTAGCCGCATTGTTTTCGATTATCTGCTGCGCTACGACGTTAGGTGCCAGCTTGGTGTCGCCGCTTCCTGTCGTTGATGAGCTACATGCACCTAATGCAAAGGTGAGTGCCATAGCGGTTACCAGTGGTTTGAGGGTTAATCCCTGCATATTTATATCCCCGATGTATTTTTATTTGCTTGTGTTGAAATATTGTCGCTAAGCCCATAGCAGGCAAGAGCGTGCAGTTTAAGCTAGACAAAATTTATCATGACAACGTTATACGTTAACAGTCTTAAACTGACGTTAAGAGCTTTAAGTATCATGGTTAAAGGTGTTAAAGCTATCTAAATGATGTTTTGTTTGTAACAAATGTTCTGAATGACCTGTTTTTATACATTATTGGGCATTTTTTGATAATTTATTAGCCAGGGGACGATATTCTTCTCCAACAAAAAAACCATAAAGATAGTACTTGTGCAGGCCAGGTGAAAAAAAGCTAACGTATTCGTGGCAGGTTTATCTGATAGGTTTGCGCTGAGATAGGGACGTGGGTGTGATAGGGGGAACCCAAGGGAAGTCATTGGCTTCCCTTGGGTTAACATGTGAAAATATGTGAAAATATGTGAAAATATGTGGTTAATACCCTAAGGTCAGCGACCCCGCACGGCGAGGGTCTGATGAGCCAAATACGCCTTGTTCTGTGACCATTATCGATTGAGTCGAGCCCATGGCATTAGTCGCACTGACCTTATGTCCCTTAGCTTCTAGCAATTCAATGGTGTCACTATTTAGGCTGCGTTCGACACGCAGAACATCGGGCAACCACTGATGGTGTATGCGAGGCGCCGCAGTCGCTTCGGCGATATTAAGATCATGGTCGATGACATTCATGATGATCTGCATCGTGGTGGTGATGATGCGTGAACCACCAGGACTGCCGGTGATGATAAAGGGTTTGCCATCTTTCATCACTATGGTTGGGCTCATGGAGCTGAGTGGCCGTTTGTTGCCTTCGACTGAGTTGGCTTCACCACCGACCAGGCCGTAACCATTTGGTGTGCCGGGCTTGGCAGAAAAATCATCCATCTCATTGTTGAGTAAGATGCCTGTGCCTTTAGCCACTAATCCTGAGCCATAGCTGAAATTGAGGGTGTAGGTATTGGATACCGCGTTGCCCCACTTGTCGACTACAGAGTAATGGGTGGTTTGATTACTCTCATAGGGCACCAGTTTACCGGGTTTAATGGCGCTGCTAGGTGTGGCCTGCTTGAGCGTGATTTGACTGGCTAACTTGCTCGCATAATCTTTACTGGTCAACGCTTGTACCGGCACCTTATAGAAGTCAGGATCGCCAAGGTATTCACTACGATCGGCATAGGCGCGCCTCATGGATTCAGTCATCAGGTGAAGCGTCGTCGCGGTATTATGGCCCAGTTTATCGATAGGGAAGGTTTCTAACATGTTAAGCATCTGGATTATGTGGATACCTCCGGATGATGGCGCCGGCATAGACACCACTTGATAGCCACGATAATCACCCGTCACAGGCTCACGCTCGACTACTTTATACTGCTTTAGATCATCGAGTGTCATGATCCCGCCAGCGTCTTGCACGGCTGCAACTAACTTTTGGGCTGTTTCGCCTTGGTAGAAGCCCTTACTGCCTTGCTTAGCAATTAGGGATAAAGAGTGGGCGAGCTCAGTTTGTTTTAGTAGGTCACCGACCTGATAATTGCTGCCATCCGCTTTATAGAATACCTCGGCGGAGCTTGGCCATTGGGCGATTCGTCTTTTAAGCCCAGTGAGAGAAGTAGAGAGATCTTGTGTCACTGTAATGCCTTCACTCGCCATTTTTATTGCCGCAGCCATCACTTGCTTTAGGGTCATGGTGCCATATTTCTCTAGGGCCAGTTCCATGCCCATCACAGTACCCGGTACGCCGACGGCGAGGCCGTGTTCGCGGCTCAGCTTAGCAACGGCGTCGCCATGTTCATTGAGATACATGTCTCTATGGGCGTTCGATGGCGCCATTTCACGGTAATCGATAGCGATAGTCTTGTTGGACTCGGCCAGATGAACCAACATGAAGCCACCGCCGCCTATGTTACCCGCACGAGGCAAGGTCACGGCCAGTGCAAAGCCAACTGCCACGGCAGCATCGACTGCATTACCGCCTTGCTTTAATATCTCTACGCCAGCTCGAGTCGCCAATGTCTCTTGACTCGACACCATGCCATGCTTAGCCCAAACGGGTTGCGCTGTTGCCATGTGACTGTATATTGAAGATTCTGCGGCTTGGACGGGGGCGACATGAAATGCCGAGGATAAGCCCAGTAAAGGCACGGCCACAGATATGGCGACGAATAATCGTGTTAGCGAGCGCATTGAGATCCTTTTTTTATATTAGAAAGTTATAGTTATTTCAGCAATGTGACGTTAATCATACAAAAAAGCAAGACAAAAAAAGTAGGAGAAGTACTTGTTCGGATCAGACTTGAAGCTTGAGTTCTCGGAGTCAATCGCCACCATTGCTGCCGATGAATGGAATGCCTTGATGCAGGGAGATGTTGGGAAGCGCGGTAAGGGAGTCAACCCCTTTACTCGTCATGCCTATCTTTTGGCGTTGGAAGAGAGTGGCTGTGTGTGCCCGAAATCCGGTTGGACGCCCATGCATTTGTCTGTGCTGAGCCAAGGTAAGCGGATTGCTGTGATGCCCCTGTACAGTAAGAGTCATTCTTATGGAGAATACGTGTTCGATTGGGCCTGGGCCGAGGCCTATGAAAGGAATCACATCGACTATTACCCTAAGCTATTGAGCGCGGTTCCTTTTACGCCAGTCACGGGCAATCGGTTAGGCATAGATAAGCAATTAAGTGAGCAAGAGTCTCAGTTTGTCGTCTGCTTGATGATTCAAACGCTGAGCCATGAGATGAGACGGGGAAGTTACTCAAGTTGGCATTGCCTGTTTATGCCAGAGGCGCAACATAAGCTTATCTCTCAGCCTCAGTCCCAGTTACAAGCTGAATTAGCGTCAGGCTTACCTTCAGTTCTAAAGCCGCTTAAGCGCACAGGCACTCAGTTTCATTGGCGTAACCAAGCTTACCTAGGATTTGATGATTTCTTGTCTGTTATGAGTTCACGCAAACGAAAAAACATCATCAAGGAGAGAAGTAGGGCCCAGGGGCAAGGTTATAGCTTCAGGTTTATTCCTGGTTGTGATGTGACAGAGGCTCAGTGGCAATCCTTCTATTACTGTTACCAGCTCACCTATGCGAAACGCTCCGGCCACTATGGCTATCTTAATCTA
The DNA here is from genome assembly GCF_013214165.1 of Shewanella sp. Classification (GTDB taxonomy): domain Bacteria; phylum Pseudomonadota; class Gammaproteobacteria; order Enterobacterales; family Shewanellaceae; genus Shewanella. The sequence goes on along the minus strand of NZ_JABSSM010000012.1, from coordinate 30,037 downwards.
GACTTTTTCAAGCTCATTGGAAAAACGATGTCGGAGCAAGTGCAGTTAATGGTGGTCGAGAAGCCATTGCCCCAATGCGATGGAGCGCTGAGCCTAGATGAATCTCTCGGCTCAGAAGAGGAACTCGGCGATGCCCGTATCGTCGCGGCGGCACTTTATTTCAATAGCGAGACGCACCTCTATGGTCGATACTGGGGATGTTTAGAAGAGGCAGACGCCTTACATTTCGAGGCGTGTTATTACCAGGGGATTGAATACTGCATCAAACATGGTTTACAGACCTTCGATGCGGGGGCTCAGGGAGAGCATAA
>NZ_JABSSM010000012.1:0-29626 GCF_013214165.1 Shewanella sp. | reverse complement strand
GACCCAAGGTTCAGAGACGCCATCGAGAATTTTACGCTACAAGAAGCCGAACAAAATCGCCGTTACATGCTAGAGGCTGCTAAGTCATTGCCGTTTAAGCATAAGGAATAAATGCGGTCCTAGGCTCTAGATTCAAGATCATGACTGTATCGTGTTTAACCTAACGCCAACCAGAAACCAACACCTATCATCAAGGAGCCTGCTATGCGGTTCATCAGCTTGATATTATCACCCTTAGATAAAAATACCCTTAGGCTCTTACCGCCGGAGGCGTAGGCGAGCATAGCCACGGTCTCGGAGACCAAGATGATAGACAATAGCCAGAACAACTGAGGCGCCACCGCCTTATCGGCGCTGATGAATGGCGGTAATAGGGAGACCATGAAGGCCCAGCCCTTAGGATTTGAAATCGCGGTCATCAGTCCTTGATTGAATAGACTCGTGCGGCTCACTTGTGTCTGCTGCTCATTGGTGATGGTCATCTTGCCTTTAGATAACCACATCTGGACACCAATGTAGGCGAGGTAAGCCCCGCCGGCATACTTGATGATTGAGAAGGCTTGAGGGTAGTTAAGCATGATACTTGCGACGCCCATGACAGCCGCAATTGCAACGATAGCCACACCAAGCAACTCACCTGCCATCATCCACAGGGTACGCCGCACACCGATGCTCATGCCCAAGGTCATGGCGAGTGTCATGCACATGCCGGGTGTGATTGACACGAAGAAGAAGGTCGGTAGAAAAACAGCGAGCAGGGCGATATCAGGCATTTGTAATGAGTGTTTATTTTTATTATATAAAGGAGACTCAGTCTAGAGAGTATTTTGCTCATTGAAAACAAAAAACCAGCCACTGGGGCTGGTTTTACATCTGGCTAACCTAAATTAGCACTGTGTGTAACGTATCGGACTGATTCAAGGCCGATTTAAAGTACGCCACGACGCTGTTGATCACGCTCTATGGACTCAAATAGGGCGGTAAAGTTACCTTCACCGAAACCCTGGTTGTTCTTACGTTGAATGATCTCGATGAAGATAGGGCCGAACAGATTTTTAGTGAAAATCTGCAGCAGGTAGCCGTCTTCATCGCCGTCGATCAATATCTGATGATGCTTGATGCGCTCTCTGTCTTCGGTCACCTGAGGTAGCTTGTCGAAGATGGTCTCGTAATATTCAGGGATAATATCTAATGTCTGAATCGATGAACCTTCCATCGCATCGAGAGAGGCGACGATATCACGACTCCTGAATGCCAGGTGTTGTACGCCTGGGCCATCATACTCTTTCAGATATTCATCTATCTGATTTTTCTCACTGCCTTTACCTTCGTTGATTGGAATACAGAAGCTGCCATCCGGTGAGCGCAGGGCGTAAGAGATCAAGGCGGTTTTAGCCCCCTTAATATCGAAATAACGCACTTCGGTGAAACCAAAAATATCTTTATAGAAGTTAGACCAAAACTCCATGGTGCCTTGGTAGACATTGTTGGTGAGGTGATCGACTTCGATGAAGCCTTTTTCCTGAGTGATGACGGGCTGTTCGAGATCGACGAAATCATTTTGGTAGATATTATTCTCTTCACCAAAGATGTCGATAAAGTAAATTAAGCTGTCACCTATGCCATAAATAGCCGGATAAGGGTGATCCTTGTTAGCATCATCGGCAGGCTTAGCACCGCGAGCTACCGCGCCTTCGAAGGCAAACTGTGCATCTTCTACGCGCCAGCCCATTGAACAGATCGCAGGACCGTGACTCTTAGCAAACTCGGCCGAGAAACCGCTTCGTTCGTTGTTGAGCAGGAAGTGGATGTCATTTTGCTTGTAGTAACTGATATCTTTGTTCTTGCTCTTTTTCAGTTTTGAGAAACCGAAATCGATAAATACTTTATGCATGAATTCAAGATCAGGGGTGGAAAATTCAGTGAATTCTATGCCCAATAAGCCCAGTGGATTTTTTTCGCTTGCCATTGTTCTATCCTCGTTCAATTTTTCATGCACCTTGATGGGTGCTTTTTTTATGTTTTATGTTTGGGATGCTCAAACTTTACTGTTTGAGCCAGACATCAGTTTCACTTAAATTGTGATCTTAATATCAATTTAGTTGCTCAGATGAACAAAAAAAAGAATAATAATTGGCGTGAGTTAATCTATAAAGTAGATAGTATGTTTAGGTTTACACTAATGAGGCATGTATGCGTATAGATGTTGATGCATTTAAAGTACTCGAGGTTTTGGTCGAAGAAGGCAGCTTTGCTAAGGCTGCAGAGCGTTTGCATAAGGCTCAGTCTGCGGTGAGTTATCAGATAAAGAAGCTAGAGCAACACTTAGGTGTAAATCTTTTTTGTCGGGATCAGTACCGTGCCGAATTAACGCCGGAAGGTAAAGTTATCCTCGCAGAAGGCCAGAGACTGTTGCAGTACCTGGCAAATATTGAACATTTGGCGAGCAGGTTCAGTGAGGGCTGGGAGCCAAAACTGGAACTGGTTATCGATGGAGCCTTGCCGATGGAGCCTATCATGAAGGCATTGAAACGTATGGCTGCCCATCAGATCCCGACAAAAATCCAATTGAATATGGAGTTTCTCGGTGGAGTACAAGCCAGATTTGAGCGAGATAATGCCGATCTTATGCTAGTGAAAGAATATCGTACTGGTCCCAATTATCGACCTCAGTCTCTGCCGGATATCACCAGCATACTCGTCGTATCGGCCAGCCATCCCTTGGCTGTGGAAGAGAATATCTCCTTATTTGAGCTGCAAAGGCACGTTGAGCTCACCATCGAAGATTCCTCTCCCGAGATAAGCAATCGCGATGAGCTTCAATTTGGTGGTGATAAGGTGTTTTATCTGTCAGGTTTCATCATGAAGAAGAATGCATTGGTGATGGGATTAGGTTTTGGCTGGATGCCAGACTTCCTTATCCATGATGAGCTCATGCGTGGGGATCTGGTTGAGGTGGATTTCAGTGGTGGTAACCGCCACAGCTTCACGCCCAAGCTAGTGTCGACCATGGAGCGTCCATTGGGTAAGGCGGGGCGTCTGTTTACGGAGCTCATTATGGAAGAATTCGATCGTGCAGAGCTCTAGCCTAGCAAGATTCAGCTTTCAATCAGATTAATCTGTGATGATATCGAGTATTGTGCGCGTCTTATCATGCAACTTTATCAGTGAACCATCGATATCTAGGGTGATATCACCTTGTTTATCCATGGGGTTATGTATTTTTCCGCGAGAGAAGAGGTCATCACTCAATATATCCCCTCGGTTAAGTTTCTTTTGCCATCCGGGTGGTAATGGTTCGCCCTTGGCGACTTTTTTCTGTAATCCGTAGGGTAGAGTCGAAGATTTGCCCTGCTTATCGTGTTTCTGATGCTTTTCGTTCTTGTCATTTTTAGCCTCGACCTCCATTGAGAGCAGAGATAAACCACAGGTTAACACCAAGAGAAATACGAGATATAAAAGCTTGTGCATATACTTATCCTATTCGTTTAGCTTTATTTGAGCGCTTTACTAAGTTATAGCATATTCAGTCGAGGTGTCAGCTACTGGCCAGTAGCGAAAGCAAATCGGCTTCACGGCCGACATTTATAATATCGCGTACCGTTAAGCTTGGGTTCAGATCTCATCTTCTATATTGAAGACATTAGGGTCAGCGATACGACATATGCGGACATTGAACTTATATAATGTTTTCAGAAGCTTGAAAGTTGAGTGTCAGGGTTCAACGAGCATATTTATTAAGGCCATTCTCATTGATAGGAGGTATCAGATGAAACTCTCAGTATCGAATCATACATCGAACCTTTATGCTAAGTATGTGAATGTATTAGCTTGCGGGGACAAACCCGTCTCGGTTTTTAAGCTGCAGGAGTTTACCCAAGACTTGGCCGAGTGCCAGTTGCTACTGAACGATTTTAAATGGGATGACTGGTATCAAAATAGCCATCTAGTCGACAGTCCCGAATATATTGCCGATGCCAGCCTGCATGAGTGCCAATTATTGCTTACCGCCATGACGCGTCTCGAACGCTTTAGCCCTGGGGTGATGGATAATATGAGACGCCAAGGTGTCTTGATTGCAATCCTTGAACGCTGTAATAATTTTTCAGTGAAGCTTGCTTGCTAGCAGGCCCAAAGCGTTAGGCTCTAGCTTATACAGTTTGGTGCCAGCTTAGCCAGCAAATGGCAGGCGTCTGGTGTGTTAGCGTTCGATGGCGGCAGGAGAGGCTAAGATCGATTCATCTTCCACAATAGAATTTTTCTATCTAGCCAGGCGGCTGAAGCATAAAACTGGCGCTGACTCTTACGCAGCCAGATCTTTGCCCAAGGATATTCCAGGCTCAAGATGGCAAGGCCTATTGGTAGCAGCAGCCAGGCGGGGCCCGGCAAAGCCAATAGAGCGATACCGGCGAGTGTCAGCAATCCACCGACAATGGAGATAAGCGCCTTACGGATCATACTCGCTCCCGTTTAATCATGATGTGTTAGCCAATGTCTCATTATTAAGGTATACACGCCAGTGACAATTGTAACAAAGGTTTAATTGCCCTGACGATAACCGTTAAGTATAAACTGGCTATACTTATGTAAAATCTATGCTAAGTAGGATATTTCCATTAACCGAATAACCATGATATTTCCGTTTACCAGGCTCAGCTATTCATCAGGGAAGTGCGGGCTTAGGCTTGTGCTACTTTTAGCCCTATTGCTATGCTTGCCCGCTAAGTCGGATACCCTCAAGTTGACGTCGTTACACTGGCCACCTTACTCGGGTAAAAAGCTGGTGGATCAAGGGGCATTGATTGCCATTACCCGCGCCGCACTCAATGCTATGGGCCATGAGCTTAGGGTCGACTTTTATCCCTGGGCCCGGACTGTGAGGCTGGCTAGGCGAGATGATTCCATGTATCTAGGATATTTCCCCGCATATTCTTATCCTACACAGGCCTTTATTTTTTCTGAATCACTCGGCGTAAGCTCATTGGGTCTAGTAGAGAGACAAATTCATCCTATCCGTTGGCCAAAACTTATCGATCTCAATGAGTATACATTGGGTGTTGTCAGGGATTATGTGAATACCGCCGATCTCGATATCATGATCAAACAGGGGACTCAACCCGTCGAAGTCGTCAGCTCCGATGAACACAATATCAAGAAGGTGGCGACAGGTCGTGTAGATGGCGCCGTTATCGATGTACATGTACTCAGGTACATATTGGCGAGAGAAGACTTGAAGCCATTAGCCGCTAAGTTACAGATAAATCCCAAGCTGCTGGAACAGAAACAATTATATGTTGCCTTTAAAAACAACCCAGATGGCCACAAATGGCGGGATATTGTTAATCGCGGCCTGTCTAAAATAGACGCGAAATCTATTTTGGATCAATATATGGCTGCTGTTGCGACGACCAATAAATAATTGCAAAGCAGCTAATGCTGACTCACAGATTTGTTTAGGCCATGGCTCCACATTGATTGATCATTTTAGGCTTTTGCCACCAGAGTTTGGCCGATTGGCGTTAGGCTCAAGATGGCCAGTTTGAGATGTTGAATTCCAAAAGGGATGCCAATAATGGTGACAAAACAGGCTAATGCATAGGTGATATGTCCGATAGCGAGCCAAATCCCAAATAATAGAAACCAGATAATATTTCCCACTGTGCCAAAAGCGCCGGTACCCAGATCTTCTTGTCCCGTGAGATGTCTTCTGTTCATCTGTTCCTGACCGAAGGGCCAAAATGTCATTTCGCCTATGACAAAACAGGCGCGTCCGAATGGGATCCCTATGATGCTGATAAAGCAGAGTAAGCCAGCTAGCCACCATACTAATCCCATGACAAAGCCGCCAAGCACAAACCAAGCTATGTTAAATATTAACCGTAATACAGGCATTTAGGCCTCCAATAAAATAGGGTTTCTCATTCTTTAATCTTAATAAGCGAATATCGTGCCAACAAGGTAAAGTCTTTTATTTCAGGTGTTTATTGTTTTTTGTGGGCAGGCGGTTAGTGAGATTTATCAGGTTTTAGTACTTTTAGTCGATCGTGATGCCTAGCCAATGGTAAAATAATTGCCTGACAATTCCTGTTTTAATGCCTTAAAATGAAGTTAAGCCATACCCCTGTCGATACCATAGAGATGTTTAACCGACAGATTTTTGTCAAGAGAGACGATCTACTCCATCCTGAATTTTCAGGTAACAAGGCGCGAAAGTTTGCCTATTTCCTTGAGCATGATTTTCCTGGAGTGACTAAACTCATCGGCTATGGCTCCCCCCAGGCAAACTCCCTCTATTCAATGTCGGCGCTAGCTAAACTTAAGGGCTGGAGTCTAGATTTCTATGTGGACCACATTGCCTCTCACATCAAACTCAAGCCAAGTGGTAATTATGCTGCAGCATTAGCCAATGGCGCCCATATCATATCACTCGACACCTTGGATGATAGAGCTGGCCGAGACACTCACACTTATATACAAGAGCTTGTGTTGCCGCTTGAGGAAAATGCTGTTTTTGTTCCTGAAGGAGGTCGCTGCGAGTACGCCGAGTTCGGAGTGTCTAAACTGGCCGAAGAGATAGCGCAGTGGGCAAGGGAGAGTGGATTCGGTCAGCTGGTCGTTTTTCTGCCTGCTGGTACTGGCACCACGGCACTGTATCTTAATAAGTTTTTTGTTGAACAAGAGAGCGGTATCCGAGTACTGACCTGCGCGGCGGTTGGGGGGAGCGGCTATTTAACCCAACAATTTAACCAATTGTCAGCTAATCCAATACATCACCCTGAGATAGTGACTCTGGTAAAAAAGTATCATTTCGGCAAGCTGTATCCTGAGTTTTATGAGATGTGGAAAACGCTCTCACTCAGTGGTATCGCTTTTGAGCTGCTTTATGATCCTCTCGGTTGGATGGCACTGGAACGACATCTAAGCATCAGTCAGGATGATGTGCCTATCTTATATCTTCACCAAGGAGGCTTACTAGGTAATGAAACCATGCTGGCGAGATATAGGCGGAAATACGGTGATTAAAATGATTAACCGTTTAAACGAAAAGTGGCTATTTAGGGGAGTTAACTAGGGGGAGTATTTACCGTTTGGTCAGGCTAAGTATCTGTGAAAGTGATACAGCCTGAACCAAAGGTAGGAGTTGCTTTATTGCTTAATAGCCGACTTATGGTGTCGGTCCTATCTGTTTCCTGTCTATTAGCGGGGAAACATTCGATACCAGTGAGAGGAGTGTATCGATTAGCATCTATTTGTTGCTTGAACTAATCTCTGACTAGCAGCCTAGTGAGAGTTTGACGACAATTCATTTAAACTTATTTATTGCCAGATAAAAGCCAATTCATAAATTTCAACGCTTCGGTGCGCTTAGAGAAAGTCTGTCGGTTTTTTCCTTGGCTATCGGTGAAAGCGATAGAAGATTTATTTACCGAAATTGAATCTACTGGAAAACTAACTGTGATCTGGTGACCATTTACATTGTACGACATAGGTCATACTCCTTATGTTTTACTGCTAGTACTAATCAATAGCAGTTTGTATTTAATAATAAAATCCTTAGCAATGAGCAAAAGATGAGCTTTAAGTTCGTTTTGAGACTAGCCATCTTCGACGGATTAATCAAGTAAACTCGTCATCATTTTTTTGTTAAAAACTGTAACCTGTCTAATGATCTGTGAACCGATTGGAACAAAGTTAAACACAGATATATGACAGCTAGATGACTAAAATTGAGGTGTTGAACCGGCGTTATAATATTTTTGCGAGGCAGTGACGATATGGAGTCGGACTAACAAATAAAATTAAATATAGGTTTCTCAAAACTAGCGGCCATTATATCTGCAAAAATGGCCTTGTCAATGCTATTTTCATTTTTTGTCTCAAATGCCGATACCGCAGGCATGCCGAACATGGTGGCAGTACGTAAAGATGCGATATCTTTCCGTCATATAGGGATGGTTGATCCTAAAATATAATTATCATTTTGAGCTTAACTTGATTTCTATCAGCTTCAAGATAGTGATAAAGTCTATAATCAGCAACAACTTTATCGGGATACCCTTTATGTTTGTCCCTTTCTTTTTAGACCTTTTATTGTGAGAGCAGCATAATGGCAAAAGTACTCGACTCGGTTGACCAAAGAACCCAGCTTGTAGGAGAAAACCGGCTTGAATTATTACTATTTCGAATTAACGCCTCTCAACTTTTTGCGATAAATGTATTTAAAGTCAGAGAGGTGGTTAAATTGCCGCAATTGAGTACCGTTCCTGGTAGCCATTCTCATATTTGCGGCGTGGCCAATATTCGTGGCTCGTCTACCCCGGTTATCGATCTTCGTAGCGCTATCGGCTATAAACCTATCACAGTTGAGCATGAGGCTAACATGATCATCACTGAGTATAATCGCAGTGTTCAGGGTTTTAAGGTGGGTAAAGTCGAGCATATCGTCAATATGACCTGGGGAGATATCTTACCTCCGCCCAAATCGGCTGGCAGTCATCATTATTTAACGGCGATCACACGCATCGAAATCGATGGCGTTAGCCAAATCGTCTCTATTATCGATGTGGAAAAAGTGTTGGCGGAGATCATTCATTACGACGTCAGCTTGTCTGAAGGGGTACTAGACCAGACCTTGGTTGACGAGATGCAGGGGCGTAAAATTTTAATCGCCGATGACTCACCCACGGCGCGCAGACAGATAAAGGAGACGCTGGAGCCTCTAGGTTTAGAGATCTTGGAGGTCTCGGACGGTTTGCAGGCATTAAAGATGCTACAGAGCTGGTGTGATGAGGGGAAGTCTGTACATGATGAGATCTTAATGTTGATCACAGATGCGGAAATGCCTGAGATGGATGGCTACAAGTTAACTCATGAGATCCGCAGCGATAAGCGCATGAATGATCTCTTTATCACATTGAATACTTCATTAAGTGGTAGCTTCAATAAGGCCATGGTGGAAAAGGTGGGATGTGACCGTTTCATCTCTAAGTTCCAACCGGATCTGCTTGTCGATGTGGTGCAACAGAGGCTAAGAGAGTTAGTGAATGCGGCAATCAAGTAAAAAGAAGTGTACTTAGAACCAAGTTTTGTCGGTTAAAGGCGTGCCCTGCTCGATGGCTATGTCTTTTACCACCTCCTGTTTTACTCGTTTAGGTGAGGCTATGTTGATTCGGCTGATACGCACAGCATAACCGAAGCGACTACGTCCTACTTGGGATAACACGGCTTCGAAAAAATGCTTATCCAAGCCTAATGTTTGACTGTAATGGTTAACGGCTTTAGCAAGTGAGCTATATTTCACCCCGTCAAATTCAAAGCCGACGACAAAATCGCTATCATCTATGTCGATACCGTCCAAACTTAGGGGCCAACCATTGGCGTTGATTCTATCCCTGGCGATCAGGTACATCATCCAGGCACTTTTCTTGAAACCCTCAAAAACGCGACAGGAAAAATCAGAGTCGATTAGTTCCTGCTCTGTCCAATTAACCCCTATGGCAAGGTGTTTGGCATAGATATGCATTAACTCATCTTTGACGGCTAGCTGGCAATCCCAAATAGACGTTAGCGGACTTTTTTGAGCCAGTTTGAGACATTCTTTGCAGGCGGGGACCCCAAGACTTGGGTGTGGGGTATGCACGCTGGCATGATACTCGAACACGCAGTTACTGGGCTCATTACAGAACCAGCAAGTATGGCGAAATTCGAAGGGAACATCGATGAGGGGAACCGATTGCGTCATAATCTATCCAAGACAGATATGACGCAATAGTAATGACTGAAATTTAACAAAGACTTTGATTTCAGTAGCAGAGTATGGCGAAAGGCTCAATTACTCTGCTTCAACCTCGACTAATGATTTAGCCAATTCGATAGGATCGATTTCTAAACATTCTTGATCGGCTAACCAATCGGTACCGACAAGTACGCCATCGTCGTTCAGGTCCGATACCCAAAAATCAAGGAACTCGACTAAGGTGAACGACACCGCTTGATAGTCAGACCACTCTTCGGTGCAGTGAACCTTGGCACTTGCTTCAGAAGACCAAAGCGGCATTACGTCAGTATGTTCGTATTCAGATGAATCGCATACGACCCAACCTTCACCGGTTTCATCTTGTAATCCCCAGACAACTTGATGTTGTTTTACATTCTCGATAAAGCTGGCTAGTTCAGGGGTGATTTCGCTCATGATAGATCTCTTCAGTGTGTAATTAAAACCGGGTCATTATACGCTAGGCGACGTATTCTCCAAGGGAATCTTGCTGATTAACGTCTGTTAGATAAAACATTAACTAAAAATCACCTTATTTCTGTCGAAAAAATGGATTAATAGTTAAACTATCTTGTTCCTATCGTTATTATGGCTCAGATCTTTGTCGTTTTTTGCGACCTTGATAATTTTATTTTTATCATTCTAGTCAAAATATTTTTTTGCATTCTTGGAGTTATCGTTTTGATTAAAAATGTCCCATTAGCATCCGTACTCTTCGTCTCTTCCCTCTGGGCGTTGCCGGCTAGCGCCGATGACTTCGCTGCTTGTGTCGTTAATCTGCAGGAGAAAGCCCAGCAAGAGGGCCTTTCGAAAGAGACTATCGATAACGTGTTAGCCAATGTTAACTATGTCTCCAGGGTGATTGAACTCGATAAGAAGCAACCCGAGTTTAGCCAGACTTTCGATAACTATTTCAGTAAGCGGGTGACAGGTTGGCGTGTCAGCCAAGGTCGAAAAATGCTGCGCGAGCACAAGGTATTATTAGCCCAATTACAAGAGACCTATGGTATCCCACCGCAATACTTGATGGCGTTTTGGGGGCTCGAAACCAACTTTGGTTCGTATAAAGGCAAGATGCCGGTGCTAGACTCACTGGCTACCTTGGCGTGCGATCCTCGTCGGAGTCAGTATTTCACCGGTGAGTTGATGAAGGCGCTAAAGCTTAAAGAGAAGTATGATTTTGATGCCGCTACCATGGTGGGGTCTTGGGCCGGCGCCATGGGGCATACTCAATTCATGCCGAGCGCTTACACTCACTACGCCGTCGATGGTGACGGTGATGGCAAAGCCGACCTATGGAATAGCACTGCCGACGCCTTGTCTTCGGCGGCGAACTTCCTCAATAAACTCGGTTGGCAGCGAGACGAACGTTGGGGCCGAGAGGTGAAATTACCTGCAAATTTCAATTATGATTATCTCGGTAAGCCTAAGGCTCAAGGATTAATTGAGTGGAAAAAGTTGGGACTGACTCAGAGTAATGGTGCGGCCTTATCGACCCCAGACATGACTGCAACCCTCTATCTCCCAGCCGGGCATACCGGACCTGCCTTCTTAGGTTATAAGAATTTCGATGTGATCATGCGCTGGAATCGCTCTGAATTTTATGCCATCGCGGTCGGTCATTTAGCCGATAGGATTAATGGCGGCGTAGGATTAGTCATAGCGCCGCCGAAACAAGATAACTTAAGCCGTGCACGCGTTAAGGCGCTGCAAGCTAAGTTAAATGATAAGGGCTTCGATGTGGGGAAACCCGACGGCGTGATGGGCAGGAACTCTAAGACTGGCTTACGTGCCTATCAGCAGAGTGTGGGCCTAGTAGCGGATGGATTCCCCGATGAGGCGACGTTTAAGGCCATCGGCATCGACTAGTTCGTTTACCATGGGGTTGGGTGTATGTAAACTCACGCTTAGCCCTTAGGTTATAGAAGGTGTGATCACATTGATTGCACCTTTTTTTATCCGTAACCTATTCTATTACTGAAATTCATCGCGATCCGCTAATATTTAACACTAGAGTGCGTAGGTGACTTTTGTTAAGCTTCGTCACCAAAATAGAGTCAGGTACAGAGTTAAGGACATTTGATGAGCATTAAAAAAGATATGGTTGTGCAGTTTAAATACACACTGCGTGATGAAAAGGACGAAGTTTTAGAGACGAATAAAGATCTGGATCCTATCGCGTATCTGCACGGCCATAACAACATGATGCCTGGTGTTGAAGATTCAATTGAAGGTAAAGAGGTTGGCGAGAGCTTCTCTGTCACACTGGCGCCGGAAACCACATACGGTGTTAGAAATGAAGATGCGATTCAGCGTGTCTCTGTTAAGCATCTACAAGGCGCTAAAAAATGGACAGTTGGCATGCGTGCATTGCTTGATACGGATCAAGGTCAACGTCAGGTGACGATCGTCAAGATGGGTAAGTTTATGGCGACGGTTGATGTGAATCATCCACTGGCGGGTCGTGAGCTCACTTTCGATATCGAGATCATCGAAGCGCGTGATGCGACCGATGAAGAGCTTGCCCACGGTCATGCCCACGGTACAGGTGGTCATCACCACTAATCGCTATGCAGCGATGAGTGACAGGCATATAAAACCAGCATCAGTGCTGGTTTTTTCATTTTGGTCTCTTATCTGACATTCGCCCAATTTAACTAAGATTAGGAATAGTTAGCAAGCATATGGTTATCGATTTTTCTCAGGGGAAAGTGATCTTGTCTCCGTTTGAGGTACAGGTTCGATTCACTACGTCTGGCATTACTATGTATGCCATGGTTGAAGATATTAAATTCATCGATGATGCACTCATCATGCATGCCGACGCTGGAGCCGTAAGGTGGAGCCTAAAATTAGACTCCCTAGCGCAAATCGCGGCGATTCGAGAAGAGTTAGGCGTCTAGAAGACGCTTCAACTTTAATACCGATTGAGGTTATAAGCCTTCTCTGTTGTGGGGCGCTAAATAATCCAGCTCTGGGCCATCGGGGACAATTTGGCTTGGATTGATATTGGCATGGCTAAAGTAATAGTGCTGCTTAATGTGTTCAAAATTAACCGTGTCTGCGATGCCTTCGACCTGATACAGGTCTCTGAGATAGCCTGATATCGCTCGGTAGTCTTGGATACGTCGCTTGTTAGTCTTGAAGTGGCCGACATAAACGGCGTCGAAACGAATCAAGGTGGTGAACAGCCTCCAATCGGCTTCTGTTATCTTGCTACCCGTGAGGTAGCGCTGCTGGGTTAGTGTCGACTCCAGCTTATCTAATGCGGTGAAAATCTCATTAAAGGCTTCACCGTAGGCGGCTTGGGAAGTGGCGAACCCCGCTCGATAGACACCATTGTTTATACTTGAATAGATATATTCATTGAGCGTATCAATCTCTTCACGTAGGGCTGGAGGATAAAAGTCTAACTGGTTACCGGTCAGGTGATTGAAGGCTGAGTTAAACATACGAATAATGTCAGCAGACTCATTACTGACTATGGTGTTGGTTTGTTTATCCCATAGCACAGGCACTGTGACGCGTCCGCTGTAGTCGGGCGCAGCCAGCTGGTATATCTGATACAGGAACGCCTTATTATTGAGTGCGTCTTCATCGGCACCTGTTATATGGACAGCATCTTGGCTTTGGCTGGAGCCGGCAAATTCCCAGCCATGGTGCAACATGTGAGGCTCGACGACGGTGACATCTATGATACTGTGCAATGACTTAAGCTCACGAAAAATTAATGTCCTGTGCGCCCAAGGGCAGGCTAGGGAGACGTACAGATGATACCTGCTCGCTTCTGCCTTGAAGCTCTGTGTGTCAGGCGTACCAGACTGAGTTTGTTCATCGGCAAGGATCCAATTTCTGAAACGTGCGTCTTCACGGACAAATTTACCGCCATTCTCTTTGGTCGAGTACCATTGGTCGACCCATTTTCCATCTTGAAGTAAGCCCATGCTAATCCTCTACACTGTTTTTGCATTATGAATGTCTTTGATCCAATTTAGCGCCGATTTAAATGGATTAAAAGGCGATAATTTGGCAGTTAACGTCCAATTTAATCGAATGTTTTCTTGGTTTACATACCAAGTAGCTTAGCTTATGGTGATCCTGATATGATATCGGCGATTAAATTTCATTAAAAATAAAGGGAAATAGATGTCAGTAGCAGCATTAGAGCGAATAACCATAGAGCCAAACAGCAGCGCAACGGCATGTGTGATCTGGTTACACGGCTTAGGTGATTCCGGCGCCGGTTTTGCCCCTGTAGTACCGGTACTGGGTCTGCCGGATGATCACAGTATTCGTTTTATCTTCCCCCATGCTCCCGAGCAGGCGGTGACCATTAACCAAGGTTATGTGATGCGTAGCTGGTATGACATTAAGAGCATGGATCTGCATAACCGTGCCGATATGCCTGGGGTGCTGGACTCGGAGCAACTAGTTATTGCACTGATACAGGAGCAGATTGATGCCGGAATACCCGCAGATAAAATCGTACTGGCAGGTTTTAGCCAAGGTGGTGTGATTAGCCTGTTTAGTGGACTAAGATATCCACAAACGTTAGCCGGCATAATGGCGCTGTCTTGCTACTTACCCACGGCCGATGCATTACCGACTCAACTGAGCGCCGCCAATAAACAGACGAGCATACTGCAGCACCATGGCGAGCAAGATGATGTGGTGCCATTCACGGCGGGCAAGATGGCCAACGATCTATTGAATCAAGCCGATTATCAAACCGAATGGAAAACCTATGCCATGGGACACAGTGTGTTACCGCAGCAACTGCAAGATATAGGCAAATGGCTCGCCAGCAGATTGATCTAGCTGAATACTTTGAGAGCTATCCAAGTATTAAGCTTGCCATATATGCGCTTGCTGATGATGGGCTCTCAGCATTTGACCGAGGCGATGTAGACGTTACTCGCTGAGTTAAATAAACCACTTCCAAACCACTAAATCCAGAGCAGCCTAATGGCTGCTTTTTGTGTCTAGTGCGCTACTTGTATGTCCCCTAAGCTCTGTGCTTCATTGTTAAATTATTAAAGCGTAATTTAACAATTGTCATTACTCGCTGTTTAGAATGAGTTTTTCCCATTTCGCGCACGAAAAACCTCATCGTTAACGATTTTAGCGGCGACATTGATGTCAATACACATATTTATTTTTAAAATATAACATGGTTGCGTGTTACCACTGTTCTTGCTTCTTGTTTGCTTGGTTATTTTATCTAGGTTAGCTAACTAGTTGAAAAGTATGGCTGAGAATCTTTCGCTGCTTATCTGAATAATATGTTAATAATAATTGCCTCAACCTTGGTTGTCGCTTGTTCTTATTTGCGAACAGTTTTTGAAGTAAACCACTGTATTTTAGAACATTAATGTCACATAAATTCATTAAAGTGACACATTGTCCAAATGTTCTTTGCTATTATGTTGCCAGCGAGTCCACAGAGTCTCACATGGTAAAAATGATGGTAACAAGTAAATATCTAATAAAAAATGGGGTTGAGAGTAATGACAAATAAGCTAATTAAAGGTTTAGTTGCGACTGCAGTACTGGCGGCATTAGCCGGCTGTGGCAGTGATAATGATGACAACAAAGAGGTTGCTCTGCCGGCAACATGTGCTGAAGCAGGCGAAGCTTGTACAATTTTCACCGTACTTCACACTAATGATAACCATGGCCGTTTCTTTGAAAACAAATACGGCGAGTATGGCATGGCGGCGCGTAAGACGCTGATCGATCAGATCCGCAGCGAAGTTGAGTCAAACGGTGGCGAAACCATCTTACTTTCTGGTGGTGATATCAACACGGGTGTCCCCGAGTCAGACTTGCAAGATGCGCGTCCGGATTTCGTCGGTATGAACCTGATTGGTTACGATGCTATGGCAGTGGGTAACCACGAGTTTGATAATCCATTGTCAGTGGTTGATATGCAGCGTGAACTGGCTAACTTCCCTATGTTAGCGGCTAACATCTATAACAAGGTTACTGGTGCTCGCTATTTCGATGCTTACAAGGTATTCGATGTTAACGGTCTTCGTATTGCCGTTGTCGGTCTGACGACTGAAGATACCGCCAAAATTGGTAACCCTGAATTCATCAAAGGTCTAGAATTTACCGACCCCCAAGAAGAACTTAAGAAAGTTATTCAAGACATTAAAGATGCCGATGCGGCTGATCTGATCTTCGCTACTACTCACATGGGTCATTATGCAGATGGCGCCAACGGCGGCAACGCGCCTGGTGATGTTGCTCTGGCTCGTGCAATGACTGCAGGAGACTTAGCTGCTGTGATCGGTGGACACTCGCAGAACCCAGTGTGTATGGAAGGCGATGCATACGATCCTGAGTTCACACCTGGTGGCGAATGTAAGCCAGATGTGCAGAACGGCACGTTCATCATGCAGGCTCACGAGTGGGGTAAGTATGTTGGCCAAGCCAATTTTGAATACTTCAATGATGAGCTACATCTAGCCAGCTACAAGTTGATCCCTGTTAACCTTAAAGCTAAAGATGCTGATGGCGTTCGTCAGTTCATTGGCGAAGAAATCACCCCTGATGCTACCGTGCTTGAAATCATGCAGCAGTACCAAAATGTCGGTCAGGAAGAGCTTCTTGAAGTTATCGGTACTACCGATGGTAAACTTGAGGGAGACCGTGGTGTTGTTCGTACACAACAGACGAATATGGGTCATCTAATTGCTGAAGCTCAGCGTACTAAAGTCGATGCTGACTTTGCGGTCATGAACTCAGGTGGTGTACGTGATTCTATCGAAGCCGGTGAAATCACATACAAGGATGTTTTGACTGTGCAGCCATTTGGCAACTCAATAACCAAGAGCACAATGACTGGCGCGGAAATCACTGAGTACTTAAATACAGTCGCTACAGTAGATATAGGTGTAGATGGTAATGGCGCATACCCTCAGCTTGTAGGGATTAAGATGGATGTTGATTGTGAAGCTAAAACAGTTGCAATCAACGACATCAATGGCAAGGGCTATGATGCTGACGCAACTTACAGCTTCACCGTTCCTAGCTTCAATGCGGCAGGCGGCGATGGCTACCCAGTGCTGACTCCTGTTATGACGGGTTATGTTGATGCTGAGGTTATGTACACCTTCATCAAAGACATTGGTGATATATTGGTTGCTGATTTCGCTCCAGTAGCCAGTGATATCCTGTTTTTGAACAGTAATAGCACTTTGGCTTGTCAGCGCTAGTTTAGTCGTTCACTTCTTTACATAGCAGCCCTCGGGCTGCTTTTTTGTTTGTATTTATGCTTACTGTCGAAGACTGTTCAAAATAAAAATATATTTAAATAAATGTAAAATGTCCCTTGAAAACTAAAAATACGCCTACATATATTGAATATGGAACGCTCGATGAGGTTCCATCGTTAACTCAAATCGTGATGCCTTCGGGGTCAATCGAGTTAACAATTAGTAAATAACCGGTGCGACAAGTACTGCAGCAGCAGTCGAGTCGGCCAACGTAAATTAACTATATTGCTTAAGACAAGGATATAACTATGCGTAATTATGATCTCGCTCCCCTATACCGCAGTGCCATTGGTTTCGATCGTCTAGCCCAGCTTGCAGAGCATGCGGCTTCCAATAAAGGCAATTCAGGTTACCCTCCCTATAATATTGAGCTGCTTGACGAAAATCGTTATCGTATCACCATGGCCGTTGCCGGTTTTTGCATGGACGAACTCGATATTACCAGCGAAGGCGAGAAGTTAATCGTCAAGGGAATTAAGGCTGGTGAAGATAAGAGTCGAAAATATCTCTATCAAGGAATTGCCGAACGTGGCTTCGAGCGTACTTTTCAGTTGGCGGATTATGTCACTGTAATTGGAGCTGAACTTGAGAACGGCTTGCTCGATATCGACTTGCAACGAGAGATCCCCGAAGCCCTGAAGCCGAGAAAAATTGAGATCGGTGCGTCACGGGTACTTGATGCCGAATAACTGGCTCAAATTGGTGTAACACAAGGTGAGCAACAGGGCTAATCGAGTTTATTGATCAACTGCCTGGACTCAGAACTCGTTTATCCCTCGACACTAGCACCATAAGAAAAGGGAGCCGATGCTCCCTTTTTAGTGTTTAGCGGTTAAATAACCTCTATAACGGTCTCTGATACCAATCGGTATGATTAAGCTCGCATTGCCTTCTCACCGCGCGACAATCCAACCACACCGGAGCGCGACACTTCGACCACCTTGGTCACTTCACTCACTGTGCCGATAAAGGCATCGAGTTTGTCTGAGGTACCAGTTAGCTGAACGGTATAAAGTTCGGCGGTGATATCGACTATTTGACCGCGAAAAATATCAGTAATACGCTTTATTTCATCACGAATATTGCCTTTGGCTTTTACCTTGATCAAGGCAATTTCACGCTCAATATGATCAGACTCGGTCACATTGGAGACCTTGAGGACATCGATAAGTTTATGTAATTGCTTCTCTATCTGCTCCAGAACGGCTTCATCGGCTACCACGCAGATGTTAAGGCGAGACAGGGTGATATCATCGGTGGGCGCGACGGTTAAGCTCTCGATGTTGTAGCCGCGTTGAGAGAAGAGACCGACGACGCGAGACAGGGCGCCTGGTTGGTTTTCCAGTAATACCGATATAATACGACGCATTAGCTTTTCTCCGTTTTGCTGAGCCACATCTCGTTCATCGCGCCGCCGCGGATCAACATGGGATATACATGCTCTGCCTGATCGATATGTATGTCGACAAATACTAGCTTGTCAGTCATCGCCAGGGCTTTTTTCAGGCCAGATTCGAGCTCAGCCGGATCGCTGATGCTGATGCCAACATGGCCATAAGCTTCCGCAATTTTGGCAAAGTCGGGCACCGAATCCATATAGGAATGTGAGTGACGACCGGAATAGATCATATCTTGCCACTGTTTCACCATGCCGAGGAAGCGGTTGTTCAGGTTGATGATTTTGACCGGAATATCGTATTGCAGCGCCGTCGACAGCTCTTGAATATTCATCTGGATGGAACCGTCACCTGTGACGCACAGCACGGTCGCATCGGGATGGGCGAATTTAACGCCCATGGCGGCGGGAAGTCCAAAGCCCATGGTGCCTAGTCCGCCGGAGTTTATCCATCGACGTGGCTTGTCAAATGGGTAATAGAGCGCGGCAAACATCTGGTGTTGACCCACGTCCGATGCCACATAAGCATCGCCATTGGTGAGCTTGTGCAGTGTTTCGATCACCTGCTGGGGTTTGATCTTATCTGAGCTGGTTTCATAGGCCAGACTCTTGCGCGAACGCCAGTGATTTATCTCGCTCCACCAAGAATCGATGCTGGCTGCATCGGCATTGGTATCACCACTGCTCGCGAGTTGCGCCAACATCTCATCGAGTATGCTATCGGCCGAACCTACGATGGGGATATCGACTCTTATTGTCTTAGAGATAGAAGAAGGATCGATATCTATATGTAAGATGGTGGCGTTAGGGCAATATTTTTCGACATTGTTGGTGGTGCGGTCATCGAACCTGACGCCGATACCGAAGATGAGATCGGTATTGTGCATCGCCATATTGGCTTCATAACAGCCATGCATGCCTAGCATACCCAAGCTGTTATCGTGGCTGGCCGGGAAGGCGCCAAGCCCCATCAGGGTACTGACTACGGGTATATTGAGTTTTTCTGACAGTGCTAGAATTTGCGGATCACACTCTGAGATGATGGCGCCGCCGCCGACATAGAGTACAGGCTTCTTCGCGTTTAGCAGCGCTTGTAAACCGCGACGGATCTGGCCCTTATGACCCGAAGTCGTCGGGTTATAGGAACGCATGCTGATTTTTTTAGGATATTCATAATCAAACAAGATCTCAGGATTCATACAGTCTTTAGGCACATCGACGACAACTGGGCCTGGGCGACCACTAGCAGCAATAAAAAAGGCCTTCTTGATGATGGTCGGTATATCTTTGGCATCGGTCACTAGGAAGCTGTGTTTAACCACAGGGCGGGAGATGCCGATCATGTCGCACTCTTGGAATGCGTCGTTACCTATCAAGTTACTGGGAACCTGACCCGATATGATCACCAAGGGGATTGAATCTGTATAGGCGGTGGCGATCCCTGTGATGGTGTTGGTTGCACCGGGACCTGATGTCACCAGTACTACGCCGACTTCGCCAGTTGAACGAGCGTAACCATCGGCCATATGCACCGCAGCTTGCTCGTGACGGACAAGAATATGCTCAATTTTTGATTTTTCGTGCAGGGCATCATAGATATCCAGTACAGATCCGCCGGGATAGCCAAATATATGTTTTACGCCTTCGTCGATCAGAGATTGAACGACCATGCTGGCGCCGGATAACTTCTCCATTTGTAAAGCCTCATAAGTTACCGCTACGGTGTGCAGTATCTTGCAACAGCGACGGTAATCGCTTGAATTAAATGAGTGTGGACGGTGATCCTTACTCTCGAAATGTCGAATAACTTTTGGTTTAAAGTTGATTTCACCCTGTAAGGCGCGACACCTGGTTAAAATTAACAGAATTTCATCATATAAAAAAATCAGATCTATTCAAGTGTTTTATGCAAAAAAGAGCCAAAAATGAGAAAAAATACGATTAATGATGCAGATAATGATAAAAGAGTGAATTTTTAGTGAGTGTATTCAGAGAATCTTCACAGTATTGATTTTATTAAATGGGTGTGGCGTATTTATGTGTAGATAAAATTGATAGATTTTTCAGGTATTTCAGGAGCTTGCATACAGATAAATGTTAAAAATGGCCCCTTATGTCGAATTTAAGCATAAAAGGGCATTTTTCTACATTAGTACCCAGGTTAAGTCACACCTGTTAAATCGCTCTGGCGGCGGTGAGCAAAGAACTGACAAATAGCGACCAAGATGACTGCACTAAGCATTAAGGCGGAGAAAGGCACAGCCGTGCCGGTGTAAAACAGGGCTAATAGAGGGCCGGCTACCGCGCCGAAACCAAACCTCAAGGTGCCGACAACTGCGGTGGCTGTCCCCGTCTCTTGTTGGAACTGCATTAAGACGATGGCATCGGCATTGACCGACATCACCCCGAGACATGCCATAAATGGTAGCAGAGCGAGCACGGTAAAGTGATAACTCATTCCCAGCCAATTCACCGCGAACAGGACTGTTCCGGCGATGATAGCCAGCAAGGTGGCCACCTTGAGCATCCTGCGTGAACCATAACGAACGACAATGCGGCTATTGACGATATTGGCTAGCATCAGAGCGCCGACATTGGTGCTAAACAAGATGGCAAACAGTGATTTATCTAAGCCGAAGACCTCCATATAGACAAATGGCGACGCCGTCAGGTAACAGAAGAATGCGAAGGAAGTCAGCACGCCACTGGCGATGTGAAGTTTAACTCCCGGTTTAGTAAAGACTACCGCGTAGGCGCCGAAGAAAGATTTTTGGGTACGTTGAGTTAAATCTGTATCGCTGGGCATTTTCAACTTCCAAAACACCAGTATCAACATGATCACGGCGTAGAAACCTAAGATGAAAAAGATAAGATGCCATTCACCAAACTCTAAAATCAAGCTGCCTATGCTAGGGGCTATTAATGGAGCCAACATCATGATAAGACTGACATAAGACATGCCTTTAGCCGTATTTTTACCATAGACTTCTTTGATATAACCCGGCACGACGACAGTCGCGGCAGCGCCGATAAAGGCCTGACCGAATCTGAGGGCTAAAAATGACTCTATACTGGTGACAAAGGCTAATAAGAAACTCATTACGGCAAAGCCTGTGAGGCCTACAATGACCAAGGGCCGTCGGCCAACGCGATCGGCCAGAGGGCCAAAACACAGCATGCCTAATGCGTATCCTGCTAAATAGATACTGAGTGATTGCTGCACCATGGTGATATCGGTATGAAAACTCGCGGCAATTGTCGCCATGGCAGGCAGATAAAGATCGATAGCTAAAGGTGTGATAGCGATTATCGCTGACAACATGGGGATCAAGAAGACAAGGCTTAAATTGGCTGCCGGATTTGTTGTCGGGCTTGTTTGATTGGATGCCGTTTTCACTAATACCTCTTTATTAAGTGAGAATGAGCCCTAATATAAGGCACATAGGATGACTGTCGAGTCAGATGACTAAATTTAGTCTACGAAATAGAGTGACTCATGCTGCGCTTAAAAAAGAGTCATTTATATATGACTGCGATGCGAGTCCTAGCGATGAACACTGGGACTAGGTTGCGATGAATAAGTACCGTGAATGTAACGTTCGAGAATTAAAGAAGCGTGCAACATGTACGAAAACCTGCGCCGAAACAGCTCAGTGAACAGAAGGTTATTGCCTGGTTCCAGCTAGATACTCTCGATGTGGTAACTGGGTCTCCCCTGACCCTAAAGAGACGCGACATTGTACGACTTATCACTGAGGTTAGCCATGGCTAGGCTAGATTTAAGTTTATTTTAAGCATAGAGTTTTGTCACTCAATACGAGCTAGGCTGTGTGTCTATCCAGACTCTCTTTTTGTTGTGGCTAGGCGTATTCACATGACAGAGTAGGCATTTTGAGTCAAATTTAAGATACAAGATTCAATCTCGACTAAGGAGGCTTCAAATTCGGCGTTGCTAGAGGCTCCGCCAATACTCAGTCGAATGTAGTTATCGTGATTGTCAAAATCGTCGCCGTTGCGGATCAAGATGCCACTGGATGCCAAAGAGGTCACCACATGATGGCCCTTGACTGGTGACTTGAGCTGTAACCAGCCGGTCATGTGTATCTCCCTGTTATATTTGTTTTTTACTTTTTACTTTTTACTTTTTCATCACTTGTGGTATTGGTCGCCGAAGATGAATTCTTCATTGCTGTCGAGCCAGGTTGGATATTTGTGCATGATATTGGCAAATATTGGGCTCTCAAGGTGATCGGCTAACCAATGTTGTACGTTTGGGTAGGGAGCTTGATTGAACCAGGTGCTGTCTACCCCGGCAAATTGGCGAATAAAAGGCAAGATGGCAAAATCGGCGATACAGGCAGCATCACTTAACAGCTGCCGATGTTGGCCTAATAAGTGTTCGAGCCGAGCGATAAACGTTTCGCCTTCTGTGCGGTAAAAAATTTCACTCTGCTCAGGGTGTCTGTCGGCATATTTATACTTATCTAACCAAGATTTGAACTCATTGTCATTGCTGTTGATCAATACCTTAGCCTGCTCTTGTCGTTGCGAGTCACCGGTAAGTAACAGGTTGTGAGGATCGTTCTGTTCTAGGGCCCAGCGCATGATGTCCAGGCTCTCATCTATGATATTGCCATCTGGTAAGATAAGCACGGGAACCGTGCCTTTAGGTGAAGCCGCTAACATGGGTTCGGGCTTATGTTTAAGCAGTATTTCACGTAAAGAGACAGAAGTTCCCGCAAGTAAAATACCTAAACGGGCGCGCATCGCATAAGGGCATCGTCTGAAAGAATAGAGGGTGGCTAAAGACATAGGTGTTATTTCATTTATACATGATTATGGCCGTTATTCTTAACCGACTAACGATAAATGACAACGAATAAAAAGGGGGTGAGTGGACGAAAATTATCATTTTATGAATAAGCTGGCTTTTTACCTGTTTATTGCAGTGTGACTCAGGTAAAATTCGTCGCGATTTTGTTACCTGGCTCAAATGTGGGTCGGGTTGTTACTTTTTTTTAAGATGCGCTGGAGATTAAGCTCCTGCCAGCATTGAGGTTGATATGTCCCAAGTTGTCGTTTGTGCCCTATATAAGTTTGTTTCTCTGCCACATTTTGAATCTATTCAGCAGCCTTTGCTGGACGTCATGATTGATTCAGGTATCAAGGGCACCTTGTTACTCGCCAGTGAAGGCATCAATGGTACCGTTGCCGGTTGCCAAGACGCTATCGATAATCTGCTCAATTGGTTGAATACTCAGCCGGGCTTAGACAATATCGTGCATAAGCTATCTTTCGATGCCGAGATGCCGTTTTACCGCACTAAGGTAAAATTAAAGAAAGAGATCGTGACCATGGGAGTCGAGGGCATAGATCCCCTCAAAGTGGTTGGCACTTATGTGAAGCCTCAAGACTGGAACAAGTTAATCTCAGATCCCGACGTCATCTTAGTCGACACCCGCAACGAGTATGAGGTGCAGATTGGTACCTTCAAGAATGCCGTCAGTCCTAAGACCAATACATTCAGAGAATTTCCCGCCTACGTAAAAGAAAACTTAGACCCAGCCAAACATAAGAAGGTCGCCATGTTCTGTACCGGCGGGATCCGTTGTGAGAAGTCGACGGCTTACCTCAAGGAGCAAGGCTTCGATGAGGTATATCACCTCGAAGGCGGTGTGCTTAAATACTTAGAAGAAGTTAAGCAAGAAGAGAGTCTGTGGCAAGGCGAGTGCTTCGTGTTCGATAATCGAGTCGCGGTTAATCATGACTTAGAGAAAGGTCAGTACGACCAGTGTAATGCCTGTCGCATGCCAATTACAGCCAGTGAGAAAGCCAGTGAGGCTTATGTTCAAGGAGTGAGTTGTCCTCACTGTATCGACACCATATCCGATAAGCAGCGTCAGCGTTTCGAAGAACGTGAGCGTCAGATGCAGCTCGCCGAAAAGCGCGGTGAAGCCCATATTGGCAGTGATGTAAAAGCCGTTATCCAGTCTCGCCGCAGTGAGAAAGAGAGCTTGAAGCAAGCTCAGCTGGAACTGAATAAAAAATAAATCGGTTAACACCTCTGTATATACCAATAAAAAAGCCGTCTTAGACGGCTTTTTTATTGGTGATTTTTTGTTAAACCAAGAGGTATCTTACCAATAGGTATTATCAATCACTGCTCTTATCGGTTTTCTTTTTAACCTCTGTGGTATTTTTGTTCAGTACTCCCTGCAATAGCTCCATGGGCAGGGGAAACAGTATGGTTGAATTTTTTTCGCTGGCTATCTCAGTCAGTGTTTGTAGGTACCTGAGTAAGATGGCGTTGGGCTCTTGTGCCAGTTTAGCAGCAGCTTCAACTAGTTTGGCCGAGGCTTCCAACTCACCAGAGGCATGAATCACCTTAGCGCGTCGTGTACGCTCGGCCTCCGCCTGCTTGGCTATGGCCCTGACCATGGTTTCATTAAGATCGACATGCTTTATCTCAACATTAGACACCTTGATCCCCCAACCATCGGTACGTGAGTCTAGAATGCTCTGAATGTCGGTATTGAGCATCTCTCTATTGGCTAACATCTCATCGAGTTCGTGTTGTCCAAGTACCGATCGCAGCGTAGTTTGAGCCAGTTGAGACGTAGCTTGCAGATAGTCTTCAACATTGATGATGGCTTTTTGAGAGTCCAGCACTCGAAAATAGATCACGGCGTTGACTCTAACAGAGACATTATCTCTGCTGATCACATCTTGGGTGGGGACATCCATCACTATGGTCCGCAGATCGACCCTGACCATCTGTTGGATGATTGGAATGACTATGATTAGGCCTGGGCCCTTGACCCGATAGAATCGTCCGAGCAGGAAGATAACCCCGCGTTCATATTCCCTTAGAATTCGAAAGGCACTGAGTATTATTGCAAATATCAGCAAGAGTACGGCTAGGCTAAACATGACGCCGCTGGGCAAGATGGGATCCATTATTTTTCTCCTTCTGCTTCGATGTTTGTATCAGGGCCTGTGTTAGGGTTAGCTTTTTTGTCGATGGCTTGACCCAGAATTAAGGTCAAGTCGTCGACCTGCGCGACTTCGACCAGCTGATCTTTTTGTAGGGGAGTAGCAGATATGGCTGCCCAACGTTCACCGCCGAGCAATACAAATCCATGCTCGATAAAATCTTCCAATACCTTGGCTTCGGCCCCTACGATGGCTTCGTGGCCGCTGACAATTTTGTTATGCCGTGAGCGCCACAGGTACCCCAGGCAGAAGATCATAAATGCCGCGCTCACCAAAGTGACCGCGGCGATAACGGGCAAGGAAACCTGAAATTGGCTATTCTTGGTATCGATTAGGAACACAGAGCCCAGTGCAAACGCGATAACGCCACCTATGCCGAAGATGCCGAAGCTGGGCATCATGGCTTCGGCTATCATCAAGCCGATGCCGAGCAGCAACAAGAGGAGTCCGGCGAAGTTAACCGGTAACATCTGAAAGGCGTACATGGCAATAACCAGAGCGATAGCACCTGTGACGCCAGCCACGCCTATGCCTGGACTGTAAAACTCCAGAATCAGGCCGTAGACACCAATTAACATGAGTATGTAGGCGATATTAGGATTGGTGATAGTCGCTATAAATTGATTACGCCAGTCCGGCTTTATTGGCGTCAATTTGGCCTGTGAGAGTTCAAGTATATGAGGCTGCTGATTGATGCTCACCTCCCATCCATCGAGTTGCTTGATTAAGTCTGCTGTAGAGTTAGCGATAAGCGTGATGACATTTTTCTCTAACGCTTCTTGTGCGGTTAAGGTGGCGGCCTCTTTGACGGCCAGCTCGGCCCACTCTTCGTTGCGGCCACGTAACTGGGCGAGAGAGCGAATATAGGCGATGGAGTCATTGAGGATCTTCTTTTCCATGGCAGAGGGCGAACTTGTCTTATTATCGTCCTTGTCTTGAGGGGCTTTGGGAGAGCCCCCAATACTGACGGGAGTTGCCGCGCCTAGGGTCGTTGCCTGTGCCATGGCTGCAATATGACAAGCGTACAAGATATAGGTCCCCGCGCTGGCGGCTCTGGCGCCTGCGGGATGAACCAGGCAGGCGATGGGCACTTGTGAGTTGAGTATGGCCTGATTGATGTCTCGCAGACTGGAGACTAAGCCTCCCGGAGTATCTATGATGATGACTACCAGAGGCGCACCAGCCTGATTGGCGATGGCCATCTCAGTGGTTAAGTAATCGCTAATGGCTGGACCTATAGCCCCCTTGATGGTGAGTACCGGAATTTCGGTTGCGGTGCCGGTTTGTGTCTGTGATGACGCCTCGCTGCTGGCGAGGCTTGAAGGTGTAAAAAATAAAAGAAGAAACAATGCAATAGAGAACATTGCATGGAAAGGGTCCGTTATCGTTCGAAAGCGAATCATCATAGGAGAACTTCACAGCCATTATTGTAAAGTCTAGCCAAAATAATTCGTGTCTGCTTAATGAAATTGGTTTGAGTGAATTGATGATGACTTAACTATACTAAAAGAACGGATTTATCTTCTATTTTACTCGCTCAAGGGGGGATATATGGGTATCGCGATCACTCTGGCATCATTTCTTAATCATCATAGGGTCGACTATTCCATCGTCAAACATCGTAAGACGCTCTCTTCCTTGGACTCTTCTGCATCGGCCCACCTCCCCAGTGCTCAGGTCATCAAAGCCGTCTTGCTGGTCAATGGCGAGGGTGATCACCTGTTGGCCGGTATCGGATCGGGACACAGGTTATCGGTATTGAAGGTGAGTGAAGTGATGGGGGAAGTATACCAATTAGCCGATGAGCAAGATCTACAGGCATTATTTCATGACTGTGCTAAAGGCGCTATTCCAGGGTTAGCCGAGGCATATGGCATCAAGATGATGTTGGATAAACGCTTAATCGATGAAGACATGGTCTATATCGAAGCCGGCGATCATTGTCACCTGATTAAGATTAATCACCTGCAATATACGCCCTTACTCTCGGGGACGCTACTGGCCGATCTTATCGGTGAGCCTATTGGTACACCTAAGTTTGGCGATTATGATAACTGCTATGACAAGCGTTACCTCAGCCACTTCTAGACGCGTTGTGGATGAATATTCTGAGGTTGATTTTTGCTTAAATCAAAGGTTAAGCAGTACACTGGTGTCAGTAAACGTGTCTATAGAGATAATTCCGCTTTTTACTCCTCACAATCTATGGTATTTTTCACGGCTTTTTATCTTTATCGGTTAATTTTTCCTGATTAATCGATCATTTAAATTTTTGGGGCGAGTGAATGTTTGTTGGTTTTGATTATGGCAGTGCCAATTGTGCCATAGGCGTCATGGATGAGAGCGAAGTACGATTATTACCCTTGTCGGCAGATTCCAAATATCTGACCTCGACGCTTTATGCCCTCGACAGGGAGCTGATTGCCGAGGCTGTGTATCAACAGATGCCGCATCATTTAAGAGCCGACTTCGCTAGTTTACGAGGTGCTCAACTTAGCCGCGCACAACAAGCACGTCGTGAATTAGATCTCGATAGTGATGAACAAGCAGTTTTTGTCGGCGAACAAGCCGTCAAGGCTTACTTAGATATGCCCGAAGAGGGATTCTATGTCCGTTCGCCAAAATCTTTTTTGGGTGCCAGTGGACTCAGAAATGATCAAATCGCCTTGTTTGAAGATATCGTCACCATGATGATGCTACATGTAAAGTCGGTTGCCGAGTCTGATACCGGGCTCAATAATAAAGGGGTAATAACCCATGCGGTTATTGGCAGGCCGGTTAATTTTCAAGCCATAGGTGGCGAGGAAAGCAATCGACAGGCCGAGTCTATATTGAGATTAGCGGCAAAAAGAGCCGGATTTACCGATGTCGACTTTCTGTTTGAACCCCTGGCAGCAGGCATGGATTATGAGGCGAGTCTGACTGAAGACAAAGTTGTGCTGGTGGTCGATGTTGGCGGCGGCACCACAGATTGCTCTGTGGTGAGAATGGGACCATCACATATTAATTTGAGCCAACGTAGTCAAGACTTCTTGGGCCACAGCGGGCAACGAGTGGGCGGCAATGATTTGGATATTGCCTTGTCGATGAAAGCGTTTATGAGCCACCTTGGTTTAGGTTGTCACATGATTAACGGCTTGCCTGTGCCGAGCAAGCCATTTTGGAATGCCGTTGCAGTCAATGATATCAGTGCGCAACGAGATTTCGTTTCACTGAGTTCTCGTAAATTGATTGAAGACTTGATCCATGATGCCGAGCAACCTGAGTTACTTAAAAGGTTACTCAAGGTTCAGCAAGAGCAGTTAGGATACCGTATCGTCCGCAGTGCCGAGCAGGCTAAGATAGGCTTAACAGATGCAGACTCGGTCACCTCTAAATTAGATTATATCTGCCCGCAGCTTAACGCCGAGGTGAGTCGAGAATTATTTAGTGAGGCCATTGCCGTCCCCAGCGCTAAAATACAGGCCTTGATGCAACAAGCACTTGATGTGGCTGGTGTGTTGCCGGATGTTATTTATGTGACTGGCGGTACAGCCAGAAGTCCGGCTATTTACGATAAAATAGCCAGTTTATATCCCCATATTCCGGTTGTTGTCGGCGACCATTTCGGCAGTGTCACGGCGGGCTTAACTCGCTGGGCACAGAGAGTATTTAAAGAGGAAAAAAAATGAAAATTGGCAATCAGTTCGGCACTTCGTTGATAAAAATGTCTGGAAAATGCGTCGCCGCAGGATTTATCTTGTTGGGCCTAACAGCTTGTGGCGGCGATGATGTCGCCAAGGTGAGTCTGGGTATGTTTACCACTAAAGATGTGATCATAGATGCACGACACGATCCAAAACTCCCGGGGGTCACTTGTCATATTAGCCGTATAGAAGCAAACCTGAGTCTAGCCGATCCATCGGATATGAGCATCGCATGTCGTCAGACTGGACCGATATCGGCGCAAGAAATCGCGGCTATCGATAGGAGTAAGAATGGTGAAGTCATCTTTAAGCAATCTTTGAGTATCTTATTTAAGTCGCTGAAAGTGCGCCGCATCTATGATGCAGATAACCAAACCTTACTGTATCTTTCATATTCCACCAAAGAGACTCAAGGTAGCCATAAGCACGCCTTATCGACCGTGCCACTGTATAACACAGGTGCATGGCAGGCCCCCGGAGTTCCGGTTCAATAGCG
>NZ_JABSSM010000119.1 GCF_013214165.1 Shewanella sp. | reverse complement strand
AGAGAACAAAACAAATTAACGCTAAAAACAAGCAATAAAAAGGGCCCTAAGGCCCTTTTGGTATCTGTAGTTAATCAATGACAATTCGCATCAGGCAATTAGCTGAAAATAAAATTTTATCCAGTTTAATTAGAAACTGGGTAAAACACCTGCTGGTAAGTAGCTGTTAAAGCTCGCGGTTATTAGCAGGTCAATCGATGCTTGGATATCCGGGGCGAAGAACCTGTCCTTATCGTAATAAGCAACCAGTTCACGTATTTCAGCTTTCGCCTTAGCCACTGCGGCACTAGGCTGTAGCGGTGCACGGAAATCCAGCCCCTGGGCCGC
The DNA here is from genome assembly GCF_013214165.1 of Shewanella sp. Classification (GTDB taxonomy): domain Bacteria; phylum Pseudomonadota; class Gammaproteobacteria; order Enterobacterales; family Shewanellaceae; genus Shewanella. The sequence continues at coordinate 7,865 of NZ_JABSSM010000119.1, read as the reverse complement.
AGCCAGCAATTCGATGGCCAGTACGCCACGGGTATTCTCAGACATATAACGCAGACGACGCGCCGCGAAGGTCGCCATTGAGACGTGATCTTCCTGGTTCGCCGATGTGGGCAAGCTGTCTACCGATGCGGGGTGGGCATAGGTCTTGTTCTCTGAGGCCAATGCCGCAGCCGTCACTTGGGCAATCATAAAGCCCGAGTTAACCCCGCCATTTTCCACTAAGAAGGGCGGCAGCTTAGACAAGTTAGGGTCGATAAGCAGGGCGATACGACGCTCGGCGATAGAACCTAGCTCGGCCAGGGCAAGCGCCAGATTATCCGCCGCCATGGCAACAGGCTCGGCGTGGAAGTTACCACCCGAGATGATATCACCCGTGTCCTGGAATACTAACGGGTTATCTGTCACGCCGTTCGCTTCGACTTCGAGCACACCCGCCGCATGACGGATCTGAGCCAGACAGGCACCGAGCACCTGTGGCTGACAACGAAGTGAGTAAGGGTCTTGTACCTTTTCACAATTAACATGATCTAAGCTGATCTCAGACTCTTCACCTAACAGATGACGGAACAAACCGGCAGAATCTATCTGACCCAGTTGGCCACGAGCCGCATGAATGCGAGAATCGAACGGGCTACGGCTACCCATAGCCGCTTCGACGCTCATGGCACCGATCACTGAGCTGGCCGCGAACAGGTCTTCGGCATTAAATAATCCTTCCAGCGCCATAGCCGTCGATGCCTGAGTACCGTTAAGCAAAGCCAGACCCTCTTTAGCGGCGAGTTCGATTGGCTCCAGACCCGCAATTTTCAGACCTTCTTTAGCCGTCAGGATCTGCCCTTTATGGCTCATCTCACCTTCACCCAGTATCGACAGGCTCATATGTGATAGTGGCGCCAAGTCACCCGATGCCCCCACAGAACCTTTCTCAGGTACACATGGATAAACTTCGGCGTTAACCAATGCGATAAGGAAGTTGATCACCTCGAGGCGAATGCCAGAGAAGCCACGACTCAGGGAGTTAATCTTAAGTACCATCATCAGGCGCACTGTGGCGTCCTGCATGTACTGGCCAACACCCGCGGCGTGTGACAATACGATAGAACGTTGCAGCAACTGCAGGTCTTCGGCGGCAATCTTGGTATTAGCCAAGAGGCCAAAACCTGTGTTGATACCGTAAACGGTGCGATCTTCATCTAAAATCTGCTGCACAATGGCTGCACTGGTATTGATATCGGCAATGGCGCTCTGTGCCAGCTCCAGGCTTATCTTGCCACGACTGATGTCGCGAATTTGAGACAGGGTCAAGGTTCCGGGTGTTAATACTAAATGGCTCATTTCTATTTACCTTCTTCAACAGTATTTTTCGGGCAAGTGTCTAGCATTGGTAGATCCAGGCCCTGCTCTCTTGCGCAATTCTTAGCGAGATCATATCCGGCATCGGCATGGCGCATAACGCCAGTCGCAGGATCATTCCATAATACGCGTCCGAGACGCGCGGCGGCATCATCACTGCCATCGGCAACGATAACCACACCAGAGTGTTGGCTGAAGCCCATACCCACACCACCACCGTGATGCAAAGAGACCCAGGTCGCGCCACTCGCCGTGTTCAACAGCGCATTCATCAAGGGCCAATCAGACACAGCGTCCGAACCATCGAGCATAGATTCAGTTTCACGGTTAGGGCTGGCTACTGAACCAGAATCTAGGTGATCGCGGCCGATAACGATGGGGGCTGATAGCTCACCCGTCTTAACCATCTCGTTGAAGGCAAGCGCCAGACGGGCACGATCCTTCAGACCCACCCAACAAATACGCGCTGGCAGCCCCTGAAACGCGATACGTTCCCGCGCCATGTCTAACCAGTTATGCAGTTGCGGGTTATCCGGGATCAGCTCCTTCACCTTGGCATCTGTCTTATAGATGTCTTCTGGATCGCCGGACAGTGCCACCCAGCGGAAAGGACCTATGCCCTCACAGAACAAGGGACGCACATAGGCTGGTACGAAGCCCGGGAAGTCGAATGCATTCTCGACACCTTCTTCGAATGCCATCTGACGTATGTTGTTACCGTAATCGGTCGTCGCTGCACCCGCCGCCTGCAGGGCAAGCATGGCTCGAACCTGAACCGCCATAGACTGCTTAGCCGCCTTAACCACAGCCGCTTCATCTTGCTTACGCATCTCGGCCGCATGCTCTAGGGTCCAGCCCTGTGGCAAATAACCGTTTAATGGATCGTGTGCCGAGGTTTGGTCGGTCACCACATCTGGGGTAATACCACGCTCCACCAGCTCGGCGAACACATCTGCCGCATTACCAAGCAGACCAACCGAGACTGGCTTACCGCTCGCATTAGCCGCATCGATCATGGCTAGCGCCTCATCGAGAGAGGTGGCTTTCTTATCCACATATTTAGTACGCATACGGAAATCGATGCGAGTCTCGTCGACTTCACAGGTCAGTACCGAGTAACCCGCCATAGTGCCAGCCAGCGGCTGAGCGCCGCCCATGCCACCTAGGCCACCGGTCAAGATCCACTTACCCGCCGAAGAACCACCGAAGTGCTGCTTAGCCATGGCGACGAACGTCTCGTAAGTGCCTTGAACTATGCCCTGAGAGCCGATATAGATCCACGAACCCGCCGTCATCTGACCGTACATGGCCAAGCCTTTCTTATCCAGCTCGTTGAAATGTTCCCAGTTTGCCCAGTGCGGTACCAGGTTAGAGTTAGCAATGATCACGCGCGGTGCATTGCTGTGTGTCTTGAACACGCCAACTGGCTTGCCAGACTGCACCATCAGGGTCTCGTCCTCTTCCAGACGTTGCAGTACTTCGATGATCTTGTCATAGCTCTGCCAATCACGGGCCGCTCGGCCAATACCGCCGTAGACCACGAGATCTTCAGGCCGCTCGGCAACATCTGGATGCAGATTGTTCATCAGCATGCGCATAGCTGCCTCTGTCATCCAGCTCTTACAACTTAGCTTGCTGCCGTGGGGTGCGATTATGCGACGACTAGGGTCGTGTCTCTTATCCATCTTGAAAACCTCTGTTCAATTTATTTTTTGCTTATGTAGCTTTAGTTATATTTGATGTTGTTTTATTTTTACTTGTATATACATCTTCATTTCACGTTAATTCAACTAATCAATCTTGCTCTATCCACCAATCGAAATGCGCAGCAGATCGATTTAGAATGTCAGATGACCGCCTAATCTAAACCTGCTGCCCGGGTGAATTAATCTGGCGTAACTCACCACACCTTTGCGTGACCAGGTACGACGCAAGATCTGCAAACAGGGCTCACTCGCCTCAATCTGCAACTGTTGTTGATTATGCTTATTGGCCACCACGGCCTCTAATGTATGTCTCGCCTCGGTGAGCGGCGCCACCAAAGACAGGTATTCGTGGGGTGTCTGCACTGAAAAATCCTGCAGCAGATAATCGGGGATCAGCTTAGGATTAACGAAACGCTCCTCAAGCTGCAGGGGGATACCCTGCTCGCAATGCACTAATATCGAATAGTAAACAGGACTTCCGGTCTCTAGCCCCAGGGCAATAGCAATAGGCGCTATGGCTTCAATTTCGGTGAGTTCAAGCAGCTTGACGCTATAACCATGGCCCCTGTCTTTGATTTCATCGGCAATGTTACGAATTGCCATCATGGAAGACTGGGACTTGAGCTCGGCAACAAAGGTGCCTAATCCCTGAGATCGCTCGAGCACGCCATCGTCTGTGAGTTCAGTCAATGCACGGCGGGCCGTCATACGGCTGCATTCAAACAGCTCAGCCATCTGGTTCTCCGAAGGCACACGGCTATGCTCCTCCCACTCACCGGATTCGATGCGGGCTAAAATATACTGCTTAATTGCTGCAAACTTGGGCGTCGCCATACCTATCCTTAAATCTGAATTTTGCGATATTAGTACCTAGGCTCTAGAATCTAGAAACTTGCCTTCGACCGATAACGCTTTTCAAACGATGAAATTTACCGCTATAATCCTAGCTTGTATATACAAGTAAATACAAGTTGGATCACAACTTTATTTCTAAAAAATAACAACACTGCAAAAGTGAGGAAAAAATATGTCTTGGGATCAGGTCTGGATTGACGTCAATGTAGCGACTATGTCTCCTTCTGTTTCAGCGCCTTATGGAGCAATAACCGATGCGGCCATTGCAGTAAAGGGGGGCAAGATCGCCTGGGTTGGCCCACGTTCTGAGCTGCCTGAGTTTGACGTGCTGTCAACGCCGGTTTACAGAGGCAAGGGCGGCTGGATAACCCCAGGTCTAATCGACGCCCACACTCACCTAGTATTTGCCGGTAGCCGAGCCAACGAATTTGAGCTCCGCCTCCAGGGGGCCAGCTATGAAGAGATTGCCCGTAGCGGCGGCGGCATCATCTCGACGGTTAAAGCCTGCCGCGAAGCCAGTGAGGCCGAGTTATTCGAGCTAGGCCGCAAGCGCCTCAACGCCTTAGCTAAAGAGGGAGTCACCACGGTCGAAATAAAATCTGGCTACGGCCTGGATACCGAAACAGAACTCAAGTTACTGCGTGTAGCTCGAGAACTCGGCAAGCATCATCACGTAGACGTGAAGACCACCTTCCTCGGCGCACACGCCATCCCCCCTGAATATAAAGATGATGTTGAGGGCTATGTCGATCTGGTCATCAATGAGATGTTACCTGCGGTCATCGAAGCAGGATTGGCCGATGCCGCCGATGTTTTCTGCGAAAATATCGCCTTCAGCGTCGAACAAACCGAGCGGGTGCTGAGCGCCGCCAAGAAAGCGGGCCTGGATATCAAGCTCCACGCCGAGCAACTATCAAACTTAGGTGGCTCAGTCATGGCGGCCAAGCTAGGCGCCAAGTCTGTGGATCATATCGAGTATCTGGACGAAGACGGCATTATCGCCCTCAGTAAGAGCGGCACCTGCGCCACCTTGCTACCCGGCGCCTTCTACTTCCTGCGTGAAACTCAGATGCCACCTATCGAGCTGCTACGCAAACATAAAGTCCCTATGGTGCTGGCCAGCGACTATAACCCTGGGTCATCGCCACTTTGCTCCAGCCTCTTGATGCTCAACATGGGTTGTACCCTGTTCCGCCTCACACCGGAAGAAGCGCTTGCGGGTATGACGCGCAATGCCGCCAAGGCGTTAGGTATCGAAGATAAGGTGGGTGTGTTAGAAGTCGGTATGCAGGCAGATTTCTGTCTGTGGGATATAACTACACCGGCAGAACTGTCTTACACCTATGGGGTTGGGGCATGTGTTGATGTGGTTAAGAACGGACACCTGGTTCATCAATAATTTGGCCACCTGAGCGATGAGGCTTATCCATCGATTTTATTGTAACCCTACAGGGTTGTGGTAATTAGCCAGCTTGATTGATAACCATACTTCATGGTTATCAATTACTTACTGAAACCAACGATTAGCCTGACTGAGCAGGCTATCTAATCATATAACTTTGTTTCATCTGGCGATATGGGTACTTGGTAGTTTTATGGTGCCCATAGCCTTCTTTTTGTAAATCACCTGCAGTGGGCTTATGTGCAAGTGCTTCCTCGGTACGCTGTAAACCCATCCATGGGCGCTCTGCGATTTCATCCCTGAAATCGAAGTCCTCGGCCGTACTTGCACCTAGTTATCTATCTCTTCGATTTAGCCTGTTATAAGGCTTTACACAATGACTGGAATAAATTCCAATAGGCCTTCTTGCTAACCAGCACATTTTATCGATTCTATAAGTCCCAGAAGGAGAGTTCATGTACAAAAAGCATGAACGATCTAATTCACCTGCCCTATAGTGAGAGTTACTTATTATTTAGTAAACTGTTTAACTAAAACAGTTTTACTTTTGGGGAAAGCTTCAAGGTATCCCCATGCTTCCAGTTTCTTATAAACAGATTCAGTTTTTGGTCTTGAATCAACGTCCAATAATCCAATAAACTCCCTAGTTGATGGCACATTCCCACCAACTTCAACCTCATTCGATATATGATCAACAACAGCTGAAAAGTGAGCGTTAGACGCCATAGCCTCCTTTAACCGTTTAATATTTCCCGCTCCATGAATAAGAACCTCAAACAGCTTAGGCATGGCCTGGGCTAACAGTTCTAAATCTTCCACCGACTCACCTACCACTTCTGATAAGTGCTGCAGATCTCTAAGCCCATCTAACTTCTCAATAGAAATATTCATATAGTCCTCTCACACTCCCCACTTAAGTTTCTTAGCTTTTGCATCATAAAATTAGAGCCTAAAATTAGAGCCAGCCATTATAAATCAATTACATACCTAGCTGGACATGCATGTTCAATCCTCAACACAGCATCAGGACTGAAAACTTTAAATGTTTGCTGGTAATTTTGTTAAGCAGGAGGTAAATAGTCTATTTCTGTTCAAAATTATGAATTTCATGCAGCACAAAAGTCAAACCTAAGATGTAGGTCTGAGTGAAACGTAAAGCACTTTAATTATCAGCTAGTTAAGTACTCACAGCTGTGAGCAAAGTGCCGTCGTAGTTTACCCTGGTGCTCACAATAGCGAGTAAGCTCTTGCAGCGTCCCTACAGGGCCATGAAACAACTTGCCAAATTCAGAAGTGATTTTTATCCAGATATCGCTGGAAATATTCAATCGAGTAAAATTAGAGCCAGCCATTATAAATCAGGAAAAATTAGGGGATAAAATTAGAGCCAGCCATTATAAATCAATTACATACCTAGCTGGACATGCATGTTCAATCCTCAACACAGCATCAGGACTGAAAACTTTAAATGTTTGCTGGTAATTTTGTTAAGCAGGAGGTAAATAGTCTATTTCTGTTCAAAATTATGAATTTCATGCAGCACAAAAGTCAAACCTAAGATGTAGGTCTGAGTGAAACGTAAAGCACTTTAATTATCAGCTAGTTAAGTACTCACAGCTGTGAGCAAAGTGCCGTCGTAGTTTACCCTGGTGCTCACAATAGCGAGTAAGCTCTTGCAGCGTCCCTACAGGGCCATGAAACAACTTGCCAAATTCAGAAGTGATTTTTATCCAGATATCGCTGGAAATATTCAATCGAGTGAGTATGTTAACAGCACTTGAAGAAATAGCACCTCGTTTATCATCACGAATAATTCTGCCCGTTTCATCAACTAATTCAAGATAGTCTTCCAGTGAAAAGTTAATGCCTTTTGGCTGGTTGAGGCGCTCATTACCAATGAAAGGCAGTAGACTTTCTGGTTGTTTACCTTTTAAAGCGGCTTTAATTCGTAACTGAAGACTCGTGTGGTCAGAGTCTGCCAGTGTTTTAGCAATTTGGGCTCTAATGGGGTTGAGTTCGACATAGGCCATACAGGCTAGCACTGCCGTTTCATCGAGCAGAGCCTGGCTTTTAAATCGCCCCTCCCAGAAGTGTCCCGTACACTTATCCTCTTTATTCGCCATTCTAGCAATAGGCTCATTTAAGCAGCGCATAAACCAAGATATATCACTTAAACGACTCCGGTATTGCGCTATTGAATGCTTAAGCTGGCTAATTTCAACACTTTCTATTACTTCACCTTTAGCAAACTTTTGAGTGATTTCAGTGCCTTTGAAGACTTGATGCCAATGCTCAACAACCTCCCTATCAGTCCAGCAATTAGACTGATAAATATCGACACTCAGCACAAGGTGCAAATGATTGGACATCACCGCATAGGCCGCTACATCTATGGAAAACGCACTGGCTAATGTCAGTAATTGCGATTCAACCCAGTCACGCCTATGGTCGTAGTTTATTCCGGTTAAAGGATCATCTCCCATTAACATCGAACGGCGGCATAAACGTGAGCAGCAATGGTACCAGGACGTATCTTCGATACTGACTTG
>NZ_JABSSM010000118.1 GCF_013214165.1 Shewanella sp. | reverse complement strand
GGACGTGGAATTTACTTTTGACAGTGGAGATTGGAATAGCCAGCACACCCAAGGAAACAAGCAGATCAAGCATAGACGTGGAATTTACTTTTGACAGTGGAGATTGGAATAGCCAGCACACCCAAGGAAACAAACAGATCAAGATGGGGGAATTTACTCCCAAGAGCATGCTAACTCATCAGTCTTTCGCCTGAAATCCCGACATGAGCTAGTTTACTCGAACACACTTAAATGAAACTGAAGTTTATATTAGTCACTATCTAAAGAGAGTAGCTGTTGGCGCTTCTCGAGTAGGTCTCGGATGAGCGGTGTCAGGATCAACTCCATGGCTAGGGACATCTTACCGCCAGGCACTACTAGGGTGTTGATTCGTGACATGAAAGAGCCATCTATCATCTTCAAATAGTAGGGGAAATCTACGTTCTTGATACCACGAAAACGTATCACCACAAAGCTCTCATCCAGGCTGGGGATATTCTTAGCGCTAAATGGATTTGAGGTGTCGACAGTTGGGACTCGTTGAAAATTGATATGAGTTCGTGAGAACTGAGGTGTCATATGGTTGATATAATCATCCATACTGCGAACGATAGAGTCCATCACTTTTTCCCTACTATGGCCTCTTTCCGACGTATCTCGAATGATTTTTTGAATCCACTCCAAGTTGACTATCGGCACCATGCCAATAAGTAGGTCTACATGTTCGGCAACATCACATGTGTCTGTTTTTACCCCTCCATGTAAGCCCTCGTAATAGAGCATATCGGTATTTTCTGGCAAGGGGTGCCATTGAGTAAATGTCCCGGGCATTTGGTTGAAGGGAACGGCTTCATCGAAAGTATGTAGATAGGCCCGCGTTTCGCCTTGACCTGTCGCACTATAATCACTGAAACATTGCTCTAAGCGTTCAAAATCGTTTGCTTCGGGGCCAAAATAGCTAATATTTTTATTATCCGTTTTAGCTTTACGGATCTTGAGTTCCATTTCAGGTCGAGTGTAATGGTGAAAACTATCGCCTTCAACGCTCGCAGCATTGATCCCGAGTTGACGGAAAATGTGCTTAAAAGCCGTTGTTGTTGTCGTGGTACCAGCTCCTGATGAACCTGTTACTGCGATAATGGGATGTTTTGCTGACATTAAATATCCTAAATGGAATTGGGTCTAATTGACTAATTTAAGGCAGTGAAGAGAGCCAAGATCAAGATAAAAGAGAGATGTTATTTCTACTAACATCTAGTGTTATACGGTAATCATTGCGCTTAGGTCAAATTTGACCCCGAGATTGTTACGAATTCACGCTAGATTTACCAACTCAGATGTTCCTTGTGCTTGATGGCAATGGACTCATCATCTTCGCTGAACTCCACCACTAAGACTTCCTGCTTTAGCAGCTGTTTGCAGCGTTCAATCGCCGAAGTATATACCTGTTCATCGGTATCGGAAAAACTGCCATCTTCGACTTGGGTTAACAAATATTCCTTAATCAAGTTATCCATGGTTGCGTTGGGCAGCTGCAGTAGAGCGTCATAGGGAACAAGCATATTCAGGCCTCTTGGGAAATTAAAAAATGAAGGATCCGCTGCTCTAGATAGTATCTTGGCTTGAAGGGGGTACCGCCATCGATAAAACCAACATGCCCTCCTTGAGAGTGCAGTTCATAAGTTACTTGGTTAGCACATTGCTCTGCCGATGGAATGACATCGGCAGTCATAAATGGGTCATCCGCAGCATGAATGACGAGAGTTGGCTTCTGAATGTATTGCAAAAAATCCATTCCACTCGCGCTTCGATAATAATCATCGACACCATCGAAGCCATGTAAGGGAGCTGTCACCCTATGATCAAAATCATAGAAGGTGTGCAGCTGAGAAATTTGTGATAATGAAACAGGCATATCCTGAGACAGCTGAGGGTTGTTTACTTTTTCAGCGGCCTTGTGTCGCAGCTGCTTAATCAAGTAGCTTTGATATACCTTAGAAAACCCACTCTCTAAACGCTTAGCACATGCGGACAATTGCAGCGGGGCTGAGACGACGACTGCCCGCGTTATTAAACTGGCGTTGGCATTTTCGCCTAAGTATTTGGTGAGTACATTGCCACCTAAGCTATAGCCTACAGCAAGGAGAGGAGAGTCTGGATACTTGAGCCTTAATTGAGATAAATTCTCCTGCAAATCTTGGGTGTCACCGCTGTGATAACTTCGCGCTCTGCGGTTAGTTTCCCCCGAACAGCTCCTGTGGTGATGGACCACTGCGCAGATGGAGTTTAGATCACAGTCATTGAGTAATCGGCGTACATAGTGGGACTCTGAACCTCCCTCTAAGCCATGAATGATGATCACTATCGGTTGCTGTGCTTTAGGCTGGCCTAACCAATCGAGATCGATAAAATCGCCATCACTAAGTTCGAGACGTTGACGGGTTAAGTCTGGTCTGCCCGCTTTAGTTAGCACAGGTAAAATCGTTTGAACGTGGGGATTTCTGGCCCACCAGGGGGGAGAAAAATGTCGCATCATAAAAATTGGCTATTGCTGAAAATTAAAACGTGTGTTTAATTGTTACTCATCTTGGCATTCTAGCACATCTGAGATCATGATGAATTATCTCAATCTGGCTTCTTGTGATGCTGCGATTCAATAACCTGTAGAGTCAATGCGGGTCTGTATCCTCTATAAACAATAATATGAAGGGATAACATGGAACGGCGCACTTTTTTAACAACAGCATTCGTGGGTACTGCCGCATTAGCGTTAGGGGTAAACCTATACGCTCCAGAGCATATTCAGGTCAACAGAGACTTGGACAGTGAGCATAGATTGCTGTTTAGCGTTTTATTGCCTGTGTTTCTGGATGATGCCTTACCTGAGATGGAGCAGCTGCGTATAGCCGCTCAGAATCGTACCTTAGATGCCATTCGCCAGACTATTTTATTGTTACCTGCAGATGGACAAGCCGAATTAGAACAACTACTCGATATGCTAGAAAATAGACTCGGATTACTCGTCCTGACCGGAAGTATGACGCCTTTGATGATGCGTAATCCGCATCAGCTAATAGCCATGCTTGAGTATTGGCGTAACAGTTTCTTAGACATGATGGTGACGGCCTATCAAGGGCTGCGAGAGCTTGTGCTTGCGAGTTACTATTCCTGCCCTGAACACTGGAACCGCTTGAATTATGCCAAACCTAGATTCCTTGATGAATAGGGGCTGAAGAGTGCGGATGGTGTTTAATTGATTCTCAGCCTTAGATATTTAGTCAAAAAATAATAAGAATAACTGTATGTTTGGAGGTAGTGACATGGCGATACCAGATCCTATAGTCGAAGGCTTAGCTTCAGGTTGGAAGCATATCGATGCTAGCCAGTTGAGCCAAGATAAAACGCTCGAGGCCGATGTTGTTATTGTGGGCAGTGGTGCCGGCGGCGGCGTCGCTGCGGAGATATTAACTGACGCGGGTTTGACCGTGATCATCGTCGAAGGGGGGCCGCTTAAATCTTCCGCAAGCTTCAATATGGAAGAGAGGCGAGCTTATCCAAACTTGTATCATCAAGCGGCGGCAATGAAAACCAAAGACAAGGCCATTGGTATTTTTCAGGGAAGAGCCGTAGGCGGGTCGACAACGGTAAACTGGACCACTTCGATCAGGACTCCCAGGCCTACATTGGACTTCTGGGCCAAAGATAAATCTGTTCAAGGTTTATCGAGAGAGCAGCTGGATCCTTGGTTTGACAAGATGGAGCAACGACTCAATATTTCCGAGTGGCAGTATGAGCCAAATAGAAATAATCAGGCATTGAAATTAGGCTGTGAAAAGCTCGGTTGGCACTACACTGTCATCAAGCGCAACGTGAAAGGCTGCTGGAACACTGGCTATTGTGGTATGGGGTGTCCGGTCAACGCCAAACAATCCATGCTAGTTACTACCATCCCGGCTGCACTAGATAAAGGGGCAACTTTAGTCAGCAGGGCTAAGGTCATCGAGCTAGAGCATCATAATGACAAGATAACGGCCATCAAGGCTCAAGCCTTGAGTGAGCAGATGCAGCCGACTGAGGTTAAACTGGTATTTAAGGCTAAGCATTACATCATTGCCGCCGGCGCAATCCATACACCGACAATCTTGCTGAGATCCAACTTAGCCGATCCCCATAGACTATTAGGCAAACGTACCTTCTTACATCCGACGCTATTAAGCGGCGGGATCTTTAGCGATCCTATCAATGCCCACAGTGGCGCTCCTCAGTCCATCTATTCAGATGAATTTGTATGGAAGCATGGTGCAGCCAGTGGCGAGCTAGGTTATAAACTCGAAGTGCCTCCTGTTCATCCCGTTCTCATTGCCTCCAAAACCATAGGTTACGGTAAGACTCACGGGGCTCTGATGGAACAATTCAACCAGCTTCAGGTCACCATAGCCTTGATCCGTGATGGTTATCACGAACAAAGCCAAGGAGGCCAAGTCCAGCTCACAGATACTGGCTTTGCCATAGATTATCCGCTAAACGAGACTTTTTGGCGTGCGGTTCGAAGAGCATTCGGCAGTATGGCTGAACTACAGTTTGCGGCCGGGGCTAAGCAAGTTTTGCCGATCACCGAAGGAGCGCCTTATCTCAATAGCTGGAAAGAAGCGAAATCTGCTATAGAAACCTTGGACCTTGGACCACTCAAGACCGTTGTCGCTTCGGCGCATGTCATGGGAGGCTGCCCCATGGGAGAAGACACTAAGCTGTCTATGGTCGATAGTCTGGGAAACTCTCACTACTATGAAAATCTATCTGTGATGGACGGATCTGTATTTCCCACCAGTTTAGGCGCTAATCCCCAGCTGACTATCTATGGTATGACGGCGAGAAACGCGACCCTGCTAGCCGAAAGATTAAAGTCATCTGCATAAGAGTTTAATGAGTGGGGCAAAGAGGGTTTAAAGCTTTAAACCCGCATTAAATACGTTTTAGACCTGCCCTGTAAGCGATGGGTAATCGGCTTTATTTAAGTTAAATAAACTCAGATAAGAGCCTAAGTTTGATGATGCCCCGCTAGGTGAAAGCTGCTTGAGTTTATGCAGTATTAATCGCTGAGATTTACGCTCAAGCATCAGCTCTACATCTAGCATCTGTTGATATTCATCGCTTGCTAAACTGTTTTTACTTAGCTTACGCAACTTGCGGTAGGGGAGTAATACACGTTTTTCCCATTGATGGGTTTCACTTTGAAGTTGCGACCAGTCTAGGGTACTCAGCAGGTAGTCTTGTTTATCTAGCCATAATGACAGTAAAACCAAGTTAACATTTAATTGGTGATTATCTTGTAACTCTAGACAGAGTGCTTGGTGCTGGTGGTAATAACCATCACAACTTTTCCATAATGAAATATCAAAATGATTAACAAATGTCATGTTGCTTCCTTGTATAGCATTGAGCTCTACATCAATGGATCGCTATATCAATCATGTTTTTACCCAGAGCTTACATCTAGAATTCTTGTTTAGAGCTGGGAACGAACCTGAAGTTCAATCTCTTCGATGCCCTCTTGAACGTCTAGCCATTCCATCTCACTTTCTTCCAGTGATTGAGCCAGAGTCGTTCTCTCAGCAAGTACTTGGGTCAACTTAGCCTTGTTTTCTGCATCGTACAGGCTCATATCTGCAAGCATAGTTTCGATTTTGCTCAAACGCTCGTTGGCTTGCTGTTGTGCTTTCTCAAGTTTTAGCTGAACTTTACGCATGGGAGACAGTTTTTGCCTTAACTCTGCTTCCAAACGTTTCTGTAGCTTTTTATCCTGAGCCGGCTTAGCTTCGGTGCTAGCTGCTGTTTTATTTGCGGCCTTAGCAGCATCGAGTAACCATTGATGATAATCATCAAGATCGCCGTCGAAGCTAGTGACTTGTCCCTGATCAACCAGGTAATAGTCACTGCAGCTTAGCCTTAATAGATGACGATCGTGTGAGACGATGATCATGGCGCCTTCGAAGGTCTGCAGTGCCATGGTTAAAGCATGGCGCATCTCTAAATCCAGATGGTTGGTCGGCTCATCGAGAAGCAATAAGTTAGGTCGCTGCCAAACTAGTAGCGCTAATACCAGACGAGCTTTCTCACCGCCGGAGAAGGGGCGCACTGGAGAGAGCACCATATCGCCATTGAAACCATAGCCACCGAGGAAGTTTCTCAGTTCTTGCTCTCTATGAGTGGGAGCGAGTCGGCTAAGGTGTTGTAATGGGGAGTCATCTAAACGCAGGCTTTCCAGCTGATGCTGGGCGAAATAACCGATATTCAAGCCTGGGTTGGTCTCATACTTGCCCTTCATAGGTGCAAGCTCTTCCGATAACAGTTTAATCAGGGTCGATTTACCCGCACCGTTTCGTCCCAGTAAGCCGATGCGAGCGCCCGGTACTAAGTTCAGGTGCACGCTCTTGAGGATCTCTTTGTCGCCATAGCCCACAGAAACGTGCTCCATGGTCACTAACGGATTAGGCAGAGCCTCAGGTTCTCTAAATGACATATGAAACGGGCTGTCAGCCTGTGAAGGTAGTAACTCGGTCATACGTTCGAGCGCTTTTAATCGACTCTGAGCCTGCTTGGCTTTACTGGCCTTATAACGAAAACGATCAACGAAGGACTGCATATGTGCGCGTTCTTTTTGTTGACGTTCGAAGGCGACTTGTTGCTGAGCCATGCGTTCGGCACGTATACGTTCGAAGGCGGAATAGTTGCCTTTATAGAAATTTAGCTTGTGGTGCTCGACGTGAATAATTTCATCCACAATAGCGTCAATGAAATCTCTGTCATGGCTGATTAAAATGAGCGTGCCTTGATAGGCATTTATCCAGCCCTCTAGCCAGTACATGGTATCTAGATCTAAATGGTTGGTTGGTTCATCGAGTAATAAGAGATCTGAGCGACACAATAACGCTTGGGCCAAGTTAAGGCGCATTCGCCAGCCACCCGAAAATTGTTTTACGAAATTGCTCTGCTCGGCCTCATTAAAGCCTAAGCCCGCTAATAGACTGGCTGCTCGGGAGCGAATCGTATAACCACCTATGGCATCAATCTTTCCATGAAGATGGGCTATCTCATTGCCATTATCATCATGTTGAGCCTGAACAAGTTTGGCTTCGAGTTCTCGATATTCGAAATCACCATCGATAACATAATCCAAAGCTGAAACGTCTAGTGCCGGCGTTTCCTGGGCTACTGTCGCTATCTGCCAGCCGCTAGGCAAAGAAATATCGCCTTTATCTAAGCTGATCTTACCGAGAATGAGTGCTAACAGTGACGTTTTACCGGTGCCATTGGCACCCACTAAGCCAACCTTATGGCCTGGGTATATTGTCAGCGAGGTTTCATCGAGAAGCGTTTTAGTGCCGCGGATCAGTTGAGCTTGAGAGATGGATATCATTAATTACGATCTGATGATGTTCAGGGATTTATTGCCACCGATGATATCTCAGAAGTGAGTTTCAGCCTAGAAGCAAAGTCAAATTCGATGACAATGGGGTTAATTGAATGAGATTGTGGCAAAATAGACTTTAGTTGGAAACTAATCCCCTAGTAATTTAGACAATAGCAGGTTGATAAAAGTGGCTGAAGTTAGAGTAAAAAAACGTTTCGTTGCCGGTGCTAAGTGCCCTAAATGCAAGGCTATAGATACTATCGTACTATTCAAAGAGCAGGGCGTGGAGACTGTTGAGTGTGTTGAGTGTGATTATCGCGAGCAGCAAACTGATGAGAAGGTCGCAAAGAAGGCCAGCGGAGATATCATAGGTGTCTTTAAGCCTTAGCTCATTGCCTTGAACTATATGCACTCGTCATAGGTTAAGCATTAAGGCTGTAGAGGACAAAACTATCTACAGCCTAAACAGTAATTTTATAAAATTGACCTTACGCCTTATTAAAGCGTTTTTCTAAAACAAAGCCCATAATCCCTGAACAGAGTAGTAGCACCCCAAGTATCTGTAACCATCTCTATTCTCTTTGCATCAACTGCAGTCCTAGCTTCACTGGTGTCTGTATTAATGATATTTCTCCATGAAGAGTAAATGTCATCTGCTTCACCGGGTAAAATGATACCTGGTGATTCATATTGATAACGCGTCTCATCGAATAGCTGCTTACTGAAACCTGTGTAGAAAAGCGTGATCCCCAGAATAATTAATAGACTCTATTCTTGGGTATTCATGGATAAATATGAAGAGGAATATCCACCCCTATTCTGGAATATTGAAGTTATCATGGTTT
>NZ_JABSSM010000117.1 GCF_013214165.1 Shewanella sp. | reverse complement strand
GGCATTTTCTCCTTGGCTATTCTTGCTTCCTGTAGCTCAATTTCTCAAGAGTCTGACAAGACTCAAGTTCAGCAGAATATTGAATTGAGTGGCACAATAAGCCCTGATGCCGATGTTGTAGCACTGGTTAATGAGAAGAAACGGATCATTACCTGTGGTGCCATGCCATCGATTAAGGACAGGTCTAAAATTGAATTTGATTAACAAGGGCGTAATAACACCAGCAATGAGCCAGGAAGAGGCCGACGCGCTGGTGGCCGAATTTATGCGCAAGAAATTGCAAGCGTTTAAGAATTGTAACAAGCTAAAGCCTGAAGGAAGCAAGCTATGATGAAGATAGTAAAGAGTATGAGGGGCCTGTCATTATCTCTAGTGCTGAGTGTTATTGCTTCGACATCGCTATCGGCTAAAGCGTTAGATGCGAACCTCCAGGGTTCATCCGCCTTGTCTTCGAGTGCACTCGCATCGGCGACAATGGCCGATGCTGGGATCATCAATAGAGAGCAGATCTTATATTGGCTTATTAAGCGTGGAGAGATTTCTGCCGATGCCAGCGAGGCCGATAAGCGTGCCGCCGTCGATAAATTTACTCATAGAGCGAGCCGTTTTCAGAGTCAGGGACGCTTGATTGAGGCTAAGTTCGAGCGGGTCAGGCTCAAGTCATTGGCTCAGAGTAACAAGCTTAAGCGATATTCCATTGCCAAGACAATGAATATCGTCGGTACCTTAGCCGATGCCGATATCACTAAGACAGTAAGAGTCTTAAGTATTTTAATCGATTTTCCGGATCTGCCCTACGATAATAATCGATTGATAGCCAGCGATACCCCCATGTTTTACCCTAATTATCCCGTGAGTCATTATAAGGACCTGATATTCTCCACCACAGGCTTTACCGGTCCCCAGGGCAAGAACCTGATGACGGTGCAGCAATATTATCAGGCCGAATCCGGTGGGCGTTTCAATATGACCGGCGATGTCAAGGGCTGGTTTACTGCGAAAAATAATGCCGCCTTCTATGGTGGTATTAATCCCGATAATAACGGTCATGATAAGGCGGTGCCGGAACTGGTCAAAGAGGCTGTGACTCAGGCCCTAGTTAACATGTCGGCTGCCGAGTTAGCCAGCTATGATGTGGAAGATCCATTCGATCTCGATGGCGACGGCAACGTCGCTGAGCCAGATGGTAATATCGACCATGTGATGTTGTTTCATTCCAGCATAGGGGAAGAAGCCGGCGGCGGCGTGCTCGGCGATGATGCCATCTGGTCACATAGATTCTTCGTTTATACTGGCGACACGCCTGGATACAGCATTCCTGATACGGGCATGAAGGTGTTTGGTTATACCATACAGCCGATTGATGCCGCAGCGGGTGTGGTGGTGCATGAGTTTGGCCACGATCTGGGTCTGCCTGATGAGTATGACACCACCAATACAGGCGATGGCTCTCCGGTCGGCTCTTGGTCTGTGATGTCTGGCGGTAGCTGGACTGGTAGTATTGCCGGAACTCAGCCAATAGGTTTTAGTCCCTATGCCCGCTCTTATCTGCAGGACAGATATAAGGGACGTTGGATCAACGAGCAGAAGGTCATGCTGAGCAGCATAGGCACTTCGGGATTGGATGTGGTCATTAATGAGGCGATAAACCACTCATGGGTGAATCAGATCTCTATTCCACTGCCGGCGGCGACGATTCCTTTCAAGCAGCCCTATGGTGGTAGCTATCAGTACTATTCTGGCCAGGGGCATCGGATTAACAATGCCCTGTCATTCGACATTGACTTGCCAAGCTCGACGTCCTTGATGTTGACGATGAAGGCCCATTGGAATATTGAGCCAGACTATGATTATGCTCAGGTCATGGTCGATGGTGTGGTGATTGCAGGTAATTATACCAAGGCCAGCAACACGATAAACACGGCGCGAGACATTATCAGCGGCAATTCTGGCGATATACTTGTCGCCGAAGGTGCTAACAACTGGGTGGATCTTGAATATGATGTGAGCGCCTATGCTGGTAGGACGAATACCCAGATCAG
This sequence comes from Shewanella sp., assembly GCF_013214165.1. Classification (GTDB taxonomy): domain Bacteria; phylum Pseudomonadota; class Gammaproteobacteria; order Enterobacterales; family Shewanellaceae; genus Shewanella. Next base: position 6,290 of record NZ_JABSSM010000117.1, on the reverse strand, counting down.
TATCATTTATAAAACCGATGAGGCGGTAGGGGGTTATGGTTTCGTTGTCGATGACCTGCAGATCACCAGTGGTGCTAACCTGATTTATAGCGATGATGCCGAGACGCCCAATACCATGGTCTTGGCGGGTTTCTCACGTATCGATGACGAGCGCCCAGGCGCTGCTCGTCGCTATATCGTGCAACTCAGAAGTCATAACGGCGTCGATGCCGGACTCGAGAGTCATTCTTATGAGCCTGGCGTACTCATGTGGTTGGAAAACTTTAGTCATAGCGATAATAACTCTAGCGCTCACCCTGGTGCAGGCTTGATTGGCGTTATCGATGCCGATCAGAACCTTATTGGTACTAATGACTCTGATATTCAGATTAGAGATGCGACTTTTAGTATGTTTGATCAAACCAGTTATTTCGGAGACGATCATCTGTCATCCATTTCCTTGTTCGATGACAGTATAGACTATAGTGCTCCGCTTCAGCCTCAGTCTGGCATTCTCTTACCTGAACTCGGTTTGACCATGGAAGTGGTGGCCCAGAGTGCAGATTCTTCCACGGCGACGGTTAGATTTACGTATAGCGGGGCAACGACCCCGCCGCCCACATCTGACTTGACATCTGGTTTCACTCCGATCCAGGCCGTGGCTGGGGCCGTCGAGTTTAGCCCGATTGTGACAGGCGGTGATGGAAATTACTCTTACTTGTGGAACCTTGGTGTGACAGGAGCTACCACCGCCGAGGAGATGCCTACCTATGTCTATCAAGCGTCAGGAAGCTACACTGTTATCTTAACCGTGACCGATGGCCAAGGGACAAGTGTAGAGAGCACTCTGACTGTAGTGGTAGATTTACCAGTGGCACCTGTAGCCGATTTTACCTTCTCGAGCAGCGATCTCAGCGTAACGTTCACCGATACCAGTACAGGTGGTGCAGGTGCTATGAGCTATTCGTGGGACTTCGGTGATAGTCAGACGAGTACGGCACAATCGCCCAGTCATACCTATGTTTCAGCCGGAACTTATGTTGTGATGATGACAGTGACTGATAGCTTAGGTGTGGTGAGTAACAAGAGTATATCTGTAACAGTGACGCCTCCTGTCGTGGTGACCTCTTCTGGTGATTCTGGCGGTGGTGTCTGGGTTGGTTAAGCTTAGGTTTACTGGCTCTGATGGGCTTCAGAAGACGTCGTCATTAAGCGAGTGCTAGTGTTAGGTGATTAAACGAAAAAACGCCCGTTTGGGCGTTTTTGCTTTCTAGGTTTTATAACGAGAAAGCAAGGCTTACACCTGTTCTATGATTTTTCTGGCTGCGGGCAAAAAGGTTTCACTGACGATAAGCCGCTCATCATCATAGGAAAAGTAACGGCGACGTCCCCATAGCCCCTGAGTGACTGGCTGCTTAATTGATTCGGTCAATTGGGCTAGCCGCTGGCAGGGAGTAAAGTGAGCTATTTCTATCTTGCCTGGAGTGAAGTCATCGTTGGAAAAAAGCAGTTCCCCTAAGGGGCGGGAGCCAAGAGTGAGGAATTCGGTTTCCTTCTTATCGAGTAAGTTTGCCGGGATCAAGGTGCGGGCAAATATCCAAGGCACACCGTCGAGACAGAGTAATACTTCACGCACCCAAGCGAGTCTCTGCGCGGGAAACTCACCACTGAAAGGGGTTATAGTTCCCTCTCCGAGTACTTTTACTTCGAACTGGCTACAGTGACGACGTAATTTTTGGGTTAGACTTCCTGATGAAAGTAACCATTCACTGAGCGGGGAATCTGGGAGTTCAGAGATTTGTTCTGGCGAAAACCATTGAATTGATTCACCATAGGGAAAGCTTAACCTAGTCACACTCATCTATTTCTCGGTACAATACGGCTTGGAAACAGCAGCAGTCTAGCATGGCACCATAGGATAGTCAGAAAGAAAAGGAGATACAGTTTAATATGAAAAGGTTCGATATGAGATCAGGTTATCTTAGAAAATTCGCATCCATCTTGGTTATTTTTGCCGTTAGCATCTTTAGTGTTGGCGCGTATGCGGCAGATGAGGAGAACGTAGATAACTATGCCTACTACGGGTTCGAGCCCGATCTCATCACTAACTATATCTCCAGCGGTAAAAAACTCGGCTTCGTACGCATAAGTATCGAGTTGATGGTGAAAGACCCGGAAGATCTGATTGCCCTGGAGCATCACGATCCTCTCCTACGAGCGGCGATATTGGAGATCATGGGTAGCCAAACTGCCGATAAGGTGAAATCCTTAACGGGGCGTGAGGAGATCCGCCGCGAGTGTTATGACACAGTCAATCGACTCATCGAACAAGAAGTCGGCCGACCTATTGTGGTTAATTTACTGTTCACCAAATATCTTTACGATTAGTTAAGCCATATAAAATTCAGCTTTTATTTATGAGCCGTTGTTTATCGATCAGCGGCTGAGATCCTATGACAAAATCAGCTCCCAAACAGACACCTAAATCGAAATTAAGCAATGGTTCGGTTAAGGGCAAGCAAGACCCATCTCAGGCCAAATCTACTTTTCATAAGCAAGAGTCTAATAAGCAAAAGAGCAAGCCAGTAGCTCGTAAGCCTAAGTCGGTACAAGCTGCGGACAAAAAGGGGCTCCACCAGAGGAACCTGCATAAGGATGGCTATGACTTTGAAACGCTTACCGCGGCGAGTCCAGAACTCAAGCCATTTGTTAGGCCAAATCCTTACGGTAACCTTTCAATCGATTTTTCCGCTCCCCAGGCTGTAAAGGCACTTAATCTGGCCCTACTTAAGGCGCACTATAAGATAGAGTCTTGGGATATTCCTCAGGGATTTCTGTGTCCGCCAATTCCGGGTCGGGTTGATTACCTGCACTATGTCGCAGATCTACTGGCCGGAAATATTCCACAACAAGTAAGCCAAGAGCCACCAACGGGAAGTGCTGATGGACAAAATGTCCTCGCATTAACGAATGGTGTCACGAATGATTTAGCTAAAGCTGCCACTAAAGCCAATAGAATCCCGACTGGCTCTAAGATAAAGGCGCTCGATATAGGCACTGGAGCCAACGGTATCTATCCCATCTTAGGCATTCAAGCTTATGGTTGGCAGTTTACCGCCAGCGATGTCGACCCGATTTCTATCGCTAATGTGGAGTCGATTATCCAGGCTAACCCTTGCCTGCAAGGTAAATTTAAAACTCGACTGCAAACCGATCATCAAAAAGTATTTCAAGGCATCATCAGTGTCGATGACAGATTCGATGTGACCATATGTAATCCACCGTTTCATTCGTCGCTGGCCGAGGCGAGTGAGGGGAGCGTGCGTAAGCTAAAGAACCTCGCGGCTAACCGCGCGGCAAAAGGGCATAAGAGCGCATCAGTGAAGGCTAAGGGCGCAAATATAGATCTCAACTTCGGCGGTCAGAAGGCCGAACTCTGGTGTGAAGGTGGCGAGAAGCAGTTCCTGCTCAATATGATCCGCGAGAGCGCCGACTTTAAGACCCAATGCCTGTGGTTTACTAGCCTAGTATCTAAGCAAGAAAACCTCAAACCTTGCTATGCCGCCCTCGCAAAGGCGGGCGCCGTTAGCATAAAAACCATAGATATGGCCCAAGGTAACAAACTCACTCGCGTGTTGGCCTGGAGTTTTTTGACTCCAAAGCAAAGGGGGTTGTGGGCCAAATACCGGGGTTAAGGTGGTTCTTAACGTCTAACCTATAAGGTTAGATTTGGTTTAACAACTTAAGTATTCCCGTCATTCCCGCAATGCTTGTGGGCGGGAATCCAGCCCTTTTGCCTTAATCTTCATCCAAGCGTGTTGCTGATGATTGCGATGGTGATTTAAGGCAGAGTCAGGCTCTGGCTCAAACAAATCACTCCAATAACTTGTCCAAGCCTGCAGTAACATTCTCCATACGGTGGCCACCGGAATTGGCAATCACATAGCGTTTACCGACCTGTGACGATGCATCCAAACCCGTATAACCGTTTTCAACGATCTGACTGAGTGGGTCGTGGCTGGTATTAACGTGGGTCACATTGGCAGCGTCCAACTTGTCGGCTAAGCGATCTCTAAGGTTGACGTGCAGGCCCATGCTGTTGAATGCATTAACCTTAACACCATGCTTAATGCCTGCGTACTGGGCTATCCCACCCCCAAGTGAATGGCCGATAAGCTCAACCTTACCATCGTGCATTTTAGAAAATTCTTTCACTAGTTTGTCTGCGTCTTGAAAGGCGCTGTCTTTAATGCCCAGAGCGACCGCGGCATCGCTCTTCAGTGTTGCCGGCCGCTTGCTAGGTTGTGTACCTACAAACGCAAGGATAAGCGTCTCATCGCGTTTATAGACGGCTACCTTGAGCGCTGACCATTTATCACCTTCAAGGATTAATGGTGCATTACTATCACCGCCAGCCCGAACATGCAGAGTCAGTGCTTGTCCGGTTCCGCCACTGCTACCAGCCCTCTTGGCCAACACCGACTCAGGTATATCGAGGTGAGAGGCATGTTGATAGCCTTCGGGCATCTCTCGATAACTGCTGGAACAACTTACACGGGCAAGTTGCGCCGCATCTACCACCTGGCGTGCCCCTTCAGGGGTCAAGGTTTCTTGCTTCGCTTTTTTCACGAAGGAGGGAGTTATCTCTGCTTTAGCTGCTTGCCATAATTCTTTGGCATGATTGTTTGCGTTGAGTCGATCGGAGCTCGCTATCGGCATTTTTGACATGGCCTTGGCACCGCCCGCTGCTAATCCTAATCGTGAGGCTTTTACCAGTCGTATCGCCGCATCGGCCAGATTCGATATCGCAGATGCAGTGACACTGACAACGCCGCTAACAACACTGCTAGCGCCACCGGTAATGTTAGCCAGGCCCTTGATGACGGCACCTGTCCAATATCTGGCCTTGCCCTTGGTAGACGGAGCATGGGAGTCATTGCCCCCCTGAATGGCGTTGCCTAGCTTTCTGGCCGGTGCACTTAGAGTGAGCCACTTTAAGGTGGTCGTCAGTCCCTTGCCCACAGTGACCTTGGATGAGGTGCCCAGACTGGTGTAGTGAGAGGCCAAGTTATTATGAACACTTGAACTTTTGGGCGCGGGAGTCTGAACTTCCCCATGCAAATGAGAGCTAACAGCTTGGCTACTACTCAGATTATTGATATTCATTGTTTTTCCTTGAGGCGATTGGCGGTTAAACAGAGCACCGCTAAGCTTATGAACTATTACTGTCAGGGATGCTGGACTTAAACTATGATTGAGTTTGTAGCGGGTTTAATGTGTTGACTGGGCAGGCTTTGTTCGCTCAACTCCAGAAATTTAGCATGCAGCGACACGCCCATATCCAGGAAATCGCCCAAGATCTGCCTGAACAACTCTTCATCGAGCATCTCAACTTGGGCCGCAAATGATAGCACCAGATGCTGAGTTCGATTATCCAGGCTGATCTGGCTGCCGCCAGTCTCTAATCCGAACATATTGAGTTCCAATGCCGCCTTGGTCAGAGCAAGCTGGGCCGCATCATTTTCAGGCAAGCTTAGCAAGGGAATATAGAGAAATACGGCCTGAGTTTCATCATCGGCTGGCACCTCAATGATGCATTGCAACTCATCCCCACATTGCAGGCTGCAATGACCGTCTTCACCAAGATTCAGGGGTAAGCCGCGGTCCTGGCCAATGGAGCTAATCCATGCCGATACTGTTTGTTGATGCAGGGGCCTAGTGCCTGTGAAAGAGCCCGAGCGCGTGCCTGAAAATGAGTCTGACATAGAATCTACCTTTTGTGACTGGTATTGCGGCAAGGCTTGCCACGTTAGGACGACCTTAGTCATCTGGTGCCTGAAAGGTTATCAAACTCGATTAATCAATAATTTAGCTGAAGGTCGCAATTTTTTATGTAACTATTCTTGGATTGGATCTAGTGTCAGAAAGTGATTCTTGTATAAAACTATTGGCGGGCAGTCATGAAGTACTCATGTTTCAGGGGACTTTACCTGCCATAAATTATCAGCATGGTTACAATTCCAGCTCCACATTAGTGTTCACAGTTATAAATCTAGATGAAAAATTAACGAGCTAAGAATCATGGTGTTGAGTTTATTCATGATGTCCCCAATCAAAATGACTGGGGGCGGTACTCAGCTTTTAAAGATCCATCTGGTATAGTTCATGAATTATTTGAATTTTTCAGCTAACGAGTGACTATGGTAACTCCACAAGCACATGGCTACGCCATTTCACCGTCTCGCAGAAGTATCTGCATATAAGGTCGTTCTTAGGCATCCAGCCTCCACGACATTGGTGCATCCCTGCAC
>NZ_JABSSM010000116.1 GCF_013214165.1 Shewanella sp. | reverse complement strand
TATGATAGAATATTTGAGTGTTGTTTGGCGTAGTAAGAGGGCGGATTGATACATCATTAAGTTTTTCAGGCAGTAGTCGGCATTGGCCATCTTCCTTAGAATAAGAATGGATGTCTTGGTTATATTAATATTACTCGAATTGCCCAGCTTAACTTCGAGCCGCGTGTGGCGACATCTATGCCAGGTGTTGGACAAGATGATTGGTCATCGCGTGCTTTGTCGCTAATTGAAGATGAGAAGTATGTAGAGGCCGCGCAAGTTGCTAAGGCTGAGTTTGATTCAAGTAAAGATTATCATGCACTTTTAGCCCAACTGAGAGCGTTATATCGTGGTGGGCGTTACTTCGAATGTGTTGGGTCAATAAAACAACACAGAGATTGCTTAACTTTGGACGTTGAATTGGGGCTTGAGTTTAGAGAGTTAGCTTTAGATTGTTATCTAAAAGCAAAAGATGTGCTGAATGCTAATAAATTGATTGAAGATATTGAATCTCGTGGAGAGCTTAATAAGCCTGAGATGTTACTAAAAAAGGCTTCTATATGTGGTTTGCAATCCCGATATGATGAAGCCATAGAACTGCTAGTGAGTCTTAATAAACAGTTTCCCCGTAGAGCCCATATATTAAGACGCTTAGCTTTGGCATATGAGCAAGTCAGGCAACCAGAAAAGGCTTTGGCGTATTTGAAAGTCTATCTCAAAGTTAACCGCGATGACTGGGCCGATGCTCAAATAGATAAGTACCGCCGGTTGGGGTATGTGTGATAGTTTATTACTGATTTTAAAACAGTAATAATTGGCTGTAATTCAGCTGAATATATTAATAAGGTGCTTAAAAGCACTCATTGCCAAGGATGAAGTTTATGACTGCTGTGGTTAAAGTAAGTAAAAGTGTACTGTTTGAAACTGTGATGGCTGCTGTTGAGGCATATGCGATAAAGCATGATGGGCAAGATGTGGTTGCAATTGAAACAGCTGCTTCTCTGTGGGGCTCTGTTAATAAACGATTACCTTTTAAGTGCAATATTGAGCATGTGTCTGTTGAAACGTCAGCAGAAAGGACAAGGGGAAGCGTTTGTCTTAATCCATCTTCTCTTGAAATCAAAAAAGATATAGCTTCTGCTTTTGGAGATGGTTTTAGCTATATAGGCTCATTCCATACTCACCCTTGGTTGAAAAACGAGTCATATGGTTGGAAAAAAATTGAGGGCCCAGAAAGTATAAGAAAAGATAAGCTTTATAATTTTACTGATTCGGATCATCGTTGTGAAGTCGATTCACCTGAAATCATGATAGGTAAAAATAAATTCAGTGTTGCACTTGTCATGACTGTTCACTCTATGGACCGAGCAAACGACAAGAAGGATGGTGAATTATCAACCAACGTCCAGGAGTTTTCTTTAGGTAATATTAAGTTTTGGTTAACCGCTAGAGTGTTCGAACATAAGCTACTAGAGCATTGTAGTGAAAGCGAGTGTGAAGCATTCGAATCTTATGGGCTGGACATAAGTGAAGTTGATGGTGACCTTTTGCCAATCCCCATAGATACAGAGTTGGAATGTGAGGCTTTACAGTATCTAGATTTATATTTGAAAGAGTTTGGCCGTTTGAGTGCAGAAGAAAAAGGGGCCAATTATCGTAATAAGAATATTGCAGAAACCCGTTGGTTTGCCAAATAACCTTGATCTGGCTGGAGTAAGCTTACTTAAATGCAGAGTTAGCTCCATCGCCACTATCTAGACAAATAGCCAAATTAGGCATGAAGCTTGAAATCAGTGTTATTTAGTGACCCAGAATATTAGTTTTAGCAGATTATCACTGATGCTTTGCGTATTGCCAGTTAAGAAGCTCTATATGCAGGGCTTCTTTCACTCTATCATTTAGCTACGAGCCTCATAACTGTAGCGATAGGTTGATTGCTTCGATAGCTGCAGCTTGTTCTGCGAGTCTGGGGGCTATCTTGTCATCTGATTCAAGCCAGTTTGAAACTCGGCTCCAGCACTCAAGCGAGTGCTGTTTAAAAGTGTTACTCAGCTTACTTATACCAAGCTAACGGTACTGAGTTTTGCGGTACTTTTCCAGTTGTGTTGCAGTTTAATCAGGTAACTGTTTTTGGTGTCTACGCCATGAGGAAAGCAATGTGAGCATTCCATCTCTTCACCCACGCAGATACGTGATACATGCCTGCCTGTACTTTGTGCGGTACTGCTGCAAGCCCTACTTCATTGAGACCGTAAAAACGGATAAGTCGACCTTCTTTTTTCTTCTATCTCTCCTCGGTGATACCTAGAACAGAAATCCTTTTAGAAAATCAATTAGCATTAATGCCTCTAAATATTAAGTCTGGCCATCGAATAACGGTATGCCTAATATGGCATAACCGTTATTCGTTAAGAGGCTTGTTTAGCTAGATATCGTTATCCAGTTGTCGCGCTTTCTGTATTTTCAACTTCCAGCCAGACTGTTGCGATAAGACCACTAGTAACGTCTAATTCCTTATAGATAATCCGTATCAAGCGAGTGACTTGGCGGTTAAATTTATCGTCAGGATTAAATTCGTTATAAAGGCTTAACCATGCGGCCACCAGCATCAGTAACCTAAAATGCACTCGCTGGATTTGCGCCAAGCAGATCCAGTTTTATGCCGCGATTGAAAAGCTGCTTACAGTACATCAGATCATCGTTAGCGATAGTTGGCCAGCCCGTAGCAGCTCAAGGAAAGAAGCTGGGTAGGCCTCAAGCCCATGCCACAACTCTTTCAGTTCAAGCAAAGAAAGCAGAGGGCTTGTCTCAATCTAAAGTAGCAGAAGCATTAGGCTTGGGAATTGCCACCGTAAAAAGGCATTGGAATAAGTAAAGCCTTCAATGCATATATCATTTTCGAGTTGCTTGGTAATGTGAATGAGTCTTACGATAAGTTATCTGACTGTATTTCTACAAATGTTACAGTCAATGCAATTAAAATAAAATGATGGTAAGATTATGAAAATTAGATGTTTTATAGTTAGCTTGATTAAGTAGATGTATAGCCAAGTGACTAACTAACCGTAATTATAAGGATGAAATGTTGATTATGTCACAAAAGGCAGAGTTGCTAGCATTTAGGAAGGATAAATATCAGCTTGAGGAGTCAACTGGCAGAAGCTTGCTTCAAGAGGATGCCAAATCAGATTTGCACAATAGCGTTAATATCATTTCGGAGCAGCTGTACTCTAAAGATGTGCACTTTGTGTTTGAGCTTATTCAAAATGCGGAAGATAACCACTATGCAGATGGGGTTACCCCCAAGTTGCACTTTGAGTTATTGGAAGAGGACCCAACAGGTACCGAAGGGACTAATGGCTGTTTAGCCATTTTCAATAATGAGACCGGCTTTAATATCAAAAATATTAAAGCGATTTCATCTATTGGAAAATCGACGAAAGCCGGCTGTAAAGATGCTGGCTATATCGGTGAAAAAGGAATTGGTTTTAAGTCGGTCTTCAGCGTATCACCTAGCCCGCATATCTTTTCAAACGGCTATCACTTTTTGTTTAAAGACAAGGATGATGTTGCTGGGCTTGGTTATATTATTCCCTATTGGGTAGATAATACTCCAGCGATAGTGCAGGAGAGATTATCGACTTACACCACCTGTATTCTATTACCACTTCGCGCCGATAGTGAGCGAGATATCCAGCAAAAAATCAGGCATGAGCTGAATAATCTTGATGCTTCGATACTGCTTTTTTTGAATAAGCTTAATGAACTAACCGTTAAGGTTGATGGCAAACTGCGCCGCTATTCAAAACAAGTGGATGGCAAAGTCACCACATTAGTTAATCAACAAGGTAATAGCTCAGTATCTGCTGACTATTTAGTTTCAAGAAAGTCGGTTGATGTCCCTTCTACGTTAATTGAAGCTAAGCGTGAAGGAGTGGTTAAGCGTGATCTCTGCATTGCTTTTAGAAAAGGTCTAAAGCCAGAGCAAAAAACGAATCATAAGTTGTATGCTTATCTGCCAACAGAGCTTAATACCGGGCTTCCATTCCTAGTCAATGCCGACTTTCTACTACCAGCTAGTCGAGAGTCGGTTTTAGTTGATAAAAAATGGAATCATTGGATACGTGATGAAGTCGCAATTTTTGCTGCTGATACTCTAGCGGAGCTGCTTCTTGAAAACGATAATGTCGATTATTTTTCTCAGATCCCGCATCTAGACAATTGCAATGAAGATTTTTTGCTTCCTATCTTTGAAAAAATCATCGAAGTACTTAAGCAAACAGCCTTTATCCCCTCATTATCAGGTCTTAAAAATTTACCAAGTGATATTTGTTTTGCGGATAAAGAGGTCACTAATTTACTTGCTGAATTAAAAAGTGATGAAGCAAAGCTTCCTGATAGGGTAATAGCAGTAGACACTCACCCATACAAGAAGCTATTAAAACAATGGCGTGATTGCCACCTAGATGCAGAAGAGATCTTAAGTTACCTAAATGCTGCTCAAGTGGCGTTGACGGATTTACCTGAATCTTGGTTTGTTTCTTTACTACGTTGGCTCTCTAGGCGAGATGATAAATTTCATTGGAAAGTGAATGAAGATGGGCTAGAACTCTTACGTATAGCCCCACTATTTGTTACTAACCAAGGGGTTCTTTCCTGCCATGAACAGCTGTTATTTTTATCATCGAATACCCATATAGAATACCCGATATTAACGACTCCTGAGCATAAAACTAACCACGGCCTAATTTCGGCATCTTTTCAGAAATTATTACAAAAAGAAGCGGGTACGCTGAGTTTTGTAAAAGAGTATTTTGACATTGAAACCTTAAGTCAGGGTGAGTATTTAGAGAAGGTCGCATTGCCATTTTGTGAGGAGCACTGGCAAGACATTGAGCCCGAATCACTTTGGAAATTGAACAGTTTTGTCGCTCAGCACTGGTTCAGTATAAATGATTATGCCAAGAGCTTACTAAATGAAAACCTGCCATTTAAAAATCAAGCTGGAGACTTTGAGCTAAAAGGGAAGAGGCAGTTAGTCACCCCTGAAGATGATGAACGCTCTTTTATCTGGCAAGCTGTTTTTAATAAAGATGAGCAAAACCATTTTCTAATATTATCGAATGACTATTTAGAGCTGTTCGAAAAGTTCGAAAAGCTAGATAAAGACGGTTTCTACTCAACTATTGGGATATCTTCAACCCCACTGCCAGAGATTGTAAAAGTAACAAAGCAATATCGTCATGGCGCTATCCAGTTAACTGAAAGCTACTTCACCGAAAGCTATGAATCATATTTGTGCAACAAGATTGACCAAATAGATTCTACGGGCGTGATAAGTGCAGAATGCTACAAATTGCCTGCAATTTGTCATACTCCTAATGTATTTCTAAATGAAGAATTGCGTAAGGCTTTTTTTTATTGGCTTGCCGAAGTGGAAGGTAAATTACTGGGATCTGTGTTTATTAGGTATTTCTATCGAACAAATTACCGAAAGGTGGTTGAAAGTGAACTTCTTCGCTGGTTAAAGCAGACCAAATGGCTACCAACACAAAATGGATTAAAGCGTCCTGAGGAGACGTTTGTTGCGAGCCAAGGAAGTCGCGAGCTGTATGGTGATGCAGTGAGCTTCTTAGATAGTGACTTCTCGCTGCCAATGTCCTTAGCTGAGAGGTTAGGCGTTGCATCTGAAGTCAACACGGAAACAGTGTTAAAGGTTCTAAGAAGCTGGTCTTTTCATAACGAAAAAGTAAGTATTGATGATGTTATGAAACTATATGATCGGCTAGCTGATACCGGTTCAGACCTTGAAACGCTGTTTGCATCTGAATCACTCATTTATTGCCCCTCTGGTGAGCGTAACTGGTGTAAATCCAATAAAGCTATTTGGAAGTCACAAAAAGAGGTGCTAGGAGACCTGTTCCATTGGTTATCTGATGTTTACCCTGATTATAGAATGTCATTTTGGCTAAATACCATCAATGTGTCTCAGCATCCTGTCCCTAAAAGTTTTGCCGATGCCTGGCTACTTCTTCAGACTTTACCAGTCAAAGATAAAGACAAAGGCAGACATGTGAGAAATAAGTTGGCTGCGATTTATGAACGGCTAATTTCCTATATAAAAATGAGAGGAAGTAATAACCTTGAACCATGGTTTGATGAGTTTGTAGATAAGGCACTTTGCTTTTCACAAAGCTACCGATGGGTGAGCCGATTTAGCTGCTATATCAGAGACGATAAGAGAGTTGCACTGCTATTTAATGATAAAGCTGAGTTCTTCTGGCGAACCCGAGGTAAAACCCATTCTGACTTTATGCCCCTGCATGATGCACTGCGCTTAAAGGGGGTAAGTGAAGAAGTTTACCGTGAAGTTGAGCTAGATACTGAAAACCTGATCCCCCCAAGTAATCCAATATTAACGAATCACAGTCGCCTCTTACTTGCATATTACTACAAGCAATTTATTTCAAAGTCAGGAACGGTGGCTGAAGATTGGTTTAAAAAACCAGAAATCTTTGACCTTTTAACTGTAAATGAATTTTGCACTTCTTCGGATATTCCTGTGAAGTATGAACTTAATGGCCGTTTAGCACATGATTCAGTTGAAGTATTATTCGATGATGAAAAGGGGATTTTAGTTTATAACACTGAGGGTAAAGATATCGAAGATTTAGTTGATGACTTAGCAGAAGAGATAAGTAAGCTAATTGTCACTAAAGCCTTTATTGAAGAGCAAGATCATATCCGCCCACTTTTGAACGTGAATAGTGCTCGACGTTTTAATAAGCGTATTGAGAAAAAGCATTGGGAGAATGTTTTAACTAAAGAAGAAATTAGGATAATCAAATCGCTAAAGCGCCCTGAAGTAGAAAGCGACTTATCGTCTATGAGTGATACAGAAGCTAATGAAGAGGGTACCGCAACTGATAAAGGTAGCTCCAATGGTGCAAGCCCAAGTACAGGGACGGGTCGCGCTAATGGCTCAGGTTCTAGTGTCGGTGCAGGTAGCGCTCATAGTGCTGGTTCTGGGACAGGAGTAGGTAGTTCTAATGGTGCAGGCTCTGGTAAAAGAGCGGGTAGTTCGAATGGTTCTGGTACAGGAACAGGTCGTTCCAATGGCTCTGGAGCTGGCAGTTCTAATAGTTCAAGTACAGGTACTGATCGCTCCAACGGCTCAGGTTCGTCTACTGGTGATGGGAGTTGTGTGGGCGAAGACAATAATGATACACCCTCTCGGTCACCCAACTATCGAATGGTCAGTTATGTAGAAAATAGTGACCATCAGTCAAATGATGATAATGAACCTGCTAAGAAGCAGCGTGCAAAGAAAATAGGTGATAAAGCGGAGGCCATAGTCGCTCAATACTTGCAGCAAGAGGGCTTAGATGTGGAGCACCTAGGTGGAAATAATCCAGGTTTCGATATTTATGCAACAGATCCCAAAACTGGAGAGACTTTTTTAGTTGAAGTAAAGGGGATGCTCGGGAATTGGAACCTGATGGGTTTCACTCTCTCAAGCACTCAAATGCGTAAATGCCAAGACTATGGTGATAATTACTGGTTAATCGTTGTCGAAAACTTAGTGAGTAAACCCTATCTATATAAGCTAATAAACCCTGCTGCTCAAATTGATATTTATTGTTTTGACTCAAATTGGAAGCAAGTTGCCGAAGAGAGTATAGCGCTCAATATTACCAACGACAGCATTGAATTAAGACCACCATCCATCTTCTCAGATGGCGAAGATGACATTATTGACGATGATTTTTTCTATTGTGATAAACATAAAGAGTTGTATTTGAAGTGCTCAGAGTTTGCTATTGGTACACCTGATGTCGGTTTTGAATTACAAGACCCCTATGCAGAAATAGTTTTCGAATTAGAGTTAGCTTGGCCTAAGCACAAAAAAGGCATCTATACAGCAGAGCAGAAGCCTAGTTTTGATGGCTGGGAATTTAAGACTGTGGAGGAAGCTCTGACCGAACTAAGCTGGTTGGATATTTAAATAAATAATCCTCCTCTTTCGATTATTAGTCAGTCATGTGAAGCCAGCATTTACTATGAATAATCCATGGTTAATCTTAGAACTTAGCAATAAGGTGAGAGCATGAACAGATTTATGTCGCACTTTCTGGGGAGATTAAGGGCAGTGGGACTAGAATCTGTTCGCTGCCGCACTGGCTGTTTAGGCAATTTTTTCGGGGGATTACCGCAACACAAATGTACGGCAACAATGGTTAGCAATTCAGATTAATTACTCAATCAAATATACTGTGGGTATAATCAGGGGAATATGAACTTGGGATTGTGTTTAAAGTGCTTAAAAGCAATGCCTTGATAGCAGTTGATCGGCGTAATGTAAGCTGGTAAATAAGAGGATGTAAAAATAATTGTGTAACTGCTGATTATCTATAACCTACACAAAGGGTAAAATAATGAGCTACACAATGGATAATAAAAAACTACAAGCTATGGCTGAAGAACTGGCCAAAGACCTCAA
>NZ_JABSSM010000115.1 GCF_013214165.1 Shewanella sp. | reverse complement strand
CTAAGCAATCTGAGTATGTGACTAACTACTTGCAGAGCCACAATCGTTTCGGGGTACCATTTAATGTGGTCTACGGCCCTGGAGCACCGGCTGGTATCCAGCTACCCGTGATCTTATCTACACAAGGGGTGTTAGCCGCGATTGAGCGTGCATCGACAGCTCCAACAGCTTCGGTTGAGCAGGCCATTAAACAGTAATATTTTGAGTAACGAGTGTTTTGAATACGTTAAGTCCGATGACACACTTAAAGAGCTGCATGAATAAATGATTGAGGACAAGGCCTAATGAGTGACCCAGATAAGGGCATGGACAAGAGCAAGAATAACAATAAGGGTGAAACCGTGGCGCTGACTCCTTTGAGAAGGGTCTTCGGCTGGCTTAAGCAAATAGCCCTATTTACGTTGTTCGCCATAGTGATCACAGGTGTGATGGATATCTGGCGTGGCAAGGATATCCCAAGGGATAACCTGCCAGATATCAAAGGCATGACCTTAGCTGGGACAGATATCGATATTGTTAGCCTGAGCCAAGATCAGGCGGTATTGGTGTACTTCTGGGGAACCTGGTGTCCGGTGTGCAACTTCGTTAGCCCAGCTGTGGATACCATGGCCAGCATGTACCCTGTAGTCACTGTGGCGATGAACTCGGGATCCGACGACAAGATGGTTAAATATCTTAAGCATAAGGGCTATGAGTTTGAGACTATCAACGACAGTAATAATGACATTGCCCGTGATTGGTCGGTGCAGCTGACGCCGACCTTGATGGTGTTTAAAGATGGCGAGCTGAAACACTACACCACAGGCTTCACTAGCCTACCCGGGATGTGGTGGCGCATGCTTTTTTCATAGTGGCATTATTTTACTTCAATTAATAAGGGTCGATATCGATGAGATATCGACTTTTTTTTGGTTAATTATTACCACTAAAACTGATTCGATATTGCTGATGAGATGGAAGGGTAAAGGGAGCACCGGAGGGCTTGTTATGTCTTCCTTGATTGGTTTCTCCGTTTTCACCGTTATTGTGCAGGGGTAAGAAGCTAGCTTGTGATAGCTCTCCTATACTGAATTGGACAGAGTTTTGTTTGCTCTTGCTCTATTACCCGTACTCGCGCAATCACTGGATCACCGGGAGCTAGCCATGAGCCATACCTATAAAGTTATTGAATTAGTGGGATCTTCGCCTATCAGTTCGGATGAAGCGATCAAAAATGCCGTCACTTCTGCGGGCCAGACCTTGAAGCATCTCAGGTGGTTTGAGGTGATTGAGACTCGGGGACATCTGGAGGCGGGCCTGATCGCTCACTGGCAGGTAACCATCAAGGTCGGGTTTACGATAGAGCCTTAAGCATCTCTTGGCAGGCCTTTCTCGATGCTGCGGATCACTCTCTGTGTCTTGCGACTGAGGGATGAGGCTGCTTTCTGGTTCAAGGCTATTTTTGGGCTCAAGGCTGTTTTCTGGCTCAAGGCTGTTATGTCCAAGCCTTGTGCTGCCGATATTTGTGCCGCTAGTTTGTTTCTTTGCTGAGTGAGTGCCCAATCGATATGTTCTATGACCATCTCATCGACCTCTGCCGAGGTTTTTCTCTGCTGGAGTCCTTGGATATTTTTTTCTGCAGCCGGGGCATTTCCCAGGGCAACGGCGATGTTTCTTAGCCAGCGCTTATGTCCGATCCGCCGAATGGGGCTGCCTTCGGTGATCTTGAGAAACTCGGCCTCAGTCCAGCCAAAGAGGGTAAGTAACTCAGGTTGTTTGAGTGGATCGCGGGTGTAAAAATCGCTCTCGAGAGTGAGCGGTGCCTTGCTGTTGACTGGGCACACTAGCTGGCAGTCATCACAGCCGTAAATACGATTGCCTATGAGAGGGCGAAACTCCTCGGGAATAGCCCCTTGCAGCTCTATGGTCAGATAAGAAATGCAACGCCTGCTGTCGACGATATATGGCTCGACTATGGCATTGGTTGGACATGACTTGATGCAGGCGACACAGGTATTACAAGCCTCGGTGACGGGGATGTCTACGGGCAGGGGCAGGTCGATCAATAGCTCACCGAGAAAGAACCAACTGCCCACGTCTTCATTGAGCAATAGACTGTGTTTACCCGTCCAGCCAAGGCCTGCCTTCTCGGCCAAGGGTCTCTCGAGTATCGGCGCCGAGTCCACAAAAGGGCGGAAGTTAGTCTTGCCGGCGTTCATGATATCGAGCTCGGCCTGAATCATCTGGCCTAGCTTCTTGAGACGATTGCGGATCAACTTGTGATAGTCACGCCCGCCGGCATAACGGGAGATGTAGGCAAGGTTGGGGTCGCTAAGATTAGTCGCAAAACCAGCTTCCGGCGGCAGGTAGTTCATCCTGGCCGAGATGACCCTGATGGTGCCTGGGTGTAGCTCATGTGGACGGGCGCGCATCATGCCATGGGCTTGCATATACGCCATATCACCATGATAGCCCTTGTCCAGCCACTGCTGTAATTTGAGCTCTTCGCTGGTTAAGTCTGTGTCACATATGCCTATTTGAGCAAAGCCCAGCTCATTGCCCCACTGCTTGATTTTAACTGTGAGTTCTCTTAGTTCTGCTGGCGAGAAGGCATGGGAATTGACTAGAGGTAGAGCCGTGTCAGACATAGGGATATACATACAATGAAATACCTCAATATGATAACAGTAATCCGCTACCTTGGCTGCTGATTTGATGAACTCTCATCTGGTTATACCTGGATCATTGACCCTTTTCCTGTTGACCAGCTTTACTTCCACCGTTGCCGGCATATGTGGCTTAGGCGGTGGGCTTCATTTTTGCCGACTGCTTGCCGCAAATACTCTCGGTCTTCTTAGGGGCTTCGTTAGGCTCTTGATAGGCGCTAAGCTGAGAGGGAACATCGACAACCAGAAATTTATGCAGGCCTTGAAGTGATATTAACCTTACTGGCGATTCAAACACTCATTCGTTTTAGTCTTGGTTGAGCAAGCCTCACACTCACTTGCATCGCTCTGCATCTTTGGTAGGCCATGACTGCCAGTTTATATTCATCTAAACGTGTTATTGCAGGCTGAGTGTGCTCTTGGCCTCGGTTCTTCGAGGCCTGAGGGATTGTCTAGCCTAGTCGGCGAAGCTCATCAGGTGTTGCTTCACTTCATCTGAGGCGAACGCTTGCTCGACGCTGATCTTATAGATGTTGAAGTAATCTTCACGGCTCAGGTTGAATTCTTGCATCACCTTACGTACCTCGTCAGTCATAGTGGTATTCGAGACGGTGCGGTTATCTGTGTTGATTGTGATGGGTAGAGCATCTTCATAGAAGGCTTTCAGCGGATGCTCACTCAGCTTGCCCACAGCTTTAGTTTGAATATTACTGCTCGGGCAAGTCTCCAGGCCGATATTGTGTTGTTTCACTAAGTCATAGGCGCCCTGATGACCGCTAATATGGATCCCATGACCCACACGCTCGGCTTTTAGCATAGAGATGGCGTCGAATACATTTTGACCCACGCCTTGCTCTCCGGCATGTATGGTGATGCGGTAGCCTCTCTCGATGGCGTACTCCACATAGGGGATAAACTCACTGCAAAATCCAGCTAGTTCGGCGCCAGCGAGATCGAAGGCAACCACGCCCTTGTTCAGGTAGGGAGCGCCCGCATCGATAACATCTCTGATGTTATCCTTGGGGAAAGTTCTCAAGATAGAGAGAATATAGTTGCCCTTGATATCGTACATTGCCTCGGCGCGCTGCATGCCTTTGACGACTGAGCCTATGATCTGATCGAAGCTTAAACCTTGTAACTGATGCAGTTGTGGGCCGAATCTGACCTCAAAATACTTGACGTTTTCCTTAGCCGCATCCTCGAAAATCTCAAATGAGATACGCTCGATACCTGCTTGGGTCTGCATTACAGACAGCGGCAGGTCGAAACGCATCAGGTATTCTTCGAGATTTTGGCATGTCTCGGGAGCGATCATTAATGAAGTGATTTGGTTGATGTCTTGGCTGGGAATGGAGATGTTCTGTTCGTTAGCCAGATCGATAATCGTTTGTGGGCGAACGCTGCCATCTAAGTGACAATGTAGATCTATCTTGGGTAAGCTTGAATAATTCATGAGTCTCTACCTTTATTGGATATAGTGCATAAAGTTACAGACTTCATAATCAAGAATTTAAGGCTCTTGGTAGAAACTCCCAAACCATATCATTGGGATTATACGAAGCGATTTTTCGGACTATAGCATTACCAATAAATGACTGCAACGCTTGGCTTTTGCACTCGCTAATTTACTCTGGCTTGATCTCGCTGTCTGATGGCGTGGATTTATTTTGATGCCTTGATTGCGATTCATTGAACACTGGTATTCATCCTGCTTTGACACAGTTTCTTCCACTAGATTTAGCCAAATATAGCCCTTTATCGGCTCTTTGTAGTAGTTCGGAGAAGCTTTTATCTTGCTCCCTGGCGGCGACTCCAGCGCTGATGGTCATGGTTAACTCCTGAGCGATATCACTCAAATCGGTCATGGCTATCGAGTCCACTAAGCGCTCGGCAACCTCTTTGGCTTGTTCTAAGTTGGTATGAGGCAATATGACTAAGAATTCTTCGCCGCCGACGCGACCTACCAGATCGGATTTTCGCATCAGACCGCTGGAAGTTCTGGCTAATAAAATCAGTGATTTATCACCTATATCGTGGCCGAAGTTGTCATTGATCTTCTTGAAGTGATCGGCATCGAATAATATTAAGGCCATCACATCATGATCCTCTGAGAAAGCTTGTTCACCGACCGCGTAGGTGTGCCTGCGGTTCGCCAGTTGAGTCAAGTGATCTGTCAGGGCTAAGACACTTAATAGCTTAGATTTCTGCGCCTGTTTATAGGCATGGAAAGAGATGATTATGATGACTATTACGGCGAGAAAGATGACGGTAAATTGCAAATAACGATTCTGTTGTAAAATCAGTAACTCATGCTCCCTTATTTTTTGTGTCTCTAGCAGCAAGAGGTTTTCAGTTTCAACTTGCTTCGTATTGAAGCGAGTCTGCATCTCTGTGGTTCTATGGGTTTGTAGCTTGATATCCAATTCATTGTGCAGGCGATCAAAGTGCTGCAGTGAACGGTATGCATGCTCCCATTGGGAAAGCTCGGCGAATATCTGGCTCTCCAGCTTATAGAGTTGGGTGAGACCACGAGCATTTTTCACTCGCTCGAAGGCTGATTTTGCTTCTTCGATAAAGGGGATTGCTGCTGTAAACTGGTGCTGTAAAACCAGTATTTGGGCGCGAAATAGCATCATAAAACTATAGAAGGCTTCATGTGTGGGCTGAACATGCTTCTGTGCGTCATCAAGATATTTTTGAGCCTCGTCTAAGTGGCCCAACTTGATGAGAGTACCCGCTAAATTTATGCCGACAAATTGTTGGGCTAATTCATTTT
Source organism: Shewanella sp. (assembly GCF_013214165.1). Taxonomy (GTDB): domain Bacteria; phylum Pseudomonadota; class Gammaproteobacteria; order Enterobacterales; family Shewanellaceae; genus Shewanella. The sequence goes on along the minus strand of NZ_JABSSM010000115.1, from coordinate 3,101 downwards.
CTGTCTGCTGCCAGTATCGGTAACTTTGCAGGTATTTTTCCAATGCCGCTTCATTTTCGCCTAATTCTTCTAGGGCGATGGCCATTTCTGTCACCATGCCATTGGCGGACTCGAGATTGCCGGTTTCGATAAACTTGGCTTCGAGCTTTGCATAATATTTATAAGCCGTCTGAGGATCACCAAATCGACGATAGCTAGTGGCTATTTCGGCTAAATTATATCGACTCCAGAATGTAAGGTTCAGCTTGTCGTAGAGCTGTTGAGCACTGAATAAATCTTCCAGGGCTTGGGCATAATTCCCCTGAAACGAATAGAGAGCACCCCGTAGACTTCGGGCATCGGCGATGAGCCTGGGAGACTCGAGTTGATAGACTTGAGCTATGACTTGATTGTATTTTGTTAAGGCAAGTTCGACTCTCCCCCCGATTTGATAGAGCCAGGCTTGGCACAGTGTTAAATCGGCATGAGTCTCAGGAGATTGCTTGATGATTTCAGCATTCAGTTGTTTCTGGGCAAACTCTATTCCCTTGGCTCTCTTATCGCTGTCGTACGCATCTGTGATCCAACATAGCACTGGCTGTAATCTGAGATAGTTATCTAAGTCGGCTAAGGTGATGTTGGCTTTTAGATACTCAATCTTAGCCTGCAGATCTTCATTGGATAAGGTTACACCACTTTCCAGCTCTTCGAAGGTGGCATTCAGATTCTTTGGCTCATCGGCCGAGACAAGAGGTGAGAGTAATATGAGCCATAGCCAAGGCAAAATTAGCTTGCCTACCCCCCTAGTTTTGAGCGTGCGACAAACTAGGGCCGGGCATATAAACGCAAGCTTGGATATGATTTGATGTCGTAAAAGCCGATAAACCATTATGGTCTGATGCATACTCTTGCTTGGCTCATGATGTTGACGTACACAAATATTAGCCTAAATCCAACTTTCATCATACATATTTTATGCAAAAAATTGACATAAGATATTGTGTTTTTGATGTTGAAAAATGAAGATGCTATTTGTCTATTTACTGGTTATTTTGCTTTTATTCCGGGGGACAGGTATAAAGGCAGCCATTTTTTATTGAAAAATTATAGAGCAAAACCATGATTGAGATCACTCCAGAGTATAAGGCCCGCGTTGAGCAGGTGTCATTGAATGTATCTAGTGTCGTTCTTCCCATGGATAAGCTTCCTGATAATCTGTTGGAAGCCTATACAAACCTATGTAACGAGTTACTCGAAGACACTGACGAGAAGTTCATTAAGGGCTGGCAAGCGCTACCTAACAGCGCCAGGGCTCAGTTGCCACAGGCAGACTTTCATGGCTTTTATATTGCTAATGCCTGGGTACACTTGAGTCGAGTGGCGCAAGACATCTCCGAGATGGCCGAGAGTGACGAGGCCATAGACGAGAAAGAGTACAACGGCATCTTCACCCGTATCTCAGATGATTCTCTCAAGGATTGTTCGAAGAAGCTGAAAAAATCGCGTACCGATAGGGCCCTGTTTAACAGCATCATGGCTGTTATCGACGGAAAGTGATCGTCTGTAAGCACTGCGCTTAGGGGGACGGAACGCTGCGCTTACGCCAAGAGACAGGAAAAGCCTGAGTGATATGAAATATCGCAGGCCCTATGGGGCAGATGTGAATGAACGACTGCTTAGCTACTAGCATAATCACAAATCACAAAACACAAACTTATTTACATTGAAGGCAGGTATATGGATTCTGTAACACAAGTCGTATTAGGTGGCGCTGTCGGTGCGGCTATTGCGCATAAACAGCTCGGACGCAGTGCGATTGTCTTGGGGGGGATTTTTGGTACTATCCCTGATCTAGATGTCTTTATGCCCGCCGCAGATGCCTTAGCAAGCTTTACTAAACATCGCAGCTTCTCACATTCCTTATTGGTATTATTTCCTTTTGCGTTTATCTGTTTTGCTGTCCTTAAGCTTAAATTTAAAACGGATATTATTTCCAATCACAGGCTATTTTGGTTTTGCTGCTTAACCTTAATTACACATCCATTACTTGATGTGTTTACCAGCTACGGCACGCAGTTGTTTTGGCCGTTAGCCTGGCATCCCATTTCTATCGCCTCAATTTTTGTTATCGATCCCCTGTATACGATCCCTTTATTAGTGAGCTGTATTTATTTGTGGCGGGGGAAAAATGAGCGTAAAGCAAGGCGGGGTAATCACATTGCTTTAATGCTCAGTAGTGGCTATTTATTACTGAGTGTATTTGTTCAAACTCAGATGCTCGATAGAGTTAAATTAGCATTAAAAAGTAAAGAGATACCTGCGAACAAAATATTTATTGCTCCGCTTTATCCTAGCCTGAACTGGTGGACCGCCATTGTGATTGATGACGGTGTTTTTTATGATGTTAAGTTGAATGCACTGACTAATTCACTGGAGATGTCGCCAAAACAAGATTTAGGTTACGCTGCCATAGAGGTGCCAACGCCCGCTTTAGCGTCTTTAGACTGGTTTACAAATGGTTTTATGCGTTTAGAGGAGATTGACGGGCGTTTAGTTGCGACCGATCTAAGACTCAAAAAGGGGACTAGGGGTTATCGATTTAAGTTTGCCTTGGCAGAAAAGGATACGGATGGATGGAAGGAAATATCGCCATTCCGACTGTGACCGACCTATTTCTTACATGCTTATAAGTGAGTGTGAGTGTTTACTTACACTTGGTTAATCTAATCGATTTTGAGCTAACGGATAGAGGGTGGTTGACGGCATTTTGTGACGTACTGTCAATATCGAGATGTTAGCTGAAAATTAGACTCAATCATTGTAGGTAACAAGCCCTGTGGGCTCTACAATTCCAATAACGTGCTTGTTAAAATGCCAGTTCAATATCCCTATCTCTCGCTCGGATAGTTACACGCTGTGAAACCTCGCCATGCTGCCGAAGCTCGCAGCCGTATTTGCACCTGTTCTTGTTTCGAGAAAGTTGCTTCTTCGATTTTAGTGGTACTTGCTAGTAACTCGTTTCTGGACCGAGATGAGTTTACTTGTCGGATAACAAGTTTCAAGTATCTGTTGTGGGTTCATTGGGCTGGTTCGGTACTTGGCAGTATTTTGCATACCAATAT
>NZ_JABSSM010000114.1 GCF_013214165.1 Shewanella sp. | reverse complement strand
TAGTGGTACTTGCTAGTAACTCGTTTCTGGACCGAGATGAGTTTACTTGTCGGATAACAAGTTTCAAGTATCTGTTGTGGGTTCATTGGGCTGGTTCGGTACTTGGCAGTATTTTGCATACCAATATCGCATTGTTATCTACCGCCTGTCCGGCGAGGAATGTGCAAACACTTCTGTGACACGCTGTGAATATGTCCCTATACGCTCTGCGGTTTCAAACAACTTCCATGTTTAAAGGCCAGTTCAGCATCCTTGCCTCTCGTTCGAAGAGCTTCACTAAGTGAAGCCTCACCCTGAAACCGAAGGTCACAGCCGCGTTCACACCTGAGTATTTATTTCTTCGATTTCAGCTCTATTGGTTTGTAACAAGTTTCTGGACATAAATGGGTTAGTGCAATCGCTCTAGTTAAGCTGACATTGATTAGGAAAAGTATCTTAAATTATTATCAGGGCCTACTTCGCTCCGACATGTTTATTTATCGACCAGCCTTTTAACGTAGGAGCGGCTTCAGCCGCGAAGACCTTTCCGAAGACCTGTCCGAAAGCCTTGCTAAGGGGATGGATGAAGTGCATTGCTGCTGGCTTTACCTTTACACCATTGCCCACAGTTATGCCGCTTTTTGAAAGCACACATCGCATCCCAACGACCACTAATACCACTGTATTGGCGGCGAAACTCTTTCGCTGAGGTTATCCAGGCATCGGGTGCAATACCAAGTTCATTGAGTAATTTAGGCTGGTTTGAATCAATAAAACCTGTTTTATCAGGCCTAATGGCTCTGCCTGTCCAATCGATAAGTTGGAGGTAATCACAGAAATGAAATGGGATACCTGCTTGAGTCGCTAGGTGGGCAGCACCATCGAACTTGGCAAGGGGTTGGAGTGGCTCACTCGAGGCTGAGGCAGATTTATCATCATTTGCTTTGGTGTTTTTCTCAGAGGTATTTAGTTCGATAATACGCTCCTGAATAGACGTATAATCAGATGCTTGAAGTGTGTTCGCAATCCCAGCTCTGATGGGGTTTAAATCCACGTACATCATGCAGGCAAGGAGTGCTTGTTCATCGAGCAGGGCTTGGCTCTTAAAGCGTCCCTCCCAAAAAGCGCCTTTACATTCATCCTCACGATTGGCCCTACGTGCTATCTCTTCATTGAGACAGCGCATAAACCAACTAATACTCGATAGACGTTCCTGCCATTCAGCAAGTAGACCATCAAGCAGTAAACGCTCACCCTCGATTAAGGCATCGCCATTCATGTATTTAGTCGCGACATCATGTCCTTTAGTCACCTTACACCAAAGCTCAATTACCTCGCGGTTAGACAGCGACTTCGCTCTATCAAGGTCAACTTTAAGCACGAGATGATAGTGATTATTCATCACTGCATAGGCACAGACATCGATACAAAAGATAGCAGAAAGAGCCTTAACTTTTTCGACAATCCAGCCGCGTCTATGTTCGAAACTCTTACCAGTTAGTTTATCTTCACCGCAGAGGTAAGCTCTTCTAACACAACGATTTATTATATGATAAAACGGAGTCGATTCTGGGTCGATAAGGGTTCGTCGAGCTGAAGTCATAATCGTTATCCTGAACAACACTGAGTTGAGGTAACTTAAAGGCTAGTAGAGGATGCTCTAAAGCACAAAAGATATGGCTGTCCCGTCTTTTTTTAAAACATAAAGGGATACCTGCGGACAAAATATTTATTGCTCCGCTTTATCCTAGCCTGAACTGGTGGACCGCCATTGTGATTGATGACGGTGTTTTTTATGATGTTAAGTTGAATGCACTGACTAATTCACTGGAGATGTCGCCAAAACAAGATTTAGGTTACGCTGCCATCGAGGTGCCAACGCCCGCTTTAGCGTCTTTAGACTGGTTTACAAATGGTTTTATGCGTTTAGAGGAGATTGACGGGCATTTAGTTGCGACCGATCTAAGACTCAAAAAGGGGACTAGGGGTTATCGATTTAAGTTTGCCTTGGCAGAAAAGGATACGGATGGATGGAAGGAAATATCGCCATTCCGACTGTGATTCACCTCCTATTTATATACTCTTGAGTAAGTTGACTCAGGTGGTGCACTTGCATGTTGAACACGGCCGACAATGGATATTAAACATGTTGAAGCAAAACAAATCACGATCATCGAGCATGGCTAACAAGCGCAGGCTCTGCTGTCTAAATGATGATTATTTGTTTGAAAGCATGGATTTGTTCAACAAATAGACGTTGATGCGTTAGCCCTGGGGCTGGAGGCTAGGCCCCTCCGGCTAGCCGATTAAGTTCCACTACCACTCCGCATTCTGTTTCATTATTTTTGTAATAGATTTTGCAATCTCCCATCGAGGAGTATTACTTGAATTGGTAAGTAATATCATTGCATCTTCATTTTCAGGATAAGCAATAATTAATGATTTATATCCCCTAATACTACCGGGGTGCCTAGCAACATTTTTACCTTCACTTTTGTATACTTGCCAACCCAATCCCATATATATATCCCCCCATACCGTTTTAATTTGAGGTTCTAACATATTTTTGTATGTTTGTTCTTCTAGAAGAGAATTGTCATTAGCTAGTGTTAGTTTTAGCCACAGGCTTAGATCATTTACATTTGTAACTAAACCTTCACTTGGATTAAATGATAAGTCATAGGGACGCTGATCACTTTTATCTATTAATATGCCTTTGTATGTAGGAGGTGCTTCAGCAATGTTTTCATTCATTCCGTTGAAGTATGTACTTTTTTTCATACCTGCATGAATCAAAATATTTTCATTAATATACTTTTCATATCTAGCGCCAGAAATAGTGCTAATAACACTTCCTAAAATATTAAAGCCGGTATCACTATACTCAAATGTTCTATTTTCTAAGTTGTTGACTGCTGTTTTTTTCACTAGCTTAAGGTATGATTGTTCAGATCTTTGATTTTTAAAGTTTACTGGTTGGACAGAATCACTTAATCCGGAAGAATGAGTAAGTAGCTGTTTAATTGTAATGTTACTATTTTCAAATGTGGGTAAATATTGGCTAACAGTATCATTGAGTCCTAATTTATTATCTTCAACCAATTGCATAATTGCTTGGGCAGTAAAAAGTTTAGAGATTGAAGCAATTCGAAATAACGAATGTTTCGTTGTTGGTTTCACTTTTCTCTCATCAATAAATCCAAAACCTTTAATATAAATCACTTCGCCTGAGCTTATTATAGCTACTGCCATCGCAGGGATATCATTCTGTACCCGAATTTTTTCTAAGGTAACAGTGAGTTCATCATGAGTATTCACTTTATTAGCAAGTGCATTAGAAGAAAAAGTTAAGAGCATTATTGTCATTAATTTATACACTAGACTGCCTTGTTGAATATTACGCCCTCGTTAATGGGGAAGAATTGTTGGCTAAAATGTTGAGGGACGAAACTTAGTCAACTATTTTGTCCTGATTAAACAAGTTATTATGTGTGGCTACTACCAAAACCGCCAAAATTTTTTAGGGCTTTTCCAATTATCATAAGCTGCTGAAATTAGAGGAGCTAATTTATGATAATTCTCCCAAGTATCTTGAACATGATAGAGCATTTCAACGTTTGAACACAATATGCTGTCATAGTCGTTAAGGTAAAGATCAGATTCGTAGTAGTGCGTAGTAAAAATTTACCTTCTTTGTTAAGGTCTTCTTCCCCAAATTTTTAATCACACAAATCAACTTATCGCAACTTATCGAGCCATATATGGACGCTCCCTCCCCAACTTATCGAGCAACTTATCGAGCCAACTTATCGAGCCACCCATCATAAAAATGAAGCAATTGACCACATACCAGTGCTGACGTTGTGAGTGTTAAATGGCATATAAGCCGATGATTTGTTCTAACTTAAAGTATCAAGGCGATGATTTTGATGTAACCGTGATAAGTGGACACCCATAAGATTTTTGATACTTAAACTCCCCCCAAGTTCAAAGTAGCGAATGCATGGTGCCAGCCCTGATTAAACCCCTCAAATTAGAAATAACACACTCTAAAATCGAAGCGACAACTTATCTTGTAAATCAGCAGGTGTAGATGCGCAAAAGATATGGCTGTCCCGTCTTTTCCAGCACGCGTCAAAGTGATAACGCCGTCACGACAGTAGAGTATTTAAGTGGCAACAAGAAAAGAGTCACTGATGCCGAAGGCAATGCGACCACGACGACCTATCTTGCCTACGGCAGCCCTAGCTACAATAAACCTACGCTCATTGAGGCTCCTGATACCAGCGATACTTCAATTGCCTACAACAAATTTGGGCAAGTAGAGTCGATAACGCAGGGCTCTGTTACCGAAAAACGTTTGTATGATGGCTATCAACAGCTGTGTAAAACCTATCGCCCTGAAACCGGAGTGACCGCCTATGGTTATAACGCTCAGCGTCAGCCTATTTGGCGAGCCGAAGGCACCAATGGTGGCAGTAACAGTTGCGCCGCATCTTCAGTGCCTGCCTCGCATAAAGTGCTGTTGGGGTATGACAATCTAGGCCAACTTAGCACCGAAAACTTCCCGGATGCAACTCCTGATAATCGCTATCGCTATGATGCGAATGGTAATTTAGCATCGCTGGTATCGGGCAGTGGTAGTCGTGCCATTAGCTGGAGCTATCTGTACAACTCGCTAAACCTGATAGAGAAAGAAACCCTGTCCATGGACAGTAAAAACTTTGTGCTTGATTGGGGTTACAACAGTTTAGGCGCGGTATCGTCACTCAAGTATCCATCGGGGAGAAGCATTTATTACTCACCGAATGCCTTAGGTCAGCCGACCAAAGCGAGTGAAGGCACTTCTGCGGCGAGTATCAATTATGCCAGTAACGTTAAATATCATCCCAATGGTCAATTAAAGCAGCTGACTTACGGCAACGGCATTGTACGAAAGGTGTCTTTAGATACCACGGGGCGTATCGATGCTATCAGCGACAAGAAAAACACCACTCGCCGTTTAGACTTAGACCCGAGTTACGACTCAAATGACAACTTATCTAGGTTAATTGACCGAGTTGACCGTAAAAATGACATTGATAACTTAAGCTATGATGGCGTTAACCGTCTTAAAAGTGCAGATGGTCGCTGGGGTAAAGGTAACTACAGTTACGATGGCCTAGGTAATATCTTAAATCGCAGTATCAGCGGTTCATCAATCACTTACCACTATAATTCACTGAATCGTCTTAATAAGCTCAGTGGCGCATATGCCTACACGTATGGTTATGATACCCGCGGTAATGTGAAGCACAACGGGCGTTATGGGCTGGAATTCAACCGAGCCAATCAAATGACCGCGGCTAAAACTAATACCTATCGTTACGATGGCCATAATCGCAAAGTGGCACAAAACAAATCAAGTGGTATGCATCACTATATATACAGTCAAGCAGGTAAGCTACTTCATCGCCGGAAACCAGATGGAAAAAAGGCAGAAAGCATTTATTTAGGCGCTCAAATTATTGCTGAGGTGGGGGATGGTCTTGATGCTCTTCCTGATACAGGAACACCTACTGAGCCACCGAATCAAAACCTACCCTCACTCTACCTTGCTGCTGAACACTCAGGTAGCGGTAGCGGTGGCTGTCCAAAAGGACAGAAGTGTCCAACGGCAACTATAGGTTCACGAATAGTTGATAATTATCGATTATCTTGGATATCGAATAATGCTACGAACTGCGCAGGCAACGTTAAGCGCAACGGCGTAGTCTATATGAATTTATCTGGCCTTATTCATATCGGTATAGTTATTAATGATGACAGTGCCATCTATCACGCTGCAATGACCTGTACAGGCAGTGGTGGTCAAGTGACCAAAAGTGTCACTTTTGGTGGAAGCGGTAATGGAGACGAGTTCTAATGGGGATTTTAAGGATGAAAAACCTAATAAAATTGATTGTGAGTTTGTTGCTTGCTATGGCGACACTCCAAGTGAGTGCTGCACAATCGGTGCGTTATCAACATACTGATATGTTAGGCACACCCGTGATGGAGACTGATGAAGCGGGTAATGTCGTTAGTCGTAGCGTGTATGAGCCCTTTGGCAAACGCCTTGGTGGTGAGAAAGCGGGCATAGGCTTTACCGGTCATCTGCAAGATGAAGATCTTGGTTTGACCTATATGCAGGCACGATACTATGATCCACTTATCGGGCGTTTTTACTCGAATGATCCTGTGAATGCAATGGGGCATATTGGTCGTGGAAATGCTGTACATGGCTTCAACCGTTATACTTACGCTAATAATAACCCGTACAAGTATATTGACCCTGATGGTGAATTTGGAATTATTGGTGCATTGATTGGAGCATTGGTTGAAACTGGCGCTCAATTAATAAGTAATGGCGGAGACTTTTCTAACCTAGATGGTTCAGATATAGCAGTTGCAGCTGCCGTTGGTGCAGTAACTGGTGGCATTGGTGGGCGTCTTGCTAATAGTGCTATTAGAACAATGTCTGTTAGTAACGCTATTACTACTACTGCTTCCGTTGGCGGTACAGCTAGCGGATTTGGAGCTGTCGTAGCCGGAGAACTTAATGGTGAACCTGCTACAGTTAGCGAAATTGGTGCTGCGATGATTGGTGGAGCATTAGGTTCAGGGGCGGGTGCTAAACTAGCTACAGGATTTGCTAAAACTCTGGAAAAAGGATTTGGATCAATGAATTCAGCTATTTCTTCTGCAACAAAAAGTGGAATAGTGGGTAATACGGTTGGAGCTGGTACGTCATTAGTTCAAAAAAGTGGTGAAATAGCTGCCGAAGCTGCCTCAAATCTAAGTCAGAAAGGCTATAATAATCACGGTGAAGAATAAGGGTAACTATATATGAGTAGTAAATTAAACTTAACTTTAAAGTATGCACTTGTTATTGAGGTATTCTTTATCGCAATTTGTGCCCTATTAGTTGCGATAGAATATTTTATTGGTTCAGGCGTTTTTACTTTAAAGGGAACTCTCTCTTGCTTGGCTGTTTTTCAGATACCTGTTGCTTTTTTAGCTATAAAACATTGGATTATATTAAGCAAAGATCCATTTTTTAACTAATTTAAGTTTTGACTTGATTTGAAATAAATCAGGCCAGCCATGATTAACATAGGCTGGCCTTCTTTCTATGACATCAATGGAAATCATACAAAAAATTAAACTCAACCAATTGGTTTGGTTGAAATTTATAACCTAATTCTTCCATAACTCTCACCCGCAAGTCAACGTACACTAAATGGACACCCATTATTTTTTTACTGTTTCTTAGGGCGTTGTTGCCTAAACGCACGTTATCCTGAAAATTACGAATATACAGTCGATTTACCTTCGGTCAATGCTAATCAACAATTTGAGGCTTGTGTGGATAAGAACTTATCGAGCCACCCATCATAAAAATGAAGCCATTGACCACATACCAGTGCTGACGTTGTGAGTGTTAAATGGCATATAAGCCGATGATTTGTTCTAACTTAAAGTATCAAGGCGATGATTTTGATGTAACCGTGATAAGTGGACACCCATAAGATTTTTGATACTTAAACTCCCCCCAAGTTCAAAGTAGCGAATGCATGGTGCGAGCCATGATTAAGCCTCTCACACTAGCAATAACACACACTCTAAAATCGAAGCGACAACTTATCTTGTAAATCAGCAGGTGTAGATGCGGCTGCGAGCTTCGATGACATGGCCGTTCTATGACATTCATGTCACCACGGCATTTGTGAATCCATTCACATCAGACGCTGTCGCAGAGCCCACAAGGACGTGCTTGAATGATATCCTATCTAAGGGCCAGTTTAGCCAATTATGTCCCTATAAAAAGGCCAGTTCAGCATCCATGCTTCTCGTTCATAGGCTCATGGCTATGCCATATTCACCTTGCCTCTCGTTCATAAGCGCATGTCTGCGCCATATTCACCGCCTCGCAGAACCTTCTCGAAGCAGATAGTGCACATACCCCGCTGGGAAGCGATAGGTTACCAAGAAGGGTCGACCTTCAAAAAATATCCCAATACTAAATCAGCCAGAAGCTAAACCAGAAAATGTAATCAGCCTTCATTCCAAGGCTAGCAAACTTTGGGGCATATCCGTGTTAGTGAACTAACAAATATTCTTAAATCGAAGAGACAAATAACCAAGTGTAGATGCGGCTGCGAGCTTCGGTTTCAGGGATGAAACCGTAGAGCCCACATGGAAGTGTTCACGGCGTCTCGCAGAAGTATCTGCACATTCCTCGCCGGACAGGCGTTAGATTACATTGAAGGAACGACCTTCAAACCCATCACCCAGTATCAAATCAGCCAGAAGCTAAATCAGAAAATGTAACCAAGCTTCATTCGAAGGCTAGCAAACTTTGGGGCATATCCGTGTTAGTGAACTAACAAATATTCTTAAATCGAAGAGACAAATAACCAAGTGTAGATGCGGCTGCGAGCTTCCAAAACAGGGTGAGGTATCACGAAGTTATACTCTCCGAACGAGAGGCTGGGATGCCGAACTGGCCGTTAAACATGGACGTTGTTTGTTTTGGCAGAGCCTACAGAGATGACTCTTATAAAATCAAGAGCCGGCGCCTCGCAGAACCTTCTCGAAGCAGATAGTGCACATACCCCGCTGGGAAGCGATAGGTTACCAAGAAGGGTCGACCTTCAAAAAATATCCCAATACTAAATCAGCCAGAAGCTAAATCAGAAAATG
>NZ_JABSSM010000113.1 GCF_013214165.1 Shewanella sp. | reverse complement strand
GAAGCGAGTATGGAGCTGGATCGTTTTGCCGAAAAATGGGATGGTAAATACCCTCAGATCAGTAAATCTTGGCGTTCGAATTGGGAAAACCTGATCACTATTTTTGATTACCCTCAGGATATTCGTATGGTGATTTATACCACCAACGCGATAGAGTCGCTGAACAGTGTGATCCGAAAATCGGTGAAGACGCGTAAGGTCTTTCCTAACGATGATGCTGCGTTGAAAGTTATCTTTTTAGCGATTGAATCAGCGTCTAAAAAATGGACCATGCCAATAAGGGATTGGAAACCTGCGTTAAATCGTTTTATGATTGAGTTTGAGGAGCAGCAGGCTCCTCATATTTAAAACGGGCAGTTACACAGTTTAATTTATACCCTCGCATGAAAAATGACACTCTTTGGCTAATTGATTGATGTTGCATGAGTTAAGAACACTTGTCAGTTGCTTAGGAATCGCGTTAAAATTCATCTTGTGCTCTCTCATTTTTGATTAGTGGTTCGCACTTACTATTTGATCATGAGATGAGCACAACTTCCATGTTTTATTAAATAATACTGACTAATCATATAGATATTTAGTTTTGGCTTAAGATCCTACGTATGAGCATAGACTGAAACTGACTCATCTTCAGAGGTATGCTTATAGTATAAGAGGTAATATCAAGTTAAATTGAATATAATTCTAAAGCAGGCTCCGGGTAATTGCTTTTGATCCAATGGTTTATCTACATAAATTAAATCTCCGCGGTGAGCCAGCATGATTTGGCGTGATAAACTTAAGCCAATGCCACAACCCTGCTGTTTTGTTGTGAAAAATGGGATAAAAATATGCTCTGCTACGTGGGATTCAATACCGGTCCCAGAATCTTCAATATCAACAATTAGTCCGCCTTGTGATTGGCGTTTTATGGTTATTTGAATTTTCTTTTGAGCTACATTACTCAACGATTGCTTAGCATTGGCAATGAGGTTGACCAATACCTGTTCCAACTGACATGAGTCTACAAACACCCAGTAGCTTTGATTGTCGAAAACAAAATTTATATCAATCTCCTTAGATTTGTCGCTTTTACTAAGCAATAAGAGTACATGTTTAACCAAAGCCGTTAGATCGAGGCGTTCAGGCTGTGGCTTCGGCAATTTGGTTATCTGGCTAAAGCTTTGAATAAATTTTCCCAAGCTCTCACTGCGTTTGGTAATGGTTGTTAATGCTTCAGTTAAGTCTTTGAGGTCATCCTCGCAGTCAAACTTATCTTGGCTGGGAAGCAGCTCCTTCGCTGTTTGAGCCAATGATGACAAAGGCATAATTGAATTCGCAATTTCGTGAGTTAATACTTTTGTAAGGTTCTCATAAGCTTTATTTTCCTTGGCTTCTAGTGCGTGATGAATAGACTGAATACTGATGATTTTCACTAGTTTTTCTTGCAAACGAGTGTAGGTTAGGTGTAAGGAAAGTGTGTCATTCCTTGCGTTTTTATTCCAAACAACGATGTCTCTGTGTGACGTGTTGGCAGAGGTAATATATTGGCCTAATTCCCTCCATTGTGGTGAAGTTATGTCTGCTGGCATAGGGCCAAGTAATTTATCAAGCGCTTGGTTTTTATGTATTACCTGATTGGCCCCATCCACAACAAGAATACAACTGTCTATATGTCTTAAAAGTTCCTGTAAAAATTGGTTATCATCCTGGGCTCTAATACGACCAATTTGGATATTCATTTTTATCTGTTCTATTTCGTATCGTAATAAGCTGTTACTACGTAAGCCTAACGAAGGATCGCCATTGGCCATTGCTTGTAAAACTGATTTGGTTCGACGTTCGTTTTTTAGCTGTCGAATCGATAACTGTATTCCGAAAATAATAGATATAATAATCATTAATGTTGTTATTGCATTTAAACCAATTGTGTTGATACTCATACTTGTTACGACAACGCATAGGGAGAACAGTAATTCACCAATTATATAGCGAAAAACTCCTCGGTTAATCATGAGCTATATACCATATTTTTCCAACCTTCGATAAAGTGCGCCTCGTGTTAATCCTAGCGCTTGTGCTGCTTGACTGAGATTGCCATTAAAGTGAATAATCGCTGTACGAATTGTTTGCTCTTCGACAGTAGCTAAATTAAGTTGAGTATTTTGAGCTGTGATTGATTCAATTGAAGTTTGTTTGTTACTTATAATTGTTGTGATATCTATTTGACTTTTGTCTGCTAAAATAACAGCTCGTTCGAGTGAATGAGATAACTCTCTTACGTTACCAGGCCACGGATAACGAGTTAGTCGTTGCATATCTGATTGGCAAATCGTAAGTTCCCGGTGGTATTTCTGACAGTTCAGTTGTAGAAAATGATTGATAAGGAGTGGTATATCTTCTTTTCTCTCTCTTAGTGGAGGCAAAGTTATTTCGATAGTATTGATACGATAAAGCAGGTCCTGACGGAATAACCCTTCTATAATAAACTTATTCAGATTTTCGTTAGTTGCGCATATTAGCCTTACATCGGTTTTGATTGTAGTATTGCTGCCAACAGCTTGAACTTCATTATTTTGAATTGTCGTAAGCAGTTTTCCCTGCTGCTGTAGTGGTAAGTTTCCTAACTCGTCAAGAAACAAACTCCCGCCTTTAGCAAGCTCAAAACGACCAATACGATCTGACTTAGCATCGGTGAATGCTCCAATTTTGTGTCCAAAAAGTTCGCTTTCAAAAAGAGAGCCTACAATAGACCCCATATCTACTGAGATAAAGGGGTTGTTGGCCCTTTGACTTTGATTGTGTATTGCCCGTGCGACTAATTCCTTACCTGTACCTGACTCACCTAATATCAATATGTTGGCATCCGTGACTGCAACCTTGGCTATAGTCGAAAATATTTGTTCCATTACTGCACTTTTGCCTAAAAATACCTGTCGATCATGGTTGATTACATCTAATAGTCCCTTAGTTTGCCGCCTCATGTGCTTGATAGCTTTCTTTGATTCGACATGTTTGAAAGCGGCTGCGACGGTAGCAAGTAATTCATCGTTTTGACATGGCTTGGCAATGAAGTCACAGGCCCCTAATTTGATAGCATTGATGGCCAACTTGATATCGGCATAAGCGGTCATAATCACGATAATCAAATTAGGATTGATATCAAGTAATATTTCGAGCCAATAGAGTCCTTCTTTTCCATTGATCGCATCTTGAGTGAAATTCATGTCTAGTAGCACAATATCAAAATCTGTTTGCTGTAATAGAGATGACATCTGAGTGGGATCATTGAGGGTTTGCACCATAGTGTAATGGCGTTTCAATAATAGCCGAGTAGCTGTTAACAGGTCAGTATTGTCATCGACAATTAATACATTGCCATTATTCTTCATCTTGTTACCCTTCTGTCGATAAATTGTAGCTTAATTGAATATAGCTATATTGTCCATTAGTGGACAGTCTGGTCTACGTTTATGGACACATTTCTAGAACTTCACCTAATATTACCGAATTATAAGGCTTGGACGAGTGTTTTACTCTGGCGCGAATGTTGCTTATCTTGTTATGTTAACAAACTATCGATCAAAAAAAATGGATGTCTGTGGATAAGAAAATAGAAAAAAGTGGGATGAATAACAACTCAAAATGGATTATTGCAGGCGTCGGCTTTGTTGCCATTTGTCTGTGGTTTTTCACTGGTAACAGTGGTTTGTCTGGCACCCAGTCTTCAGGAGGACAACAACAACATATTTCACTTCGCAGCTTGATGCTCAGTACGGTAGTCAAAGATCGTTTCGATGATTACTTAAATATACAAGGTATTGTGTTTCCGAAGTTTACAATCTACTTGGATGCCATTGCTGGTGGTCGGGTTGAAGAACGCTTTGTGCAACAAGGAGAATATGTAGAAAAAAATCAACCTTTAGTTAGAATGTCAAATACTAATCTACAACTAGATGTGATTAGTCGGGAGGCTCAAATCTCCGAGCAACTGAATTTTTTACGCAACACTCAAATGCAGGTTGAAACTGTTCGGCTCGATCTACGACGGTCTTTGTTAGATACCGACAACGAAATTGGTCATTTGGAACGCAAGCTCCGTCAGTTCAAGCGTTTGAAACATGCAGGGGCAGTTAGTCAAGAAGTGCTTTCCACAATTATACAAGATCTGGATTACTACAAAAAACGCAGGGCACTGACACTTGATCGGCAGACTCAGGAAGAAAAAGTACGTTCATTGCAAATCAAGCAGTTGAAAGATAGCGCTCAGATGTTGCAGAAAAACCTTCAGTTTGCCAGAGATAATCTTGATAATTTGTTAGTTAAGGCTCCATTAACCGGGTACTTGAGTGATTTTTCCGTAGAACTTGGCGAGTCAAAAGTGGAAGGGGCTCGGTTAGGACAGATTGATATTCCTGGTCAATTTAAAGTTATTGTGTCACTGGATGAATACTACTTGAACAAAGTGACTGTGGGTATGATGGTTAATGTCGAATCAAATGGTGAGACGCAGTCTTTAACCATCAATAAAGTGATAGCAGGGTAAATAATGCTCAATTTCAAGTTGAAATCGATTTACCAGATAACTTCCCGGGAACGGATATCCAAGAAAATTCAGCCGAGCAAATCAAACGGGGACAAACCATTGCAATGAGTATTGTGCTCAGTGAAAGCAACCGTGAAACTTTAATGATAGAGCGTGGTGGATTTGTCAACAATACTGGAGGTCATTGGATATTCGTTTTGAATGCCGACAACAGTATTGCGCATCGTCGTTCGATCATCGTAGGTAAGAGGAATCAACAATTTATTGAGGTTATAAAAGGCCTCAACGAGGGGGATAAAGTGATCATTTCGAATTATAGCGCTTTTGACAAAGCCGACATTCTGAATTTCTAAGTAGATAGTGAAAATAATATTTAAGGATTTTTATGATTAAATTAACCAATTTTTCTCGAGTATTTCATACGTCTGATGTCGAGACTACTGCAGTAAACAATGTTAATTTGCATGTTGCTAAAGGTGAGTTTCTTGCCATTATGGGACCTTCCGGCTGCGGAAAGTCGACTATGTTGTCTATATTGGGTATGTTGGATTCACCAACTAGTGGTGAGTATTTATTTTTAGGACAGGATATTGCTAAATTTAGTGAGAAACAGTTGTCCCAGTTGCGTAAAACCTCGTTGGGTATCGTATTTCAAAACTTTAATCTGATTGACGATTTGACCGTATACGAAAACGTAGCTCTTCCATTACAATACCAAAAAGTCCCTGCCGCTGAACGAAAATCCCGAGTTGAAGCTATTTTAAAGCGAATGAAAATCGATCACCGTGCCGACCATTTACCGCAGCAGCTTTCCGGAGGACAGCAGCAACGTGTCGCTGTGGCAAGAGCATTAGTGATTAATCCGAAATTGATTCTTGCTGATGAACCAACCGGTAACCTCGATTCCACAAATGGCAAGGAAGTAATGGATATGTTGAAAGAAATCAATAATGAGGGGACTACAGTGATTATGGTAACTCACTCTGAAACAGAAGCATTGTTCAGTCACCGCATCGTTCGTTTGTTTGATGGCCAGATTGTCTCTGGTCCCATCAACAGCATAGGAAACAAGGCTTAATATGCTGATAAATTATGTTATTACAGCTTATCGTTCATTTCAGAGACAAAAAACTTATTTTGCCATTAACGTGATAGGTTTGGCGGTAGGGCTGGCGGCGGCATTACTCGTTGCACTCTATGCATATTATGAAAGTTCTTTTGATGAGTTTCATCCACACACTGAAAATACCTATCGAATATTGCAGCATTATAAGTCTGTAGATATTAGTGTCCCCATAATCAGCCCTTCTATTGGTCAGTATGCAACCAAATTGGATGGCGTAGAAGCGGTATTCAGTTGGGTAATGGGGGGTGAAAAGATCGATGATAAAGTAAAGGTCAATGATCAATACTTACCGTTGGAAAATGTTTATGCGGCGACCCCTAATTTAACCGATTTTTTCTCCATCAATGTGCTTGATGGACAGTTAAAAGAAGCCTTGACGTTGCCTGACAGAATAGCTTTGTCTCATTCTGCAGCTGTTCGTTTTTTCGGGTCAACTAGTGTTGTTGGACGGCGATTAGAGACTGCTAGTAAAATTTGGACAGTTGGTGCTATTTTTGAAGATATGCCGACTAATACTCATTTGTTGGTTGATGCCATCATTAGTGAAAGTCAATTTAATCACAGATTTTTTAGAAACGATTCTTTCACTTACATCCGGTTGTCTGATAATGCAAACAAAGCGAGTATACTTTCCAAAATAAGTAAATTTGTCAATGCACATCAAGGCAAAAATAATATTGAGATTAAATTACAATCGATATTAGATGTCCATTTGGACGAAAATATGCTCTATGATATGAAAAAAGGCGGATCGGCCAAAACGGTTAAAATTAGTATCGCCCTAAGTATTTTGTTGATGATGATTGGCTCCATTAATTTTATTAATATGAGTATAGCACAGGCTGGGACAAGAGCAAAAGAGGTAGGTGTGCGCAAAGCCTTGGGCAGTTCCAGACAACAATTGCTGCTACAATTCTTGCTGGAGTCGGTTAGCGTTGCCGCTATTTCAGCTTTGATTGCTTGTGCTATTGTTGAGTTGCTGCTGCCTGCATTTAATCAGTTTGTTTCACGCGAGTTGAGTATTAGTTACTTTAGTTACTTCGGAGTATTTATTGTAAGCTCGACTCTAGTAGTAGGGTTTTTGTCAGGTGTTTATCCTGCATTATTTATTTCATCGTTTAGCGCCAAAAGAGTGTTAAGTGGTGATATGCAAAGGGGGACAACTGCCATTCGAATTCGTAAGTTTTTGATGGTGTTTCAGGCGGCACTTTCGATAGGTCTTATTATTGGAGCTATTACTTTGTATATGCAATTGCAGTTCCTTGATAACTTGGCTGTGGGTTATGACAAATCTCAACGTTTAAGAGTACTGAATACAGGTAATATTTTCGACCCTAAATATCAATCTTTGTTTAACGATATCAGTAAAATTAGCGGTGTAAATGATGTGACTCCCACAGATTTCAACCTTACCGTGTCGACAAATGCCGGTGTTAATATTCGCCTGCCAGGATCTGATGCAGTAACTGAGGGGATTAAGTATGCTGGTGTTGGATATGATGCGGTTTCAACGCTTGGCTTAAAATTGATTGCTGGTCGAGATTTTTCTGAAAAACATAAATCGGATTGGTTTAATGAGCAAACTGGCGTACCAAAAGCTAGTATATTGATTTCTCGTTCATTACTTATAGCTGCTGGATATGATTCACCTGAGCAAGCTATTGACAAGGTATTCAGGTTTGATGCTGGTCCATCTATTGGATTTAACGGCAAAATTGTTGGCGTGGTCGAAGATGTTAAAATAGGTTCAACCCGTAGCCCACAGTCACCGATCGTTTTTGTCTGTGGGTTAACCTGGGCAGGTGGTGTAGCCTTAACCATCAATGTTGAAGATGAATTTCAGTTGGACACGCGCCAACGCATTGAGGATGTTATCAAAGAGCGGCTTAAATTGGATACTGTTGAGGTAGAATTGGTATCAGAACAATACAGTGCAATTTATCAGGGCGAAAGAATACAGGCCCAAGTGGTATTGCTATTTAGTGGTTTAGCTGTGTTTTTAACTTGTGTGGGTATTTTTGGTTTGGCGGCATTCAGTGCGCAAAGGCGAAATAAAGAAGTGGCGATCAGAAAAGTACTGGGGGCGTCTCGAACGGAGCTGGTAAACCTACTGGCCAAAGAATATTTGATTTTGATTGGTATCAGCATTGTGGTGGCATTCCCTATTGCTTTTTATTTTATTGATAGTTGGTTAACAAATTTCAATGACCGCATCAGTCAGAATCCTTTGGTATATCTAGTGGCTGCCGGATTGGTAATGTTTGTAACTTGGTCGACAGTATTTAGCCTTGCTCTTCGAATGTCGAGTATTCAACCGTTTTCAATGTTGAGGAAAGAATAGCTTGGAATAATGAGGATGGAAAAAAGTTCCCTAATAGGCTGTTAAAACTAGCAATAATTCACGCGCCCGTACATTCGTACTGAGTGAGGTAAATAAGCATGTTACTTATAGCCTGAATCAGTGGCAAAATCTAACGCGCTATCTTGAAAATGGCAGGCTTAACATTGACAATAATCGTGCTGAGCGAGCCATAAAACCGTTCGTAATTGGAGGCAAGAACTGGTTGTTTTCTAATACGGCTAATGGTGCGAACGCCAGTGCGATGTTGTACAGCATGATTGAAACGGCCAAGGCCAATGGGCTAGTGCCGTTCGATTATCTAATTCACTGCCTCGAGCAGTTGTCACTCAAGCCTGAAAGCCTAGAGCATTTGCTGCCTTGAAATATAAAAAAGCTAGGAGGGTATAAATTAAACTGTGTAACTGCCTGTTTTAAATATGAGGAGCCAGCTGCTCCTCAAACTCAATCATAAAACGATTTAACGCAGGTTTCCAATCCCTTATCGGCATGGTCCATTTTTTAGACGCTGATTCAATCGCTAAAAAGATAACTTTCAACGCAGCATCATCGTTAGGAAAGACCTTACGCGTCTTCACCGATTTTCGGATCACACTGTTCAGCGACTCTATCGCGTTGGTGGTATAAATCACCATACGAATATCCTGAGGGTAATCAAAAATAGTGATCAGGTTGTCCCAATTCGTACGCCAAGATTTACTGATCTGAGGATATTTACCATCCCATTTTTCGGCAAAGCGATCCAGCTCCATACTCGCTTCTTGCTCCGTGATCGATTGATAGATGCTCTTCAAGTCACTTGTCACTGCCTTGTAATCTTTCCAGGGCACAAACTTCAGTGAATTACGCACCATGTGGACGATAC
>NZ_JABSSM010000112.1 GCF_013214165.1 Shewanella sp. | reverse complement strand
TGATCCGAAAATCGGTGAAGACGCGTAAGGTCTTTCCTAACGATGATGCTGCGTTGAAAGTTATCTTTTTAGCGATTGAATCAGCGTCTAAAAAATGGACCATGCCAATAAGGGATTGGAAACCTGCATTAAATCGTTTTATGATTGAGTTTGAGGAGCAGCTGGCTCCTCATATTTAAAACGGGCAGTTACACAGTTTAATTTATACCCTCGTAAATAAATGATGTTAGCCTGGTTTCGCTCTCGCTCATCCACCTTGGATGTTTTGTTCCCGTTACAGAGAGGCCGCTTTTAGCTGACCTTTTAGCTCATAGGTTGATGGCGCAGTGAACTTGGTTCTCATGGCTGGCAGATATGCTCACTCCACCAGAACATAAGCTCTCTGCGTCGCTCGATATATTCTGCTCGGTTATAGGCCGCTCTAACGGTGTTCTTATCTACGTGGGCCAATGACACCTCGATGAGTTCAGCATCAAACCCTTGCTCATTTAGCGTGGTACTTGCTAGTGATCTCAGACCATGGGCTACTAAGAGGCCTTTAAATCCCATCCGTTTTAATGCGACATTGGATGTTTCAGTATTAGTGTGGTTTTTCGGGTTCCTCGCAGCAGGGAAAATATACTCTAAATGTTCGCTCATGAGTCTAATGCGATTGAGTATCATTAGCGCTTGCAGGGTTGAGGGGATAATGTGTTCTCGATTCATCTTCATTCGCTCTGCCGGTATTACCCATAACTCTTTTTCAAAATTTATCTCATCCCATCTAGCTTTGGCAGCTTCTGCAGGTCTAGTCATAGTGTGTAGCTGGAGCTCAATCAAGCAGCGAGTTGTTATGGTGATGCTTGCGTAGGATAGGGCCTCCATTAACTTAGGAAGCTCAGCAGGTTTAAATGTAGGCATTTGGCGTTTCTGAGGGACGCCAAATGCTGCAGCTATGCCGATCAATGGGTTTGAATGTATAAGCCCTGTGTTTACGGCGAATGTCATCACTTCGTTTAGCCAGCTTATAATTCGCTTACAGGTTTCAATGTTACCTTTGGCTTCGAGAGGTTTGAGTACTTGAATGACTTGTGGGGCGGTTAGGCTACCAATAGGTAGATTGCCAAGGGCGGGGAATAGATATAGCTCAAGGCGTCGATACAGCTTTTGGCCGTGATTTTCGGAAACCTTCTGCTTTTTAATCTCGAACCAGGTATCAGTGACAAGTTTGAGGGTGTTTGCTGCTTCTGTTTTGGCCGATTCATTTTGTTGCTGAAGGCGGTGCTGAGGATCGATACCTTTGGCAAGCAACTCACGTGCAGCTTCTCTTCGCTTTCTTGCTTCAGCAAGTGGAACATCAGGATAAGTACCAAGGCCAAGGTTAGCTCGTTTCTTTGTGACTGGGCGTGAGTAGTTCAACAGCCAAAACTTTGAACCACTCATTTTGACTCTAAGTGATAGCCCTCTACCATCAGCAAGGTTGTACTCTTTCTCTTTAGGCTTTGCGTTTGCGACTGCTGTAGCTGTAGCTGTGAGCTGCTTAGTGGTATTGGCCATGATTGTAACACCCAAATCGAGATTTGACTCCGATGTTACATTAGGTGTTACATAAAACTCAAGCTGCCTATGGACGGTAATGAACCTTAATGGACGCTAAGTCATTGATTTTATAAATTACAGGCAGAAAAAAAGACACCCTAGGGTGTCTTCGTTTCT
Source organism: Shewanella sp. (assembly GCF_013214165.1). GTDB lineage: Bacteria > Pseudomonadota > Gammaproteobacteria > Enterobacterales > Shewanellaceae > Shewanella. The sequence goes on along the minus strand of NZ_JABSSM010000112.1, from coordinate 7,305 downwards.
ATATTTGGTGGAGGCGGCGGGGCTCGAACCCGCGTCCAAAAAGCCTACATCCTATCAAGGCCATTGGTATGGCTTCGTTTTGCCGTAATTTCAAATGGTTAAGGTTTGGTGGTGTAACATGCTATCAGTGAGTGGTAATGTTTGCCGCCATTCTGCCGCCATTATTTACGGATGGTGAAATGATACAGCGGGCTTAAACTAAAGCTGTCTTATCCGTGGTAGAGCTTTTCTTATACCGTTTAGAATGCGACTCCAACCGATACGCTTTGGCTACAACTTACCATCGACATAGGCGTCATAACAATCTATGCGATCACATCGTATCAGCTCAATTTTATGAACTATAGGTTCGCCAAAATCATAATCAGTAATCACAATCGTTCGACGCAAATGTGGTAGAGCGTAAGGGCTTCAAGATCGTCGCCTTAAAGCTTAATGTGTTCTTTTTACATGCGAAATAGGTGGGTTGGTCAACTTTATGTTGATACTTTTTTGTGCGCTTGTACATAGTAGCCCTCTACCTTATAAGGTAGACTACCTTGTGAGGTCTGTATAATAAACTGTTAGCTCTTAAGGAGTAGCATGAACCGGATTCCTAAAATAGCTGTCATACGAGAGCTTAGAAATGAAGTAGGATTTGGATGTCCAGTAAAAGATTGCGCTAACCCATATCTTGAATGGCATCATTTTGATCCTCCATGGCGCATTGAAAATCATCATAACCCTGAAGGAATGATCGCCTTGTGCACTAATCATCATAAAAAGGCAGATGGTGGGGCATATACAAACGATCAATTGCAAAATCTAAAGAAAAATACTGCAAACGCTGAAAAAGTTAAAGGACAATTTGATTGGCTGAGGAACGAACTTATTGCAGTAGTTGGTAATATTTTCTACCACAAAGTTAATAATATTATTGAGATAGATGGTAAAAATGTAATTTGGTTTAATCGAGATGAAGATGGGTATCTTCGGTTAAATGTTAGGATGCTAAGTATAGAGCCTGAAGAAAGAGCTGTAATCGATGATAATATATGGATGAATATAGGTTCTCCTAAAGATTTGCATTCGCCTCCCCAGGGAAAAGAGCTGAAAATAGACTATGAGAATGGTGATCATCTTTTTGTGAAATTTATAGTTCTCGAAACAGCTGAACAAGCATTTAATAAATACGACAATAAAGATTTGCTTGATATAGATTTAATACACTATCCAATAACGGTTGTAGAAATTAACTATAAAATAGGAGGCACTGGAATTGAATTTAGATCAAAGAGTACGAATATTTCAAACCTGACAATTGGAAGCGGATTTATTTCAAATTGCCATGTAGGAGTATCTATTAATCCAGAGCTTATATTTAGACAAAACCCATCGCTCCTACCTTACAAACCCAGTTCACGAGTAAAAGCATGTCCATGTGGTAGTGGCTATAGGTATAAACAATGTCACGGTCTTATAAAATGAGCCCTAACAGGGCAATCTTGCGGAACTCCGTGAACCGTGACGTTTTGTGCCGAGCACAAAAAGCGCCATCCCACTCCGTCCGTAAATTGAGGCATTGGTAACTACCCTAATTTGTAATCTCACTTTTACCCAATAGCTCGGCGATTGGGTTTTTAGTGATTGCGTCGTCCAGGTGATCTGGGGCGAAGTGGGCGTAGCGCATGGTGTCTTTGATATCGGAGTGGCCGAGTATCTGTTTTAGTACCAGGATATTGCCGCCGTTCATCATAAAGTGGCTGGCGAATGTGTGGCGTAGAATGTGGGTCATCTGTCGGTCAGGGAAAGTCAGCTTGGTTCGCTTAATTGCACGTTCAAATGACTTGCGACATGGCCTGAATAATGGGCCTCTGGCGCGTGGTATCTTCTCTGCCAGTTCTTTGGCTATCGGCACTGTCCGGTTCTTCTTACCTTTGGTTTTAACAAAGGTGATGCGGTTGTGGGCTATTTGACTGCCGCGCAAACCTTCGGCCTCTGACCAGCGGCAACCTGTGGCCAGGCATATCAGCACAATAGTGGTTAGGTGTTCATATTCGGCGTTATCGCATTCGGTTAGGACAATGGGGATCTCTTCTGGGTAAAGGAACGCCAGTTCGGTGTCCTCAATTTTAAATTGAGATATACCATCAAGTGGGTTGGGTAACTTCCATTCACCTAATTTTTTTAGCTCCGAGAACACCGCATTGAGATAAGCATGCTCATGGTTAATGGTATTGGGTTTAACCTTGTTCATCTTGCCTTGGGCGTCTTCAATCTCACCATCCAGCCGCATCTGCCGATAATTAGCAAAGTCGTTAACGGTGATCTTGCTGGCAATCGGATCCCCCATGCCATTGCAAATCAAGTCGAGCTTCCGCAAACGCAGCTCTGGTTTAGTCAGTTGCTGGCCGTGGAGATCATGCCAGCGTTTGATTAATTCTGATAAGCGACGGTTATCGACCTTTTCACCCAGCCAGGGTTTATCATCGACCTTTTTCATGGTGAATAGCTCAAACGAAGCTGCTTCACCTTTAGTGGCAAACTTCTTACGTATCCGCTTACCATCTCGACCGTTGGGGTAACATTCACAAAGCCAAGGTTTGTCGCTGCTGTCTTTTAGATTTCGTATTGACATAGCTAACCTACAAATGGACAGTAGTTAATGGCATGGGAATAGAGGGTAAAAAATACAAGACCTACAAGTAGTGCCATCATGAAGAGTTTACTTGAGTAAAGGAGTCCCTTTCTTGCTTTTCCAATGTCTTTTGATTTTGCGGTTTCTATTGAAATAATATCGCCAGAGTCCTTGAGTAAGCTATCTAGTAATGATTCAAGTTCTTGACCATTACCCCCTGTTTTTTGATGGCGTTCTCTCCACTGAGTGATTTTTTCCATCGTTAATAATATTTCTATATGTTCGGTTCCATTCAGGTGGAGCTTTAATCTTGTGTCGTACTCATAAAAATTTTGAATGTTTAAAGGTAAGTCAATCAGTGCTTTTTCATATGTGGGCTTTTCTTTTGGAATTTTAGGATCGCAATCAGCTTTGTGTATAACACTTCTGTAATTAATACAGAGAGACAGGAATTTTGCCATGTCATTTTTAAAGCTATTTATCCACAATTGTCTAAGCTCAGATATTTTTTGCTCTTTTGCTATTACAGTACTTGTAATTGTAACTACACCTACAATTACTGCGGCAAATATAGTGGCTAAAGCACCAAGTAATATTGTCATTTCAGATGTCATTATTTACCTACTACAAGTTAGCAAATTGCTGTGGACAACCACTTTTTAGAAGCTGCAGATCATCATTCATCAAACTAGTTTGCTCGCTGACAAGCTGTGTACCTATTGGTGAGTGTCTTAACGTTGAGAAGATATCTCGCCAGTATTGCCCTGCGCTGAAATTGAAACCGTACGCTAGGAGCGAATTTTCCATTTCGACGTTATATGAAGTTGGATATTTGGCTTCTACTGTTGCGAGTTTTTCATCAAATTTAGTTGATTGCTTCCACTGCACTGCTTTCTGATAAGCCATACCTGGGTTGTCTATTACAAACAGTTCAAGGCTAGCGATTATTGGTGCATAGTCACTGTAGATTTGGAATGCCTGTTCACAGTCTGAGACCCCATTTTTAGGCGTTTCTACTGTCTGAAGGGGAGCTTTGTCAACTGGTAAGGCAGGCTCTGATATATCTGCACTGCGAGCATATGTACTCCCAACGTATTCATTTTCCAGCTTTGGATTCGTTGCAGTACCTGCGACGGATACCAAGAGTAGACAAAATGTAGTCACTTTAAGAGCTGTCCATGCTTTGAAAGAGCGACTTTTTAAGAAGTGCCTGATTAAGTAACCAATAGCCACAATAATCAGACCGGTGGCAAAGGCAGCTTTCGGTTCATTAGTTAATGTTCCGCTATAGGTTAATAGGCCTATAACAGTAGCTGATTGGATGAGGTGCAACTTTTTATACTTCATAATAAAATCCTTTTTATTGTTAGTTTGACTAAACGCGTCGTAAAGTTGAAGTTACTTTCCCGAGTACTATTGTTGAGGCTGGGTCAAAAATGAACTTCTCATGCTCTTCGATTAAATAAATATTCCCATCGGGTAGGTGACGTAGCTCCCCTAGTTGATATGAGTCATTGACTCTGAATAGGTATTGCCCCTTAGTTATCGTAGTTATTTTAGGGTCTATAAAGTAGTGAGTATCCTTGGCGATTATTGATAATCCATCATCATCAATAGAAAAAAGTGTAAGAAATTCATCATTGATCTTTAACTGATCAACCTTCTTCATATCACCTTCGTCAATCTCAAAAACTGAAAGATAGGCTTTTGAATCCGTTTCTGTGACCATCCAATCATGCAAGGGGAGGTTGTTTTTTTTATTTCTATTACAAAATTTCGGTTCACCAACTCTTGTTCTAGAAGCTTCCATCCAATTTTTTATTTCAGGCTTCTCAATTTGAGGGGGATTCCATTCTTTACCAAAGCACAGATAGTGCATTGAAACACCTGTGGCAAGATGAACTCTGCATAACAGCTCATGTGGAGTTGTCTTTCTTGTTTGCCAAGTGGCTAACGTTCCTATGTTCACTGAGCACAACCTTCCTAGCTCAGCTTTACTATCAATCTTCAATACTTTCTGTAAACGATTTATGATCTGTAAGCCACCGTCACAGTGAATCGGTTGATGCAAGGGGTAGTGAAAACTCTTAATGTTCTGGTTTATGGTTACAAAACTTGGCGTTTCGTTAGGATTACTGCAATAGCTCATTACATTCAAATCATCTTCGGCTTTATCAAAGAGTAAATACTCCATTGAAATACCAGTCGCCAAATGAATTCGAATTAACAATTCATAAGGTACGGTTGATCGTGTTTGCCAAGTCGCTATTGACCCTGTAGATACCCCTATTATCTCTGATAATTCAACCTTATTTCTTAGATTGAACAAATGTAAAAGCCGATCTACTAGAACCTTCCCACCTTCCGCATTCAACGGTCCACCAATAAAAGTACGAAATTTTTCTTCGTCACTATTGATGTTAGTACAAATATGATCAATCATAGTCTCACCAAATGATTTAACGCTCTGTAACGCCACATTACAGAAAGACACATAAATTTGAGGATAGCATCAAATGAGCAATCTATCACTACACATTGACGTACCATTCTTGTCATTTGAAGAGTATGCCCGTCGTACAGGCACTACAGTTGACAACGTTCGATATCTCGTCCGTGAAGGACGCCTACCAATTCGCCCTAAATGCAAACCTCAAGAACGCCCATATATCAATATGTTGGCTTTAATGAAAGAAGCCTCTGAACTCTGTTTAGCCAGTTAACTGGCTTAAGTCGTCATTTGAATGTTTTTCTCTTCAAGTGAAGATTAGCAAAAAGGAGTTTTGCGTCTATGTATACCCAATCTGACCGTACACAAAAAGCAAGTAAGCAGCCGCATGTTGCTGGGGCACTGCGCCAGTTTGCCGAAATGGAAGTCATAAAAGAGGTTGCCGAATCGGCACAAATTCGCAGCCAGATGCTGCGCAATAAGTTACTACCCAATCAGCCGCATCAGTTATCTGTGCATGAACTGATTGAGATAACCCGAGTCAGTGGCAATCGTTGCATTGTCGATGGATTGCTATATGAGCTCAATTGCGTGTCGTCGGTATCTGTTGGTGAACTTGAGTCTGCAGATAAAACGCCACTAATAGAAAGGGCGCTGGAGATTTCAACCAACGCTGCACAGCTTGGCTCAATTGCACTCGATGTAAAAGCACAGCGACGGGTTACCGCTCGTATGCGCCATGAAGCAGTAAACAGGGCGACTAGGGTCATGACTGAACTAGCCATTTTCGTGCATGACGTTGAACAGAAGTTCCAAGCTATTCCTGTTCTATCCATTGCAGTCGATGCCGTACAAACCATGCCCATGCCTGGGCTGATGTAATAGGGAGATTTTATGAAAGCTTTACAGCCAGCGGTGACTGAAACTGCACCAAGAATAGAAACGAACCTTAATCCGAGCCTTAAACATAACGATAAGCCTGCAGCAAATGATGTGACTAGAGTCATTCATGGTGTTGATAGTTTACGGGACCTCTTAGACCGTAGTTGTGTTGCCAGTCGTTATAGCAATTTATCTGATCAGCAAAAAGCCATGATCCTTTATGGTGCCAAACTCAAGCCTAGTACCCATATCAATACCCCACTCGATAGCATGACTTTTGATGAGCGTGAACAGATACGCCATTCGATTATCGCGCTATGTGATGTCAGCAGTATCTTCGGTAGAACCATGCTTACCCGTGACCGTTTCGAGCACAGGCCAAAAGTTGTGAGGCAGTCCAAATTAAACAGCTAATTCAAGCACCAAAAGACAGGCATTAAAAAGCCACTTCCGTTCGCAGCGGATGTGGCCGTGTCGAATCAATCAATAGACCTTCAAGGATTTAAATCATGACTATGACAAAACAGAGTTTAACAACTGATCAAGCTATTCGCAATGAAGCGAACAAGGTGATTGCTGCTTTATCTAATCCTAATTATCCGGTTGATCCTGTAGTTGCAGAATCAGTTATCGAGTCATTGCATGCCATAGCCGAAAGTCTTGAACTGGAGGTAGCTAAAACACTCCGCATTCGATTGATTGCAATTCGCAATAACATCCACGTTAACCAAGTGGTGGCTTAGATGAAGTTACTTAATGTTGAGCCAACTGAAGTCGAAGTGTTATCCGTTTTCGTTATCAATTGTTTTATGTGTGCAAACACGCATTACGTATCGAGAGTAAAAACGGTAAGAGAGGCGATTGAGTATGCAGCTAAGGAAGGTTGGCACGGCTACGAAACCGATAGTGAGGTTTGTTCTACTGCTTGCCCTAAATGTATCAAAGAGGTGCAGGAAAACGAAGTGGAGTATAGCAAATGAAATCAGCCGTTTTTCACCACCTACTTAATCACTATAGAAGTAATAAGCAACTTTTGGGGTCCGCAATTGAGTGTCATCAAATTTGTCCTGATCAAGGCTCGGTCGTTGATGTTGCCAAAAATATAGGGGCTTTAAACTGCCTGTATTGGCAGGCGATGGGTCATGGTCTGGTTAATCTGGCCAAAGGCATCCGTCGAACGCTAATTAAGGCCAAAGCTGAACATGGTATCGAGGGGTTGTAATGAGTACCCCTACACTATCCCCACAGTCCGAGGCTTTGCCCTCGGCTCTTTTTTCTGGATTAGTTAAAGTACCGCCAAAAGGCAGGAAGTGCATTTTCAAACCGCACACTTTACCTGTTCAAAAGATAAAGGTGT
>NZ_JABSSM010000111.1 GCF_013214165.1 Shewanella sp. | reverse complement strand
AGAGCGATAGCAAAAAATGAAGCGGCGACTAAGTAGCGGGCCAGTTCCGGACTCATCAAGCCAACGGCCCAATTACCTAGCCAGGCGGCGGCAAAGTGGTTGACCAGCGTCGACAGAAAAATACCGAGAATAATGGCCGTTTTACTGCCCTTTATATGGCTAAACCTGGCCGCGAGTATGAGGGCGAGTAGTTGAGTTTTGTCACCGATTTCGGCGATAGCAACCGTAAAGGTTGAGGCGAGTAGTGCTTCCAAGAGACTTCCTTATAGGGGGGCTAAAATCCGAGTACAGAAAACCGGCCCCCCATTTTTATAGGCGGTCACTGCACTCAGGTCTTGCAAAACAATATGAGTCATCACGTCATATTGTTGTGAGCACCATGGCGTTGTGGCCAAGTATGTTGACACTCACTCAATCTTTGCCTCGAAGTAAATCGATTCAGACAACAAAGATTGCTCGCTACTCCCCTGAAGTAGAGGCGAACATTATACATTTTGAGGGGCGAGTCACAATATCTGAGGCCTAGAATTGGCGATATTATTCAGTGAAACAAAGTTCAAGTAATACAAGTGTTTCCCCCTTGTTGGAAACTTATTGAGCCAGTGTTCAAACTTGTTTACACCCGCTATAGATGGCTTGCTCAGCAGGTTTGTAGCTGTTAATGTCCCTAGCAGTCATTTTAGAGAAAGCGTTCTCCTGGACAGTCGTTCTAAATCTGACTCACCAAAAATCCAGAATAAAAATAAATCTAAATAGGACAATTTTGTGAATCTAAAAATGCTCGGCTCCATCGCTATCGTCGCGGGTACTGCAATCGGTGGTGGTATGTTAGCCCTACCTCTAGCTACTGCTTCTTTGGGTACAATACCTGCGTTTCTCTTGCTCGTTGTGATCTGGGGGATCTCCATCTATACGTCTCTGCTGATGTTAGAGATCAACTTACGTACTGGAGTCGGTGATAACGTCCATGCCATTACAGGTAAGCTGCTAGGTAAAGTCGGTCAGTTAATTCAGGGGGCCTCATTTATGAGCCTGCTGTTTGCCTTGACCATGGTATATCTGATGGGCGGCTCGTCTCTGCTTGAGACTCGCTTCGAGCCCCTGGGTATCACCATGAATAACCAGGTAGCTGTGTTGTTATTCACTGTCTTCTTCGGCGGCTTGATAGCCGTTGGGGTCAAATGGATCGATAAGGTCTCCCGCGTCCTCTTTACATCCATGGTCGTACTCTTAGTGATCGTGGTGGCCTTCTTACTCCCTGAAGTGGATATGTCTGCGCTGCTAACCAGCACAGGTAGTGAGATTGTTTCTGGCAGCGAACTTAATAACTTATGGTTGGCCGCTATTCCTATCGTATTCACCTCGTTTGGTTTCCATGTGTGTATCGCGACGATAGTGCGCTACTTAGATGGCGATGCCGTATCACTGCGCAAAATTTTGATTATTGGTTCAACCATACCGCTTGTCAGCTATATTCTCTGGTTGATGGTGACCTTAGGTACCTTAGGTGGCGACAGAGTATATGGGCTAGAGGGATCATTACCTCTGCTGGTGACAGCCTTACAAGGTCTGGCTAATTCAGAGATTTTGAAGCAATGTATCGATATCTTCGCTAACTTGGCGCTTATCACTTCCTTCCTGGGTGTGACCATGAGTCTGTTTGACTATGTGGCCGAGTTGACACGAGCTAAAGATGATTTTGTGGGTCGGGCTAAGACCTGGCTTATCACCTTTATTCCGCCACTGCTGTGTGCGCTTTTTTATCCAGATGGCTTCTTCAAGGTATTAGGTTTTGCGGCAATTCCCTTGGTGATAATGATCATCTTCTTACCGATTGCCATGGCACTCAAGCAACGTAAACAGAATCTGGGAGGCTATCAGGTCTCTGGTGGTAATGCGGCTCTGGGTGTTGCAGGTGTAATAGGCGCCGTCATTATTACCGCTCAGTTACTGGTTGCACTATAAGTTGTTGGGATATAAGCCCAAGCTGATGGCAGGCTAAGCTAACGGTTTGCCCTTGAAATAGTAAGGGGATAATGCAAAGCCTGTCTTAATGGTGGTGGCATATGATAAAGTCGGGTCCGAATAGTAATATTTGGCTCGGCTTTTTTATTGCCTGAGTTTTAGCGAGATGGCTAAATACTATTGCTAAATAAACAAACACAAGTAAAACAGAATAAGAATTATCACCTAATAATTAAAAAATGGACTTAACAATATGAACAAATGGCTTCTCACCGTCGCTGTCGCCGCCACTTTTGGCGCACAGGCCGACGAAGGTATGTGGCAACCATACCAACTGCCCGCAATGGCAGACGAATTAAAGGCTAAGGGATTAGAGATTGATGTGAAATCTATCTCTAAATTAACCGAATATCCAATGAATGCCGTGATCAGCCTAGGCGGTTGTACGGCATCATTCGTCTCACCAAAGGGGCTGATGGTCACGAATCATCATTGTGCCTATGGTTCGATTCAATATAACTCGACGCCGGAGAAAAACCTGCTTAAAGATGGCTTCCTGGCTAAGTCTTATGACGAAGAGCTACAGGCTACTCCGGGTTCGCGAATCTATGTGACCGAAGCCGTGACTGATGTGACCGACAAGGTTAAGCAAGGCTTAGAGAACAAGCTTGGCAACGCCTTCTATCAGGGCATTGAGCAGAGAGAAAAATCATTAGTGGCCGAGTGTGAGGCCGAGGATGGTTATCGCTGTCAGGTATATAGCTTCCATGGTGGTTTGGAATATTATCTGGTCAAGCAACTGGAGATCCGCGATGTGCGTCTGGTGTATAACCCGGCGGCTAGCGTTGGCAAGTATGGCGGCGATATCGATAACTGGATGTGGCCACGTCATACGGGGGATTTCTCTTTCTACCGTGGCTATGTGTCTAAAGACGGCAAGCCGGCAGATTTCAACCAAGACAATGTTCCTTACGAGCCAAAGAGCTTCTTAAAGGTCTCGGCAAAAGGCGTGAGTGATGGCGATTTCGTGATGGTGGCCGGTTATCCTGGCCGCACTAACCGTTACCGCACGGCCAATGAAGTCGAGAACCAGTTCGAGTGGGCTTACCCTGAAGGTAAGATGCTGCGAGAACGTTTCATCGAGATCATCAAGGAGACCGCAGCCGAAGGCAGTGATGAGCGTATCAAGTATGCAAGCATGATCGCCGGTCTGGCAAACTACGCCAAGAACTTCACCTCTATGATCGAATTTTACGGTAAGTCGACCATGCTTGATGACCGTATGGGTCGTGAGTCTGAACTGGCTAGCTGGATCAATAAAGATAGCAAGCGTAAGGCAAAATACGGTAAGACGCTGGCAGAGCTAGATAAGCTGATCGCCGAAGGTCAAGAGAATCAGGCTCGAGATATCATCTTAGGTTATATTCGCTACACCACTATGGTGCCAACGGCACGTAAGTTGTATCGCTTAGCCAATGAGAAGCAGCTGGACGACATGGCGCGTGAGCCAGGTTATCAGCAACGTGACATGACGCGTTTCACGTCGAGCATGGAGCGTATCGATCGTCGCTACGCAGCCAGTGTCGATAAGGCAATGCTGTTCGACATGCTTAAACGCTACGCCGTATTACCTGCCAGTGAGCGTATTGCGGCTCTGGACAAGGTATTTGGCATCGGCAAGCAGCTCAATGAGAAGAAACTGTCTAAGACTCTGGATAAGATGTACGCCAAGACGAAACTGGGCGACATGGAGACGCGTCTGGCCTGGTTAGACAAGTCTGTTGCCGACTTTAACGCCTCGAACGATCCTTTCATTCAGTTTGCCGTGGCCATGTATGACACCGACATGAAAACCGAGAAGAAGGATAAGGAACTAGCGGGTAAGCTGATGAAGGTGCGCCCTCAGTATATGGACGCGATTATCGCTTACAACACGCAGCAGGGTAAGCCGGTTTACGCCGATGCAAACTCAAGCCTACGCGTGACTGTGGGCCATGTGAAAGGTTACTCACCTCAAGATGGTTTGAAGGCTGTGCCGTTTACGCGTCTAGAAGGTATTTTAGCCAAAGACACTGGCGCGGATCCATTCGATGCGCCGTCTAAGCAGCTGCAACTCATCAAGCAGAAGCAGTACGGTGACTTCTACATGAAGTCTATCGACTCTGTGCCGGTTAACTTCCTGTCTACGCTAGATACTACGGGTGGTAACTCAGGTTCACCGACCTTAAACGGTCGCGCCGAGCTTGTGGGTCTGTTATTCGATGGTGTTTACGAGAGTATTATCGGTGATTGGGGTTACGATCCTGAGTCTAACCGTTCTATTCAGGTCGATAGTCGTTACATGCTCTGGGTGATGAAGTATCTGGATAATGCAGATAACTTGTTAGCCGAGATGGACATCGTTTATTAGCATTTAGCTATGAGGTTGCTAGTTTCTAGGAGAAAGTCCTAGGAATTTGAACCTAGGTGCTCACTTCGAATCGAGAGCTAAATGTTGAAGTTAAGCGGTCACTTAGGTGGCCGTTTTTTTATTTGTCAGATAACAAATTTCTGAAATATCTATTGTGGGTTCATTGGGCTGGTTTTGTTGTTGGCTAATATTTTGGATAACTAAGCTTCAATTTAATCTATAGCCTGCGGCTCGCTGAATGTGTAAACACTTCTGTGACACGCTGTGGACCCATCCATGGGCGCTCTGCGGTTTCATCCTTGAAACCGAAGGTCACAGCCGCGTTCACACCTGAGTGTTTACCTCTTCGATTTTAGTGATAGCTAGTTATAAAAATTGAATGATCTATTGTGGGTTCATTGGGCTGGTTTTGTTGTTGGCTGATATTTTGGATAACTAAGCTTCAATTTAATCTATAGCCTGCGGATCGCTGAATGTGTAAACACTTCTGTGACACGCTGTGGACCCATCCATGGGCGATCTGCGGTTTCATCCTTGAAACCGAAGGTCACAGCCGCGTTCACACCTAGTGTTTATCTCTTCGATTTTAGTGATAGCTAGTTATAAAAATTGAATGATTTATTGTGGGTGGCCTTTAAAATATAGGGGCAGTACAACCGCTTTTAGCGGCTATGAGTCACATCAAGTAGCAATTTGATTAGTTAAAAGTAAAGGCTAACTAAGGTAAAAACACTTTAGTTAGAGAGGTATTGTCTTGACGGGGGGGAGAGCGTCCATATATGGCTCGATAAATTTGTTCTAATTAGCTACGACTAGACCTTGCTAAGGAGATGGATGAAGTGCATTACTGCTGGCTTTACCTTTACACCATAGCCCACAGTTATGTCTCTTTTTGAAAGCACACATAGCATCCCAACGACCACTAATACCACTGTATTGGCGGCGAAACTCTTTCGCTGAGGTGATCCAAGCTTCGGGTGCAATGCCAAGTTCATTGAGTAATTTAGGCTGGCTTGAGTCAATAAACCCTTTTTTATCAGGCCTAATGGCTCTGCCAGTCCAATCGATAAGTTGGAGGTAATCACAGAAATGAAATGGGATACCTGATTGAGTCGCTGAGTGGGTATCACCATCGAACTTGGTAAGTGGTTTAAGTGGCTCACTCGAGGCTGAGGCAGATTTATCATCATTGGGTTTAGTATTTTTATCAGAGGTACTTTGCTCGGTAATGCGCTCCTGAATAGACGTATAATCAGATGCTTGAAGTGTGTTCGCAATCCCAGCTCTGATAGGGTTTAAATCCACGTACATCATGCAGGCAAGGAGTGCTTGTTCATCGAGCAGGGCTTGGCTCTTAAAGCGTCCCTCCCAAAAAGCGCCTTTACATTCATCCTCACGATTGGCCCTACGTGCTATCTCTTCATTAAGGCAGCGCATAAACCAACTAATACTCGATAGACGTTCATGCCACTCAGCGAGTAGAGCATCAAGCAGTAGACGCTCGCCCTCGATTAAGGTGTCGCCATTCATGTATTTAGTCGCGACATCATGTCCTTTAGTCACCTTACACCAAAGCTCAATTATCTCGCGGTTAGACAGTGACTTAGCTCTATCAAGGTCAATTTTAAGCACGAGATGATAGTGATTATTCATCACCGCATAGGCACAGACATCGATACAAAAAATAGCAGAAAGAGCCTTAACTTTATCGACAATCCAGCCGCGTCTATGCTCGAAACTCTTACCTGTCAATTTATCTTCACCGCAGAGGTAAGCTCTTCTAACACAACGATTTATTATATGATAAAACGGAGTCGATTCTGGGTCGATAAGGGTTCGTCGAGCTGAAGTCATAGAAGCTACCTCATAAAAAGCTAAATCAAGATAACTTAAAGCTTAGTAGGGGATAACTGAAAAGACAAAAGATATGGCTGTCCTGTCTTTTTATGGGTGGCTCGATAAATTGCAATGATGGGTGGCTCGATAAATTGGTGGCTCGATAAATTTGGTGGACACCGTCGTTGTTAGCGTTGTCATTAACTACTTTTTGATTTTTGTTGCCTATATAGGTGTGAATGATTCCAGGCTGTTAAATATGACCCCTCTATGGGGGTTTTTTTGGTTGCTTAATGTAATATTTTGACTATAACATCGGCATTATGTTGCGCTAGCGGTGTGAGCGTGTGTAAGTTAGGGTCTCTTACGCTTGGCAATGCTACAGGTGTAGCGTACAAGTGTGTAATGCTTACTTATCAAGGATGATGGCAACAAAATGAATACTGTAAAGAAAAAAACACCGCGAATTGGTTACATCTTGAGTCTGAATTATTGGAATTTAACGATGTTGAAGCAAGACGTTGCAATTTATACGGTTTAAACATACTTCGATGTGGCAAAAATCGTCTTATTGAAATCGATACAACACTTCATGGCCCTCGTTGGGTTGTCGATTGTCTATCTAATAGTCCCTTTGCTTTGAACATACGATCCGAAGTGGTAGAGGGTTCTATCGATGCTATTCGGCATTTTGGTGCACTCCACGCCAGTGTAGCCTCAGCCCGTGCACAGACGGGGATAAAAAATAAAATCACTCAAAAGCTAACAGTTATGAAAACTGGAAACTCTGAAAGCCGATTATATCCTACAACATTATCTGCAAACATTGCAGTGGCTACAGGACTTGCCCGCAAAGAGTTCAATGCTATTGTGATTGTACATTCTAACGTACATGCAACCGTTCAATTTGCAATCGCAGGTGCATTTGATTCAGCAAGAGTTATCAAGACTAAAAATACAGCTGCGGTGGCCAACGCTTATGCGAAAACGACTCGACGACCAGTGGTTATCATCGAAGATGGTCTCTATTCAATGGGTAATTTTGCAGATTTCAATGCTCTTGGAAACTTTCTAGATGAAAATGTAAATGGTTGGTTATGGTTTGACGATGCTCATTCCGTAGGGATGCGAGGGGAAAATGGTAGAGGAGAAGTTATGGAGAGAATGGAGAAATATACAGATAGAACTATAGTCACAGGTTCTCTTGGTAAGGCATTTGGTGCAGCAGGTGGATTTATGGCAGCACCTAAAAGCTTCACACAAAACATGCTTTCAGTTTCAATACCTGATCGTTTCTCCTGTAACCTTGATGTATCGGCTCAGGGAGCCATTCTTGCCGCAATGGATTTGTTATCTGACTCTGATAAATATAAGTCCTTACAGAATGCCTTAAAAATAAGACTAAACCGTTTTGATAAGGCACTTAATGAGATGGGGATACAGACCGAACAGAGTGGGACACCAATCGCTTTTCGTGTTATTTCCTTTGAAAATCCTCAAGAGGCAATTCGTGCTGCATCAACGCTCCTTCATGATGAAGGGTTTATCACTACGCCTGTTTATTTCCCGACTATCGCTCGTGGAAAAGGCGCGATACGTATTTCATTATCTACTGGGCACAAACTTGTTGATATTGACCGACTTATTAAAGCCCTTGATAAGTTAATTATTAAAAAATTAGTTCCTCAAATCAATCATGTCACATGCTTAGAAATGGAGTGCAGCTAATGATTCAGAGGATTACACTAGAGGCATTTACAGCTGAAACAGTATCAACCTATGGGGTTGTTTGTCTTGATATGAAAGAGAAACTTGATCCTGAAGCGTTTGTTAAATTATCTGAAAGGTTGGGGAAAACTCTTCCTTTTAATCTTTCAAAATATCGTTCAGTAGATTCTCCTTCTGAAATAACAATACTTGATAATCTTGGGGACGGGATTACTGCCGCGACAAGTAGTTTCGGTGAAGGTTGGCATCAAGATAGTAGTTTTTTGCCTAATCCACCAGAATATACTGTATTACATGCACTAGATGTTCCCTCGGATGGGGGGGACACTTTTTTTACTGATACGCGACTCGCCTGGGAACGAACCCCTGAAAAAAAACGTCAAATTTTGAGAGGGATTAATTTAGTACATTCAGTGCGAGACTCATATCGCTTGATGCCATCGGATGTAGGACAAACTTTGGAAGCACTTCTTCAAACACTACCCAAAGCGCAACACCCGCTAGTACTTAAACATCCAAGAGGAGGGGAAACCCTGTATCTATCTCCTTTGTACATAAAAGGAAATTTATACCAAGAACAGCAGGAAATTTATTCAGAGATTTTAGAGAGTGTCTTGATAGATCAAGTTACTCATCGATGGGAACCCGGTCATATTCTTGCCTGGGATAATAGGGTTGTTTTACATGCTGCGACAGGTTACGGAGGAAAAGAGCGTAGGCACCTTATGCGTACAGTTGTAGAAGATATAGGGAGTTTATAGTTATGGATACTCGTATTGTAGCTATTGAGACCTATGTTGGATTGCAAAAAAATAATTTTGGAGTTGCTGTAGAACCCTATCTCGATGAAATAGAAATGGGGATTCAAGTAGCAAAAAAAGTAGTCGCAAAGCTCCCATCTAACAATGAGCCAATCTCTACTGTTATTTTCGCTAGTGCCCCCTGTGTCAGGATAGTTGTCACCCCTTAAAATAATCCATTAAATCAATATAGGGGGCGGTAAACAGAGAGCGAGATGACCCGATATTCACAAGAACGTAAAGAAGCGATCCTTAAAAAGTTA
>NZ_JABSSM010000110.1 GCF_013214165.1 Shewanella sp. | reverse complement strand
CCTACACTATCCCCACAGTCCGAGGCTTTGCCCTCGGCTCTTTTTTCTGGATTAGTTAAAGTACCGCCAAAAGGCAGGAAGTGCATTTTCAAACCGCACACTTTACCTGTTCAAAAGATAAAGGTGTTCACTGCTGAGCAGTACCAAGAGCTCAACTTTCTTGATGGCTATAAAACAGCTGAACTGCCAAAGGGCGCCAATGCACACCAGGCACTTAAAGAGGTTAACGCTTTACTCGATGAGGTTTCGCCCAATCATGCGGTACTTAATAGTAACCGCAGTTTCGCCAATGCTCGTCTGAGTCATCTGCCTAATAAGATCCGCATTAAGATAGCCGAAGAGTATCAGCGCCGACTTACCAAAAAAGACGGCTCGCAAAATGTTCGAAGCGCCAATATCTATTTGAGAAAGACAACCGACTTTATCAACCAGGTTTGGCTTAAATACCCGTTTCACAATATTGGTAGTTTCGATAGATTCACCTCACAACATGTTAACGAGAGTAACGGCAAGCGAACCACTCATTATGGTGGGTTCGAGTTAATCAAGTATCGCAAGAGCAAGCGCCTCAAAGATGTGGCCAATCGCCTGGCCTTAACCGTTCTCGATGAAGTTAAAGATGCGGCCAGCCTGAATCATGGTGATATTGCCTTTTTTAATGCCTATGACGCAGCAGCTGGAGTGTGTCAGCAGTGGCAAGTTAATCCCCCATATTATTCTGATGTAAAAAATAATCAGATCATCGAGGCGGCAGAGTGCGCCATTTTACGTATGACCAGCCCAAAGTGGTGGCTCAATAAACTGCGAACCCTACGCGATCAGTGCTGTGAGCATCTGAATATCGCTGCAGGTTTAGTGGGTGAAAACAGCCCATACCTTAGCCGTGAGAGTTTTAACGAATGGTGTGAGCAGCAAAAGAGCGGTCGTGAGTGGTTAGAGAACACCATGATTGAATCTGAGGCCGGGGTGATCTTACCGCTTATTGATGCGGCTATGGCTGGCTCGGCAAATCCTGCCAATCGTTTTGTTGAGCTAATCGTTAGGGCTCGCGGCCTTGAAGAAGTTGCCGAAGAGTCTGGCCAGGTGGGTTATATGGTTACGCTTACGGCCCCTAGTAAGTACCACTTCAACTCAGATAAATGGAACTGTGAAAGCCCTCGTTTCACTCAAGCCTATTTGTCCGGGCAATGGCGAAAGATTCGCTCTGCCTTGTCATATCGAAAAATCAAAATTCAGGGGCTGCGAGTCAGTGAGCCGCACAAAGACGGCACCCCGCACTGGCATATGCTGATCTTCGTTCACCCGGACAAAGCCGATGTGCTTAAAGAATTATTGACCAAGTATGCATTTGAAGTCGATGGCCATGAAGAGGGAGCCGCAGAGCACCGACTCGAGATAGAAAATATCGATAAATCCAAGGGTTCAGCGGTTGGTTACATCATCAAATATCTGTCGAAAAATATCAAAGGTGAGCACATGCAAGGGGAGTTAGATTTTGAATCTGGCTTGCTGGCTCACGATGGCGCCGCCAATGCCGCAGCATGGGCCAGCCGTCACCGTTTGCGCCAGTTTCAATTCTTTGGTTCTTCCTCTGTCCAAGTATGGCGTGAACTCAGAAGGCTGAAAGAGTGCCCGCAGCCAGCAGGTATCGAACCCGCTAGAGCTGCAGCCGACAGTTCAAATTGGAAAGCTTTTGAAGAGGCCTTGGCCGTTAATCCAATCAAACTCGAATATGAAGAGACCGAATGCGGCAACGAGTTCGGTGAAATGACCAAGCGTGTGCTTGGGCTATGTGCTTTGGCTACTCAAGCCGATGGTGAAACCAGTATTAGAACGTTAATCACCCGGGGTGAGAAGTGGACCATCAGAGGTATGAATGATGATGAGAAGGTTAACTATAAAAAGCTCAAAGAGGAGCGTGCTCTTATCTTCAGAGAAAACGCCGCTATCGAGAACAAAGAGGATAAGAAACCCATACCCAAGTGGAAGCAACAGCTTGGCTCTGGACTGAAGAGTCGCGGCAGCGGCGATACTCGGACTTGTGGGAATAACTGTACAGATGCCGTTTTGGGAGGCCAAGCGGCCGTATTCTCTGAAGAGTCGTTGCGATATCTCGCCTCTCACGGTGTTGTTGATAAATATACGCTTGAACAGCTTGCCAGTGGTTTAAGGATCTTTACTGATGCTGGTCGAATTTGGTGGGTGAGTAACGGCCAGTTGCAGTTTGAGCGGTTGTTTGATCTTGAGGAGAGTGAATTTGATTACTTCTAATAAACAGGTTTTAGCACAAGACAATAATTCAATGCGTAAGGGGAGTGTGATGTTTAGAGGGGATAATCAGTTTTCATTCAACTTAGACCAGCATGAGTTGATTATTGATAATTTTGCAGGTGGTGGCGGTGCTTCTACTGGTATTGAGCTAGCGATTGGCCGTCCGGTTGATATCGCCATTAATCATGATCCTGATGCGATTGCGATGCACAAGACCAATCATCCTTTAACTAAACATTACTGTGAATCTGTGTGGGATGTTGATCCCGTTAAAGTGTGTGGTGGTCGCCCGGTCGGTTTGGCTTGGTTTAGCCCGGATTGCAAACACTTCTCTAAAGCTGCAGGCGGTAAACCAGTAGAGAAGAAAATCCGGGGTTTGGCATGGGTGACTTTGCGTTGGGCTGCTACCGTTCGCCCGCGTATTATCATGCTTGAGAATGTAGAAGAGTTTGTCACCTGGGGACCGATAGCCGATGGCAGACCTTGCCCGAAGAGAAAGGGGAAGACCTTCCACAGTTTCGTGCATCAGCTGCGCCAGCATGGTTATAAAGTAGAGTGGAAGCAATTAATCGCCAGTGATCATGCTTGCGCTACAATCAGAAAACGATTTTTCTTAGTGGCTCGATGTGACGGCCAGCCAATCACATGGCCAGCACCAACACATGGCAATCCGAAAAAGCAGCCGGTTAACGGTAAAGTGCTTAAACCATGGCGAACCGCAGCGGAGGATGTGATCGATTGGTCTATTCCATGCAAATCAATATTTAATCGCAAAAGACCTCTGGCTGAAAAAACCATGCAGCGTATTGCCAAAGGGATCCAGAAGTTTGTTATCGATGCTAGTGAACCATTCATTGCCCCTTCTGAAGCCAGAATTGTTCCTTTCATTACCGAGTTCGCTAACGCCAGCAGCCAACGCAACATGCCAGCAGATGAACCTTTACGGACCATTTGCGCCCAGGTGAAAGGTGGTCATTTTGCTTTGGTTTCACCAGTTATCTGTCGCCAGTTTGGTAATAGTGTGGGTCATTCAATTGACTCGCCATTGGGAACAGTCACAGCAGGTGGTGGGGGTAAGTCTCAATTAGTGACCAGCAGCATGGTGAAAATGCGTGGGACTAATATCGGTTTCCCTACTGATGAACCAGTTCATACCATCACAGCAGGTGGTAATCATATTGGTGAAGTGCGCGCGTTCTTAATGAAGTACTACGGCACCGGAGTTGGTCAAACACTTAACGAACCTTTGCACACAATTCGAACCGGTGATTGCTTCGGTTTAGTCATGGTTAAAGGTGAAGCCTATCAAATCGTCGATATCGGCATGCGTATGCTTGAGCCCCATGAACTATTTGCCGCTCAGTCCTTCCCGAGTGATTACATCATCGATGTTGACCACACAGGTAAGAAGTATTCAAAAGCTAAACAGGTGGCCAGGTGCGGTAACTCGGTACCGCCTTTGTTGGCTAAAGCACTGGTCATGGCTAATTACTGTGAGCCTGTACAAATCGAAGAAGTGGCTTAGTACTACTCTAGTGAAATC
The DNA here is from genome assembly GCF_013214165.1 of Shewanella sp. Taxonomy (GTDB): domain Bacteria; phylum Pseudomonadota; class Gammaproteobacteria; order Enterobacterales; family Shewanellaceae; genus Shewanella. Next base: position 5,259 of record NZ_JABSSM010000110.1, on the reverse strand, counting down.
GCGTACCCCGTTGATAAATGTGTAGATAATAGGAGAGGCACTATTATGAGTGTGTCAATTATGGAATTAGAAAATGACTGATGAATCTATGCTTTACCAGAAAGTGGACCTGTTGAATGGTCTGTTTCCTAACCTAGATACTGAGGCTGAAAAGGATGTATGTAATGCAATTATCGCGGATGTATTGGCTGTATATGAACAGCAATACATCACAACAGATTCAGTTCCTGTTGGAGCTGCTGACGTTGAACGGGGGAGAGGGCACGAGCCAGTTCCGACACAATAGCACTGGACGTTCGAGAGCTCGGGCTTAACGTGTGACTGAAACTCAGATTTGTCACGAATGTGTGGCCACATTCTGGATCAGAGCATGAGCAATACAAATCGGCATGGGCCAGACTCAGCCGATTTGTTTTTCCAATTATCGCAACAGAACCACAGCCTGGACAAAGTACCCGCATCACAATCTCCCAATTGTTTTAATCTGCTTAGTTTACGACAAAACACTGTTTTTTTGAACAGGTACTTGTACCGTGTTGTGTATATTTAAAATATCCAATTTGTTGCTATCGTGTTAAGTTGTGGGCGTGGTGCTTTTTAGGAATAAGGAATAAGGAATAATGGAAATGCAAAGGATTCTGCTACGTATTTTGCTAATAGGGTTAGTTTTTTTACCTATAGCAACCTTTTCAAAAAGCATTGAAAATGAGGGGGGGATCGTACTTCCTAAGACTATGATTCTTTCTGGACTTGATTTCGAACAGCTAAGCACACTTCGTGAGAAATACTATAGAACGCTCCAAATTGAAGAAGCTAATCTGTCTTCTTTAAAAGCCGAACTTGTAAAATATCCGAGTAAAGGTGAATTGAGTGAAAAAATCAAATTAGCTTATGAAAATCAATATTCAACTGATGAAAAAATCAAGGAAGTTAAAAAATCTATTGATTTGATTGAAAATTCTGATAGCAATAAAAGTAAAAATAACCTTATGGAAAAATATTTTGGTGATTCAAACAAAATATCACATGACATTTCAGAATCACTTTTCCCAATTAATGGTGGGAGGTTTTTAGATGTAAAGTTAGTTGGTTTGGAAACTGAATTGTACCAATACCAGACTGAGTATAATGATAATGAATATGCCTTGAGTAAGGTAACTCATATTCAGGAACTAGTAAGAATTAAAGAGGGAAAAGTCAGCTTGATACAAGAACACTTGTATCAAATCGAAAGTGAAATAACTAATGTTTTGGACCTGGAAAAAAGGAGGATGATGTTTAGGGTGTCAGTTACTTTTGCCTTCTGCGTTCTAGTGGCTATTGTTATAATTGGTTTTTTTTATATTTCCTATAAAAATAATGAAATTGCAGTTAAGGTTTTTTCAGGGGAAAATGGAATAAAATTCATAACTTTATTTTTAGTTATTATTGCAATAATTTTGTTTGGTATTATGGGGATTTTAGAAAGTAAAGAGTTATCAGCTCTACTTGGTGGAATAGCAGGATTTATACTAGGGAAAGAGTCATCAAAGGCATAAATGATTTTATTTGAAAATTGTCGCAGTTTTGCCTTTGGCTACTGCGACATAGGACAGTGTAACGTCAACCCCAAGTACGTCGATAGGGCTCTCAACCCAAATCAAACACCAGCTCCAACTTGCCGCCGACTTCCGGATCTTGCGCTACCGCATTTATCATCTTCTTGATTAGCGGCTTAGTCTCATTCTTAAAGTAAACCTCATCATATTTGGCCGGGTCGCCAAGGCCTGCGGTGTTGGCGGGAATGATGCCGGCTAATCCGGGCGGGAATCTGTGGGCGTTGAGTACGTCCTGGGCGCTGACGTTCTTCACGTTCATAAACTCATCTTTAGATTCGAAGTTACCTACCGGGATGATCTGCAGGCCTTTCTCTTTACCGTTAGGAATATTGACAAACAGACTCTTGAAGTTACCCACGCCCTTGCTGTCTTGAATCTTCTCTTTGATCTCCTGTTCAACTTCGGGGTCCAGGTTCGGGTCGGTGGCATACATGATGAAACCCATGTGGGCGCCATTGAGAAAGTACTTACGACGAAACAGGGTGGCATCCTCGTTAAGTAGTGCGGCCTGCAGTCCACCGAGATAATCGGGGCAACCATAGATTTGCTGTACTGGATCATACTGGCGCACCCAGATCACATCTTTGGCCTTGTAGCGTTTCAACTGCTGATTGCGCTCGAGTACTACGGCGCCACCGTCTTTGGCTACCCGAGTGCGGTAGCTGGGGAGAGGGAACAATCGTACTACCTGGCGAAAACCGTTGCGGATCTTGAGCAGTGCCACATCGCCAAATTGTATCTGGTTCAAAAAAGCCGCTTCAACATCTTGTACGCTCAAGCCGCCGGAGACATAACGGCTTGCGGCCATATTGGCGCGGCTCTGCACTATGCCGCCATGTTGGGCATTGCGGCGGGTTAGGTTCGCCAACAGATGCCGATCGACAGGTGGCTCCCAGTAATCATCCATCTGGTTGTAATACAGTGAGTCATAATCGGTGAGCCACATGTTAGGCATCACGGTTTCGGGCAAGCTGAAAACCACAGGGGCATTAGTCTGCTCAGTAGACTCGTTACCTTCTGTATTATTGGCAGCATCATTGGCAGCTATCTCGACAGGGACCATGTGGATTTACCTTTTTGTGCGTGGTTAAGTGGCTCGTTAATTACCGCGTGGGCAATCGCGAAGAATACGTCAGCATGGCCAGTGGTTTGATCTCGGCCTGCTTTAAATGTCATGTTGTCGCCGCTGGCGGTATTGGTTTTACGAATCGATAAAAAGCTCATGCCGATATCTTTGTGGCAGGCATCCCAGCTGATCCGGCTCGCCTGTACCACATCAATCATCTTGAGTACCAGGCGGATTTTACTGCTGACGCTGTAATGAATCGCCATGGCTTCGCGTGGGTAAAGGGTTTGTATCAGGTCAAATACTCCCGCGCCTATGCCCGTGGTGTCGACACCAATGTAGGTCACGTGGTACCGGGCAAAAATCTTCTGTATCTCGGCAACGTGATGCTGAAAGTTCAAACCGCGCCAGGCATGTTTCTCCAGTACGCGGAATTTCTCGCCCTTTTTAATGGGCGGCGCTAGCACCACCAAGGTGGCATTGTCGCGCGTTCGTGACGGATCATAGCCTAGCCAAACCTCACGACTGGCAAATGGCCTCGGGTTCTTGGGTTTAAAGTCGGTCCAATGATCTGCATCGCCCATGCATTTTTCTAAATCACTAAACTTAAATACCGAGTCGGCATCATCGACAAAGATGCACATAAACAAGTTATTAAAATCATCGTCGTTGTACTCGTCGCGCAGCTCATCGATATCGAACAGCTGACAGCCCCCGCGCACAGCGTCCTCGATGGTGACCACATAGCGCCACTGCTTATCCGGGCACAAGCGGCCATTGTCGCGGCATTCGTCGAAGGTGGGAAACTCAATATATTCGCGGTCTGCTTTTCCCCTGCGCCAGTGATCCCCCGTCCAGAAGGTATAAGCGGGGTGAGCTTTGGTCGATGGGGTTGAAAAGTAAGTCTTGCGCCACTTCTTATGGGTTGCCATGGCTGATGCAAGTTTGTTGAGCACATCGAACTTGCCGATCCAGAAGTATTCATCCACATATACATGGCCGTGGTAAGACTGAGCAGTTTTACTGTTGGTACTTAAGAAACGCAGCTCTGCATCACCGTGGGCGGTATGCAGCACAATCGGGTTACCGGTCAACTCAATTTCAAAAAACTCTTGGGCAATGCAGACAATATAAGTGCGGAACACTTCAGCCTGGGCTCGGGAGGCCGACAGGAATATTTGCGGGTCCCCGGTTAATACAGCCTGTTCGAACGCCTCACCGGCAAAATAATAGGTGGCACCTATCTGGCGTGACTTGAGAATATTACGAATACGCTGATGCAAATTCTCATGCATGGTCTTCTGGTATTCGAACAGGGTGGCGAACCAGGGGGCAAAGTCATCGGCGGAGAGATGACTCACATCATTCTTACGTTTACGCCCTTTGCGCTTGCCTCTTTGCTGCGCTTCCTCGCTTGAGCCTTTATTTCCCGACCTCTTGCCGCCTTGGGTATCCTGTTCACCAGCTGCTGCTCGTTCGAGTGTTGCACGCTGCTTTTTCAGCTTCACATGCTTTTCGATAAGCATATCCAGCTCTTTGATCTGCATGCCCGACTTTTCAGATATATCGGTTAACAGCACAATACGGCGGGCTATCGCCTCGTCGACCTCCTCCTCGCGCAGCATATCGCGCCAGCTGTACTTATCTGCCCAGTAATAAACAATTCGGCTATTGGGGAATTCAAGTTCAAGACGGATCTCTTCCGGGGTCCAGCGTCTTAAATAGAGCCGTTTTGCTGCTTCGCGTATTTCGGGAGAGTATTTAGCCAAGGGTTAATGATGCTCACACAAATGAAAACTGGCCCCAGTGTATTCATTAGTTTCAAGCCTATAACGGACTAAAGTTCGGCTTGTTTCGGATACGGGTCACTATCCGAATTGAGCCGAACTAAACCCAGTGCTAAGGGCATTTCATCTGGCTATGCTGGCCACCTAAATCAGATATCACTATCGATTAACCAGCACAGATGAGCCAAATATGAGTCAGTTGAAAACAGATTGGGTGCGTATCGCCACCGAAGGGCAGACATTCCGTAATGTACCAATTGAGCGTCAATGGCTAGTCGACATTGCTGAAACCTATGACCCTAAAAATTATGGCGCACGTATCTGGCCGGATCATCGTCGTTGGTATGGTGCCTGGGGCGATGTGCTCGAAGTTAAAACCGAAGAACAAGACGGTAAGCTGCGTCTTTTCGCCAAATTGAAACCCAATACCCAACTGATCTCTGCTAACGAGCAAGACCAAAAGGTATATACCTCTATCGAACTCGACCCCAACTTTGCTCAATCGGGTAAAGCTTATCTCACAGGTTTGGGCGTAACTGATGAACCAGCCAGTTTAGGTACCGATCGCCTTAAGTTCTCAACTAAAGAACGCTTTGATACTCATCAATATGGTGCGCCTGAACAGCTGGTTATCGGTTATCCCGATGTTGAACAGGCCGAAAGTGACGAACAGCCAAAGCAAGAGAAGCACCTCTACAGCATTTTGAAGAACTTCTTTAAATCTAATTCGCCAGATCTGGCACCCGAACCTTCTGAGGAAGAACCCATGAACAAAGAACAGTTTGAAGCCTTGATGGGCCAATTTACA
>NZ_JABSSM010000011.1 GCF_013214165.1 Shewanella sp. | reverse complement strand
GTGCGCGTCTGGCATATTCCTCAAGAAGACCGACCTGCTGAGCGCCCATACCATCACCTATCATAAGGATCACATTCTTGACGCTGGTGATCTCTACCGGAGCCACTTCCTTAATGACTTCGACTTCTTTGATGACTTCGACGGTGTTAACTTCGTCATCATTACAGCCCGTGAGTAAAATCATTGAAATTGCTATTGCGAGCATACTTTTGTTTATACTTGTCATTGTCCGATCCCTGTCTTGTTTGTCGAAGACACTCTTGTTGATTAGATGTAACTGAGTTGCTGATTAATATAGGGTGATCAGGTTGCATTAATAAGACAGAAATATTTCGGTTTGAGTATGGACTCTAATTTTTAATTGATGAGGTAAAGATGTCTAAGAAAATTTTGAAATTTGAATATGAGAAAGAGACTAAAAATAGCGTGCGCTACCAAGAGATGCCGGAGCCGGGTCAGGCCCCCGTGCTTGGCACCCTCTACGTGCAGAAGTGGTTTGCCACAGACAGCAAGATATTAGAGATCACCATAGAGAAGAAAGACTCATAGTGATTGTTGCAGCGTATATAGCTCACCTTATTATCTACCATTAGCAACTATTGGACAAAGTATTAGCCCAAGAAGGAATGGCTGGGACCAGGCTTGGGCTGACGTTTTTAATTCACTGGACGTAGAAGCTCGAAGGGTGAGACAATAATGACGTAGAATAATTAATAATAGTGGTGATTTTCAATAGTTAGGTTAGGAAGTTTGTCGGAAGAGTTATCATGTACCTTATTTTATACCAAAAGGAATCGGTATGTCCAAGTTGTTAAGTATGTTTGTATTAGGTTGGGTTTGTGCAAGTGAATTGTGCTATGCGGATGAAAGAACTACAGTATTTTTAGACGATAATAAGATTATCTATCAAGGAGCGTTAACAAAAGAAGCCAATAATCAGGTATTTGAATTATACAAAAAAAATAGCACAAATATAAGCTGGATATCAATTAAAAGTGTTGGCGGCGAAGTCAATACCGGTCTAGATTTAGCTGAGTTTATTAACCAAAATGGCCTAAATATAGAAGTCACTGAGTATTGCTTATCTTCTTGTGCTAACTACGTTTTCCCTGCAGCAGATGAAAAATCAATTTCAACACATGCCTTGATTGGCTTTCATGGTGGCACCACGGGCATGGCTGCTGGTATGGTTGACTATATCAATACTCTACCCAAATCTGAGCGTGAGGCAAAGCAAAAATGGTTCGATGAATATGGTGCAAAAACGTTTGCAAGAGAAGCCGATTTTTATAAAGAAATAGACGTTAATCAGAAAATAACCACACTGGGTCAAAGTGATGCATATAAAAAATATGAAACTGTCGGTGATTATGTAGGTTGGTATTATTCAATCGGTGACTTGAATAAGCTCGGAGTCCAGAATATATCAGTTATCACCCCACCTTGGACATTTAAACAACTGTCAGAAAAGAGTAAGTTTTTTAAAGTTGATGTAATTATGTTTAAAAACAATCATATGTCAGAGCTGGTGATTTAAGCAGCGTTCGGGGGAGTACGTCTTCAGTTGGGTTCGTGAAGCAATTTTTAGCGACTGACTATAGGGTGTACTTGACTAAAGGTTCGCATAAAAATTGAGCAGCTGTAAGAGAACTGCTCAATAGTGGTTTAGCAAGGCATGGTAAGTGAACTAGACCCGTCAACGATGTACCGAATGTCATCAGGTTTAAATACGGTTTACTGACCTTTGATTCGAGTAGGCGGCGGTAACTGAAGCCAAGCACTTGCTTGGCAGTGTCTAGTATTGTCTTTGATAGCAGCATGAAGGCCTATGAATGCTTAGTGTGCAGCACTTCCAGTAACTCATCTTCTAATTCGAACCGTGTCTCCATCGCATGACCCAGTGACGACAAATCTTTATCGAGTTGATATAGGATTTGGTCATCGACGGATTCGGTATACTTTTCATTGAAGTCTAAGGCCGAATCTGTGGTTTCACTGATCCGTGGGACCAGGTTCTGCGCAAGAGATTTACTCGATGTGCCATTTCTCTCACATGCGGTGACGACTCGATCATAAACTTCGAAGTGTCCTTCGGAGACATAGTCCACTAACAAGTCACAAAATTCTTTGACTGTCTTAACGGTGGGAAGTGACTTTTCAGTCGACTCATAGGGCGGGATACCGGCAATTTGGCAATAGTTGATCAGTAGTTGGCGACGATTATTAAGCCAGTGATCGATAAGAGTGTTAGAGCCGCCCCACTTTCTTTCAGCTTTCTCGAGTCGTTTTAACATGATTGTTCCCATTTTAAAGTGCTTCCCTGACTTCTAATGTAGGTGACAAATAGGGTATTGATCAACCATTTTCGCCGATATAAGTGAGATATTCGTAAATAGTTAACATGGCTGTTTTGTATACAGAAAACGAAGTGAGATAGAGAGTTGAATCCGCTAGAAAATAAAATGCCCAGCGATAGAAATCTATCGCTGGGCGAGTAAAGTTTTTGCGGGCTCGATGCGACGAGCTTCTTGATTGTTCTTGCTAGCGCAGACTTTTTATACCAAAGGCCGGAGAGGTGTGCAACTTTTTTCTGTCAAACTGAGAACATTAACATTATTTTTTGTCAGAATATTTTACTTTATGATGCTGGAGAGTGCGCTAAGACGGTTCATCGGGGGGAAATTTCGTATCTGGGGGTTTTGTCACATAAATACTCAGATTAAGGTTACTTTATTAACGTAAATGCTAAACTAGCGACCCAAGCGGATATCACTATAAGTTTAGGAATCAAGCCAAATGGCAGAACTAAAGAATGATCGTTATTTACGTGCGTTATTGCAACAACCTGTCGACAGAACTCCTGTTTGGATGATGCGTCAAGCTGGCCGTTATCTGCCAGAGTATAAAGCCATCCGCGCTCAGGCCGGTGACTTCATGTCTCTTTGTAGAGATCAAGATCTGGCTTGTGAAGTGACGCTACAGCCGCTACGTCGTTATGATTTAGATGCTGCTATCTTATTCTCTGATATTCTGACTATTCCAGATGCCATGGGTTTAGGTCTTTATTTCGAGACTGGCGAAGGCCCACGTTTTCAGCGTCCGACCGACACTATCGATGCCATCAAGAAGCTATCTATTCCAGATCCGGAAGATGAGCTAGGTTATGTGATGCGTGCGGTAAGCACTATTCGTCGTGAGCTTAAGGGTGAAGTTCCTCTGATTGGTTTTTCTGGTTCTCCTTGGACACTTGCCACTTATATGGTCGAGGGTGGTTCGAGCAAGACGTTCGAAAAGATCAAGAAGATGGCCTACGAAGAGCCAGCCGCACTGCACATGCTGCTAGATAAGCTTGCCGATTCTGTGATCCTGTATCTGAATGCACAAGTCGCTAACGGTGCTCAATCCTTGATGATTTTCGATTCTTGGGGCGGCGCATTGTCTCACCATGCCTACCGTGAATTTTCACTGCGCTATATGCAGAAGATCGTCGACGGCCTGACTCGTCATGCCGATGGTCGTCAGGTGCCTGTTACCCTGTTCACTAAAGGTGGCGGTCTATGGTTAGAGTCTATGGCTGAGACTGGGTGTGATGCACTGGGTCTGGATTGGACCGTTGATATCGGTGACGCACGTCGCCGTGTCGGTAATAAAGTCGCGCTTCAAGGCAACATGGATCCTTCGGTACTCTATGCTTCACCTGAGCGTATTCATCAGGAAGTGGATCAAATCCTTGCTAGCTACGGTGAAGGAACCGGCCATGTATTTAACCTAGGCCATGGTATCCATCAACATGTCGATCCAGAGCATGCTGGCGCATTCATCAAGTCAGTCCATGAGCTGTCGGCGCAATACCATAAGTAACTTATGGCTAAGCGCTTGGCGATAAGTCATTAGCGCTAGGTTATTCGAGAAGACTCGCCTTTAAGGCGGGTCTTTTTTTGCTCCGATGTTTATCAAATTCAAACTCATATGCAAATATAGACTAGATCTTCTGCAGCTCTATCTGAAAACAGCTGCCCTCTCCCGGGGTGCTATCAATATTGATATTACACTCCAGCAGACCTAGTAATTGCCTCACTATCGCCAGCCCCACTCCGAGTTGCGGCAAGATATCATCGCGTTTAAAGCTAGGTTTATTACGCATCTGTTGCAGTGCCTGCAGCTCATGTTTATGCATGCCTGAGCCGTTATCGGATACGCTGAGCCAGAGACCTCGATGATTTAGATCTTTCGGGCTGGGGTTGGCGGCAATCAACTTGATACTTATGATGCCACCCGATGGCGTGTAGCGAATCGCATTATCGACCAGGTTAGACAGGACCCGCATCAATATCTGAGGGTCGGTGAAAATTGACAGGTTCTGGTCTATTTCGAAGTCGAGCTGAACCTTCTGTTTCTTGGCGCGAGGGGCAAAATATTGTTTTAATTCTTCCAGCAATAAGCTCAGCTTAGTCTCTTTCAAGTCAGGCGTTATCTGGCCGTTTTCCAGTGCCGCGAGTTCCAGCATCTGACTCAGCAGTTGCTGTATATACTTACCCGAATTGGCGGCGATTTCGATGAGGTCACTGCTGCGTTCATCGGCAGGCAATAATAACCAGGTATCGATATACCCCTGCAGTGAAGTCAGCGGGGTCTTAAGGTCATGTGACAGGTGCAACATGAAATCATGCCTCGCCTGCTGTTGGTGGTTGATGGCCTGGTGTTGTTCACTTATTTCATTGAGTAAGCGTTTTATATGTAAGCTCAGTTGACGGATCTCTATGCTACCGCGGTAATCATGAGATAGGCTTAAGCCATCGTCGAGTCTTTGGTTTTCGACCAGACGCAGGTCTTGTTCGAGCCTAGATAGCGGCGCGGTCAAGTATCTGGCTAGCAGGGCAAATAGGAGTAAGGCAAAGATGCCAGCCCCTATAAGCATGCCTCCCCAGATCCGCGGCGCCTGGTGTTCACTGGCCAAGGATTGCCACATATCAAAATCTTCGCCGCCTATGATGACATAGAGGTAACCGGTGATCTTGCCTGCGGCATCTTGCAGATGGGCGGCGGAGAATATTTTATTGCTATCGCTCGATCTAGGGTCCATGCCTTTAATTGGCAGCTCACCGCCTTCGATGAAGGCCTCTATGGCCTGAGTCGATATCTGTGGGCGTTTTATTTTCTCTTGCTTGGCATCATAGGCGATGACATTGCCTTGAATGTCTAAGGTGTAAATCTCGAAACTTGGTCCCAGAAGCATAAAGTCATGAAAGGCTTCTTTTAATGCAGCATCTGAGGTGATCCCTTGAGACAGCAAGGGGTTGATGTGTGCCATATGCAGAGCTAATTCTTGGTGCAGAGACTGCTGTACTTGATTACGGCTAAAGTCTTGGCTGAATTGAAACCACTGCCAAACGACTAGCATTAAGATGAAAACAATCACACTCGCCGACAACAGCAGTCGGCTAAATAAACTCTTCATGGTTTAGTCCTTAGAGCGATTCAGCAGTTTATCGGGCCTATCATGCTGATTTATTAATGGTTCATGGCTTGGCTCGGTGGCGAGAATTTATATCCTACTCCCCAGACGGTTTTCACTAAGTCTGCGGTGGATGCACAATGGGATAATTTGGCTCTCAGACGGTTAATATGACTATTGACCGTATGTTCATATCCGCTATATGAGTAACCCCATACGGCCTCGAGCAGCTGCATGCGGCTGAAAACTTGCTTGGGATGCTTAGCCATAAACAGCAAGAGATCAAACTCTCTGGCGGTGAGATCTAAATGGGTATCGAAGGCAATCACTTCTCGGGTGGTACAGTCAATCGTAATACCATAAAAATCCAGCCGTGTTTCTTGCTGGTCTTCTATCAGGTGGCTCCTGCGCAGCAAGGCCTTGACCCTAGCTCTCAATTCTAGGACGCTGAATGGTTTAACTAGGTAATCATCTGCTCCCGCTTCTAATCCGAGTACGATATCGGCCTCGGAATCTTTAGCCGTCAACATCATGCATGGCACCGTTTGGCCCGACTCTCTGAGTTGCTGGCACAACATGATGCCATCTCCGTCTGGAAGCATGCGATCGATGAGAATAAGATCGAATTGCTTGGTCTCTAATGCTGCTCTTGCATGTTTCAATGTGGTGCTATGGGACACGCCATAGCTCAAGGTATTGAGATTTAGCTTGATCAAGTTAGCCAGATCAGGCTCATCTTCCACGACTAATATATGGTGGCTATAGTGTTCACCAAGTGCCTTCTGTGTTCCATTCATCTTGAGTCGCCCAAAGCAGATCCGTAAATCAATAGACCTGACTCGGGCGGTATTTATTTCGAACAATTATTTTTTTGTGCGTTTATTTTAGACGTTCGACGGAGATCTTTAGCACAGGATTATCGAACCTATGGGAGGCTGATAATACCGAGTCGGCTAATCCATCGTCGGCGCTGATGACACCTGGATGAGCATGAACCCTATCGACATCATCTCGCGCGGCATTAAAGCCTTCGCCGCTGTCCGCAGGTCCGGGAATGCTTCCCTTCGCTTCGGAGTTGGCTTCGGTGCCAGCATCGTAGGCGATGGAGTTGAATTTCACCGTGGCGTTAACCGCTAGATCCATCAGAGACACACTGTTGACTCCGGCAAAGGCATCATTGGTGTTAACTAACATGGTGAGCAGCGAGATTGAGGCGACCTCATCCGGGCTAAGTTTGAGCTCGATACTTTCTGTCATGCCAGGGGCTAAAATTCCCTGACCCTTGACGAGTGCATCTATGCCCTCCATATCGGCAAAGCCCGCGCTATCGCCAGACTCGGCTAAGGTTTCCAGGGGCAGACTCGCCGGCTCGCCTGTTTGCCATACTGTCATGCCTGCCTGATGTCTTATTAAGGCAATAGGAGACATGGGCTGATTGGCGGTCAAGTTGGTCACAGTGACTCGGTAATCTTGTGTCGGCACCGGAACCGGTGGCGGTTCGGGTGTATCCATGGCGTCATTGTCATTATCTGAACAGGCACTCAGACTAACTAGAGTGGCTAGCACCATAGATGTTGTGAGTCGATTATGGGTCATATGTTTGATTATACTCATGATTAAGCCCCTTATTTAACGACCACGACGACTCTGGCGACCGGGTTCAGCCATCTGTGGATGCGGCTATCTAGGTCACTCATGCCACCCGCAGTATCGGTATCGCCTAATACACCCGGATGAATATGGACACGAGTATTACTGCTGCTGTCCATGACGCCGGTGCCATTGGTGCCGCCATCGCCTCCCGGTGCTGCCGGGATCCCAGGTGTACCTGGCATGCCGCCGCCATTAATAATTTCATCGTTCGCTTCGGTGCCCGCATCATAAGCATTGATGTTAAGGGTATAGGTGCCCGGAGTGGTCGGTATCTCCCATGCGTCTAGTCCGATGAAAGCATCGTTGGTCGGTAACACCATGGCGACTATCGACAGATGGGTCATAGCCTGAGTATCTAACATGATAGCGCTGGTTTTGGCGCCTGCCGCTAAGAGTCCCATGGCTGGATTCTCCACGGTTATCTCATTGTTGCCCATCGCTGCCGCGGCTAGATCTGCAATGGCTCCACCCTCTGCCATTTTTTGCAACGCGGGACTGGCCATCTCACCGGCTTGGAAAAGATGACTGGCATCATCATGGGCCGTGATGAGAATGGGAGTGAAGTGGTTGCCATGGGTCAAGTTGGTGATGCTTATCTCTAAATCGGCGGCAGAGACTGGAATGCTCATCATACTGCCGAGAATTAACAGGCGAGTGGTGTGGTGTAGCTTCATGGTGTATCTCCTTGTAGACGAATCGATTCGGTATCCTTTGATTGTTACAAAGTGATGTCACCGGGTTGTCGCGACTTAGTCACAAGTTGGATAAGAAAGTATCACGAAAGTGTCACATCTCATTTTTGAGTTAATGCTGATTGTTTGTGGTTTATTGGTCGTCTTACTGAGTTAGTTACCATAGAGTCTCAGTTTGTTAGAGATATCGTTCAGTTAGACTTGTTCGCCAATATCTATGCTGTGCCCCTGCCGGAGTTAAGCCTAGTTAAGAGAGTTAGCTTAGATGAAGCCTGGCGAGAGAGCCTCAACCTCTGTCCAGTTATCGGCCCTGCAGACCCGACTCTCAGGGTCTGACGGCATAAAAAAGCCCTCAATAGAGGGCTTCTACATTAATCTTGGGCGCTTAGGCGTTAGCTTTCTCTAACTCTCTCTAGAGATAGCGCGATAAGCAATATCGGTACGGAAGTAGACATCATCCCAATGGATGGTATCGACTAAGGCGTATGCGCTGGCTTGCGCCTCTGTCACTGTGTGTCCTAAGGCGGTGGCACAAAGCACGCGTCCACCATTAGTCACCACCTGGCCGTCTTTCATGCAGGTACCAGCATGGAATATCTTGGCGTCATTGTTGCCAAGGTTTAAGCCTAAGATCACATCGTGCTTACGATATGCTTCCGGGTAGCCACCTGCGGCTAAGACAACGCCTACGGCTGCGCGCGAGTCAAACTCGGCGGTGACCTTGTCCAGCTCACCACGTGTAGCCGCGAGACAAAGTTCTACCAGATCTGACTGAAGACGCATCATGATAGGCTGAGTCTCTGGATCGCCGAAACGACAGTTATATTCTAAGACTTTAGCGCTGCCGTCGGGAGAGATCATCAAGCCGGCATAAAGGAAGCCGGTGTAGACGTTGCCTTCAGCCGCCATGCCATCAACCGTTGGGCGGATCACATGATTTATCGTCCAGTCATGGACGGCTTGAGTCACTACGGGGGCAGGAGAATATGCACCCATGCCGCCGGTGTTAGGGCCGTTATCGCCGTTATCACGCGCCTTATGATCTTGGCTGGTGGCCATAGCGAGTATGTTGTTGCCGTCAACCATGACGATAAAGCTGGCTTCTTCGCCTGTTAGGAATTCTTCGACAACCACGCGGGAACCGGCGTCACCGAACTTGTTACCCTCGAGCATATCTTCGATAGCCGCATCGGCCTGCGCCTGATCTGCGGCGATAATCACGCCTTTACCCGCCGCTAAACCATCGGCCTTGATCACGATAGGGAAGCCTGTGCTTGCTGTCATCTCGGTGACATAGGCTTTAGCCGGTCCAATGTCGGTGAAATTTGCATAGGCAGCCGTTGGAATATTATGACGAGCTAAGAAGTCTTTGGTGAAGGCTTTAGATGATTCCAGCTGCGCCGCACCCTTAGTCGGGCCGAAGATGGGTAATCCGGCTTCATTGAAGGCATCGACGACACCCATAGCCAATGGTACTTCTGGGCCCACTATGGTGAGCTCGATCTGTTTATCTTGGGCAAAAGCGACCAGAGCCGCAATATCTTCGACATTAATGGCTAGGTTTTCTAACTTGGGTTCACTCGAGGTGCCGGCATTACCCGGTGCGACAAATACTGTGTCCACTTGAGCCGACTGCGCCGCCTTCCATGCCAGTGCATGTTCACGACCGCCTCCACCTATAACTAGTACATTCATTTTTTTATCCTTTATCGCTGCGCCATTTCCCCTATCTCAGTGTCAAGCATGCTCGTGTATGGGTATACACTGCGTGCTTTCCTTGACCTAGAAATAATGGCTTTGCGCTAAATATTAAAAATTTCAATTCGGTTCGAAATTCGAGGAGCTAGGAGCTAAACCCTAGTTGCTAGCTCCTTATTTCAATTAATGACGGAAGTGACGCATTCCGGTGAAGACCATGGCCATGCCGTGTTCATCGGCTGCGGCTATTATCTCTTCATCACGAATCGAACCACCTGGCTGTATGATACAGCTGATGCCAGCAGCGGCTGCCGCATCTATACCGTCACGGAATGGGAAGAAGGCATCCGATGCCATCACCGAATCTTGCACTTCTAGGCCTTCATCTGCGGCCTTGATGCCGGCGACTTTTGCGCTGTAGACACGGCTCATCTGGCCGGCGCCCACACCGATAGTCATGCTGTTCTTGGCATAAACGATGGCGTTAGACTTAACGAACTTAGCCACTTTCCAGCAGAACATAAGATCTTTCATTTCGGCGGCTGTGGGTTGACGCTTACTGACAACCTTAAGGTCATCGATTGCTACCATGCCCTGGTCGCGATCTTGTAGCAGCAGGCCACCGTTGACGCGTTTGTAATCGAGACTATTAGTCTTAGTGCCCCATTCACCACATTCAAGTAGACGCAGATTTGCCTTAGCGGCGATGACATCACGAGCGGCTTGGCTAACTTTGGGCGCGATGATCACTTCGACAAATTGACGCTCAACGATAGCGCTGGCGGTTTTCTCGTCTAGTTCACCGTTGAAGGCGATGATGCCACCGAAGGCCGACGTAGGATCGGTCTGGTATGCACGGTTATAGGCATCCAGTAGGTTGCTACCGATAGCCACACCACATGGATTGGCGTGCTTGACGATGACACAGGCCGGCTCACTGAACTCTTTAACACACTCGAGAGCCGAATCTGTATCGGCGATGTTGTTGTAAGACAGGGCCTTGCCTTGCAACTGAATCGCGCTGGCAACCGAGGCTTCATCGATATGAGCGTCAACATAGAAAGCGGCCGTTTGATGGCTGTTTTCGCCGTAACGCAGATCTTGTTTCTTGATGAGCTGTGTATTGAAGGTACGTGGGAATTTAGAGTCTTGAGGACACTCGTCTTTGCTGTGAGCTGGGACCATGGTACCAAAGTAATTTGCGATCATACCATCGTAAGCGGCGGTGTGTTCGAATGCGGCAATCGCTAAGTCGAAACGAGTCTCTAGGGTCGTGCTGCCGTCATTGTCATTCATCTCTTTGATAACGCGATCGTAATCTCGAGTGTTAACTATGATGGTAGTGTCTTTGTGGTTTTTAGCCGTAGAGCGAACCATGGTCGGGCCGCCGATATCGATATTCTCGACTGCATCAGCCAGAGTGCAGCCTTCTTTGGCGACTGTCTCTGCGAAGGGGTACAAGTTAACCGCCACAAGATCGATAGGCTTGATGCCGTTCTGTTCCATGACAAGTTCGTCGATACCGCGGCGCGCCAAGATGCCACCGTGCACTTTAGGGTGCAAGGTTTTGACACGACCATCCATGATCTCCGGATGTCCGGTATGTTCCGATACTTCAATGACAGGCACACCGTTGTCAGCCAAAAGGCGGGCGGTGCCACCAGTAGATAGCAGTTCTACGCCTTGAGCATGTAATGCTTTAGCAAACTCAAGGATTCCGGTTTTATCTGAAACGCTTAACAGCGCGCGACGAATGGGTCTGGCATTATTCATTTTGGGTACAGTGTCCAGTAGTTATTTTTAAGGATCTTTCGGAAAACTCAGTGGCGTCAAGGTGTAAAACGCCTCACCACTTTCCAAAAGTCCCTCAATTCTAGCTGCTTTGATGAGCCCCTATTCCTGCGCGCACATTTTACCGTAAAATGGCTTCATAGGCTTTTTTTTTCTGCGCGATTTCACAATACGCACAGGAGAACAAGCACAGGTCATAAATAAGTCGCATAATAACCCTTGACCTTAGATTTAACTCCAAGGTTTATACTCGCCATAAATGAGAGCCAATTGGGCCAAGCGGAGCCGAAACATGTATCGAATTGGAGAATTAGCTAAACAGTGTGAAGTGAAAGCCGATACCTTAAGGTTTTATGAAAAACATGGCCTGTTATCGCCATCTTCACGCACCGATTCCGGTTATAGGATCTATACGGAAAATGATGCCGAGCGACTGCGTTTTATTTTGCGAGCCAAGGCGGTGGGTTTTACCTTAGCCGAGATCAGCGAATTGCTCTCCATCGAGTTAGATAAATCGAATTGGGCGTGCGCCGATGTGAAGGGCATGGTGGACAGTAAACTCGCTCATGTCGAGGCTAAGATAGCCGAGCTTAAATACTTTCAGGTATCGCTGCAGCGATTATCCGATGCCTGTTGTGGTGGCCCTGAGAGCGCCGAGCATTGCTCCATATTGGAAGCGCTCGAGACCAATACAGATAATATTAAATGTGAGAATCATGGCCATCACCATGATGATTTTCAGTACACAAAAAATTGCCAAAATAAGGGTTAGGTATGTTGTTTGCGAATTTTATTGACCTCTTTTTAGATTCTGCTCCCTGGTTGCTGCTGGGGTTATTCTTGGCCGGTATGCTGAAGATGTTTGTGCCCATGGAGTGGATGCAGAAGCAGCTTGGTGGTCATGGATTTAAGACCACGGTCAAGGCGGCTATTCTAGGTGCTCCCTTGCCCTTATGTTCATGCGGAGTGATTCCGGCAGCCGTCGGCCTGCGCCGCTCAGGCGCCTCAAAGGCTGCCACGACTTCCTTTCTAGTCTCAACCCCGGAAACTGGCATCGATTCTGTGGCGGTATCTTATGTGTTACTCGGCCCTTTCATGGCCATAGCAAGACCCATAGCGGCTGTCGCGAGTGCGATTGTGGCCGGACTCTTAGTCGGCAGGGATGAAGATCCGTTAACAGATAAAGATGCGGGGAAAACAAATTCGGCAAAGGTAAGTCCTGCTGCCTCATCTTGCTGTAGCAGTAAAAAAGAGAAGCTTGAGCCTAAGGCTGAGAGCGCCTGTTGTAGTTCTGTTGCTAAGGCTGGACTTAAGACAGAGCCCAAGGTGGCTCCCGTCGTGACTATGACGCCTATAGCCGCCGGTGAAAGTCTGTTGGCGACGCCTATGACAAGTCCAGCTTCGGCAGCTACTGCAGACTCATGTTGTAGTAGTAAAGCCCAAGCGCCAAAGGAAGAGTCTTCATGTTGCGGCTCTGCCAAGAGCGAGTCGGCTGCCGGTGATGATGAAAGCTGCTGTGAGTCGACCAAGGACATCGCCGCCGAGCTTAGGGGGACACCTGTGATTAGCCGTATCGGCAAGGGCTTACATTTCGCTGCGACTGATCTAGTGCGAGACATCACCCTCTGGTTGTTGATCGGCCTGTTCTTCGCCGCATTAGTACAGACCTATGTGCCGGCAGATTTCATGGCGCAGTGGGGTGACGGCATCTTAGCCATGCTAGTGATGGTGGTCATCTCTGTGCCTATGTATATCTGCGCTACCGCATCGACGCCTATCGCCGCGGGCCTGTTGCTGGCGGGGGTATCACCCGGCGCCGTACTGGTCTTCATGTTGGCGGGACCGGCGACGAACATAGCCACCTTAGGTGTGGTAGCTAAGGAGCTGGGTAAGCGTGCGTTACTGGGTTACTTAGGGGGCGTGCTCGGGGTCGCGATAGTGTCGGGCATCATAGTGAACTATCTGGTAGACACCTTCGGGTTCGTGGTCATGCCTCAAGTGGGTGAAGAGCATAATATGTTGCCCGATGTCATCGTCTATAGCTCAGGGATCTTGTTAACCATTCTTATGGCGAAAGTCATGCTGGATAAGCTGCCTAAGAATTGGTGGCGCAGAGATTGTTGCTCATAAACCGCTAGCGTCACTAAGGTGACATCAAGATAGCTATTATATAGATCAGTATTAAGGCACTCAGATGAGTGCCTTAATACTATTCATTGCTGTTAAGCATCTGGATCGAAATCTATGGGAAAGTGACGCTCGACGGTTTCTTCGAGTATCACATCAACTGATTGCTCATCGACATGGATAAAGAATGCATCAGTTAAATCGTCAGGTTTGTTGGCTGCATCCGGGTCATCATTTTGTGCAACACAGGTATAGCCTAAGCTGTGATCTCCGGCGACGACGAAACCAAATTCATATTCATGGCCTATTACAGCCTCTGCTCCATCGGTTATCTCATTGACTCTAGCCGAAGCAATGGGCGCCACTTCGGTGAGTAGGTAAGGGACTTCATCCCCTCTAAAATCTGCCATATCGGCTAATGCTGTGGCCGTCGGGTAGAGATAAACTGCCGGGCTGTACACATCGGCTAAACCCAGTTCAACGGCGGCTGATTCACAGCTCGCCATGGTCTCTGGGCTAATCTGACCCGTTATGGCCCCGACATCTGAGACATTAACCAGCTGCACCGAAGTGGGTTTGAGTGTCCAGTAATCATGAGCGCCATGAGGGGCTTGCAGACCTTTGGCTAGATTAAACTCGGCGACAAAGGTGTTGGTGCCAGCGGCGATAGTAAACGCTTTATTGAAGAACAGGCGGCCAGTGTCTTCATCTTCTGCTCCAACGCCACCACAGCTGCCATTGCTATTGGTCGTTAGGCCTTCGATGCCATCGGCTGTTTCTACATATGAACTTTCGGCATTAGCGGTTTCACTTTTTTGGATGTAAATACACATCTGGTATTCACCCAAGGGGACAGATTGGCCACTGACCAAGGTTTCGACCTCTTGACCTTGCACCAAAAGCAGATCCACATGTTTGAGTTCACCACCTTCTGCGACATCAAACGAGATAGAGCCTTCACTATTTTTTAACACGACTTGCTTAAAGGCAATATTGACGACTTCGGCATCGGCTGGATTATCCGATACGCCCAGGTTAAATATTCCGGGAGTGTCTGGTGTGCTGCTATCGCTGCCACCACAACCTGCTAGCAGGCCAGTCAGGGCGATAGCGAGTATTGTCTTGGTATGTTTCATATTTCACCTAATATTTTATGTTTGAATCTAAGAAGCGCTTTGTCGTCTCGTTATTGTGCTCTCTTAGTATGGTATTGCGTTAAATATAGTTCTCCGTGGGAGATTAGGATAGGGATAGAGACTGAAAAGTCTATTAAGAATGATGCTTAGGCGCGGAAGATGTAAAAGGGTTAATCTGCGATGAGCGAAAGGTTAATATTCCAAGGCGCTATGAGGGAAATAGCACCTTGGTTTGGCGGCTTTACTCAGGTAACTCAGCGTTGTGATAGACGTGCTGCACGTCGTCACAATCATCCAGAGCCGCTAAGAATTTTTCAAATTGCTCAATCACTTCAGGATCTGTGATGTCAGTAAAAGTTTGCGGCACGAAGGTGATCTCTTCCACTTCGAAGCTAATATCCGGTGTCTCTTCGGTCAAAGAGGTCTTCACCTTAAAAAACTCTGTGTGCGGTGCAAAGACACTGACGATACCGTCTTCAACTTCGATATCGGTGACATCGACATCGGCCATCATCAGGGTTTCAAGTACGGCTTCTTCATCTTCACCCTTGAAGGCAAATACGGCTTGATGGTCAAACATGTGGCCAACCGTACCAGGTCCGCCTAGCTTGGCATCGTTTTTAACGAAGGCTTGACGCACTTCGGTGAAGGTACGCTTACCATTGTCGGTTAAGCAGTCGACTATGACCATGGCGCCACCTGGGCTGAAACCTTCGTAACGGGCAGTGACATAATCTTCGCCGCCGCCGCCTCTGGCCTTCTCGAGAGCGCGCTCGATCACGTGAGCCGGAACCTGATCTTTCTTAGCCTTGGCGATCATTTGACGAAGTGGCAGATTGCCGTCGGGGTCGAAGCCACCATTCTTAGCGCAAACGTAAATCTCTTTACCGTATTTTGAGTAAATTCTGGTTTTTTGGCCAGCAGTTTTAGCCATAGACTCTTTGCGGTTTTGGTATGCTCTTCCCATCTTGATCTATCTCATTAAGCTTAAAAAAATTGTCTGCAATGTTAGCAGCTTTAAAGCCATTTTTGCAGGTGAGGAGTTTTTAATTTGAGACGCAGACGCCGATTTAGACCAATTAGTCGATCTGGTTCTAGATTAGAGTGCTTTACGCTTACTCTGGCTAAAACAATTTGACCTTAAATGGGATCTGTTTTTTCTTCAACTCTACTTGAAGTATTGGCCCTGTATTAGCCTCTTTAGTTGATATATTGCTTGGCTATTATCCATTTTCCAATATATCATGCTGCAAACCTAAGCTAATACCCTGTAAACGTCGATGGGATCACGCTGAGTGATACATTTTGATGCATTTCGATCAATTTGTTTTCCTCTGTATGCCTGAATTTTGCAAAAGCGAACTTTGTGTTGCCTGTAGGTTTATCTCTTGGCGGTATATTTCACTATCTGGGCTTTTTATTCTGGTTGGACTTGCTTGAAATGGCCAGATCTATGAGTGTTTAACTCTAAATTAGAGCGTGCCAATAAAGTGAATGTGAAAATTTATTGTTTTTAAGTTCATCTTATGCTCATCGAGTCAATGACTTTGAGCTGGTGTCTGAACTTGAGGGCCCGCAGGTCTTGTTGGGAAAATATCACGCCGACACTTTACGAACTGAAGGAAACAAGCATGTTTAAGAAATCTATATTAGCTGCAGCGGCGCTATCGACTATGGCATTGAGCCCCTTAGTCCAGGCACAAGAATTTATCACAATCGGAACAGGCGGTGTCACCGGGATCTATTATCCTGCTGGCGGCGGCATGTGTCGCTTAGTTAATCAGAATAACCAAGAACACGGCATGCGCTGTTCGGTCGAGAGTACCGGTGGTTCAGTTTACAACCTCAATACCTTACGAGCGGGTGAGCTTGAATTCGGTATCGCCCAATCTGATCAGCAATACAATGCTATTGTGGGTGAAGGTGCATTTTCCAATGCGGAGCCTTATGAAGAGCTACGTTCAGTCTTCTCTATCTATACTGAGGCTTTCACTGTTGTCGCTCGTAAAGATGCCGACATCACCACTTTCAACGATCTTAAAGGCAAGCGCGTCAATATCGGTGAGCCAGGCTCGGGTCAGCGTGCCACTATCGAAGCCATCATGGATGCTAAAGGTTGGACCCGTAGCGATTTCCGTCTCGCATCCGAGCTAAAAGCAGCCGAGCAAGCCCAGGCACTCTGTGACAACAAGATCGATGTCATGGTCTATTTCGTGGGTCACCCAAATGGTGCGGTGCAGGAAGCGACAACATCCTGTGATACGGTTGTCGTGAGTGTCGATGACAAGGAAGTGCAGCAGATGGTCGAGTCTACGTCTTACTTTGTCTCCTACGACATCCCAGGTGGCATGTACAGTGGCAATGATGAGCCTGTGACGACCCTTGGCGCCAAGGCAACATTGGTGACCAGCAGTAAGGTCTCGGATGAGACGGTTTATTGGGTGGTTAAGTCGGTATTCGACAGCTTCGATAACTTCCGTCGCCTACATCCTGGCTTCGCTAACCTGACTAAAGCAGATATGCTCGAAGGTAACACGGCGCCACTACATCCAGGTGCTGAGAAGTACTTCAAAGAGGTTGGCTTAATCGACTAGGTCAGCAAATCGCAAGACAAAAATTTGGTTAAATTTTAGGGCAGTGTAGTGTTTCTACACTGCCCTAATGTGTCATTAGATTTCTAAAATTCTATTTTTGTGCTGCCCGTCGAGGGATAGAACAATTAGTCCAAGCAGGTTATTTATATGCAAAAAACACAAGAGCAAGGTGCCGTGGCAGACATGGCCGCCAGCAGTGATTCCGGAGCTCGGCAGTTGAAAGGACTCGCTGGCAAGCTCATTACCGGTATTGCCTTATCTTGGGCCTTGTTCCAACTTTGGTATGCCTCGCCGCTGCCGTTTATGCTAAATATCGGCATCATCAATGATACACAAGCTAGGGTGATCCACCTGGCATTTGCCGTTTTTCTCGCGTTTACGGCATTTCCAGCCTTTAAATCGTCGAATAAACACAGTGTTCCCATCCTAGATTGGGTGTTTGCCTTCGTGGGCGCAGGCGCCTGCCTGTATCTTTTCTGGTTCTATGAGCAGTTATCTAGTCGTCCGGGCGCGCCCATCTCGATGGATATCTATGCGGCAGTGATTGGCATGGTCTTATTGCTTGAAGCCACTCGTCGCGCCTTAGGCCCGCCCTTGATGATAGTCGCGTGCGTGTTCTTGTTTTATATCTTCGCCGGCCCCTTGATGCCTGAGGTGGTCTCCCATCGTGGCGCATCACTGTCCAAGGCTGCCAGTCATCTGTGGATCACCACCGAAGGGGTATTTGGCATAGCCTTAGGTGTCTCTACCAGCTTCGTTTTCCTGTTCGTGCTCTTCGGTGCCCTGTTAGAGAAGGCTGGAGCGGGTAATTACTTTATCAAGATGGCATTTGCTCTGTTGGGCCATATGCGCGGCGGGCCTGCCAAGGCGGCCGTGCTCGCATCGGGTATGACTGGATTGATCTCAGGTTCTTCCATCGCCAACGTGGTCACGACGGGCACCTTTACCATCCCCTTGATGAAACGCATGGGGATGCCGGCTTACAAGGCCGGTGCAGTAGAAGTTGCTGCATCTTGTTATGGGCAGATCATGCCGCCGATAATGGGCGCCGCGGCGTTCCTTATGGTGGAATATGTGGGCATCCCCTATGTGGAGGTGATCAAGCACGCCTTCATTCCGGCGATTGCCGCGTACCTGACCTTCCTTTACATCATGCATCTCGAGGCATTGAAGGCTAACCTGCAGGGCATACCGCGCACCGAAGCGCCGGCACCTTGGAAGGTACGCCTGTTGCGCTCGGGTATCACCATCTCCAGCCTGATTATTCTCGCCGGTGTGGTGTATTTTGTATTGGATTTTATCAAGACCAATACTGGTGATGCCGCGGTTTGGCTCATCTCTGTGGGCACCTTGCTGGCCTATGTCTTCCTGGTGTCTCGCAGTGCTAAGTATCCGGACCTAGAGGTAGACGATGCTAACAGTACTATGCCTGTGCTGCCTAAGCTTGGTCCTACGGTTAAGTCTGGTCTGCACTTCTTGTTACCTGTGGTTATCTTAGTTTGGTGTCTGATGGTGGAGAAGCTATCTCCAGGTCTTTCGGCCTTCTATGCTACCGCCTTTATGATCTTTATTCTCTTGTCACAACGACCGCTATTTAGCTTCTTCAGGGGACAGAATAGGGGAATGGCTGATATCAAGGCGGGTGTACGAGATCTGCTCGATGGCTTAGAAATCGGGGCCAGAAATATGATCGGCATAGGCGTGGCTACTGCCGCCGCCGGTGTGGTCGTCGGCGCCGTGACCTTGACAGGCCTGGGCCCTGTGATGACCGAGCTGGTGGAGGTATTGTCCGGTGGTAGCTTAGGCTTGATGTTGGTCTTGATCGCGGTGATCAGCCTGATCTTGGGCATGGGCCTGCCGACAACGGCCAACTATATTGTTGTGTCTAGCCTGATGGCGCCAGTGGTGATTAGTTTAGGTGCTCAGCATGGTTTGATTGTGCCGCTTATCGCGGTGCATCTGTTTGTGTTTTATTTTGGCATCATGGCAGACATCACTCCTCCAGTGGGTTTGGCGGCCTTCGCGGCATCGGCAATCTCTAAGGCCGATCCGATTAAGACTGGGGTGCAAGCCTTTAAATATGCCATGTTGACTGCGGTTCTACCGTTTATGTTTATCTTCAATACCGACATCATCTTGGTGGGCATAGATAGCATCTGGCAGATGATATTCATCTTTAGCTATACCTTAGTGGCCATGTGTCTGTTCGCTTCGGCAATGCAGGGATATTTCGTGACCTTCAATAAGCGTTATGAGTCGGCGCTACTTATTCTGGTCGCCTTTAGCCTGGTTCGTCCTGATTTTTGGCTGAATCAGTTCCAACCTGAGTTTATTGACCTTCCTGGTAGTGAGATAGTTCAGGTTGTTGAGACGCTGCAAGATGATGAGCCGCTACGCTTGATGATGGGTTATCAAACGTATCGAGGTGAGAGTAAGCAGATGGTGGTGATGCTGGAGTTGCCTCAGGCTGATACTGCCCAGCAACGTCTCGATGATGCTGGCTTGATGCTGGTGCAAAACGATAAAGGCCAGACAATAGTCGACATGGTCGGTTTCTCCAGTAACGCCCAGAAGGCAGGTATTGACTTCGATCAGCAAGTTATCGCGGTACAACAGACGAATATTCGCTTCGCTAAAGAATGGATATTCATTCCGGCCCTGATGCTGGCAGGATTCGTCTTCTGGCGTCAGCGTAGAAGAGTAGAATCTGAGCCGCTAGCCGAGTCTGTGCCGGGTTACTAAGCGTTTCTAGTTAACACCATCGAATCAGCCGCGAACACCCAGTTCGCGGCTTTTTTATGTCTGTGTGTTTGGCATTGAGATGAAATCCGGGCAGTGAGGCTTAGATTTATGGGCCTTGTGATAGACTGAGTTTTTGCCCTGACGGAGAATGAAAATGCAGTGGAGCGACTTGGCATTTAATGCACTCTCAGTCGATGAGTTATATGAGCTGCTAAAGCTCAGAGTCGATATCTTCGTGGTGGAGCAAAACTGCCCCTATCCGGAGCTGGATGATAAAGACCGACACAGTGAAACACGGCATTTGCTTGGACGAAATTCTCTGGGTGATATTGTGGCCTATGCACGAGTGTTGGCCCCGGGTGTGAGCTATCCAGAGGTGAGTATTGGCCGTGTTGCCGTGGCAGAGCAAGCTAGGGGAGCCGGTGTCGCCCATCAACTGATGGCTGAATCCATGAGAGTCGCTGGTACCTATTGGCCCAATGAGGATATTCAGTTAGGCGGACAAGAATATTTGCAGAGTTTCTATCAGAAGTTAGGCTTCGATCCTGTGTCTGAGGTGTATCTGGAGGATGGGATCCCACATCTGGATATGCTCTATAAAACCGGTAAATAAAGTTGCACTCCAGGGATAAGGGGGAGCGCTCTTTTCTGGGGATGACCACAATAAATTGCTATCATTCCCTTAGCTGGATCTCAGCGTCGAAATCGACTACACCATCCTGATCGATACTCGCCACTTGGTCATGCTGTGCGATCACTGCTAATGGTCCAGAGGGCAAATGGCGGACAAACAAGAGTCGATAACCGAATCTATGTAGGCTGTATAATGCGATCTTTTGCTCGGCGGTCATTAAGTACCAATGTTCGCTTTGCTCCAGCTCGGTACTTCGCCTATCTTGCGGTTGTTGTGCTATTTGCATATTTTCATCTTCACGTATGCAGGCCGATGCTGCCTGTCTGTTGCCGCAATTCGTGCGCTCCCTCTCGAGAGAGGCTAGGTGAACTGTTATAGTGACAGCTCGCGCTGATCGAAAAGTGAACTATATCATCGTATGCTTATTTACGAATCGATAAAAGTCTTTCTTGAGAGCTAGTTCACACTTTATTAGGTATAAGTTTATTAGAAGAGGTTAACTTGCTGAATTATATCGAGCCTGTGTTTCGTCCCCCATCTGAGTGGAAGTCACTTATCTTGCAGGTGACTAATGGTTGTAGCTGGAATAAGTGCAGCTTCTGTGACATGTACACGGCACCACAGAAACGCTTTCGTGCCCAGAAAATGGATAAAGTGGCCGATGATATAAAGGCGATTGCTCGTCGGCGAGTGAGTGTTGGCCGGGTTTTTCTGGCCGACGGCGATGCCATGAGCCTGCCTTTTTCCAGACTGGAAGAGATCTGTTTGCTGATCAAGGAACACTTGCCTCAGGTTACAAGAATAAGCAGTTATTGCTTGCCGAGAAACCTGAAAAATAAGAGCCCAGAACAGCTGCTTAGATTGAGGGAACTAGGCTTATCCTTACTCTATATCGGCTGTGAGAGTGGCGACGATGAGGTGCTTAAGCGTATCGAGAAGGGTGAGACCTATGCGTCTTCCCTGGAGGCGTTGCATAAGATAAAGGCTGCCGGTATAAAGTCATCTGTGATGATTCTCAATGGCTTAGGTGGAACAGATCTCACTGAGCAGCATGCGATCAACTCGGCTCGCTTGATGAATGCTGCCCAGCCAGAATTCCTTTCGACTCTAGTCGTGACCTTGCCCTTGGGCACACAGAGAATGGATAAAGCCTATGACGGAATTTTTCAACTGCCCGATCAGATGGGGCTATTCAAGGAAATGCATACCCTGTTACAAAATTTGGAGTTGAATAAAACGATATTTCGTTCGGATCATGCATCGAATTATCTGGTGCTCAAAGGCGTATTAGGCAAGGACAAGAACGAGCTGCTTGCTCTTGTCGAAGGTGCAATACACAGACCTCATGAGACGATACTCAGACAGGAATGGCAGCGGGGTCTCTAGCAGCCTAATCTAGGCTCATGTATGTATTTTGGGGATGACTAGGGGCAGTTAGGGTATGGAGTAATAACCTGGCTGGCTATATGGTTGAAGCCATTGATGCCCTTCTCATTGAGGCTGGATGACCGGGTTACCCATATCTGTTGATATTTGTCGCTATATTGTTAGCCTTTTGCTAGGGCGCCTGTTGGCATCTTGTGCTACTTGAGGTTCAACGTGAAGAAGATCATCAATTAGCGCGACACTTGAGGTGATATCAGTAGGGGTAGGATACTCTATCGCCTCATATGACTTAATTCAGGAACTAAATAATGAGAGCGTTTATTTTTGCCATCTGTACCCTGTTTGCCGGCTTTACTCAGGCATCTTTCTATGCCGAGGGCGAGCTTATGTCCTCGTTCCAACTGCAAGATCAGTTTGAAAATGAAGTGACAGTATCTTCTGCCACTGAGGTCCTGTTGTTCAGCCGCAACATGAAAGGCGGCGATATCATCAAGGAAGCCCTCGAACAGCTTAAGGCCGATGATCAGCAAGGCCTTAATAGCTTAGTGTATGTGTCAGATATCAGTGGCATGCCTTCTTTAATTGCCAGATTCGTGGCTATTCCTAAGATGAAAAAACTGCCTTTTTCCATGGGGCTGGATAGGGAAGGGGATGTGACTAATATGCTACCCGGTGAGGAAGATAAGGCGACATTGATCCGCTTAGATAAACTTAAAATAATCGATGTGGTCTTTATTGAGTCGAGTGAAGCCTTGCTCATGGAGTTGAAATAATCTCAGTGGCGCCTAGTGATGGCCGCTTCGATATTCTGGTGTTAGCTAACAGGTTATAAATAAAATGGGCGCTTAGCGCCCATTTTCAGTGAAGTCTCACACCAAGCCCTGATTTATTCGGCTTGCTTGAGGCTCGAGAATCCCTCCCGCAGTTTTTCCCCTGATTCAAGTTTAGATTAGCTCAGTTTATAGCGATGAATGTGATTTGAGGCAACCAGACTAAAATGAGTTAATTTGAACGAGTTGGCTTCGCAAGTGTGCCTATCTTACTGAGCTCTATGGACATCTATGCTATTTAGACACGATAGACCAAGGAATCGCTTTTTGTAACTGGATTACATCACATATTTACCAGTTGCCAGAAAAAGTGTGATCGAGTTAACCTTATCTGCTTCGATACTAGGTTAAAGTCGAAATTAGCAGAAAATTATAATCAAAATTGAAAGGGGTTTTCACCATGTCTGATGTATTTCATTTAGGCTTGACCAAAAAAATGTTAGATGGAGCAAGTTTGGCGATAGTGCCAGGGGATCCTGAGCGCGTAAAGCGTATAGCCGAATTGATGGAAGGGGCGACATTTCTAGCCAGCCATCGTGAATATACCAGTTATCTGGCATATATAGACGGTAAAGCCGTGGTTATCTGCTCAACGGGTATCGGTGGTCCATCGACATCTATTGCCGTTGAGGAGTTGGCGCAACTGGGCGTGACGACTTTCTTACGCGTAGGCACGACGGGCGCAATTCAACCTCAAGTTAATGTTGGTGATGTGATAGTGACACAGGCATCGGTACGTTTGGATGGTGCAAGCTTGCACTTCGCTCCAATGGAGTACCCTGCCGTTGCTAACTTTGAATGTACTACCGCTATGGTCGCTGCGTGTCGCGAAGCGGGTCTCGAGCCACATATCGGCATCACCGCATCTTCCGATACCTTCTATCCAGGTCAAGAGCGTTACGATACGGTTTCCGGTCGAGTGACTCGTCAATTCAAAGGCTCGATGCAAGAGTGGCAAGACTTAGGCGTGTTGAACTATGAGATGGAATCATCGACGTTATTCACCATGTGTGCTTCTCAAGGTTGGCGTGCAGCCTGTGTTGCGGGTGTTATCGTGAATCGTACTCAGCAGGAGATCCCTGATGAAGCTATGATGAAGAAAACAGAGGTCAGTGCCATCTCGATCGTTGTTGCGGCGGCGAAGAAATTATTGGCTGAATAATATCAGTCAGAGCTTAGCTGCAATTAGCGCTATTTGATTCAATTTAGCTCTAATTAGTGCAGCTTGGACACGAGTACAGATATAAAAAAGGCGCCTCAGGCGCCTTTTTCGTTATTATGGATTAGAAATGGTCTGTGGCGCTCACCGCATAGGTGTGCCGCTCTATGCCGTCTACACCACTAAATAAAGCCATTGGTTGTTCATCTTGGTTGGGCCGAAACTGACTCGTTCACGCAGGGGTAAGGGTATGAATAAAAATAATAATCATAATCAATAATCAATAATCAGAATAATCCTTTTTAATCAAACTATTGTGACAAGAGCAACTCAGTTTACGCTCACGCTTGACATATTATGTCGCGAAAGGTGCTAACTACTGATATAGTGGTTTTTTATGGAAACTATGATTTTAGGGGGAAATATGGAGTTTTCTAATCCCATCCTCATCTGGGCCTGTCTGGGTGTTTTTTTGATGCTGGCGGAGATAATTATCCCGGGTGGCATTGTCATCTTACTCGGCGGCGCCTGTTTACTGGTTGCTGGAGCCTTGGCTGTTGGGGTCGTCGATGGAATCGTGCAGGCCTTGACCCTGTGGTTTATCGTATCTATCGTTCTATTGCTGAGTTTTAGACAAGTGACGCAGAAATTGGTCGGTGGAGATGTTCATGTGGCCAGCACGGACGAGGAGTTGGATCTCTATAATCAAATAGCGCTAGTTAAACAGGCAATAGGCCCAGCGCAGAAACAAGGCCGTATCGAGTTTCAAGGAACTGAATGGTCAGCGCTAGGTGATGGCAGCGAAATAGCAGCCGGATCTCGGGTGCGTATCATCTGCAGAGATAATATTGCCTTCGTTGTCGAGCCCTACGAAGGGACAGAATAATCAAATAACCCGTGGTCTATTTAACAACAGATTAATCAATAAGTAAGGATGGAATCTATGTTTGTGTTTACCCTATTTGTGCTGTTTATCTTTTTTATGCTGTACAAGTTAATGTTAATCGTCCCCATGCGCGAAGTGAATGTTATCGAGCGTCTAGGAAAGTTTCGTGCCGTACTACAACCTGGATTTCATTTCCTGATCCCCTTCTTCGATAGGGTCGCATATAAGCATGAGATCCGTGAGCAGGTCTTAGATGTGCCACCCCAGAGCTGTATCTCGAAAGATAATACTCAGCTTGAGGTCGACGGTTTAGTCTATCTCAAGGTGATGGATGGCAAGCTTGCCAGTTACGGCATCGAAAATTACCGTCTTGCCGCGGTTAATCTCGCTCAGACAACTATGCGTTCTGAGATAGGTAAATTGAGCTTGAGTCAGACGTTTTCTGAGCGGGATAGCCTCAACGAGTCCATCGTGCGTGAGATAGATAAAGCCTCCGCCTCATGGGGCATCAAGGTACTCAGGTATGAGATAAAGAATATCACCCCCTCGAGACACGTCATTCATACGTTGGAGAAGCAGATGGAGGCGGAGCGAAGAAAGCGCGCCGAGATCACCTTAGCCAATGCCGAAAAAGCGGCGATGATCAACTTATCTCAAGGTGAGAGACAAGAAGCAATCAATGTCTCCGAGGGCCAGAAGCAGAAGCGTATCAACGAGGCTAAGGGGACGGCTAAGGAGATCAGCATAGTTGCCAAGGCGAAAGCGGAAGGCATGGGTATGTTGTCGACGGCACTGGCCGTTAATGGCGGTAATGATGCAATGAATATGCAATTAAAAGAACAGTTTATCTGTCAGCTCGGTAAGATATTGGAACAGGCTGATGTCTCTGTTGTGCCAGCCGAGATGGCTAAGTTGGAAGGTTTTTTTGAGGGGATGGAGCAGGTGACCAATGCAGTAAGCTCCTCTTCGTCAAAGACTAATACAGTGAAAGGAGCTCGCTCATGATTGCAGGAATAGATACAGATTTTATCGTGTTGGGCATTTGGGGGCTTATCTTCGCCGTCTTCATCATCAAATTATTTCAATCTATTCGCTTAGTGCCAACAAAATCGGCCTTTATCGTCGAGCGTTTAGGCAAATATCATTCTACCTTAGACGCAGGCTTCCATGCCTTGATCCCCTTCGTCGATAAGGTGACCTATATCCATGAGCTAAAAGAGGAAACCATAGATGTGCCACCACAGGAGTGTTTCTCAAGCGATGAAGTGAATGTTGAGGTCGATGGGGTGATCTATATTTCGGTGATAGATCCGGTTAAAGCCAGCTATGGCATCACAGATCATCGTTACGCGGCCATTCAGTTAGCCCAGACGACGACGCGTTCTGTCATAGGCACTCTAGCCCTAGATCGTACCTTCGAAGAGCGTGATGTGATTAGCGCCAAGGTGGTCGAAGTGCTCGATCAGGCGGGGGCCGCATGGGGGATTAGAGTCCATCGTTATGAGATCAAGAATATCACTCCACCCGATACGGTAAAGAAAGCCATGGAGATGCAGGTGAATGCCGAGCGTGAACGCCGTGCCTTGCTAGCCAAGAGTGAGGGTGACAAGCAGAGCAAGATCAATCGCTCTGAGGGGCTTAAGACTGAGATGATTAACCTGTCTGAGGGTGAGATGCAACGTCGCATCAATGAAGCAGAGGGTAAAGCAGAGGAGATATTAACTATTTCTCGTGCAACCGCTGAATCTATAGAGCGTATAGCAGAAGTCATCTCCGCCCCTGGGGGGCAGAATGTGGTGCGTATGCAGCTCGGGGCTCAATACCTTAAGCAACTCGATGGTTTGAGTCATAGTGCCAGTAAAATAGTGCTACCTGGCAATATGATGGACTTCGATTATTGGATGGACAGCATTGGCCTCAAGGATGACTCGTCACAGAAATAGTGCCTAGATAAGCCAAGCTTACATCACTCGCGGCCCACACCTTTGTTGGGCCGTTTTCATTGCTGAAAAATACTTTTTAACCTCTTTAACAAGGCATTACAATGACAATTGAACGTTTAGAAACGGGTACCCGTATGAGTCGTATCGTTAAGCATAATGGCACTATTTATCTCTGTGGTCAGGTATGCAAAGACGCCAACCAAGGCATAGCCGAACAGACATCCAGCATGCTAGAAAAGGTTGATGCTCTGCTTGAACAGGCGGGAAGTGATAGAGAGCATATTCTTTCTGCGACAATTTATATCAAGGATATGCAGTACTTCGCCGAGATGAATGCGGTATGGGACGCCTGGGTTCCCGAGGGGCATGCACCGGCTCGTGCCTGTGTCGAGGCTAAGATGGCCCGTGATGTATTATTAGTCGAGATATCTGTGGTGGCAGCACAGAAGGTCTAAAACTAGGTTTTAGGCGCGAGGAAGGAGAAGCCAAGATGACGGCCTTCGCAGCTATAACTGCCTAGAACCTAGGATCTCATCCCCCGCTCCTGTTATACTGCTTGCTCGATTTTTTGGAGGCAAGAATGGACGTATCTTCTTTACTAGACGGCCTGAATGATGAGCAGCGCGCAGCTGTAGGGGCGCCGCTATCCAGCATGTTGGTATTGGCAGGGGCTGGCAGTGGCAAGACTCGGGTATTGACCCATAGAATTGCCTGGCTGATGCAGGTCGAACAGCAGAGTCCATATTCAATTTTAGCGGTAACCTTCACCAATAAAGCGGCGGCAGAGATGCGCGAGCGAGTGGAGAAGGTCAGTGGCAGCAATATGGGCCGCATGTGGATAGGGACTTTCCACGGTTTAGCCCATCGTCTGCTAAGAACCCATTATCAAGACGCTAACTTGCCCCAGACGTTCCAGATCATCGACTCTGATGACCAGCTACGTCTAATCAAACGTATTCTTAAGAGTCTTAACTTAGATGAGAAGCAATATCCGCCTCGTCAAGCCCAGGGCTACATCAACGGCAAGAAAGATCAGGGATTAAGGCCAAAGCACATCGATGCGGGTGGTTTCCCAATAGAGCAGAATCTATTGCAGATCTATCAAGTTTATCAGGAGTCCTGCGATAGAGCCGGTCTGGTCGACTTTGCCGAAATTCTATTACGTGCCCATGAGTTATGGCTCAACAAGCCCCATGTACTTAAACATTATCAAGACAGGTTTAAGCATATTTTGGTGGATGAGTTCCAGGATACCAACGCGATTCAGTATGCCTGGATCCGTGTGCTGGCCGGCGACGGTGCTAATGTGATGATTGTCGGCGATGACGATCAGTCCATCTATGGTTGGCGCGGTGCTCAAGTCGAGAATTTA
This sequence comes from Shewanella sp., assembly GCF_013214165.1. Taxonomy (GTDB): domain Bacteria; phylum Pseudomonadota; class Gammaproteobacteria; order Enterobacterales; family Shewanellaceae; genus Shewanella. The sequence goes on along the minus strand of NZ_JABSSM010000011.1, from coordinate 23,658 downwards.
CACAAGTTCCTCGAGGATTTTCCCAAGGCTAACACCATACGTCTGGAGCAAAACTATCGTTCCACCGGTCATATCCTCAAGGCCTCTAACGCATTGATCGCCAATAACCCAGATCGCCTGGGTAAGAAATTGTGGACCCAAGATAAAGACGGCGAGCTTATCTCAATATACTGTGCATTTAATGAGATGGATGAAGCTAGGTTTATCGTTGGACGCATCAGTGATTGGCACGATATGGGCGGAGAACTAAGCAGTTGCGCCATCCTGTATCGTTCTAATGCTCAGTCTCGGGTTTTAGAAGAAGCCTTACTTCACAAGGGCTTAGCCTATCGTATCTATGGTGGCTTGAGATTCTTCGAGCGCCAAGAGATCAAAGATGCCATGAGCTATCTGCGTCTCATCAACAATAAAGATGATGATGCGGCCTTCGAGCGCGTGGTCAATACTCCTGCTCGCGGGATAGGTGGACGCACACTCGATATCTTACGTTCTACCGCAAGGCAGCAGCAGTTAACCCTGTGGCAAACTTGCTTACGCTCCCTCGAGGAGAAGCTGCTCAGTGGACGTGCGGCTAATGCTGTACGTGGCTTCATGGACCTCATCGTAGAGATGCAGCAAGATACTCAAGAGATGACCCTGCATCGCACTACCGACCATATCATAGCCAAGTCAGGCCTCAAGGCCATGTATGAGGCTGAGAAAGGCGAAAAGGCGCGTTCTCGTGTGGAAAACCTCGATGAACTCGTCACCGCAGCACGTACCTTTATCATGCCCGAAGAGATAGAAGATATGGGTGAGCTTAGTGCTTTCCTATCTCATGCTGCGCTCGAGGCCGGAGAAGGGCAGGCGGATGCATTTACCGATGCGGTGCAGCTGATGACATTGCATTCGGCTAAAGGCCTGGAGTTTCCTGTGGTGTTTATGTCCGGTGTCGAAGAGGGAATATTCCCCAGCCAGATGGCTATGGATGAAGGGGATAGACTCGATGAAGAGCGTCGTCTCTGTTATGTAGGCATGACTCGGGCCATGGAGAAGCTTTACATCACCCATGCCGAGACGCGTCGAATCTATGGCCGGGAAAACTTCGCCAGGCCATCACGCTTCATTAAAGAGATCCCCACTGAGCATGTGGAGGAGATCCGCCTTAAGACTCAGGTGAGTACGCCTAGGAGAACCAGTACTACTCTTACTCGTAGCATAGTGGTGAATGATTCGGGCTTTAAGGTAGGCCAAGGGGTGATGCACCATAAGTTTGGTGAAGGTAAGGTGACCAATACCGAGGGCAGTGGTTCCCAAGCCAGAGTACAAGTCAATTTCTATGATGTCGGCAGTAAGTGGCTGGTTGTTGCTTATGCTCGACTGGAGACTTGCTGAAAAGCGCTATAGTCCTTGAGTGTGTCGGTCATATGTCATTTATGATGATTAACCTGGTTAGATTTATAACGTTAAATTAAGCGTTTGAGCGGTATTGGGAGAGCCTGAATGATGAGTTTTTTAAAGGGGAAATTAGACGTTTATATGCGTCTTTCCCGTATGGACCGCCCAATAGGGACCTTATTGCTGTTGTGGCCGTGCCTGATGGCGTTGATATTGGCCGCTGGTGGCATGCCCGATGTTAAGGTGCTGGTGATCTTTATTTTAGGTGTGGTGGTGATGCGCGCTTGCGGTTGTATTATTAACGATTACGCCGATAGGGACCTCGACTCCCACGTAGACAGGACTAAGTCCCGGCCCCTGGCCAGTGGTGAGATATCCAGCAAAGAGGCGCTGCTACTATTTGCAGTAATGGGCCTATTTGCCTTGGGCCTAGTCTTGATGCTCAATCCTCTGGTTGTCCAGTTATCTGTCGTTGGCATCATATTGACTGTCATCTACCCCTTTACTAAGCGCTTTACTAACATGCCGCAGATGTTTCTCGGTGTGGTATGGAGTTGGTCGATTCCTATGGCCTACGCGGCGCAGACCGGCAGTGTTCCCGCCGAGGCTTGGTGGTTATTCTTCGCCAACTGGTGCTGGACCGTGGCCTACGACACCATGTATGCCATGGTGGACAGAGAAGATGACTTGAAAGTTGGCATCAAATCTACTGCTATCTTGTTTGGTCAATATGATAGGCAGATCATTGGTTTGTTTCAGCTTGGCGCATTAGCCTGTTTTATTACGGCGGGTTGGGCGGCAGACCGTGGTCTGGTATATGCCTTAGGTGTGATCACGTTTGTTGGCTTTAGCCTCTATCAACAGAAGCTGATTTACGCCAGAGAGCGGGCTCCCTGCTTCAAGGCCTTCCTGAATAATAACTGGGCAGGTCTAGCCCTGTTTGTTGCCTTAGGCGTTGATTACCTTATTTAAACTTTTTAAGACATTGAGCCTGCTGGCTCAATGTTTATTTCATTCTGGGTCTCTACATTCATTGGTTCGAGCGTGATTATCAATTTCAGCAACAGACTTACATACTCAAGGCCCCTGCATCATTAAAATTGAACGCCTCAAAGCCACTGGCGATATGTCAGTGACCACAGCGATTTAATTCCTTCCTAGGCAAAAGATATCATGTAACATGATGACAACATCTATTCGTTGGAGGGGCTTATGAGGTCTAGTATAAAGTTCAGGCTGATTTTTCTTGTCAGTGCAATCATCAGTTATACATTGGGCTTTCAGCTGCTTCCAGAAAACCTCGATGAGACAAATAGCCATCTGTATGTGTTGGTATTCTCGATGCTGTATTTCTTCATACTGCCGGCTATCTATTGGTATTGCATTATCAAGGTGGGTGAGCAGAAGCTGTGGAAGATGCTGCTCATTTTTAGCTCGAGTAGCTTGATGGCAAGGTTGAGCTTTCCGGCTGAAATAGCGAGCTATTTTGAGTTTATCGCCTGGCTGCGTTACCCGATAATTGCCATATTACTGGCTATCGAATTATATCTTATGGTGAGTATCATCAAGGCTCTGTGGCAGGCACGTAACTTATCCGCTGATCCCAGAGTGCATATCTTAGATACCTTTCAAGAAGAAGACGATAAGAAACGCTCATTGGCACTCGTCTTGGCATCGGAGCCTGCGAGCTGGTACTACGCCATTCCTTATTTGTCACGAAATCATGTCAGCGGCATCACCAGTCTAAAATTACGTTCGGCTGCCAGATGGCATTGGTTGATGATGACTCTGGGGACCCTGGTCATGGCCGCCTTAGCTTATGTGATCATCTCTCCCTGGAGTGAGTTGCTGGCCATTATAGTGTCGAGCATTACTGGTTATGGTGTGATCATGCTGGCTGCCAATTACAGGATCTCCCGCCATTTCTCTATCTATGGTCATAAAAACAAGCTGGTTATCAACAATAGTGTCTGGGGCTTTATATCCATAAAAATTGAAGAGATAAAAAGTGTTGAATTGGGCAGTTATCCGAGAAAAAGTGACAAGGAAGGGCTGCATTTCGGCTATGGTGATAGCAGCAATATCAAGTTGAGCTTTATCAGGCCTCAGACTTATTTTGGTGGCCTAGGCCAACTGACCGAACGAGTAGAGGTCATCGATATGCATGTCTCTGAGCCTCAGAAATTAGCCGACTATATCCAAAAATATTCCGACAATATTTTTGCTAAAGATGCACTGATGAGTCAGAACCAAGTTAGTGAACTCGCGGGTAAATCCGATGATTTTCCGGCTCAGGTTAACTCGGGTGTGAACCAATGACTAAGAATATGTTTACTGGTCTAGTACAGAAATTTACCGATTGATTTATCAACTTATTCATTAGTGAATATTTAATGTTACTCGGTTCCTAACGCTGTCCTGTATTACGCTACTGGTTTGAGTTGGTTATGCCATATAGCTATTTGCTCTTATAGCTTAATGTTTTCTTCTCAGATTAGGTTAGACTTTACGTTGCTGCATTTTTTTTACAGATATTTAATTTTCACATCTTCTTTGTTCATTATTTAAGAGTTTACGTCATATGCGTTATGAAGTTTGGGAACAGCTTAGGGTCGAAGCCGAAGCCTTGGTTCGTAAGGAGCCCTTGCTTGCCAGTCATGTTTATTCATCGATACTCAATCACGATTGTCTGGGTTCGGCGCTCAGCTTTATCGTGGCCAATAAACTCTCAGATGGAGTGGTGTCGCCTTTTACCTTCCGTGAATTGTTCGATAAAGCCTTCATCCATTGCGAGCAGATGCTAACCAATGTGGCCACAGATATTAAGGCGGTGAAAGAGCGCGATCCCGCGGTTGTAAGTTACCTCACGGTCATCTTGAACCTCAAGGGGTTCCAGGCTATTCAGGTACACCGCCTGGCAAATTGTCTCTGGAATCAGGGCCGCACCGAGTTAGCGCAATTCATTCAGAGTCGGAACTCGGAAGTATTCGGTGTCGATATTCATCCGGCCTGTAAGATGGGCACGGGCATCATGTTTGACCACGCTACGGGTATTGTTATCGGTGAAACAGCGGTTATCGAAAATAATGTGTCTCTGCTGCAAGGAGTGACATTAGGTGGCACGGGAAATCAGCAGGGTGATCGTCATCCCAAGATCCGTGCCGGGGTGATGATAGGTGCCGGTGCCAAAGTATTGGGTAATATCGAGATCGGGGTAGGGGCTAAGATAGGCGCAGGCTCTGTGGTATTGACCGATGTTGCGGCTCACACCACAGTAGTCGGTGTACCCGCCAAAGTGGTCGGTAAGCCCGAGTCTATGTGCCCAGCCGAAACCATGGAACAAACGATATAGCCGAGTCAGACAATTAACCTGCTTTCTATCGTGTGAGCTGGGTGGCATATATCTGGTAATGCTCGGCGCTCTTCTTAGCATGATACATGGCTATATCCGCACTCTTCATGATACTTTTTCTACCATCGCCATCTTTGGGGTATTGAGCTATTCCTATGCTGACACCTATGATTATGATGCAATGGTTTTCACTGCTAATCTCTTTTAGTAACTCATTTTGGATGACTCGAGCTATTGTGACTGCATCTTCGGCCAAGGTGTATGGAAGCACTAGGGCAAGCTCATCGCCACCCAGTCTCGCCGTAATTGCACCTTGTGGAATCACCTTGATTATCCTCTCTGCAACGACCTGTAGTACATGATCGCCTTCGGCATGACCGTATGTATCATTAATCATTTTAAAGTCATCGAGATCCATCATCAAGAAGCTAAACATCTGCCCTTCGGTGGCGATCAGCTTATCGATATCTTCATAAAATTGATTGCGATTGGGCAGGCCAGTTAAAGGGTCATGGTGAGCTTGATAGTGCTTCTCTCTAATGGTTTGCTTTAGTTCAAAGATGGTCTCTCGACTCATCTTAGTCACTAGATAGACAAAGCCACCACCGCCACAGAAGATGATAGCTATGATTAAGTCTAAGGTATCACCTTGGTGAGTAAATAGGGTCCACAAGAATCCCAGATAGCCGAAAATAAACATAAGGATCATGCTGATCAAGATTAGCCAGCCATTATGGTGATGGTCGGGAATATTGCAGAGCTGGTGAGTGGGAACCAGAGAGGCAATAAGGCCTAACAATCCAATAATTACCAAGACAATCGCAAGAATATCCATAGTCTTCTGTAGATATTTCCAATAAGTTAAGCAGGCATGTGGTGGATTTATTGTTTCTGAATTAAGTATAGATGAACTTATTATGCGGGAGGTAGCGGCGAACCAGACTGAAATGCGGTGCCAGCCTTTAATTGCCTTATGCAATGGTATTCGTTATATCACTTTCAGAAAGGCCGCGACTATCGGGTCATCTAATTTATTGTTTCTGCAGCAGCAACCTAGTTCGAAGGGGGGGATATCTATGGGAGTCGGGATGATCTGAATTCTATCGCGTACAGGACTGTTATTAATAACAATATCAGGTGTGATACTCACCCCACACCCTAGCGCCACCATAGAGGCCATCGCCTCTTGCCCTGAGACCTGGGCATAGATGTTGGGCGTCAGGCCCAGCTGCTTAAACCAGTTGTCGATGCGTTGTCTCCCCGGCCCATGTTCAGGCACGATAAAGGGCAGACGGTCCCAGGGAATATATGACTCAGTTAATAATTCCTGCACCTGACAGCGATATGTTGGCGCTATGATGACTAGAGGGATGTCATCTATCTTGGCGAAGTGCAGATTTTCCGGGAAAGGGTCAGGCAGGGCGGCGATGGCGATATCGGCGCGGTTATTTTTCACTTCGCTAACCGCGTTGGCGGCGTCACCTGTGGTCAAGGTTATTTCAACAAGAGGATGCTCCCGCCTAAAGCTATCGAGTAGCCCAGGCAGGTGGCTATATGCCGCAGTTACCGAACAGTAGAGGTTCAATCTGCCCCTAAGCAGATCTTGTTTAGGGTCAATCTTGGTCTTGAGCTTAGTCCAGTGATCTAAGGTCTGCTCGGCAAAGTGGCGATATTCGACGCCGGCGCTGGTCAGGGCGACGCTGCGGTTATCTCGGAGGAAAAGCTGGGCACCGACCTCATCCTCTAACCTCTGCATGACTCGACTCAGGGTCGAAGGACTGACATGCATGGCCTGAGCCGTTCTGGAAAAATGCAGGCTTTCCGATAGGTGCAGGTAAAGTTTGATTGTTTTGATATCCATTTTTACCTCATTAGGGCGTAGGGACTGAGTTAATCGGTGTTGCAAAAAATGCAATATAGTATCCCGAATATATCATTTTAAGCAATTAGAATCATCAGCTATAGTGATCTCAATCACTGCTCGTGCTCACGTTATCTAAGCCCATGAAGCAGCTCTCCTCAATTCGATACAAAAGGTGGTACATCAGATGGCTAACTATTTTAACTCTCTGAATTTGCGTCAACAATTAGAACAGCTGGCTCAGTGCCGCTTCATGGACCTTAATGAATTTAGCCAAGGTTGTGACTTCATTAAGGGCTGGAATATCGTCATCCTAGGTTGTGGTGCTCAGGGCCTCAATCAAGGTTTGAATATGCGTGATTCAGGCTTGAATATCGCTTATGCACTTCGCGCCGAGGCGATCCAAGAGAAGCGTGCTTCATATCAAAAGGCCACGGGTAACGGTTTCCGTGTCGGTACCATAGAAGAATTGATTCCCGATGCCGATCTTGTGCTTAACCTGACGCCGGATAAGCAGCACACTAACGCTGTTAGTACGATCATGCCGCTGATGAAGCAAGGAGCCACACTTTCCTACTCTCACGGTTTCAACATCGTTGAAGAGGGGATGCAGGTTCGTGAAGATATTACCGTCATCATGGTCGCGCCTAAGTGTCCGGGTACCGAGGTACGTGAAGAGTATAAGCGTGGTTTCGGCGTACCGACTCTGATCGCGGTTCACCCTGAGAACGATCCTAAGGGGCAAGGTTTCGATATCGCTAAGGCCTATGCCAGCGCTACCGGTGGCGACCGTGCGGGTGTGCTGCACTCATCATTTATTGCCGAAGTGAAGTCTGATCTTATGGGTGAGCAGACCATTCTTTGTGGCATGCTACAAACTGGCGCCATCTTAGGTTATGAGAAGATGGTCAGCGATGGTATAGAGCCAGGCTACGCGGCGAAACTTATTCAGCAAGGTTGGGAGACCACCACTGAGGCTCTAAAGCACGGTGGCATCACCAACATGATGGATCGCCTGTCTAACCCAGCTAAGATCAAGGCCTTTGACATGGCCGAAGAGCTGAAGGGCATTCTTGCTCCTCTGTTCGAGAAGCACATGGATGACATCATAGGTGGGGAGTTTTCTCGCGCCATGATGGTCGATTGGGCCAACGATGATGCAAACTTGCTTAAGTGGCGCGCCGAAACAGGCGAGACCGCCTTCGAAAATGCACCGGTTAGCGACGAAGATATCGACGAGCAAACCTATTTCGATAAGGGTATCTTCCTCGTTGCCATGATCAAGGCCGGTGTCGAGCTGGCGTTCGATACCATGACGTCTGCTGGCATAGTCGCAGAGTCGGCTTACTACGAGTCGCTACATGAAACACCACTGATAGCTAACACCATTGCACGTAAGCGTCTCTACGAGATGAACGTGGTTATCTCAGATACCGCCGAATATGGTTGTTACTTGTTTAATCACGCCGCCGTGCCTATGTTGCGTGACTTCGTCAATGCCATGTCTCCGGAGTACCTAGGTCGCGGACTCAGCGACAATTGCAATGGTGTCGATAACCAACGCCTAATCCAAGTCAATGCCGCCATTCGTGGTACTGGCGTGGAGAAGATTGGTGCCGAGCTACGCGGCCATATGACGGCTATGCAGCAAATCGTCGAAGAGAAGTAACAGATAATTTCAAGATTGAGGCTAGGTTAACCGAAAAATCAAAGGATCATTTTTGACGTATCGTTTGCATGATGAAACCAGGTGTTTCTTCTCGGTAACAAGGTTTTGTTGTGTTTTTTATTGGCTTTGTGGTATTGATTGATGGTCTCGCGATCTTAATCGAGAAAACACCGAATTTAAGCAAACTCATTAGGAAACAGTCAAAGCATGGTAAACCAGGCAGCCCTACTCATTATTGAGATTATTACCCTAGTGATTATTAGATCACTGCGGGGGGCTCCCATGGCGCATCGATAAACCTAATTAGGTAAAGATTGCAACTAACCCCCCGCTCCGCAAGGACCGGGGGTTTTTTCGTTTAAAGCCCGACTAAGAAATATGCAAAACGGCTTTACCCTACAAATACTGAACCGCTAAGGTTCGGCATGGAGTGACAGATACAGATGGAACAAGGGCAGACACAGCAAGACAATTCAGAGGCCGGACAAGCGGATAGTGGGCAGATGATGCGCGGCGCCGATGCCGTGATCAAGGTGCTAGTCGACCATGGGGTGACGAATATTTTTGGTTACCCTGGCGGCGCTATCATGCCGATTTATGATGCGCTTTACGGTGCACCGGTGGAACACCTATTGAGTCGCCATGAGCAGGGCGCCGCATTTGCAGCCTTAGGTTATGCCCGTGCGACAGGTAAGACTGGGGTGTGTTTCGCGACATCGGGTCCTGGGGCTACCAATTTAGTGACCTCATTGGCCGATGCCTTGCTTGACTCTGTGCCTGTTGTCGCCATCACAGGTCAGGTATCTACCGCCGTGATTGGCACCGATGCCTTCCAGGAAATCGATGTTTTGGGTATGTCGCTGTCGTGTACTAAGCACAGTTTCATGGTGACCGAGATAGAGCAGCTGGTTCCGACCCTGTATAAGGCGTTCGAGATCGCAGCATCGGGGCGTCCGGGTCCTGTGCTGGTGGATATTCCTAAAGATATCCAAATCGCTATGTTCGAGTACTCGACTCCCATTCAGGAGAAGTCCCCTCAGCCTCAAGCCGATACCTGCAAACTTGATGATGCCTTGACGCTACTCAAACAAGCCCATAAACCTATGCTCTATGTGGGTGGTGGCGTAGGTATGGCGAGAGCCGTTCCTCAATTGCGTGCATTTATCCAGGCCACGGGTGTTCCCTCTGTGGCCACACTAAAGGGCCTGGGTAGCATAGAAAAAGACACGTCGGGTTATCTGGGCATGCTAGGCATGCATGGCTCCAAGGCGGCCAATATTGCCGTCCAGGAGTGTGATCTGTTAATCGTGGTCGGCGCTCGTTTCGATGACAGGGTTACCGGTCGTTTAGCATCCTTTGCCGAGCATGCCAAGGTGATTCATTTGGATATCGATGCGGCGGAGTTGGGTAAATTACGCTTGCCGGAAGTGGCCATCGCCGGCGATCTACGTCAGGTGTTGCCCGCATTGACGACCGAGTTAGCTATTGCTCCCTGGCGCGAAGAGGTTGGGCAATTGAAAGCCGAGCATCAATGGAAATATGATCGCCCAGGTGAGCTAATATTCGCCCCCGCCATGTTGAAACGCTTAGCCGATAAATTGCCAGAAGATAGTGTGGTGACTTGCGATGTTGGCCAGCATCAGATGTGGGTGGCCCAGCATATGTGGTTCCGTAATCCTGAAGACCACCTGTCTAGCTCGGGCTTGGGAACCATGGGTTTCGGCCTTCCTGCCGGCATCGGCGCTAAGGTATCCCGTCCCGATGCGACCGTAGTGGTCGTCTCCGGCGATGGCTCCTTTATGATGAATGTGCAAGAGCTCACCACCATCAAACGGCGTAAGTTGGCGGTTAAAATTTTGCTGATAGATAACCAGAAGCTGGGCATGGTGAAACAGTGGCAGCAGCTCTTCTTCGAGGAGCGTTACAGCGAGACCGATCTTTCCGATAACCCAGATTTTGTCACCTTGGCATCGGCATTCGACATTCCCGGCCGCACCATCACCACACGTGATCAGGTAGAAGAAGCGTTAGATCATTTAATTAGCTGCGAAGGCCCATATCTGCTGCATGTGAGGATTGATGATGCTCACAATGTCTGGCCACTGGTCCCACCGGGTGCCAGTAATCGTGACATGATGGAAGAGATGGACAAACAGACATGATGCTCTCCATCAAGGTCTGGCCACTGGTCCCACCGGGTGCCAGTAATCGTGACATGATGGAAGAGATGGACAAACAGACATGATGGACAAGCAGACTTAACGCACAACGCAGGTAAGAACGAGTGGATAGGAGTAGAGATGAGTTATCAATTGAGCTTAACCTTAGTGCAGCAGCCTGAAGTGTTGGAGCGTGTATTGAGAGTGGTACGCCATCGCGGTTTTAAAGTGACCAAGATGGATATGCAGTTAGCAGGTGAGCACAATGTTCGACTCACAATGCATGTCGAGAGTGAACGGGCCATAGAGCTACTGACTAATCAGCTAGATAAGCTTGTCGATGTGATCGACTGTCGGGTACAGGCTTAAGGCTTACTAGATACTGATGACAGGCTATTAGATTAGCGATAATAACAAAGTGAACAGTTAACGCCTGTTGCAATGAATATTGACAGAGAGTGAGGAAATAGAGATGACCACGAAGAAAGCAGAGTTTATATGGTTCAATGGTGAGATAATACCTTGGGGTGATGCTAAGGTGCATGTGATGTCTCACGGCTTACATTATGGATCTTCTGTCTTCGAAGGGATCCGTGTCTATGATACTCACCTGGGCCCGGCGGGATTCCGTCTTACCGATCATGTGCAACGTCTGTTCGATTCGGCTAAGATCTACCGCATGCCAATTCCTTATACGCATGATGAGCTGATGCAGGCCTGTCGTGACAGCGTGCAGAAGAATGATCTCAAGAGTGCCTACATTCGTCCGCTGGCCTTCTATGGTGATGTAGGCATGGGGATCACTCCGCCTAAAGATGCCGTGTGTGATGTCATGGTTGCGGCTTTCCCCTGGGGCGCCTATCTAGGTGAAGACAGTATGGAAGCTGGGGTCGATGTGGCTGTGAGCTCATGGAATCGTCTCGCACCCAATACCATACCTACCGGCGCTAAGGCCGGTGGTAACTACTTGTCATCGATTCAAATTTCCACCGAAGCCAAGCGTAACGGCTTCGATGAGGGCATAGCCCTGGATGTGAATGGTCTGGTCAGCGAAGGTGCTGGTGCTAACCTGTTCGTGGTCAAGAAAGGAAAAATCTATACACCACCTTCGACGTCGGCCATCCTTATGGGCCTGACTCGAGATAGCATCATCATCCTGGCTCGTGAAAAGGGCTATGAAGTGGTCGAAGAGGCCATGTCCCGTGAGTTCCTCTATCTCGCCGATGAGATATTTATGACGGGCACAGCGGCAGAAATCGTGCCGGTGCGCAGCGTCGACAGAATCGATGTTGGCGCCGGTAAGCGCGGCCCCATCACAGAGTCGATACAGGCGAGCTTCTTCGGCCTGTTTACCGGTGAGACCCAAGACAAGTGGGGTTGGTTAGAGGTCTTATAATAGATCGGTTTCGCATCGCTATTGATGCCACTTCGTGGTGGAACATGACCTAAACATTAAGTCATCTTTAGGTTTGCTTATGAGTCACACAATTGAAATATACACTACCTGAAAGTTTATATCTTTTAGGTTTAAAAATGTTAACTATAATCTTGAATCGTCTGCTCTTCCTAGGCACTAGGAACTAGCACCTCGACCCTGCTCAATAAGGACAATCGCAATGCCTAAATTACGTTCAGCTACCAGTACCGAAGGTCGTAACATGGCCGGAGCCCGCGCCCTATGGCGTGCCACCGGCGTTAAAGATAGTGATTTTGGTAAGCCAATTATTGCGATTTCCAACTCATTTACTCAGTTTGTTCCCGGTCATGTGCACCTCAAAGATATGGGCTCGTTAGTCGCTGGCGCCATCGAAGCAGCGGGCGGTATCGCCAAAGAGTTTAATACAATCGCGGTAGATGACGGTATCGCCATGGGCCACGGCGGCATGCTCTATAGCCTGCCTTCACGTGAGCTTATTGCCGACAGCGTCGAGTATATGGTCAATGCCCACTGCGCCGATGCCCTGGTGTGTATCTCAAATTGTGACAAGATCACCCCAGGTATGCTGATGGCGGCACTTCGCCTCAATATTCCGGTGATCTTCGTCTCCGGTGGTCCAATGGAAGCGGGTAAGACTAAGCTTTCGGGTAACATCATCAAACTGGATCTGGTTGATGCCATGGTGGCGGGTGCGGACGATCGCATATCGGATGAAGACAGCGATAAGATTGAGCGCAGCGCCTGTCCTACCTGCGGATCATGTTCCGGCATGTTTACCGCTAACTCGATGAACTGTTTGACCGAAGCCTTAGGCCTGTCTTTGCCGGGTAATGGTTCCATGCTGGCCACTCACGCCGACAGACGCGAGCTCTTCTTAGAAGCGGGTCGCCGCATCATGGACCTGGCTACGCGTTACTACAAGCATGACGATGAGTCTGCATTGCCACGTAATATCGCTAACTTTAGGGCGTTCGAGAATGCCATGACTTTAGATATCGCCATGGGCGGCTCAAGTAACACGGTATTGCACCTGTTAGCCTCGGCTCATGAGGCAAAAGTTGATTTCACCATGGCCGATATCGACAGGCTGTCACGCCTGGTGCCTCATTTGTGCAAGATGGCGCCTGCGAGCCCTGAGTATCATATGGAAGACTTGCATCGCGCCGGTGGCGTGATGGGTATCTTAGGCGAGCTCGACCGAGCCGGCCTCATTCATAACGATGCCTACCATGTGGCGGGTACAAACTTGAAAGAGGTACTGGCCAAATGGGACATCGCCCAGAGTAAAGATGAGGCGGTACATAAGTTCTTCACGGCGGGACCTGCGGGGATCCCGACCACTCGGGCCTTCAGTCAAGATTGTCGCTGGGATAGTGTGGATGACGATCGCGAAGGCGGTTGTATCCGTAAGCGTGAATTTGCTTTTAGTCAGGAAGGCGGCCTAGCGGTGCTTTCCGGTAACATAGCCATCGATGGTTGTATCGTCAAAACAGCGGGCGTGGATGAAGATAATCATACCTTTGTCGGCTCGGCCCGTGTGTTCGAGAGCCAGGATGATGCCGTTGCCGCTATCTTGGGGGGCAAGGTGGTTGCCGGTGACGTGGTCGTCATTCGCTACGAAGGCCCTAAAGGTGGCCCAGGTATGCAGGAGATGCTTTATCCGACCAGTTACCTTAAGTCTCGCGGCCTAGGTAAGGCGTGTGCGCTTATCACAGATGGTCGTTTCTCTGGTGGTACTTCCGGCCTGTCTATCGGCCATGTTTCGCCAGAAGCGGCGGCTGGTGGCACCATAGCTCTGGTTGAGACAGGTGACAGAATCGAGATCGATATTCCGGCGCGCTCGATCAAACTTGCCATCAGTGACAGTGAATTAGCGGCTCGTCGCACTGCAATGGAAGGGCGCGGTAAGCAGGCCTGGAAGCCTGTTGGGCGTGAACGCTCCGTATCTCTGGCACTCAAGGCCTATGCCTTGCTGGCGACCAGTGCCGATAAAGGCGCGGTGCGAGATGTCACCATGTTGGAGGATTAATATGTTGGCATCAAGCTCCAATGCTAGGCTAGATCTGGCGCACTATTATCTACAGAAGATCTTATTGTCTTCTGTCTATGATGTGGCTAAAGTCACGCCACTCTCTAGTTTGAATAAGCTGTCGGCCCGCCTGGGCTGTCAGGTGTTCCTCAAGCGCGAAGACATGCAACCCGTGCACTCCTTCAAGCTGCGTGGTGCCTATAACAAGATATCTGAGCTCACAGCCGATGAGTGTCAGCGTGGTGTGGTGTGTGCCTCTGCGGGCAATCATGCTCAGGGGGTCGCGATGTCGGCTGCTGCGCTTGGCATCAGCGCGGTGATCGTGATGCCGGAAACGACTCCGGATATCAAGGTCGATGCGGTCAGGCGTCTCGGCGGTGAGGTGGTACTTCATGGTCAGGCCTTCGATCAGGCTAATATCTACGCTCAGGCGCTTGCGGCTGCAGATGGTCGCGTCTACGTGGCGCCATTCGATGATGAGGCCGTGATTGCTGGGCAAGGCACCATAGCCCAGGAGATGCTGCAGCAACGAAGGGACTTAGAAATAGTCTTTGTTCCCGTGGGCGGTGGCGGCCTGATCGCCGGCATTGCCGCGTTTTATAAGGCTGTGATGCCCGAGGTTAAAATTATTGGCGTCGAGCCGGAAGATTCTGCCTGTTTAAAGGCGGCCTTAGAGGCCGGTGAGCGGGTTATTTTACCTCAGGTCGGCTTGTTTGCCGATGGCGTCGCGGTTAAGCAGATTGGCGCCGAGCCATTCAGGCTAGCACGGGAATATGTCGATGATGTGATCACCGTCAGCTCGGATGAGATCTGCGCCGCGGTGAAAGATATCTTCGAAGATACTCGCGCCATAGCCGAACCAGCCGGAGCCCTGGCTCTGGCTGGTCTAAAGAAGTATATGGGCGATGCGGGTAAAGGTGAGAAGGTGGCCGCCATTCTCAGTGGTGCCAATGTTAACTTTCATAGCCTGAGATATATCTCTGAGCGCTGTGAGCTTGGGGAGAAAAAAGAGGCTATTCTGGCAGTTAAAGTCCCCGAACGTCCGGGTATCTTCCTGCGCTTCTGTGAATTGTTAGAAAAGCGGGTGATGACTGAGTTTAATTATCGCTTCAGCAGTCGGGATAAGGCGGTAGTGTTCGCCGGGATCCGTCTATCGGAAGGCCAGAGCGAGCTGGATAAAATCATTGCAAGGTTGGAGAGTGATGGCTTCGAGGTGCAAGATCTTTCCCATGATGAGACGGCGAAATTACATGTGCGCTATATGGTGGGCGGGCATCCGCCGGAGAAGCTCGATGAGCGCCTGTTCAGCTTCGAGTTTCCCGAGCATCCTGGCGCCCTGTTTAAGTTTCTGACGACCCTGCAGAGTAAGTGGAATATCAGCCTGTTTCATTATCGAAACCATGGCGCCGCTTTCGGTCGCGTCTTGGCTGGCTTCGAGGTTCCCGAGTCCGATAACATGGCATTTCAGCAGTTCTTAACCGAGCTGGGCTTCGTCTATCATGAAGAGACTCAGAGTCCGGCTTATAAGCTGTTCTTAGCTAACAGAGATTAGGCTAGTCTTGTCGAGATAAATGGCTAATAGCACAGGCAAGAAGATTAAAGTAGTGCAGAGATATGTCTCGAAGTGAACATTTCGAATACTGGAGTCGGGCAGAGTCGGTGCAATAGCGAATAAAACGGAGGACGCATATGCGTCCTTTTTTTATGTTATCTTTTAAACGCCGGTTTGAATTTGGACATCAAGCATTAGTCCACTTGTGATAGGTAGATATAGACAATAAGATGTCATAAGGCACAAGAATCACTTCACCATAGTCAAGGTGACGCTAGATAATATAATACGTAGGGAATGAGTGTTTTGTCTTAAGACTAGATACTAATCAAACAGTTACCCCTTATCTTTAATGTAAGGGATTTTCGAGGAAGTCATATGTTAGCAGCACCCAGTATCGATGCGTTTCATCCCCCGCGTAGAACCTTGATGGGGCCCGGCCCCTCCGATGTCTACCCTGAGGTATTAGCCGCTCAAGCGCGTCCCACTATCGGTCATTTAGACCCTTTGTTTGTTGGCATGATGGACGAGCTTAAGGCGCTTATTCAGTATGCCTTTCAGACTAAAAATGAGATGACCTTAGCCGTGTCGGCACCGGGGAGTGCCGGCATGGAGACCTGCTTCGTTAACTTGGTCGAGGCGGGTGAGAAGGTGATTGTTTGTCGCAACGGTGTATTTGGCGAGCGTATGCGTCAAAACGTCGAGCGCGTCGGAGCCACGGCTGTGATGGTCGATAATGAGTGGGGAGAGGCGGTCAGTCCTGCCGATGTCGAGGCGGCATTGAAGGCCCATCCGGATGCTAAGTTTCTCGCCTTCGTTCATGCCGAAACCTCTACCGGTGCCCTGTCCGATGCTAAAACCTTGTGCGGCCTGGCGAAGCAATATGACTGCCTGTCTATAGTCGATGCCGTGACCTCAGTGGGCGGCGTCGAGCTTAGGGTCGACGAGTGGGGCATAGATGCCATCTATGCCGGCAGCCAGAAGTGCCTCTCTTGCGTACCTGGCCTGTCACCGGTGTCGTTTTCTCCGGCTGCAGTTGAGAAAATCAAGAGTCGCACCACCCCAGTGCAGAGCTGGTTTTTGGATCAAACCTTGGTCATGGGCTATTGGAGTGGTACCGCCGATAACAGTGCCAAGCGCAGTTATCATCATACGGCGCCGGTTAACGCGCTTTATGCCCTGCATGAGTCTTTGCGTATACTGGCTAAAGAAGGCCTAGAGGCTTCGTGGCAACGTCACGCCGATATGCACCAGGTGCTCAGACAAGGACTCGAGGGATTAGGGCTTAAGTTTGTGGTCGAAGAGACCTGCCGTCTGCCTCAGCTCAACGCCGTCTATATCCCGGAAGGTATCGATGATGTAGCAGTGCGTAAGCAGCTGTTGGAAAACTATAACCTCGAAATTGGCGCCGGTCTCGGCGCTCTGGCAGGTAAAGCATGGCGCATCGGTTTGATGGGCTTTGGCGCTAGAAGAGAGAATGTAGCGCTTTGTCTTAAAGCCTTGGAAGAAGTGTTGAATTAGATCTAATATTGGCCAAAATAATCCGTAATCGAATGCCAGTAAGCTAGACTTACTGGCATTTTTTTATCAGTTAACCGTTTTGCTTATCCCGAGTTAAGTTTGTTACCGTAACAGCTCGCCAGAGGTAATGGGGTGTCGTCGGTTATTTTTAATGCGCCAAAGCGTGCTGATATTTGGCTGTAGAGCTCAGGGTATTTGAGTCGTAGCAGTGCTAATGCTCTTCTATGGTAGTCGTGTACAGGTGGCGAGAGCTGCATCAATACCTCAAGGTAATCCAATACTTTTTTTGGGTTGAAGTAATAGCTTGAATCTATTACTAAGTATAAAGGATCTGTGCCGATAGGCTTATCATGATAGTCACTCCTTTGGCTGACTAAGTAACTGAGTAAATCTAACTTACGTCCTTCGATGCTAAGATAAATAAGCGTCTTTCCTGTGTGATCCGTTCCAGTAATGTCGAGTCCATTGATGTGCAGCTCTTCGAAATAAATTGAGTTATTTCTTCCATACATCATCAGTAACGTAAAATCTATCTGTTCTTGCCTAAGTCGACTACTTTGTAAAGCTTGATAATAACTGGCGTCCCATGGGAGGATTTGATAGAAAAACCAGCGCAGTTGTGCCTCTGTTAAATTAGCGGATTCAATGATTTTTATTACTTCAAGAATTTTATTGTTACGCAGTTTCTTACCAAAAACCTTGGATTCTAGTGCTTTATTTCTTGGGTGAGAAAATGGGAGGTGCGTTTGTTGCGTTGCCATAAAACATTGTGCTAATGCTGGTTCGATATTGTGAAGGTTGATCGCATTCACTACTCTATGCTCATTTTTTAGCTGAGTCATATAATAGTTAAGCGTTTTTGGTTGCCATTTTTTATCGATTTTAGAAATTCTAGCTTGGCAGGAAAGTAGTTGTTCTGGTGAAGCCTCTTTCTCAAGTAACAGGTCTCGCTCTTGGCTGAGTCTAACGATCAGTTTTGCATCGGGGTCGAAAGCTAACCTTCTTCTCGCTGGTATTTGCGTTAGGTCTAGCTGATAGTGCGCCGATAGTGAGGCGAGTTGTTGTTCGGTAAAATGATAAGAGTGTCGCGGGAAGGAGCCTGATACTGATTGATCCGTTTGTGTATCGAAGAAGGCGGCTGCATTTAGGCCTTGTAGTTGTTCTATAATATTAATCTGACTGATAACTGCACCATCCTCAATGCCTTTTCCTAGGACATAGCTCAGCTTGGCTAAAGCATGCTCCATGGTCGAGCCAAGATAAGCATCGTTAGACAGTGTACTGTGTTGTTGTAAAAGTTGGCTGACAACACGATCCCGCCCCTCAAAAGCTGCTACATCAATCAATAATAGCAGTTCATCCCCTATAAAGTCATAGCCAAGCATTTGGTTAATATCATCTAATTTGTTTATGGCTTCAGTTAATACTTGTTGAGAGAGCTCTTCCTGTTTGACTAACCAAGCGACATCATCGATGCTTAATTCTGTCGTTTTAATAAGTTGTAATGCCGCTTTTTCGGTTAAATCGGCAATGCTTTCTAATGCTGGTTTGGGAACTGCGATTTTAAACTTAAAATCTTCAGGCAGATCAGGGATTTCGTTTTTCAATAATTCATTTATCTTTAAATTATTTAGGCTCAGTTGTGATTGTTTCTTTAATTGCTCGTCGCGCCAGCTGGCGGCGAAATTTGAGTTTGAGAAGTGATCGATTGCCGATGTGATGTCATCAATCGAGTATCCGTCATTGAGGTATTTACTCCAATCTTGGGAGCGACCAAAGTTATTCGATTTAGCACGGCTATTTTCAATGAGCTGTTTGCACTGTTGATAACGGGTGACGGATAGGCTGGGAGCATGAGTATCCATCTCTTTTGATGCATTAACTGTGTTGGCCACAGTATCAATATCGTTCACACTAGACTGAGCCGGCACTTTTTGAGGGGTAGGCCATAAAAAATAAAATACAATAGTCACAATTATGCTGACCATTGTGATGAGCTGAGTACGTTTTTTTTTCACTTAGTTCCTTCCCTAAAGCTGAGTAAAATTAACAACACCATGCTTAAGGCGACTATTAACTAGGTGGCCTTGTTGCGGCCCATTTCTCTCTTTTCCATCAGGTAGCTGGTGGGTACCTCAAGGATAGAGATAGCCGATGTCAGACCTGAGATGGTCATCAAGATGAAGAATACGAAGGCTAAAATATATTGCAGGTTACCACCTAAGGTATCAGAATTAAGTAGGCTGCCATCTGCGGCGAAAATCTGTACGCCGTTATGCTGCGCCACATACATGGCGGGAATGATCATCATGGCGACCGATCCGCTTTTATCTGCCGTGGGGCTAGTTTGGACGAAATCGACCAGACTAAAGGAAATACCTTGTGAATAACCAATAGGCTGAGAAGTCCGATGATTCCACCGAGTAGAGTCGAGGCGAGTACATCTTGCGTCCAATGCATTCCCAGTAGCATGCGACTGAATCCCATGGCGATGCTCCAGAAAAAGAGCAGGCTGGATATCCATATATTACCCGCTATCAGGAGGTAATAGCTGGCAACCATGGTCAAGGTGATAGCAAGTAAGGTGTGCCCCGAGGGAAATGAAAAGTCTACTTCATGTTGCCAATGCTGCTTCACTAATGGCGCTAAGGTTATCTCTGTGTCGGCGTGTTCGATCTGATTGACTGCTGCCATCATCTGCTCTTTGCGCTCGGCTTTGGAAAGAGAGTAAAAGTTATCGGTGTTAAGCAAGTAATGCTGCTCTAGCCAGACCGCATTAGGGCGCGCCTCGTTGAAGAAAGGTTTAAGGTAATGGCTGAGTCCGAGTATGGTACACATGCTCAGTGAGATAGCGAAAAATAGGCTAAAAAATCTTGAGTGCTCCAGTCTTCGATAGCTTAGGAGTAATACTAAGAATATTGTCGCGACGCCATAGGGAAACGTTCCACTTGAAGTTATCAAAAAAAGTATTTCGGCCGCAGTGGAATCGAGAGACAACCAGGGAAATAACGATATGTCAGAGACAAACAGGATGCCGGGTATGATAAGCAGGAATATCCAGCCCAGTATCATAGGAATTAGCACGGAAGGCATAAAGGAGGATGGGCGCTTCAATGGGATAGCCTCATTTTAAAAGTGCCTAGGCTAACTTGCGCATTCGCGGCAAGCTAGCCCTGTTGGCAGAAATATCAATTAAATATCGTTAACTTGATGGGTCGACTCGGCTGGTGTCGTCGGGTTTATCTGAGTTCAAAGTCTCTTGTCCTGCCCCTCGAGTGACATACATAAGGATCAACATGATGACCACTAGGAGGCCGGTCCCCATGAGCAGGGCATAATCTTCCAGCTTGAGGATGGAGTAGAGCACAGTATATAGGGCTATCAACATGGCTGACATGATCCCGCCACGCTTGATACAGGATGTAGCACTGGCAACATAGGCCGAAACTGAAGTGATTGGGACGCTGGCCGCTATGATGTAAGCCAGTGAAAAGGTTAAGTGCTCAGATAGAGACAGTAGCAAGAGATAAAATAGTGTCATGGCACATCCCACCAGCAGATATTGGATCAGGCTCAGGCTGGTCTTCTGACTCAGTTCAAATATCAGTAATATGATGAAACTGAGTATGATAAACAGCAGGCCGTATTTCACCGAACGCTCAATTTTACCGTAGTGAGTGACAGGCTCGAACAGTATCGTATTGGCTTCTATCTCCCTCAAGTCGATCTCTTGATTCTTGCTAAAAATTTGAGGAAAGTTACGGCTGAGATGGCTGATCTCCCAGTTGGCACTGAAGCCTTGCTGAGTGACTTCTCTATGTGCCGGCAGTATTCCCTTGAAACTGGGGTGGGGCCAATCGGCGCTGATCTGGATACTGGTCTGTTCCCCCAGAGGGAGTGCGCTGATAGATTGTGAACCTCTCAGTTTAACGGCAAAATTTAAGGTTAATTTCTTCTGCCCACCTTCTAGCTTAATGGGTTGGTGGAAGCCTCGTTTCAGTCCTATCTGGTTTGATAGGCCTGTGCCCGACATTATGCTGGATTGAACGATTAGCGCCCCTGTAGATTCACTTCTCAGCTCGAAGGTCTCTATTTTATCTATGGCTTGATTGGCCGATATACCGAAGACGATACGAGCATTTTCGATATCGAACTTAGACATGTTTGGCACCTTAGCCGCAGCGACTTCGAAGTTCGCAGAGCCTGTGATGCGTGCATTGTAGACCAGAGACTGAAATATGCCTCTGGAACGAAAGTCATGGGTGAGATCGATATTTAGCGTTAGCTTCTTAGGTAAGATCACCAGTTCATTCTGATAAGTGCTGGTAAATTTTCTGACCTTGCCTTCATCATTGACAGTCTCTTGCACAACTTGATAGGTATAGGGCACGACGAGAGCAGGCCCGGAGATCTGCTGTCGCTCCCCCCAAGATTGACCTATCTCCTCCACCACTTGGTGGTATAAGTTCTCTCTTTCCCAAACCATATCCATCACTAAACCCAATGGGATGAGTGACAAGAGAGATAAGAGCGCAACCAGTAGTATTTTATGGGTAAGATTAGTTTTAGCAGAAGTTAAAAGATCTAGCATGAAAAATCCCTCTAATGTGATAGGCACCATTTGAACAAATTTCTTCATGGATATGGGGGCTAAGCTATGATCAATGATGGCGAAAAAATGGCAATCTTGTGAAGAATTGTGGAGCTTATGCTTATTGGTAACTGCGCTAGATAGATAATTGTATTCAGTTTCAGTGTAATAGTTATTCCGATTTAAGGGTCTATTGCTGCATCTGAATTGGAGATTGAAATGTTTGAGATTAAATCTATACCTGGGTTAGCCGTTGCACGCGTGTTATTGGGACTCTTCCTACTGACGACTGCAATGAATCGATTTACAGCCCTAGATGTCGACTATTTTGCTAAACAAGTCGCGACCATAAGCTTGCCTGATCTCCCTTGGCTATCGGCCTTGTTAGGCGTCATACAGCTGAGCGTGGTCGCTGCATTAATCTTTCCTAAGCATAAACTGAGTCATGCAGGCCTCTATCTCTATTCGCTAATGGCCTTGATACCTATGCTGATGTTATTCACTCACCCGGTTTGGATCGATAGTCTGGGCGGGTTCCCGGCCATCGGTGCCGGACAGGGTTTGATTAAGTATCTGGCCATCGTCGGCGTCTCTGCTTTTATTGCCTCTCATTACGCCGGTCATCAAAAGTTAAATCGCTTCTCACTTAAGATCATCTGGGCCGGAGTGGTATTGGTGATGCTGTGGATAGGCGGCATGAAGTTTACTCAGTTCGAAGCAGATGGCATCGAGAGATTGATGACGACGAGTCCACTATTTAGCTGGATTTACGATATTTTTAGTGTACTTCATGGCTCATATTTTATCGGCGTGGTTGAGTTGCTTGCGGTCTTTGGGCTTATTATCGGTGGGAAATATGTCTGGGCCAGGACATTTGGCTTAGCGGTTGCGGCATTAACGTTTATGGCGACCCAGACCTTTATCATCAGCTTACCGGCCTATGAGATGAGCCGGGGCTTGCCTTTGTTGACTGGCAGTGGTCAGTTTATCGTCAAGGACCTGGTCTTGCTGGCAGGATGTATATTGCTGTTTGCAGCGAATAAGTCAGAAGCCAAATAGCTGGCAATAAAAAGAGCGCTTAAGCGCTCTTGATTTTTGTCATGCCTTATATCGAGTGATATAAGGTTAAACTTATTCGCTGTCACTCTCGTTGAGTCTCTTTTCCAGCGCGTTGACCTGTGCCTGTAGGGCCTCGAGCTTTTCACGGGTCTTGAGTAAAACATGCTGCTGCACTTCAAACTCTTCGTGGGACACTAGATCCAACTTCATCAATTGGTTTTGCAGGATCTGCTTACTCTTATCTTCAAATTCACCGGCGAATTGCTTCAGGCCACTCGGCAGGCTTTCGGCTAATTGCTTGGCAACTTCTTCAATTTTCTTTGGATTGATCATTATCTATGGTCCGCCGTTGGCTAATACTTTAAATACGAGTGCTTTTAATATTAGCTGGATTGTACCTGAGCATACCCGCTATTGGAAAATAAAAAGGCCTGAATAAAATATTCAGGCCTTAGTGTTATAAACTTAAAACTTAAAACTTAAAACTTAAAACTTAAAACTTAAGCTTGTGGCGTATCGAGTATGAGTGCTTCGTCGAATACTGGGAGTGCTTGATGCCGCTGTGCTAAATAGGTGTAATCACAGGTAGCACGAACAGGGTGCCTATGGCTAGGCCTGACACGATCACTAATCCGATATTGAAACGTGCGACGGCACCATCACCCACGGCGAATAACAAAGGAATAAGGCCGGAAATCATGGCCGCCGTTGTCATTAGGATAGGGCGTAACCGTATGCTAGCCGCCAGTTTGATCGCGTCCATCTTGCTGAGTATCGACACTGGCTTCATGGCTTATTTGCTGCGTAGGCAGTCCTTGTGCCCTTGGATGGCGATGATTTTTCGGCCGCAGGCAATATCCATTCACTTGTATTGCCTATAAAATCGGTTGGATTCTGCGTAAATGGACGTGCGGCCGCTATTTTAAGTTAGAGAATTACCGAACGCAATTCTCTATATGTAAATTATGCAACGAATTGGAAATTTAAATTGTCAGATTGAAACCTGAGAGTTTCTGGTATGATCGCCAGCTTCGAACCCCTTTTTAATCT
>NZ_JABSSM010000109.1 GCF_013214165.1 Shewanella sp. | reverse complement strand
AGGTAAGTTCCGCTGATAAACAGGGCGACCACCCCCCCGATCAAGGCGAGTGGCACGTTCGCCATGATGAGGGCGACCTGCTTGAGGGAGCCAAATGAGAAGAAGAGTAGCAGGGCAATCAGGCCGATAGAGATAGGCACAACTAACATGAGTTTCTGTTGCGCTCTTTGCTGATTCTCATATTGACCGCCGACGACCACGGTATAACCCGCGGGCAGATTAGCCTGTGGGATAACCGCGTAGATATCCTTTACTACCGAGCCCATATCGCGGCCAGATACGTTGGCCTGCACCACCACTCGGCGCTGCACATCATCGCGGCGAATGTTTGGCGGCGCCATCTCGACTTCGACGCTGGCCACTTCGCCTAGACGTACCGTGGCACCGTTGACGCCGTTGAGGAGAAGATCTCTCAGGGCATCCGGCGAGTTGCGATATTGCTCGCCAAGGCGCACATTGATGTCGTATCTGGCGTTGCCATCGATCACTTGTCCGGCGCTTACCCCACCTATACCTTGGCTAACTAGGCTCATGATCTGATCTACGCTGATGCCATAACGGGCCAGCACATCACGCTTAGGTCTCACCACCAGTTGAGCCTCACCACTGACCTGCTCCAGTGACACATCCACCGCACCCGGTATTTTTGCTACTAGATCCGAGAGTCTCTCTCCGCTGGCTGATAACACGTCTAAATCTGGGCCAAAAATCTTGATCGCCAGCTGAGCCTTGACGCCGGATAGCAGTTCATCGACTCGGGTGGCGATGGGCTGTGAGAAGGTGAACAGCAGTCCAGGGAAGACACTGATTTTCTTCTCCATCAACTTCTGCAGCTCGACTCGGCTCGAGGCTGACTGCCATTCTTCGACGGGCTTGAGGCCAATATAGATCTCGATATTACTCACGGGCTCAGGATCGCCGCCAAGCTCTGGCGCGCCGATGCGGCTCAGGGCATATTCCACCTCGGGGAACTCGAGTAACATCTTTTCTATCTTAGGCGCAACATCGATCGAAGTCTGTAGGCTCGCCGTCGGCGCTAAGGTGATCCGCAAGTTAATCGTGCCCTCTTCGAGTTCAGGTACAAACTCAGTGCCTAATCGTGGCAGCAAGGACATGCTCAGCACAAATAGCGTCACCGCCGTGATAACCACAGCCTTAGGCCGCGCCATGGTTACCGTCAACAGGCGACGATACACAGACTCGATTGGCTTAAGCACCACACTTTCTCTGAGGGTGATACCCGATTTAAACAAGTAAACAGCCAGAGCCGGTACGGCCACGAGCGCCACCACTAAAGCCGACAACATGGCCAGTATGATACTCACGGCCATAGGCTGAAACAGCTTACCTTCGACGCCTTCCAGGGCAAACAGAGGCGCAAACACCACTATGATGATGGCCGTTGCGAAGAAGATAGGGCTACAGACTTCCTTGGCCGCCAACATGACACGCAAGCTAATGGCTGCAGATGTTTTGCCATGGGCCGGTGTCCCGACGCCATCTTCGTCGGCGTGATAAGGATCTGTCTCGCCATCGGCGCGACGGCGGGCCTCATTGAGGTGCTGTCTATCGGGTTGGGTCAGATGTTTGAAGATGTTCTCAACCATCACCACAGAGCCATCCACCAACATGCCGATAGCCACCGCCAGCCCACCTAAGGACATCAGGTTGGCCGACATGCCGAAATATGACATCACCATCAGCGCTAGGCCGATAGAAACCGGAATCGACAGTAACACCAGCATAGTGGCGCGAATGTTGACTAAGAACAGCGCCAAGATCACCACGATAAACACGAACGCCATCAGCAGGGCATCACGCACCGTGGTCACGGCCTGATCAACCAGATCCGATTGATCGTAAAACACCTCGAAGGTCACGCCATCGGGAAGCGCCTGCTCAACCAGTGACGTCCTGGCATTGATATCATCTATGGTCGCCTTAGTGTTAGCACCCATACGTTTGAGGATGACCCCGGCAACGACTTCTCCCAGCGCCTGGGGATCACCCG
Source organism: Shewanella sp. (assembly GCF_013214165.1). GTDB lineage: Bacteria > Pseudomonadota > Gammaproteobacteria > Enterobacterales > Shewanellaceae > Shewanella. The sequence continues at coordinate 7,373 of NZ_JABSSM010000109.1, read as the reverse complement.
CCTCGTCACGGCGAGTCATGGTCACAGCGCCGACACGAATTTCGCTGCCGTAAGCCACCTTGGCGATATCACCGACTCTGACTGGTGTTCCCGCCACTTCGGTCAAGGGGATCAGCGCTATGGCCTTGAGCCCAGCATCACCCGCAGGCAAGAGGCCATAGCCTCGAACGACCAGTTGCTCCTGCCCCTGGTCCATAAACCAGCCACCAGCATTGCGGTTATTACTCTCCAGCGCTGTGGTCACTTGCTCCATGGAGAGGCCATAGCTGCGCAGCTTATTCGGGTCGATCTGTACCTGATATTGACGCACCTCACCACCGAACGAGAGCACCTCGGTCACGCCACCGACAGGCATCATGATGAGCTTGACCAGATAGTCGTTGAGACTACGCAGCTCGCTGGCATCTATGCCAGAGCCGGGTTCGGCGCGCAGAATATACTGATAAATCTGACCTAGACCTGAGGTGTTAGGGCCAATTTCTGGCACACCAATACCATCGGGGATCATCTCTCTGGCCGCCTGCAACTGCTCGAACACCAGCTGACGGGCAAAATAGATATCCGTTCCTTCGGCAAACACCACAGTCACCAGCGACAAACCGGTGCGGGATAGTGAACGCACCTCAGTCACGGCGGGCAAGGCATACATGGCCGACTCGACCGGATAACTGATTAACTTCTCAACTTCTTCTGCCGCTAACCCTTCGGCCTCGGTGTTGACGGTAACTTGTACGTTGGTGACGTCTGGAAAGGCATCCAGATTCAATTTGGGTAACATGGCCACACTGGCTATCGCGACAGCAATAAGCGCCAGTACCACCATGAGTCGGTTGCGGATAGCAACCTCAATCAGTCTCTGTAACATAAGAGAGTTCCTTAATTTTTAAGACAGTGGTTATTTAGTGGTTGTGGATATCGAAGCCGGACTTGGCCTGCTCGGAGGCCAGAAAAAAGGCCCCGGATACCACCAGATTACTGCCTGGCGTCAGGCCACGAACTAGGTTCATGCCGCGCTGACGCTCAACCACTTCGACCTCTACCGCTTCGAAGCCATCTTCATCCTGAATAAACACCTGCCAATCGCCATCTCCGCCGCGAGTCAAGGCCGCGTCGGGTAAGATCACCCCACCTTGTACCGCATTAGGCAAGTAGAGCTCGGCAAACTGACCGGCATGGAGCACATGGCCGGTATTTTCCAGACTCAGCAAGATCTGCTCGGTGCGGGTCACACTGTTAAGCTCATGGGAGCGGCCGATGATCTTGGCCTTGATGCTTCGGTCACCAACACGTACTAAGGCTTCACTGCCGATCCTGATGTTTTCCGACTGAGCCGGAGTCACCTGAGCCTCGACCCAGAGATGTGATTCGTCGGTGAGCTGCATCAGTGCGGTTCCCGCGGGGAACACTTGGCCTAACATGGCCAGATCTTGCTGCACCCGCCCATTGATAGGGGCTAATAACTGATAGCTGCCAATAGTGCCTGGGTTTGACGCTAATTTGACGATCTGCGCCGATGTCATCTTCATCGCCTCTAAGATTGCACGTTTGAGCTCGGCATCGACTTGAGCTTGCAGACGGCGGCTGGCACTGACGGCACTCTTACCCATCTGATTTACCCGACTCCACTCGGCCGCGGCATTGATATAATCGGCCTGAGCCTGAGCCACTGCCACGCCACCAAGCGTTAATAAGGGCTCGCCCTTACTCACTTCCTGGCCCGGAACCACATGACGTGCTAACACGCGCACATCGAGCTGGGGCGCTAGGGTCATGGTTCTGTCTCTGTCTACCACCAGCGTCGCCATGGCAACCGCCTCCAAGCTAAATATCTCTTCGGAGAGTTGCGTCACTTCGATACCGGCGAGGGCCTGCTGCACTGCAGTTAGTTTAAGGGCATGCTCCTCTTCACTCTCCTCACCTGCTGTACCATGACCATGGCCATCATCTTCGGCTTGTAGCTTAGCGCTTTCCGTCGTTTCAGCTGTTTCTGCAACCTGGTCATGGCCTTCTCCGGCAAAGGCCGTTGAGGGGCTTGCGACGGCAGCGGTCAAGGTCATTAAAAATGCAAAGCCTATGCTTCTAGCAAGCGTACTCAGATGAAATGGCGCCGCTACGGCTTGTTCTTGCGTGTTCATATCCATGCCCATGCGGTTAAATCTAGTGTTCAAACTGTTGTTAATCGTGTTCATAACTCGCGTTCCCATCTGAATTAGTACTTAGCCGCAGAGGCGTTTTGCCCTGAGCCAGAGTGATTAGTCACTGAACTTATTGCTAACTGAGTATTTAAATATGCTTCCAGCTGTCCACTGGCGCCCATCCAATCGAGCCAGCTGGTATACAGGGCTGTCTCCAGTGATAGACCCGCAAGGTAACTGGTAGACAATTGACGCTGGCTTTGAAGATAAACACTGGTATCTATGTCACCGGCGCGCCATCGCTGCGCCAGACCCGATGCGGCCTCCAGGCCAGAGTTAAGCACCAGCTCACGCCACTCTCGATAACGCTCGGTTAGTCTGGGCATGCTCAAATAAAACTTCTGCTGTTGCTGCTTGAGCACTCGCGCTTGCGCTAGATAGGTTTGCTCGGCAATGGCAATATCCTGACTCGCCACCGCTAAGGTATCGCGGTAGTTATTACGAAACTGCAGCGGGATTGACAATCCTATGCCGACCTTGTTTTCCTCGCCTTCGCGTTCGGCGCTAAGGCTGATGGTAGGATCGGCAGCCGTATCGGCTTTAACTTGCTCGGCGTTGAGCTTGGTCAGCATAACGGCTTGATAAGCACTCTTTAATGCGGGAAGTTGTGGGTCTAGCTGGGTCGACATGCTTGGCAGACTCAATGAACCGATAAACCCACTGAAGGCCATGTCGCTATCACCTAATAGCATCAAGACATCGGTATCGGCTGTGATCGAGTCCTGTTCGGCCATCGCATACTCGGCGGTGCGGCTGGCCACATCCAACTGCACTAGCTGCAAGGCAACCGATGAGAGATCTCCCACCTGAAACTGCTGCCTGGCAATATCCAAAGAGCGCTTAGACGAGGCGAGTTGTCGCCGCTGAAAGTCGAGTGCCTTACGGCTCTGGGATTGCTCTACTAGCGCCTGAATCACGCTTGCCAGCATCTGACTTCGCTCTAGGATGATATCTGCAAGTAACATTTCGGCTTGAAGTTGAGCAATACGGGTGGCGGCGCCGCGCTTATCACCCCAATCTATGGTCTGACTGATATCCAGAGTATAGGTATCGTCGGTGGCATTTTGGTAGCTCACCCCCAGCTCTGGATTATAGATGGCTTGAGCTGCAGCCCTGATGCTGAACTGGGCTTGGGTACGTCTGGCAGCTTGAGCCGCGACTTCAGGCAGAGCGTTGAAGGTTTGCATCAAGTCAGGCAACCAGGCCTTGAAACCCTCTTTACTACTCTGGGGAAACCAAGCTTCACTGCTATTGAGTCTGCTGCCCGCTGCGAGCGAATCTTGGTTAGCAGCCTGAACACATGCTGCACCACCGGTTAAATAGGCTAATAACAGACTGGCTATTATGGTCTTTTTCATTGTATATCCTATCCCTCAAGCCATCTCTTTCAGCAAAAGCTGTGCTGCAAGAATAGGCTCAACCTCAAATAAGGTTGCGCCATATAATGCAGTTCTAAGAGAATGCTTTAGGGTTAAATCATATCTAAGATCGTTTGGCCAAATGGCCTAAAGATCCAGTTAACGTTAGTCATGATTTGGACTTGCGATGGATAAATAGCATTAGGCTATTTAACGCAAGTTTAGGAGTTATACGATTGGAGGGCGGTAATCGGGTAGAGACTCTGGAGGTAAGTAATTACTAACCATGGCGACAAACTCATCGCTTAACGGAACTGAAGGTTCACAGGTTCCGCTGGTCATCACTGTGGCATGTCCACCATGACATTGGCAGTCTAAACAGAGATCGAATAGCTGGGTCTCAGTCTTGCTGATTTGATGGCTATGGCTCTCTGTAGTTGAAGGCGGCTGCTTATAATGAGCAGTCGCTGCAAATGAAGAACCTAAATTTGATGCTAGATAAGCGTGCGATATCGATTCACCATCGGCACAGCGAGTCCTATGCGTTGGATCTTGTTTGCCATGCTCTGAATCGTTATAGCCAAGATCATTGCACGCCGTGCATTGCTCTATCCTAGTCACTTGAGCAGTAAATTGCAGATGAGGGTGGTTTGCCGCTTCTTCGTCGAGGGTGCCAGGATGCAACTGATGCTCAGCCATGTTGCCACCAGCAAACTGCAGCAGCACAACGGCGATCATCGCTATGGCGATCTTGTGAGTGAATTGACGAAAAAGATGCAGCAAAGGGAACCTTATTGATTCAAAAAAACTTACATTAACAGCTAAGAACTAGAAGCTCGAAACTCATAGTTCGAAACGAATGGTTAGGAACTAGCTTCTAATCATCCGACTCAGATTATAATCGAAAGTTCAAAACTGACAATACTTAAATTAAACAGACGATTAAAATACGCAATGCTTAGCGTAATCAGTCGCTTCGTTAGTGCTCCAGTCACCCTTATTTTTCTCACTCATCTGCTTACACCAGTCGTCACTACCGACTTCTGGTGCGCAGCCTGATAGGCCAATAACAAACATAGAAGCTAATGCGAGTGAGCCTAGCTTGAACAGGTTATTCTTGGGAGCTAACTTGATATACGACATGCTGTATTCCTTAAAAATTGTGCTGATGTTTCTCTGAACCTAAAACCCATAGAATGAGCCCATAAACTCAGGGACGATAACACCAATTGATAAACAATATATTACAGTATAGGCAATCAGGTTGTAACCCAAGACACCAAATTAACGACGCCTAGTTACAACCCAAACAGTCCTAACCCAAGTTGCCAGATTTAACGATACCAATTTACCAGCCAAGCCATACTAGCCCAGATTAACGACATCCAGTTACAAGCCAAATTTAGCCGTGATCCACTCGATAGCTTGAGACTTATCATCCAGAGAAAACCAAGCAACTTCACCCTGCATGAAAGGGCCCAACAAGCGTACGGCATTACCGAACCAATCGGGTCCACCAACCAATACCAAGGCATCGAATCTTGGTAGCTGGATTTCCCCTACCCCAGATATAGAATCACTCTCCCAGCCCTCTAACAACACATCGGCTTCGATATAGAGGCAAACCTTGCCCGACTCAGCACTATATTCCTCGATAATGGGAACTATTTTCTCACAATAGTCCAGAGTCGAGAGGCGCCCACTGGCAAATAAACTGATCACACCTTTGGTAATATCGGCGATTTGACATAACATAGACGAGCTCCGCTTCCATCTGCTAGCTAATAATGAGCGAAAGGGTTACCACCTCTTCATTCATCCCAGTAGGATACCTGTTTGAGGTCTTAGACCAAATCGGCACCCAACAACTCAATCGACAAAGGGTAATACAAAACCCGAATCAAAGGCCATGATAAAAATCACTAACCGTGTACTTCTTCAAGAAAATGAACTCGAATGGCAATTTATCCGCTCCAGTGGTGCTGGCGGACAACACCTGAATAAGGTCTCCACCGCCGCTCAATTAATTTTTGATATACGTCGATCATCCCTGCCGGAACTGTATCAACAAAGGCTACTCGCCAAGGCCGATCATCGCATCACTAAGAGCGGTAAAGTCATCATCAAGTGTCAGGCTAGCCGTAGCCAAGATGCGAATCGTCAGACCGCTTTAGCCCAATTTATTGAACTAGTCGCCAGTGTGGGCCACACCCCGAAAAAACGCATCGCCACCAAGCCCACCAAGGGCAGCCAACGTCGACGCGTCGATGCTAAGAAACAGAAAGGCGCGACTAAGGCGCTAAGACGCAATAAGTCAGATTATTAGCAATTAAAATCAAGCCAGCCATCAATTAAAATCAAGCCAGCCATTATAAATCAATCATATAACTCGAATTCAACAAGCAATGGCATCAGGTTTCAACTCTACATTGATTAAAAGTTGGCTATTCCCGATAGCGGCACGCATTCAATCTGTGAAACTCAATAAAATAGAGGGATTTCAAACAAAATAACGATTTTCAGGCATAACCTGTTACCTCAAAAGATTGAGGAGGAAAAAAGGGGGGAAGTGAATTGATTGTATCTAGTTATCTGCTAGGTTCTAGATATTGACAACACTTAGCAAAGTGCCGTCGTCGTTTATCTAAATGTTCACAATAGCTCGTGAGCTCTTGCAAAGTTCCTACAGGGCCATGAAATAATTTACCAAATTCAGAAGTCAGTTTTATCCAGTTATCTGCTGAAATATTCAGTCTAGTTAATAGTTTAGATGCACTTGAAGGTATTGCACCACGCTTGTCATCTCGAATAATCCTGCCCGTTGCATCTACAAGTTCTAGATAATCTTCGAGTGAAAAGTTAATGCCTTTAGATTGATTGAGTCGTTCATCCCCAATAAAAGGCAGTAGCTTTGCCGGCTGTTGGCCTTTTAAAGCTGCCTTTACTCTTATTTTAAGGCTGGTGTAGTCTGAGGTTTCTGGTGTATTGGCCATCTTTGCCCGTATGGGATTGAGCTCTACATATGCCATACAAGCCAGCACCGCGGTTTCGTCGAGTAACGCTTGGCTTTTGAACCGCCCTTCCCAGAAATGCCCTGTGCAGTTATCCTCTTTATTCGCCATCCTCGCGATTGGCTCATTGAGACACCGCATAAACCAGCTTATGTCACTTAATCGACTCCGGTACTGGGCTATTAAGTGTTTCAATTGAGAGACTTGATAGGCTTCGATCACCTCGCCTTGGGCAAATTGTTGGCTTAGCTCTGTGCCCTTAAATATTTGATGCCACTGTCCTACCACCTCTCTGTCACTCCACCTATTGGCAAGTTCGATATCAATACGCAGCACCAGGTGAAGATGATTACTCATGACCGCATAAGCCGCCACATCAATAGCAAAAACACCCGCTAAATTTAATATCTGAGTTTCAATCCAGCCACGTCGATGTTCATAAGATTTCCCTGTAAAATCATCGACTCCCGCGATGAAGGCTTGTCGAACTGTTCGGCTGCAGCAATGGTAGAATAAAGTGTCTTCAATACTAATTTGAGTATTTCGGGGGCGGGGCATAGTAACCTCCTATATCAAGTAATATCTAAAGTTTAGTCGGTAACTATTGATCCATCCATCAATTAACTATGCCTGTCTCTATTACTTCACTGATCAATTAACTATGCCTGTCTCTATTACTTCATTCAATTAACTATGCCTGTCTCTATTTTTTTCTATTTCTTTAATGTCTCCATTTCTTTCATGGCCTTCGTCATCTCACCTGTAGGAGGGTGCTTTAGCCCCGATGTTCATCGATTTATTCTCTCCCG
>NZ_JABSSM010000108.1 GCF_013214165.1 Shewanella sp. | reverse complement strand
TTCAATTAACTATGCCTGTCTCTATTTTTTTCTATTTCTTTAATGTCTCCATTTCTTTCATGGCCTTCGTCATCTCACCTGTAGGAGGGTGCTTTAGCCCCGATGTTCATCGATTTATTCTCTCCCGGCTAAAGCCAGTCCTACAAGGTTATTTTGATCAATTTCGTCGAAAAGGCAGGCAAATGTCGACATTTTCGCTGACTTCTGTTGAAATCAAACGATTCAAGTTATCCATGCTTTATCCCTTTAGGTATAAACCATGGAGCATAGGTATTCCCCAAGGATTTTGACATGAGCAACAAAGCAAAGGTCTTATTAATCAACGGCCCTAACCTTAACCTTCTGGGTCGACGTGAACCGGGCCACTATGGCGTAAAAACCTTAGTTCAGATAGTTAAAGACCTCACAGATGAATCAAATGCGGCCGGTATAGTACTTGAGCATATTCAATCTAATGCCGAGCATGAACTCATCGATGCCATACATAGCACAGATGCCGACTTTATCATCATCAACCCGGCGGCTTTCACCCATACCAGCGTCGCGATACGTGATGCGATATTAGGCGTCGCTATTCCTTTTATCGAAGTTCACCTGTCTAATGTGCATGCTCGAGAGCCTTTTCGTCATCACTCATATTTCTCAGATAAGGCCATAGGCGTGATCTGTGGTTTGGGCGCTGAAGGCTATCACTTCGCCCTGCAAGCGGCGATTACACGCTTGCATGCCAAGAAGGCTGAACATTAAATCAGTTTTCGATTTAAGTGTTCCAGATAATTTTTATGAGTGGTTTTAAAGAGAGGCTTTTAAGGTAAAAAGTTATGGATATTCGAAAAATAAAGAAGCTGATTGAGCTGGTTCAAGAGTCAGGCATTGCAGAGCTCGAGGTCACCGAAGGCGAAGAGTCGGTACGCATCTGCCGCCAAAGACCTGCTGAGGTTAATACGCCGCAACAGGTTTACACGGTCTGTGATCGCTCACCACAAGCTAATGCCAACACAACTCAGCCTCAAGCTAATACAGGCATAACAAGCTCAACGACAAGTGACGAGCTAGCTGAACCTAACGAAAATACAGTCATCTCACCTATGGTGGGCACCTTCTATCTATCTCCCACTCCCGAAGCTGCTCCCTTGTCTCAAGTCGGCGACAGAGTCGAGCAAGGACAAGCCATTTGCATCATAGAGGCGATGAAGATGATGAATCAGATAGAAGCCCATCGCAGCGGCATAATCAAGGCGATATTAGTTGAGAATGGCGACGCCGTCGGCTTCGACCAGCCCTTGATGGTTATCGAAGATCAATAAGCCATTACGGCTGATGAGCGTCGAACTGCACCTCGTGACTCGAGGATTTCTTAGCCTTGTCTTGAGCTCGATATTTTCTTGGGTTACGAGTTGCGAAACAATCGCCAGCATTTAAGCGCATAGCAAAAGAGGAGTAGCCATTGATGGATCTGCCAGTTGTGCGCCCAATAAAACGCGTACTTATTGCCAACCGCGGTGAGATAGCGCTGAGAATTCAGCGCGCCTGCTCGCAACTCGGTATAGAAACCGTCGCCGCCTACTCCAATGCAGATAAAGGCTTGCTGCATGTGCAGCAAGCCAAGATGAAGCTATGCATAGGCAAGCCTGCAGCAATCGATAGCTACCTTAATATTGCCGCGATACTTGCCGCCGCATCGGCCGCCAAGGTCGATGCCATACATCCTGGCTATGGTTTTCTGGCTGAAAATGCCGACTTTGCCGAACAAGTTGAGGCCTGTGGCTTTCGCTTCATCGGCCCAACAGCGGCAGTGATCCGCCTGATGGGCGACAAGGTCTCAGCCATCTCGGCAATGAAGCAAGCCGGTGTGCCTACGGTTCCAGGCTCTGATGGCATGCTTTCAAATGATTCAGAGCACAATAAGCGAATCGCCAACGAGATAGGCTATCCGGTGATCATCAAGGCCACCGCAGGTGGTGGCGGCCGTGGCATGCGTGTGGTCCACCATGAGAGTGAATTGATAGCGGCCATCGGGCTTACTCAGGCCGAAGCCAGAGCCGCCTTCGCTAACGGCAATGTGTATATGGAGAAGTTTTTACTGACACCACGCCATATCGAGATCCAGGTGCTGTCTGATGGTCAAGGCAATGCGATACACCTAGGTGAGCGGGACTGCTCCATGCAGCGCAGGCATCAGAAAGTCATCGAGGAAGCTCCGGCCTTGGGCATAGACGCAGACACCCGCGAAGAGATAGGCGCCTTATGTGCTAATGCCTGTGTCGATATCGGGTATCGCGGTGCAGGCACCTTCGAGTTTCTCTATGAGGCGGGTCAATTTTACTTCATCGAGATGAATACCCGCATTCAGGTGGAACACCCCATCACAGAAATGATAACGGGGGTCGATCTTATTCAGGCCCAGCTGGAGATCGCCGCGGGTAAACCGCTTTCAATTAAACAAGCAGACATCTCGCTTAACGGCCACAGCATAGAGTGCCGCATCAATGCCGAAGATCCGCAATCCTTCATTCCTTCCCCCGGCACTGTGACCCGATTTCACGCCCCCGGCGGCATCGGCGTGCGTTGGGACTCTCACCTCTACTCAGGCTATACAGTCCCACATTATTACGATTCTATGATAGGAAAACTGATCACTTGGGGGTCAACACGAAACCAAGCCATCGCCCGCATGCACACGGCGCTCAATGAACTGACCATCGAAGGCATATCGACAAATGCGCCGCTGCTACAGCGGATACTCGAAGATGAAGGATTTAGACAAGGTGAGCAGTCGATACATTATCTTGAGGAGAAGGTGCTAGGGCTTGAAGAATTAGTAAAGAAGGATACAGGTACTAGGTTAGGGCTTTGATTTGAGTTTGTGGCTAATAGGCTGTGACCCCTTTATCCCTTAATATAAGCCGAGTAAACTTACCGGACAATTAACTGCATAAGCATCTGAACGATAAGCGATTGATTCGTATACCCTATCGACATAAAACTGAAATATCTCTGTATTAGTAGAGCTTATAGTTAGCGAAATTCCATTTTTAAATTTTAGGATAAAAGAAATTGCTCCATCACCATTGCTGCGCCTCCCACCAATATCACGGTATCCAGTTAAACATCCATAAAACAAGCCTAACTTTCCCTCTCCCAATACTGTTAGGTCATCACCTCTACGATATAACATGTATTCAGAGTCTGCCGATAGAGTCTTCATAGCAGGCACAATGACTTCATCTTCCCTTGTCATTAAATATAAAACAGTCATTACAAGAGCAAGAGCTAAAAAAACGAATACCAACATTTTGAATCTAGTTATCAAATTGTTGCTCCCTTACCAGCAAGCGAAGTTCCAAGTCACCCATTGTTATTCAATAACATACCCAGTCTATGGCAAGTTATCTACGAGCTTCAGCCGATCTTGGTTCGCAAGATGAGGTGTAACTCTCAAGTTCAATCAATCCATGCAGTATGATGCCGTGGTAGCGGGCTTTGATCAGCTGATAATCCATGGCGGGGGCGAAATAATAAGTGACATCTTCGGCACCCGTCTGCTCCACAGGTATCAAGGTTAACTCGCCCCAAGGCGCTATGTTTGTTGTCAGCGTATCCTGAACATAGAACTGATACCTCTCTATGGCATCAGAAGCTTGCCTAGTTAAGGCAAATTGTTTACGACCTTGCAGCAAGTACTCACGAATTTGAATCGTTAAGGTGTCCACATCTCGCAGAGGGATTTTTTCTGATGCATAGGTGTCTATGTCGCCGTCTATATCAACTCTAGAGTTATGACCATTATTTTCAAACGTAACCCACATGTCTCGAGCGTGAAAACCTGTCACTGTCTGATGAAATTTATCGGTTAGCCATTCATTGGTGGTGCTCGACCAAGATAACTCTGCCCGCTGATGATACTGGGTGCCGATCCCTAAAATACTGGCTTCGCTTATTGACGTAACGACCGCCGTGTTTCCCTGCCAAGTCTCTGTCCTGTTCATTGTTCCAGTATGTATGCCACTCAGATAGATAGCGTAATTTGAAATGCGGCTACACTCTCCTGACTTTGAGCCTAATTCCGACTCTAACTCCGGCGAGTCTGGCTCGGTTCCATGCTCATGCTCTGCTATAGGGTTGGCGAAGGCTGTATTGGTTAACGCTACTAGCGATAAAACGAGCAAGAAACCGGGTAAAGACAAAACAGTGGCTACCATGGGATATAAGTGAGTCCTGATTGAGGCGGGCCAGCTTAAGACTGAAAATGTCATCACCTATCTAGGCTCTTCATAACAGTCTTAGCGGCCGCGAAGTTAGCGATGCCTAAAAGACTTCGTTCACATTTAGGTAGAAGTTGGTTTCATTTTCACCCACGCCCACGTCAAAACGTAAATTGATATCGTCTTTGATGTTAAAACGGAAACCTGTTCCGTAAGACGTTAATAGCTCCTCGGTCAGATCGCTGACTTTTGGGGCCACACTACCTACCGCGCCCCAAAAGACCATGCCATAACGTTGGAATATGGGTAAACGATACTCAACTTGTCCCATCATCATCTGCTCATCACGGTAACGGCCCTTGATATATCCGCGCATGGCATTAGAGCCGCCTAGGTCTGGTAACATGTTCCAAGGCACATCGCCATCGGTAAAGTGTCCCTGCACTTGCCATGCGATGAGTCCAGGTACTGAACTCAGTCCTGATGCGGAGCTTAAGTCAATGTAGTTAGCTAATTCAATATCATAAGTCAAAAAACTAGCGGATTGATTGTTTTGATATAAGCCGGCATCAATTTGAAATAACCAGCCCTTGGTGGCATTTAAGCGATAATCTCGTGAATCATAGATACTGGTGATCACGAGTCCTGAACTAAAGTTATTAGGCAAGATATCAGCTGAATCCACAGGGATTTCAGTTGCTACTAATTCTAGTTTTTCTGCGCTGGCGTAAATAAAATCGGCACCTATACCGATAAAATAGTTGTCAGCGACTTCAGTCATCCAGCGAGGTTTGAAACGATATAACTGCTCTTCAAACTCATGATGATTACTGTCTTGATGGCCTTGCGCTATGCCTTGACCATAATAAACGGCGGCTTCATTGTGTAACTCTAATTCCAGCAATAATCGTTGCCTGCCTTGATTGAAAAATGTCATGTTTTCAACTTCGACACCGTAAGAGTTATTCATCGATACAAACGAATTTAACACTAACGATGATGGCTGCTCTTCACTCGATGCATTGTCGGTTTTATATAAGCCAACCATCAATAAGCCCACGCCAAACTTTTTCTCTGGTGTGTAATATGCCGTTGGTAAGTAACTCATATCAATGGCTTTAGTCTCATCAAATTCGCCATCGGCACCAAAGACTGACAAAATATTATCAACCCATGTCGGCTCCATATCTTCTGGTGTTTCAAATAAGGGGTCAACGGCGATGGCCAGGTTAGAAAAAACAAATAGGGTTAATAGTAAAATCCGTTTCATAAACGCTCTAATCGATGATGGGTAATAATGGAGGCGCTAAGCATTTGAAAAGTTTTGAAAAAAAGTTTTAAGTAACGTAATCTTGTACTTTACGACTCTTAGAAACTGAAACACGAAGCGACCTTGCTAGCAGTCATGTGACTTGCCGAGCGCATTTTAACACGACATCAATTTGGAACCATTAATTATTAATCGGATAGCAAACTCAGGTGACAGCTAGGGACGGTATCGCCCGCCCCATCTTGATTAGGCGCTGTTCTTCAATGGCTTCTCGGGTATATATTTGGCGATATCTACCTCGTTTATTTGTTTAGGGTCGAGGAATTTATGGGCGTATTCGAGGTAGATGCCACTCGTTAAGAACAGCTTAAATAGGTCCATGTCCAGATGCTCGTCCAATGCCATCTTATGCAGAATATCGATAGCGACACTGAGCGGTTTGGCCTTCTTATAGGGCCTGTCAGCTGCGGTGAGCGCCTCGAAGATATCGGCAATCACGAGAATACGCTCCGGGATGGAGAGATCTTCTGCGCTGAGCTTACGAGGATACCCGGTGCCCTTTAAGGTTTCATGGTGAGTCGATGCATAACGTGGCACGCGGGCGAGCTCCGGTGGGAATGGCAGCGTGTCCAGCATCTTTATGGTACTGGTAACATGCTCGTTGATCTTAAACCTGTCTTCGGTGGTAAGGGTTCCTCGTGATATAGACAGATTATACAGTTCACCGAGATTATATTGATGCTCAGGGATATCCATCTTGATCCCCAATCTAGGGGAAAATTCGACCTTGTTGATGCGCTTGATGATATGTTCCGGCTTGTCTCTCAAGAGTGGCTCAGTAACGGGGTAACTCTCTGTTGACTGCACATCAGTTAAGTTAAGCTCTTCGACGGGAGATAACCCTAGCCTATCATCGAAATTCCTCTGCCAGGTGATGTCTGCCAGTTCGGCCAAACGGTCTTTATCCACTTGCGCCATAAATTCACTGCCCAGATTACACTTGGCAATAAACTCAAAATCAGTCTTCAGCTGCTGGCGCTTACTCTCCAGCTCTGCGGTCAATAATTCATGCGACTCAGTCGCATTGAGACGCTTAAGATAGTCTATCTCGGCGTCTCGCCACAGCACCTCGAAGCGCATGCGCACTTCATGTATACGGTTATATACGACCTCTAGCTTAGTGCCCTTATCAACGATAAACTCAGGCGTGGTGATCTTACCGCAGTCATGTAGCCAGGCCGCTATTCTAAATTCCCTGTGCTCATCGGCCGTTTTAAATGAAAACTCCTTGAATGGGGCAAGTTCAGATTTGGCCGCGGCGTCGGCTAGCATCAAGCCCAGTTCGGGGACTCGATTACAATGGCCAGCCGTGTAGGGAGACTTGTCATCGATGGCCTGGGCGATCAGCTTGATGAAGGACTCCATTAGTTCCTTCTGATCATGCTCATGTTGCTGAATCGACTCACACATCCCCCACATAGAACTAGCCAGATCGTCGAGTTCGGCAATATTTGAATCAATATTGCGCACCTCATCATAATGACGGTTTTTGATCTTCTCATTTTCGACAGCAAGCAGTTTAATCGGCCGAATGATCGGTGAAGCGAATACTGTAGCAACAGGAAGCAACAAGAGTAGGAGTAACACTGTGATGATGACAGACTTCTTCACCTTATCTGTGCTCAAAGCCAACAAGGTGTGGGTGGGAACGATAATGGCCAGGCGATCTTGCGTCTGTGAGTCATGACCAAATGCCGTTACAAAAACAAATTGTTCGATGCCACCGAGCTCACGGCTCACCAGCTGATGATGCAATTGACTATCTTCGCCGATATGGATAAGCGCTTCATAGGGGACAATACCTTGGGCCATTACCTCTTGTTTGGCCCCTTGGTTAAACCATTTATCGCTTAAGGCCGTTACCTGCTCGGGAGTGATCTGTGCCAGCGCCTTATCAATTATAGGGATCAAGGAGGCATACTTCTCTTGCACGGTAATGTGTAACCCTGTGGGGACTTGTATATCACCAAAATCAATATCTTCATGATATTTCAGATCATCGATGAAAAAACTCTCAGCCGTATAATGCAAAATAATACTGTTGTCTAAGGCCGCAAATACCTCACCTCGCTCCACGGCGCTCAATATTGCTCGGGTCGATGCCAGCTCGACTACCTCAATCTCGGGGAAGTGTGCTTCGACCACAGGTATAACCGACCAGCCTAAGGGAATCGCTAGCCGCTTACCACTGAGTTCAGCAAGTGACGTTATCTGCGGCACACTAGGGCTTGTCACAATGCCATACTTAAGGTCTAACAAGGGCTCGCTAAATACTCCAAGATGTTCATTTTTTGAAGTTTTCATGACCGATTGCAGCATGTCTAACTCTTCATTCATGTAGCTGTCGACCAGTTCATTCCAGGTAAAACCATTGATGAAGTGAACCTTCAGCCCAGTCATCTCAGCAACGAGATTAACCACATCTACGCTATAACCTTGGGGTTGACCGGATACTGCGAAATCGATTGGTGCCCAATCTATTTCGTTAGAGACAAGCAAGGTTGGGGTATTATCGATAATCACCCTTTGTTGCTCAGTTAGCTGCAGCACTGGAGATTGAGGGATCTGGACTTGTATCTGCTGCGTCTGATTAGAAGCGATTAGCTCACCGTTAGTTTTATAAAGGTAAATTTCAGTCTGGATTTTTCCCGCTTCACGTTCACTCTGGCCGATGAGATACTCGTTCAAGGTCGATAAGGCAATATCAACGCCGAGAACAGCCTCTGATCCGGCTAATTTAATCGAATAAGTTTGACCCGGTGATTGCAAATGCCTGAAAAGATAAGGTTCTGTCTTAGAAACATGGTTAGCGTTCGAGTCAATAAACCACAATCTACTGGTCGCATCATAATCACTGGCCTCAGTCCGTGTGACTCGCGGCTTGAATTGAGCGTTTAAATAGCTGGTTTCCCGTACTCCTATACCCGAAACTTGTTTTATCCTTATGCTCACCCACCTATCCAGATGGCTGGCATCGAGCTGCTTCCTGATGACCGGATGGGCATCAAGATTGATCAACTCATAGAAGTCCCCATTGGGCATACCGATATAGATGGCATAAAACAAGGTGTTGTTACGCATAACTTGCGCAAACGTCTGCATAGACTCCTGATTAAACTCGCCGTCAACGACGAGATGATCGAAGCTCGAGAGTAATTTAGTCGTGTTTATCGCCTGACTATCTACCTGAGATAGATAACTGCTGACATGCTTAGCGGTTAGATTGTATAACTTAAGAGCAGATTCTGTGACCATGGACTTACTGAAATAATACTGCAAGCCGATGGCGACAGCTGCGGTAACCGCCGTAGCCAAGATGAAGATCCCCACCACAGTAAATCGAATGGTAAAACGCTTACTTTTTCTCTTTACTACCGAGCCCATCACCAGCACCTCACATATTCAATTCGATTCAAACAATAGACTAGTGTATGAGAACCCTACCCATAGTCAATAAGGCATAACAATTAATTAACAGAGTTTGCAGCCCGGACCGCTGGCGATGAGCTTTACTCTCATTCGAAGGTCAACTACACAAGGAGGTTGGTAACTAATTAGGCGGCGGATAAAAATACAGTACTAGATATCCATACGCTGTGATCGCAGAGAAAAAATATAGGAAAAATATAGCCACCCATTGCTAATCAATAACATATCCAGTCAGGAAAAATATAGCCACCCATTGCTAATCAATAACATATCCAGTCTAGAGCATAAATAATCAATAATATTTACCCAAAAACCCAAAGAAAAATATAGCCACCCATTGCTAATCAATAACATATCCAGTCTAGAGCATAAATAATCAATAATATTTACCCAAAAACCCAATCGCATAGGGGAATGACATATTCAAAGTCAGCATTGCTGCAAAAAGAGGATTTAATGGGGGAAATGAGGAAATTTAAACGGCACTATTTAACCCAATTTATATTGAGCTCGTTATCAAAA
>NZ_JABSSM010000107.1 GCF_013214165.1 Shewanella sp. | reverse complement strand
AATTGTCTGACGCTTCAGCCGAGCGTAGTGCTGCAGGTTGTAGCATCAAGCTGGACAAAGAGCCAATCATCGAATATCTAAACTCCAACATAGTCATGTTGAAGTGGATGATTGCCGAAGGTTATGGCGACCGTCGTACTATCGAGCGTCGTATTATCGCGATGCAAGACTGGTTAACTAACCCTGAGTTACTAGAAGCCGATGCCGATGCCGAATATGCGGCAGTTATCGAAATCGACATGAGCGACATTAAAGAGCCAATTCTTTGTGCGCCAAACGATCCAGATGATGCGGTACTGCTATCAGACGTTAAGGACACTAAGATTGACGAAGTCTTCGTCGGTTCTTGTATGACTAACATTGGCCACTTCCGCGCCACGGGTAAGATGCTGGATAAGTTTGCCACTACCCTGCCGACACGTCTATGGATCGCGCCACCGACTAAGATGGATCGTGACCAGCTTACCGAAGAGGGCTACTACGCCATATTCGGCCGTGTGGGCGCTCGCATCGAGATCCCTGGTTGTTCTCTATGTATGGGTAACCAGGCTCGTGTTGCCGAAGGTGCGACAGTGGTATCGACTTCAACGCGTAACTTCCCTAACCGTCTCGGTACTGGTGCTAATGTTTACCTGGCTTCTGCCGAGCTGGCTGCCGTTGCGGCTCTGTTGGGGCGTCTGCCTTCTGCCGATGAATATCAGACTTATGCGAAAGAGTTGGACGCGACTGCGGCCGATACCTATCGTTACCTGAACTTCGATAAGATGCAGTCTTATACTGAGAAAGCGGCTGAGGTTATCTTCCAGTCGCCAGTATAAATGCATCACTGACCTAGTGCTCTTGAGTGCTAGGTTCAGCTAAGGCGTTTCGCTGCTAGCGCTAGGCTAGAACAAAAAAAGCTAGATTCATTCATATGAATCTAGCTTTTTTATGGGTGTTATTTTTGACTTAAAACTTAAAACTTAAAACTTAAAACTTAAAACTTAAAACTTAAAACTTAAAACTTAAAACTAATTATGATACTTAACCGCCATATCGATTAAAGGCTCACGACTGGCTTTCTCGGCCCTGAGTCTGGCGAGATATTTTTCCCACAAGTCGACCTGATGAGTAGCGAGATCATATAGTACCTTCCATGAGAATAAGCCTGTGTTATGACCATCGTCGAAGGTGATCTTGACCGCGTAGTTTCCCACGGGATCTAGGGCCTTAATATTGACGTTTTTCTTGTGAGTGACGAGTACTGGATTACCATGGCCGTGGACTTCGGCCGAGGGCGAATAGACACGCAACATCTCACAACTGAGCTGAAAGGTCTTGCCGTCATCGAACGTCACCTCTAACAGGCGAGATTTTCGTTTAAGCTTGAGGGCGGTAACGACTGGATTATAGTCTGGAGAAGTCATTATATGGACCTGTAGGGTAAGATGTCAGCTTCGGGAACAAGTTTAGAATATAAGTTAATACTTTATGTGAGTCACTTATGTTACTAAGTTAGGGCCTAGGTTTGAGTGCCTAAGCCCTATAAGTACATTATAGAATAAAGCGACTCAGATCTTCATCTTGTACTAGCTCATCGAGATGGTCTTTGACGTATTTCTCATCGATAACCGACTCAGAGCCGGAGTTATCCGAGGCACCATAGGATAGCTCTTCCATCAAGCGTTCCATCACAGTATGTAATCGACGCGCACCGATATTCTCTGTGCGCTCATTGACCTGCCATGCTGCCTTGGCAATAGCGTCGATACCGTCTTTGGTGAATTCAATTTTAACACCTTCGGTCGCCATCAAGGCAACGTATTGCTCAGTCAATGATGCGTGTGGCTCGGTTAAGATGCGTTTGAAGTCATCGGCTGTCAGCGCTTGTAGCTCGACACGGATAGGCAAGCGGCCCTGAAGCTCAGGGATCAGATCCGATGGCTTAGACATCTGGAATGCACCAGAGGCAATAAATAAGATATGGTCGGTCTTAACCATGCCGTGTTTAGTGTTAACCGTACAACCTTCTACCAGTGGCAGTAGATCACGTTGAACACCTTCGCGTGAGACATCGGGACCTGAGCTTTCGCCGCGCCTACAGATCTTATCGATCTCATCGAGGAAGACGATGCCGTGTTGTTCAACCAGCTCAATAGCCTGCTCTTTCAAATCTTCTTGGTTAACGAGTTTAGCGGCTTCCTCTTCGATCATCAGCTTGTAGGCTTCCTTGATCGGCATCTTGCGACGCTTACTGGCTCCTGGGCCCATATTTTGGAACATGCTCTGCAGCTGATTAGTCATCTCTTCCATGCCAGGAGGTGACATGATCTCTATGCCGACCTGAGGCGCTGAGACATCTATCTCTATCTCTTTATCGTCCAGCTGGCCTTCACGCAGTTTCTTGCGGAAGATCTGGCGCGTGCCCGAGTCAGCTTTAGTTTCGCTGTCCCAATCTTCTTTTGGCTTAGGCAGCAAGGCATCTAGAATGCGCTCTTCGGCGGCTTCTTCGGCCCTGAACTTACATTTTTTCATGTGTTCTTCACGCGTCAGCTTGACGGCTGAATCGGTGAGATCACGAATAATCTGTTCAACTTCCTTGCCGACATAACCCACTTCGGTGAACTTGGTGGCTTCCACCTTGATGAAAGGGGCCTTAGCCAGCTTAGCCAGGCGACGAGCAATTTCCGTCTTACCGACACCGGTCGGGCCGATCATCAAGATGTTTTTCGGGGTCACTTCCTGACGAAGATCGGCATCGAGTTGCATACGGCGCCAGCGATTACGCAGGGCGATAGCCACGGCGCGCTTGGCATTCTGTTGGCCTATGATGTGACTGTCTAACTCATGGACAATCTCACGTGGAGTCATTTCAGACATATTTTTTCCTCATGCATCTCTGCATTTTATCTGCAGTCGTTACTTGTCATTGATCATTGAAACAAAGCGACTCGAGATCAGTAATTTAATTCTTCGATGGTCTTGAACTGGTTGGTGAATACGCAGATCCCGCCGGCGATCGTGAGCGACTTCTGTGCTATCTCAGTCGCTGTCAGTTCGGTATTTTCAAGTAGAGCCGTGGCTGCTGACTGAGCGAATGGGCCACCAGATCCGATAGCAATAAGATCATTTTCTGGCTGAATTACATCACCATTACCTGTGATGATCAGCGAGCACTCAGAATCGGCAACGGCCAAGAGAGCCTCTAATTTACGTAGCATCTTATCGCTACGCCAGTCTTTTGCCATCTCAACCGCGGCTTTCATCAGATGCCCCTGATGCATTTCTAGCTTGGCTTCGAAGCGTTCGAATAGGGTAAAAGCATCGGCGGTACCGCCAGCAAAACCTGCCAGGACCTTGTTATGATATAGGCGACGAACTTTTCTGGCATTACCTTTCATCACGGTATTACCAAGTGATACTTGGCCATCTCCGGCGATGACGACCTGGTTATTACGGCGAACTGATACGATTGTGGTCACGAATGAATCCTCTTCTCAAACTGATGCGGCTGTGGCATCAGTGGGTGATAGAGAATATATGGGGGGGCGTGAGTGGAATATCAAGGATTAATCCCAATTCTATTGAGTATTAATATGGAAAAAGGGAAATAGCCTAGCTAGCGGCTAGCGTGTCAGTTTTGCTAGGTCGACAGCCTGACTTATAATAAGCCCGCAGTATGTCGTCTTTGCATTTGCTGCCAAGTTTCGAATTAACTGCGGGCTTAATGGTATGACTTACTTCTTCACATACATCAAGAAACAGCCATTGATGCCGGCTTTTTGTAAGGTGTGCCTATGTTTTTCCGCCTGTCGCTTGCGAACGTATGGGCCTAGGCTGACCTTATACCAGTCACCCGTGGTGCCTCTTACCTTAGAAATATCGGATGCTAATCCCTGGAAGGCGATGACGGCTTTCATCTGCTCGGCTTGAGATTGGGTCCTGAAAGAGCCACATTGCATCTGATAGCTATGGGTCGGCGCCGTAACTTCGGGAATATCGACCTCAACTTGCATGTTTTGCAGTTCCTGCTGATAGGTCCACTCCTCTTTAGGTTTAGGAGGAAGAGCCTTAGGAGCTTGCTTCTGAGTCGGCTTGACTGCAGTTTTATCAACCACAGGAGCCTCTTTTTCATCAAGCTGTTCAGCACTGTTGTTGATGGTCCAAAGGAAGTAACCGAAGCCAGAGATTAGGCTTAGGGTGACTAATAACAACACCAACGGAAAGCGTCTGGGCGCGGGCGCCTGACGCTTACTACGTGTGGTTTTGTTTTTTGCCTTAGCTTTCCTTGTTGGCCTTGTATTAGCGTAATCGCGATTTGTCATAGTATTGAAATACCGTCTGGTTACATGCGGTCTAAGGTTTCAATACCAAGTAGATCAAGACCTTGCTTCAGTGTCTTGGCCGTAAGTTGGGCGATGAGCAGGCGGCTCTTCTTCTGTGCTTCGGTTTCTGCTGCCAGGACTGGGCAGGCTTCATAGAAGCTAGAGAAGGCGCCGGCAAGTTCAAACAGGTAAGCACACATGGCGTGGGGTTGACCCTTTGCCACCATACGAGACAGAACCTCACCAAACTGCGCGAGTTTATTGCCCAGATTTTTCTCTTTATCGTGCTCAAGTACGATCTTAGCCTCGCTTAAATCTATATCTTTGGCGCGCTTAAATATGCCAGCGACACGTGTGTAGGCATACAGCATATAAGGGGCCGTGTTGCCCTCGAAGCTGAGCATCTGCTCGAAGCTGAAGATGTAATCGCTGGTGCGGTTCTTGGAAAGCTCGGAATATTTAACTGAGCTGATGCCGACCACCTTAGCGATCTGGGTCAGTTCAACTTCATCCATATCCGGATTCTTGCTGCGTACCAGTTCCAATGCGCGGGTATCGGCTTCATTCAGAAGGTCGACTAATTTAACCACACCACCAGAGCGAGTCTTAAATGGGCGGCCATCGCTGCCATTCATTGTGCCGAAGCCCATATGCTCTAGGCTGAGTTCCGGACGGACAAACTTGGCTTTGCGGGCCAGGTTAAACACCTGCTGGAAGTGCAGCGCCTGACGCAGATCGACTAAATACAGGACGCGATCGGCTTTTAGGACATCGGAGCGGTAACGCATCGCCGCCATATCGCTGGTGGCGTACAGGTAGCCGCCGTCCGCTTTCTGTATGATAACCGGCAGAGGCTCGCCTTCCTTGTTCTTAAACTCATCCTGGAAGACGACTTTAGCGCCGTTACTCTCTGACAAGAGCCCTTGTGTATCTAGTTCCTTAATCACTTCTGCGAGATCTGCGTTGTAAGCACTCTCGCCGCGCACATCTTCACGGGTCAGGCTGACGCCCAGACGCTTATAGACGTCATGACAGTGGCTGAGGGAAACATCATTAAACTCACGCCATAGCTTGTTGCAATACTCGTCGCCGGACTGCAGCTCGACCACCAGCTTGCGGGCGCGGATGGCAAACTCTTCAGATTCGTCGAAACGTACTTTCGCGGCGCGATAGAAGGTTTCGAGATCGGAAAGCTCCATTTGAGCCTCTTCACCGTTTGCGGCGCGTAGCTCTTCCATATAAGCCAGTAACATGCCGAACTGAGTTCCCCAGTCACCCACATGATTTTGACGTATCACCTTATGGCCCTGAAATTCTAAGGCGCGCACCACGCTATCGCCTATGACAGTCCCGCGCAGGTGGCCGACGTGCATCTCTTTGGCCAGGTTGGGCGAAGAGTAATCGACGACTATAGTTTGCTGCTCTGGCAGGCTGATGCCTAAGTGCTCATCTTTCAGTGCTACCATCAGTTGATTGGCTAAGGCATCTTCATCGATAAAGAAGTTGATAAATCCAGGGCCCGCGATCTCAACTTTCGCTACCTGACTGTCTTGAGGCAAGCTGTCTATGATGAGCTGAGCTATCTCTCTGGGATTCTTGCGGGCAACTTTAGTCAGCATCATTGCCAGATTGGTAGCGAAATCACCATGGGTCTTATCTTTGGTTCGGTCCACCTGAATTCGAGCTTCAAAATCAGTCGGGATAATACCCTGTTGTTTAAGGACGTCTAGGGCTTGGATGAGCAAAGATTGAATATGTGATTTCATTGGCGTTTAATTGCTACTTACTAATGATAAAAAGATTTAGGGATAACCACATATTTTAGCCGCTAGTGGTGATCAATTGCTATCCTCTGAGGCAATTAAATTACATTTTTTTTATGTGAATTTAACTTATAGCAGATCTTGAGGATCTCTGTCTAAGCTCCATCGACAACGCTTAGCCAGTGGCAGGGCCTCAATTTGAGGCAGTGCATGTTCGAATGCCTGTTGCAGTTGATTTCTATCTTTAGTCTGAAAAATCAGGTGTCTACGGAACTTTCCGGCTTTCTTGTCCATGGGGGCTGGCATGGGGCCTATGACTTCGGACTCATCGTTTTGAGGCAGAAATTGCGCCACTTGGGAAAGAAAATTGTCGGCATCTATGGCCTGATGCGCTTCGGCGCGTATCAAGAGCATATGCCAGGCCGGAGGCAATAGTGCTTGTTTGCGTTCATTAAGCTGTGCTCTGGCAAACTCGCCATAACCTTTATGCATGAGTTCACGTAAGATGGCGTTATTGGCCTGATGTGTCTGCATCAGCACAGTGCCAGGCTTTCTAGCGCGTCCCGCTCGACCTGATACCTGGGTATAGAGTTGCCCAAAACGTTCCGGTGCTCTGAAGTCGGCACTAAACAGGGCGCCATCGACATCCAGCAAGCCCACTAAGGTGACATCGGGGAAATGATGGCCCTTAGCTAACATCTGAGTGCCCACCAGTATCTTATATTCTCCCTTGTGGATGGCGTTAAGGTGAGCCTCGAGTGCACCTTTTCTGCTGGTGGTATCGCGATCGATGCGCACCACTGGATATTTAGGGAATTCTTTTTCTAATGCCTCGGCGAGCTGCTCAGTGCCGACACCTTGGCCCATCAACATGGTGCTACCACACTCGTGACATTGACGTGGAATGGCGTAATGGTTACCGCAGTGGTGGCAACGGATCTCACCCAGAGATTGATGCACGGTAAAGAAGGCGTCGCAGCGATCGCATTCATGGAGATGGCCACATTCATGGCACAGTAAGGCGGGGGCAAACCCTCTGCGATTGAGGAACAGCAGCACCTGGTTACCGGCATCTAGGTGGATCCGCATCTCGTTGAGCAGGGCATGGGACATGCCTGTTTTCAGAGGCTGGTTGCTGATGTCGATAATGCCCTGACGGACCTTCTCGGCGTTGCCCGCTCGTTGGCCTAACTCCAGATGCTTATAGCGTCCGCTGAGGGCATTTTGCAGACTCTCCAGTGATGGCGTGGCAGTACCTAGCAATACCGGGATCTTCTCCAGATGACCACGCATGACGGCTAAGTCCCGAGCATGATAGCCGACACCTTCTTGCTGCTTAAAACTGGAATCGTGTTCTTCGTCTAAAATTATCGTCCCCGGATAAGCCATAGGGGTGAAGAGCGCCGAGCGTGTGCCTATGATGATGGCGGCTTCGCCGGTTCTTGCCTGACGCCATGCCGTTAACCTTTGGTTGTCGGTTAACCCCGAGTGAATGACCGCGACCTTAACCTTGAAGCGGCTCTTGAATCGACTGATGGTCTGAGGGGTCAGGCCTATCTCAGGCACTAATATTAGCGCCTGTTTTCCTTGCTTGAGTACGGATTCGAGTAAGGCGAGATACACCTCAGTTTTACCTGAGCCTGTGATGCCTTCGAGCAAGGTACAGTGGTAGCCAGATTGCTGATTGAGGGTGGCAACGGCTACTGCCTGCTCGGGGTTGAGGGTTAATGGCTCTTCTCCTAGCTCAAGATTGTCTCGCCAACTGAGATCTATCTGGTTAGTGCGCTCATCTTTAGCTATCCAGCCTTTATCGTGTAAGGCCTTAATGGCCGGCTTACTCAAGGCTAAGCTGGTGACTTCTTCTTGGGTCATCTCGGCTGCGAGTAGGGCCTGCATTACCTTCTTCTGTGCCGGAGCTCGTTTTAGCGTGTCTAATGAGGCCGCATTTCCTGCGTCCGTCACGGACCAGAAAGTCGTGGTGTCGGCGCAGACTGCGGCACCTTTACGCAGTGCGACGGGAAGGGCCTGAGACAGCATCTGACCTAGACTACAGAAATAATATCTAGCCGCCCACGCAGTGAGTTTATAAAGAGGCTCGGGTAGTAAAGGTTCGTCATCGAGCAGTTCAAGGATAGATTTTATTTGATGAGGTGCTAAGTTACAGGTATCGCTAGTTCGAATAACCAGACCTATTAATTGCTGACGACCGAATGGAACCTTGACTCTCATGCCCTTTCTAGGCACAGGTGTGACAGATTCAGGTACGTTATAACTGAAGGTTTGTCGCATAGGAACGGGTAGAGCAACCTCAACGAACAGGGGCATAGACAGGCAGGCTTAATCATAGAGCAAAGAATAAAAGCAGTGTACCTAGGCTGATCGATTAGGGCTACTGTTATATAATGCTAAGTAGGCATATAAAAGGAATTAACTCAATGACAAAAATGATAAAAGTGACACTGTGCTTGATCCTTTTTATCGGTGCATCCTCCATCGGGGCTGGCTATGCTAATGCACAAATTTCCCACGTGAGTATCAATGAACAACAATTTATTTTAGGTGGCAATCCCAAGTTCAGGTTAAATATCGTTTCTCAGGATGCGAGTCTGAACAAGATGCAGTTTGTTGTCCGCCAGATGAGTGGTGAAGAAAGGTTAATGGTCAAACCTATCAATAGTTTTCTCTTGTTGGTGACAGGTGTTGAGGACGTAGTGGATCCGAGCGCAACCTTAGTGGTCAGAGAGTATCGGGTCAATAAATGGCGTGATGTGAAAGTATTCCCCTTGTTTAAGGGCCAGCAGTTTAAGCAGCAGTTAGCCGAGGAACTTGCCGTCACGTCTTCGGCCGCTGATCTTAGTATCGAGAACAGCGCATCGAACGCGTCGAGTTCAAGCTATACAATTGCAACAAGCGACTCCAGGTATAGGCTTGCAGCAGTGAGTCAGAGAACGACTCCACTCACCCCAGCCAAGGGGCAAGAAACGGCCCGACACAGGGATGCATTGGTCGATAAGTCCTGCACGCTCAACTACACACCTGCAATGACACTCTGGCGCATCGGGACTGAACATGGAAAAGAGTGGGGGATAAGCACATACGGCGCCATGATTGCCATTTTTGAAGCAAATCCAAAGGCGTTCAACCAAGGTGAAATTAGTGGCCTGCGAGCCGATGTTTCATTGCGCTGTCCTTCGCATGCATTGAGGCAAAGGTATTCGAACCCTAGCTTGGCTAAGCAAATGTTTGAGGCGTTACAGTTATAATGTTCGAGGCGTTACAGTTATAAGAAGCTTAGAGCTGAGACCAACGCTAGGCTTTAGGGCGGCAGCGCCTTCGAGGACGGCGCTGAAGATAAGTGCTGATGAGCTGTTGGCAATACAAGATTAAACATAAAATCACAGCATATAGCATGCAATTGTGCAGCCCCGTGTTTTGCCACTTGCATATTTTTTTTAATCCTGTAATATTTCGCGGCTGAATATTCTATTAACCGCATGTGGTGTCCGACTTCGGGTTGGGAAAGCGACATGGCCTTCAACTTGAGGTAATCCAAATGAAAACAGGCATTCATCCTGATTATGCAGAAATCACTGCAACTTGTACTTGTGGTAACGTTATCAAGATAAATTCAACTGCAGGTAAGTCACT
>NZ_JABSSM010000106.1 GCF_013214165.1 Shewanella sp. | reverse complement strand
TAGCCAGGTTTCAAAGCCGAAATAGTCTGCAATTCCAGAACAAACCCCAGCTATTTTACCCGATTGAGGAAGGCGATATAAGGTACGTTCTCTCGTGTCACTCATTTCAATTCCTCCGTTTAAAAAATTCTGCCTCGCCAGTTGAAACCACCCTAAGTCTGATGCAAGTATAACTCATTGCGACTCCTCGTTTTAAAGAGTCAGCCCCGCAGGTGGAAACCGCCCAGAGTCTGCTGTTACAGTTACTCATTGCGTCCCCTCCATTGTGGTGCTTCACTGTCTAAAATCGCTTCCAACGTGTCGATGCGTTGAGCCATCTTATCGGCCCTGCCGATCAGTTCATTAAGTTGAGAATACTCTTCTTCAGTCAGTCCCTGGCTCACCTGACGCTTGCTGCGGTAGTGAAGTATCAGCCAAATGGGCGCCACGATTATCAGAAAAATAATAATTGGGGCCATTAAAATATCCATGTTTATCACCTCTACATTATCTTTATTTGACTTTAGTCTTCGCCTTGCTGCTCTTTATTTTGGCTTTCAATGCCTCAAGCTCGGCATTGACAGAATCTTCGGCTTCCAGTGCCGCAAATTCATCACTTAGACTCTTCTTATTGCCCAGATCATAGGCATCGACTTGTGACTCGAGTCCCTCTACACGGCGCTCATACTGCTCAAACTTACTCATGGCGTTATCGATCTTGCTAGAATCAAGTTGCTTCTTCACCTCTAAGCGTGAAGAGGCTGTTTGCTTACGCATGATGATGGTCTTTTGACGAGCCTTGGCATCGGCTAGCTTCTGCTGCAGCAAGTTAACCTCCTCTTTCAAGCGAGCAATCTGCTCTTCAACAACCACAAGCTCTCGAGTCAAGGTATCGGCAAGCTCACTCGCGTTCTTTTTTTCAACCAGTGCAGCTTTAGCGAGGTCTTCACGGTCTTTCGACAATGCAAGCTCGGCTTTTCCTTCCCAATCCAGCACCTGCCCCTGTACCTTAGTGATACGACGGATTATCTCCTTCTTCTCTGCTAATATTTTAGCCGAAGTAGAACGAACCTCGACTAAGGTGTCTTCCATCTCTTGAATAATCAAGCGCACCATTTTTTCTGGATCTTCGGCCTTATCCAGTAATGAAGAGATATTTGAATTTATGATATCTGCGAAGCGAGAGAAAATTCCCATAATGCTGTCCTTAAATTAACGTTGGTGTTGGAGATATTAATCCACTTTCTATGCCAACTTTTCATATTTCATAAAATACAGTTACTTAACCAATATATTAACTTTTTCTTTCTTTTAATAACAGAGGGTCTTATTATTATTTTCACCAACTATTAGCGTTAAAGACTAAAACTTACTGTGACAAATCAATTTCAGCAAGATAATCTTATCGGTCAATCAAATGCGCTCCTCGAAGTATTGGAGCATGTTTCACAGATCGCACCTCTGTCAAAACCCGTCCTTATCATTGGCGAACGTGGTACAGGTAAGGAGCTAATTGCAGAACGCCTCCATTTCCTGTCTGCACGTTGGGATCAAAGCTTTATTAAGCTCAATTGCTCCTCACTGAGTGAGAATTTACTCGAAAGTGAACTCTTTGGCCATGATGCCGGTGCTTTTACCGGCGCCAACAAGAAACATCAAGGGCGATTTGAGCGCGCCGATGGCGGTAGCTTATTTCTCGATGAACTGGCAAATACTTCTGGGCTGGTTCAGGAAAAATTGCTTCGCGTCATAGAGTACGGTGAATTTGAGCGCGTAGGGGGCAGTAAAACAGTACGAACAGATGTCAGGCTAATCTGTGCGGCTAACGAAGATCTTCCCACCTTAGCCGAAGCCGGTGAATTTAGAGCCGATTTACTCGACAGATTGGCGTTTGATGTGATCACCTTGCCTCCTTTGCGTCATAGGCAGGAAGATATCATGACGTTAGCCGAATACTTTGCCATAGGCATGGCCAGGCAACTGAAACATGAGCTATTTCCCGGCTTCAGCCCCAGAGCAATACAACAACTGATGGATCATCACTGGCCGGGTAACATACGAGAGCTTAAGAACGTGGTGGAGAGAAGCGTCTATCGTAATCCAGAAACAGAAGCGGCCATTACCAATATAGTGGTCGATCCTTTTGCCTCCCCCTATCGCCCGATAACCAGGGTAAAAACCCGCGAGAGACAAGCGCTTGCCAGCGCCCATGCTCCAGTCACGCCCAGCGACACAGTGTCATCTTGCACCAAGCTAGCCAACAGTGATGAAATTTCTTTTCCAATTGATTTTAAAGAACATTGTGAAGGGTTAGAGGTGGTGCTACTAAAACAGGCACTGGAGGCGGGTCAATTTAACCAAAAGAAAACCGCCGAACTTTTAAACTTAAGCTATCACCAATTACGCGGCATTTTAAAAAAATACAACTTACTCGATAAAACTTAATACGCCTTAATAACATATGTTCATTGCTCATCGGCGATCAGCACTGCTAAAATGGCCACCAAAGTCCTGAAAAATTGATCTGTCGATGAGAGTGCTGCTTAAGCGTCTGTCTTTATACCCAGCCATATACTGCATCTGTGTTTTACTTGCAGGCTGTGGACCTAAGTTAGTCCCACCAGGGATAGTCTACTGCTCCGAAGGAAACCCTGAATCTTTCAATCCGCAACTGGTCACCTCAGGAACGACTGTGGATGCAACTTCACAGCAGATCTATGATGGACTGGTCAGTTACGACATAAAATCTGCCCAGATGGAGCCTTCGTTAGCCACTGATTGGCAGATCAGTGACGATGAATTAACCTACACTTTTCAATTGCGTAAAGGCGTTAACTTTCATCACACTCAAGAATTTACACCTAGGCGTCATTTCAATGCTGATGATGTCTTGTTCTCATTCAACAGGGTGATCGATTCATCCCACCCATTTCATCATATCTCCAAGACCGGATATCCGTTTTTTCAGAGCATAGGCTTCGATAAACTGATCGAGTCAATTGAAAAACGGTCTGACTATGAAGTCGCCTTCCACCTGCAACATAAAGATGCCTCTTTCCTCGCTAACTTAGCGTCCGGGTTTGCCGTTATCTTGTCTAAAGAATACGCTGCTATATTGAGTGAAAAAGGTGAACCTGAAAAAATTGACCGCGAGCCCGTTGGTACAGGACCTTTTCAGCTGGTGAAATATGTCAAGAACGACTATATACGCTACCATAGGAATGAGGGTTATTGGCGACACCTCCCCACAGCTGAACTGTTAGTGTTTGATATCACTCCTAAGAGTACCACCAGGCTGGCTAAACTCATCACAGGCGATTGCAGTGTATCGGCCCTGCCAAAGGCGGGAGAACTCGCGGTTGTTTTCCAACATGATGAACTCGAAGTAGATTCACTGCCGGGATTTAATGTCGCGTTTTGGGCGTTTAATACACAAAAAGCCCCCTTTAATGATGTCAGAGTACGCAAGGCCTTAGCCCACGCCGTCGACAGGGATAATATCCTCAGAGCGGTCTACCAGAAGACGGCTGTAGGATCCACTGGCATGCTTCCGCCTATGTCCTGGGCATATTCGAAAAATCAAAGCCTGGTAGATTATCACCCCGAGAAAGCCAGACGACTCTTAAAAGAGGCTGGCATAAAAAATCTCACTATCGATATCTGGGCCATGCCCGTCGCGCGTATATACAACCCTAACGCCCATAAGACGGCCGAACTCATTCAGGCGGATCTGGCTTACATAGGCGTTAAGGTCAATATCGTTAGCTATGATTGGAGTGTATTCAACCAGAAATTAAGTCTAAGGAACTACGACTCTGTGCTTATCGGTTGGAATGCCGATAACAGCGATCCTGACAATTTCTTTACTCCGATCCTTAGCTGTGCATCCGTACTATCGAACAGTAATCGTTCCCGTTGGTGTAACCCGCAATTCGATGACATTCTGTTTAAAGCAAAATCAATCACTTCAAAAGAACAACGTAAAGCCCTCTACCAAGAGGCCGAGGCGCTGTTTGCACAAGAACTGCCTATGCTGCCCTTTGCCCATGCGACCCGACTTATTTTGAAGAAAAAAGGCATAGATAATAGCCAACTCACGCCATTTGGCGGAATATCCTTTAATGCCGATCACCATAGGGATATGATGAATGTTGAGGAGATAAAATAATGGCTCGGTATCTGTTACGTAGAATGAATCTGTTTGTGGCTACCTCCTTGGTGCTACTCGCTGTGCTGTTTATCGCCACTCACCACTTCCCCGTCGAGATAAGGTTTGCCCTGACCGGCATACATGCCCCAACAGTCGAACAGATCACACAAATCGATCAAGATTATCGACTCCAGAGCAACCAATTCGGCCAATTTATTGGATACCTTCAGCAAAGGTTAACGGGTAATTTGGGCATTTCGGCGACATCACAGCAACCCGTGGTCGATGAGCTAGCGGCAGTATTGCCCGCCTCGTTCGAACTGGCTTTTGTCGCCGCAGTATTAGCCCTACTTTTCGGTATCCCCCTCGGTGTTTTGGCGTCGATGAGTAAAAACAAGATCACCCAACACACCATAATGACCATCACACTAACGGGATATTCTATTCCGGTTTTTTGGCTAGGATTAACCTTATCACTCTGGTTTGGGGTACAACTGGGCTGGCTGCCCATCTCAGGTCAGTTAAACTTGCTCTATGAAATTGAACCTGTCACTGGCTTGGTGCTGATTGACACGCTGCTTTCAGATTCTCCCTATGCAGACTCAGCCTTTATCGATGCCCTGCACCACATCATATTGCCTGCAGTCACACTGGCCGTACTCCCATTCACTGTGGTGGTGAGAAGCACACGCTCGGCGATCATATCCATCATGGATAAGACCTACATCAAGGCTGCTGAGGCCAGAGGCCTACATACCAGCCATATAGTGTTACGTCATGCCCTGCCCAACGCCTTGATACCTGTGCTGAAAAATCTAGGTCTCATGTTAGGCACGTTCGCCAGTTACGCCATGGTAGTCGAAGTCATCTTCTCATGGCCAGGTGTAGGCGCCTGGTTAGTCTCGGGCATCTATCAAAGAGATTACACGGTGATCCAAGGCGGTGTGCTGGCGGTTGCCTTGATCATCATATTTTTAAGTATCATGATTGAAGTTCTTCATACGGCAATCAACCCCCTAAGCAGGAAAGAGCTTTATGCCGCAAATTAAAATCTATCAGGAAGACGAGATCCCCTCTCCATTGCGCAGGTTCTGGCATGCATTTTCAGATAATCCGTTCGCATTTGCCGGATTATGGACTGTGATTTGTTTCTTGTTGCTGGCCTTATTTGGTCCGCTGATCGCCCCCTATGCTCCGGAGCAACAAGATCCACACGCCCTCTTATTGGCGCCATCATGGGATGCCGCCGGAACGGTAGAGCACTTCCTTGGTACCGACGATCTAGGTCGCGATATCTTTAGTCGCCTGCTCCATGGCGCTCACTTGACCTTCGGCATGGCCCTAGGCATAGTCCTAGCGTCTTTGGTTGTCGGTTTTATTATCGGTTCAATTTCAGGCATGATGAAAGGACTAAAATCGAGCATTCTCAGTCATTTTCTCGATGCCTTGTTGTCAATTCCCTCCCTGTTAATGGCAATATTAGTGGTCGCAGTGATGGGGCCAGGATTAGAAAACGTTTTTTGGGCCGTGGGGATTGCGCTTACGCCTCAGTTTGTCCGTGCTATTCATCAAGCCATACATGAAGAATTGCAAAAAGAGTATGTCACGGCCGCCAGACTCGATGGTGCGAATCAGTTTCAAATTTTCTGGTATGTCATCATGCCCAATATATGGGACACATTGATCATACAAACCACCTTAGGGATCTCGGCGGCCATTCTGGATATCGCCGCGCTGGGTTTCTTAAACCTAGGCGCACAAGCCCCGAGCCCTGAATGGGGCGCCATGGTTTCCCAAGGAATGGATAACCTGTTAACCGCCCCATGGACTGTGACGATACCCGGCATTGCCATCTTGTGCTGTGTCTTAGCCATTAACTTAGTCGGCGACGGCTTACGATCTGCCTTGTCGCCGATCAATAACTAATCTTGATACCTGATTATGCCCTTACTCGATATTCGTAACCTCACCATTGAACTAGACACCCCTCACGGCCGTGTCAAGGCACTGGACAGAGTCAGCTTAACCATCAACCCGGCCGAGATCCACGGCTTAGTTGGCGAGTCCGGTTCTGGCCGCAGCTTATTAGCAAGAGCCATCTTAGGCATCCCAGGCCATAACTGGACAATCAAGGCCGACCGCATGTTGTGGGATGGTCACAATCTGTTAGAGATGAGCTCTAAGCAAAGACGCAACCTGATGGGAAGCGAAATTGCCATGATATTTCAAGACCCATCCGGTAGCCTAGATCCTGTTATTCGTGTCGGCACCCAGCTAATTGAAGCCATGCCCGAAAATAAGAAACTGCCTTTCTGGCGACGCAACGCAGATAAGAAGAAGACCGCAAAAAAATGGCTGCATAAGGTGGGCATCAAGGACACGCAAAAAGTCATGTCCAGCTATGCCTGGGAGCTGTCGGAAGGTGAGTGTCAAAAAGTGATGATCGCCATGGCTATTGCCAATCAACCTAGGCTATTAATAGCCGATGAGCCGACCAACTCCATGGAAATGGACACACAGGCGCAGATCTTTCGCCTGCTGAGTAAATTAAACCAGCTACAGGATGTCTCCATTTTGCTGATCAGTCATGAGCTCGAGACCTTATCAATCTGGTGTGATCAACTGTCGGTGATGTATTGTGGACAAATCATGGAGTCAGGCCCTACGGCTGAAATTTTAGCCCATCCTTATCATCCATACACTAAAGCCCTGCTTAATAATATTCCCAACCACACAGGACAAATCGCGCATAAGTCCATCATGCGCACACTGCCAGGCTCTGCACCGGCACTGCAACATCTTCCCATAGGTTGTCGACTCGGTCCAAGATGCCCACGCGCCGAAAAGAAATGCGTGAGTCGTCCTAATTTAAGTCATAAAAAAAATCGCTATTTTGCCTGTCATTTCCCTTACCAAGAAGAAACATGTAATGAAGACACCTCTGCTTCAAGTTAGAAACCTAAGTAAGCGTTTTTATGCAGGCTACAAAGGGTTTAAGCGTGAGTATAATCAAGCTTTATCTCCTGTCTCTTTCGAGCTCAACACAGGAGAAACCTTAGCGATTGTTGGCGAAGCAGGTTCGGGAAAGAGCACCCTGGCAAGGATACTCGTCGGCGCAGAAGTCCGCAGTAGTGGCGAGATTTTTTTCGAGGGTGAAGCGCTGGAAAAGAGAAACCTAAAACAAAGATGTAAGTTAATCAGGATGATTTTTCAAGACCCTAACACATCACTCAATCCTAAATTAACCATCGGGGCTCTGCTCGATGAACCACTGAAGTTTAATACCGAACTCGATGCCAAACAGCGTAGGGAACAGGTCGTCGATAAACTCAGAAAGGTGGGTCTGTTACCCGAACACGCCGACTTCTACCCTCACATGATATCTGAAGGGATGAAGCAGCGTGTTGCCGTTGCCCGTGCGCTCATGCTGGATCCAAAAATAATCATCGCGGATGAAGCGCTCACCGCCCTCGACCTTTCTGTCCGCTCACAAATTCTAAACTTACTGTTAAAGCTTCAAAAAGAGATGGGGCTGTCTTATATTTTCGTGTCGCATAACCTCAGCATCATTCGTCATTTTAGCGATAAGGTGATGGTGCTTCACCATGGAGAGATGGTTGAGAAAGCGACAACAGAAGAATTATTCAATGCACCCAAACATGAATATACTCAACGTCTGGTGCAGGAGCTAAGCCTCTTTAGCCAGAAACGACACCACAGAACAACCAAGAAGCATGGTTAACCTCACCTGTTCAGCCATGCTTGGCATTAAGGTTAAAGGTCTACAAGGATAAGAGCCGGTGGATTTCAATCCAGTAAACTGCTCTTACCACTGGCCATTTTTAAAGAAAATCAGGAATAATCAGTGCCATTTGGCGCTTGATTAATTATCCTACTGTCACTTTTTAAAGAGAAGATGAAACATGATAATCAAACCTAAAACACGTGGCTTTATATGCACCACTACTCATCCTGTTGGTTGTGAAGCTAATGTACTCGAACAGATCAATATCACTAAGGCGAAGGGAAGCGTAAAAAACGGCCCTAAGAAAGTTTTAGTTATCGGCTCTTCAAGTGGATATGGTCTATCTTCTCGTATCGCTGCCGCCTTCGGCAGTGGCGCTGCCACTCTCGGGGTATTCTTCGAAAAG
This sequence comes from Shewanella sp., assembly GCF_013214165.1. Taxonomy (GTDB): domain Bacteria; phylum Pseudomonadota; class Gammaproteobacteria; order Enterobacterales; family Shewanellaceae; genus Shewanella. The sequence goes on along the minus strand of NZ_JABSSM010000106.1, from coordinate 1,536 downwards.
CCAGGCACTGAAAGAAAGTCAGGTACGGCCGGTTGGTATAACTCGGCGGCCTTCGATAGGTTCGCCAAAGCCGAAGGCTTGTATTCTAAGAGCCTAAATGGTGATGCATTCAGTCATGAAGCGAAACAGAAAGCCATCGATATCATTAAAGCCGACTTAGGCCAAATCGATATGGTGGTCTACTCTTTAGCCTCTCCAGTGCGTAAACTACCCGATTCGGGAGAGCTTATTCGCTCAGCGCTTAAGCCTATCGGCGAGACTTACACCGCTACCGCAGTAGACACCAATAAAGATCTTATTATTGAAACTAGCGTCGAACCTGCCAGCGAGCAAGAGATCCAAGACACAGTGACAGTCATGGGCGGTGAAGACTGGGAGCTGTGGCTAGCAGCCTTGTCTGAGGCTGGCGTTCTGGCTGATGGCTGCAAGACGGTAGCCTATAGTTATATCGGCACAGAATTGACCTGGCCTATCTACTGGCTCGGCGCCCTGGGTAAGGCCAAAATGGATCTTGACCGCGCGGCAAAAGCCTTGGATAAGACATTATCTGCCACAGGTGGTAGCGCAAATGTCGCCGTACTTAAGAGCGTTGTCACTCAAGCCAGCTCCGCTATTCCTGTCATGCCTCTTTATATCGCCATGGTATTTAAGAAGATGCGCGAAGAAGGCTTACATGAAGGCTGTATGGAGCAGATTAACCGCATGTTCACTGAGCGTCTGTACCGTGAAGATGGTCAAGCGCCCCAGGTCGATGATGCTAATCGCTTACGCCTCGATGACTGGGAACTGCGAGAAGAGATCCAGCAGCATTGTCGCGATCAATGGCCATTAGTCACCACAGAAAACTTGACGGAACTTACCGATTACCGCGAGTACAAGCAAGAGTTCCTCAAGCTATTTGGTTTTGGCATCGAGTCTGTGGATTATGAACTGGATGTGAATCCGGAAGTGAGCTTCGACGTCGAACAGATATAGACAAATACTCACGGGTGTTTGCCATCCGCGCTGAGCTAAGTTTGTAAAATAATGCATCACTTCAAGGTGATGCTTTTTTATTTTTGTTCCCTAACCGTTCGCTGTTCAACTACACATCTTCTTTTTTTCAATCACTTCCACTGATTGGTATGACTTCTTTAAACAGTAAGTGATGAAATTTAGCGCACATAATTCACTCAACGAAAAAATAAAAACTATTCAGGAAGACTCAGTAAACAATGACGTTTACTCACCTATTCACTCAGCTTTAAACACCAGATGGTGTGCTTGTCGGATAACAAGTTTCAAATATCTATTGTGGGTTCATTGGGCTGGTTTTGTTATTTGATTAGGTTCATGAATGGCATAAATTCATTCTAATCTATAGCCTGCGGCGGTGCCGTGCAGGGTCTTGTATGTTCCAGACATACATTAGACATTTCCTATCTCCCTATAGGTCAGATTCACCAATGTCGTGCTCACATGGTCAGAGATGCTCCCTACATCTCAAGACATTTCCCATCTGACCCACAAGGTCTTAAGCGTTCCAGACGCTTTTAA
>NZ_JABSSM010000105.1 GCF_013214165.1 Shewanella sp. | reverse complement strand
GCCAACTAAGGTAAGTATAGTGGGTAAGCAAAAGCGCTGTTTGATGAACCCATCTAACCTAGAACGCGTATTAGAGGCGGGTTTGAGCGGTGCGAGTAAAAATTAATCGCTCATGCGCTGCCCCTGGCCCTCACTTGTTTGCTGACCCCACTTGTTTAGATAGTAAAATAGAGCATTGATAACTCAGTAGAGACTGGTATATTATTGATTAACAATGGCTGGCTTGAATTTTCTCCTTTATCTTCTTTGACCCCTTTATCTTCTTTATCATTTATCCAATCCTCTTATCCACCCCTGAACCCTTTATCCATTGGATTAACAAATTCAAGTCCAAATAGGTCTCTACAATCTTTGTAAAAAGTATAGCTATATTTACTAGATCTAACCTTAGGCTCAATTTTAATTAACAACATTTCTCTACCTTTATGATCAATATTATATTCAAACTTATCATAACGACTAATAAGTAGACACAAATTATTTATTGGTGCGCTTTTTTCAGTTTCAATTTTCACGTCGCTTGAAGAAAAAAACCTAATGTACCCTTCAATACGGCTAGCAGTGCACTTATCCTCATCCACATGTAAACAGTAACTTAACTCAATATATTTATTTTCAATTTCTGAGGAGTTATTACAGCCTGCAAAAAATAAAACCATAAAAAACAAAAAACTACTAATTGGAACCATAAATTTCATTAAACAACCCTCTATTAATCACTTGTGGGCCTTGACTATTAATCATCATAACTTCGTCGAAGTTAGAAGTATATCCATTTGCACCAGCAGCCATATTATAATCCCCATACAACTTACCCACTATAGGCAAAGCTCTAATTATAGACAGGATTTTATTAGTTGCTGCCCCAGTGAAAACACCTTTAATATTACCTGAAGCTTGGCTTAGCACAGCCTTATTAAAGTAACTCTTCGCCGCCGCAACCGCAAAACTAGGGAAGCCTCTAAGTGCACTTTCTTCCATGGCAGAACCAGCAGATGAATCATTCCACAGGTCAGCATCGACACTTAAGGCGTACTTTTTAAATAATGCGTATTCATAAGGGTTCTTTCTTTTAAAATCAGACAAGAAATTACTACCAGAGTTTTGTTGAACTCTATCCCACAGTGTCTTCCTACCTAACTGCTTCAATGACTTCCCAGCCTGATTCAACAAGTACTGCATGGCCCCCATCCGCGCACCGTTAGCAAACTTGCCGCCACTGATCGCTGATGCGGTGCCACCAATAATCGCAGAAGCCACAGTGCCTTTCAACACCTCTGATGCCTTAAGCCCACTGCCACCTGGCAGGAAGATGCCGCCCGCACCTTTCGTCACTCCAGCGCTGAAGAAGCCATGACCAAACTTGCCTCCTTGCAAGGTCGACGACAGTCCACCGACCAGAGCGTGAGCCCCTATCTGAGAAGCTGCCTGGCCAGCTGTCAGCATATTACCGCCAAACTCAACGAAGCCATCTTTAGCCCATATACCTGAGTCTATTGCAACCTGATTAATCCCGCCAATCTCACTGAAGTGCTCACCGATCCCTTGCAGAGCATAACCCGCCGCCGCACTGATAGCCCCCACCTTTAATCCCGCCGATAAACTACCTGTCGCAACAAAGGTCGACATGCCGTTATACAAGGCGCTACACCAGACCTGACAGCCGGGGATCACATTGAGCACTACGCTAATAAGGCTATTCAGCACAGGAATACTGTTCAGAAATTCATGGATAAACCAGACACCGGTGATCTTCATCACCCCCTTAAGCAGTGACTTAAAGGAATAGCCACTGGGATCGGTCATATTGAGCGGGTTATTCAATACGTAGCTATAGGCGTTATAGTTCTGCAGATTATCCGGGGCCTGGATCACAGGATCAGCCTGGAGCATGCGCCCAAGTGCGGCGTCATACATACGACCATTCATGTGAATGATGCGCTTGTCGCCATCAAAATCGACCGGCTCATGGCCGGTATAACCACGGGTGTTCGGCGAGATCTCGGCCAGGAGCAGCGCCGACATGGCCGTATGCTCATAATGAGCGATACGCTCGGCTTCGGTTGGCACAATTTCTGTTTGCTGACCGAAGACATCATAACTAAAGCGCTTGACCAGTTTGCCGCTGTCGTTGGTGATAGCGATAATAGAGCCTAACTGATCTTTATACAGCCAACGCAGCATGGCATTGCCATCGGCATAATAGGTCTGCATGGCATCGCCCAGATAACGCTTGATATAGGTCTGCGATTGGCCAGTGCTCGTTGCGGGCTTGAGCGTCAGCTCCAGGTTACCGACATAGAAGATGGTGCCTTGGCTGTCGGTACGCTTGAAACGATTGTTATTGGCGTCATAACTAAAGCGGGTGGTTTTATCACCGACAGTGATCTCGGTGGCCTTGTTGCGACCACTGTAACTGAAGCTGCGCCAAGCCGAGCCATCCTTTAAGCCTGTGATCTGATTACCATTGGCATCATAACCATAGGTTTCTGTTGCCTGACCTAGTTTACTGCGGCTGGTCACGGCATGAAGCGGTTGGTTATCGCCATCAAAACCTAAGCTCCAACCATCTTTGTGTTTCAGGTTGCCATTATCATCATACTGGTAACGCTCTAAGCCGTTGACATGGGTCACCCGATTCAGCGCATCATAGTCGAAGCTTTGCTCGGTAGAGCTAGCCAAGAGGCGAGAGGTTAGGTTGTTCATGCTGTCATGGACATACACATCGGATTGCAGATGGTCGCCACTGCTTATCCCGTCTAATCGATTGGCAACATCGTAACTCAGGTTCATGGCCTGGTTACCCTTGTTGTACTCGGTTAGTAGGCCATTGTCGTTGATGGTGACAATTTCATGATAGATACGTCCCGCACTGCCTTCACGTGCTTCTTGCTGCTTTAGCACTTGGTTATTTTGATAGTGCTGACGCAGACCTCGCGCTTCGACGAAACTGCCATCGCTGTTGCGACGATAGTCGTCAAACTGCTGGAACACCCTGCCATATTGGTCGAACTGAGTCTGCTGTATCACACAGCGGCTAGCAATGGGATCGGCTAAGGTGTCATCCACCATGCGCAAATCATTGTTAGCCGAGTTAAACACGGCCTTGGCAACACAGTGAGTGGTGCCGTCTAAGTTGGTGAGCGTGGCAACGCCGCGACCTAAGTTGTCATAGTAGAAGTGACGACTCCAATTGCCCCCTGAGCCATTGCCAATAGACTCTCTAATCAGTCTGTGCTTATTATCGCCAGAGCCGTAAGTCCAGAACATATCTTCGGAGACAATATCGGCGGTGCCGGTGACTTTTTGGTGTACCTTACGCCCCAGATTGTCGTAAAAAAAAGACAGGACAGCCATATCTTTTGTCTTTTCAGTTATCCCCTACTAAGCTTTAAGTTATCTTGATTTAGCTTTTTATGAGGTAGCTTCTATGACTTCAGCTCGCCGTAACTGATTATTAGGGCTATATCGACCCAGAATCGACGACCTTCTATCATATATTAAATCGTTGTGTTAGAAGAGTTTACCTCTGTGGTGAGGATAAACTGACAGGTAAGAGTTTCGAGCATAGACGCGGCTGGATTGTCGGCTCCCCTTAGAATCTAAGGTTAAGGCTCTTTCTGCTATCTTTTGTATCGATGTCTGTGCCTATGCGGTGATGAATAATCACTATCATCTAGTGCTTAAAATTGACCTTGATAGAGCTAAATCGCTGTCTAACCGCGAGATAATTGAGCTTTGGTGTAAGGTGACTAAAGGATATGATGTAGCGACTAAATACATGAATGGCGACACCTTAATCGAGGGTGAGCGTCTATCGAGTATCTCTTGCTATTGATTCAATGGGGACTTGAGGTGCCTCAATGAAGAGACTGCGCGTAGGGCCAATCGTGAGGATGAATGTAAAGGGGCATTCTGGGAGGGTCGTTTTAAGAGCCAAGCCTTACTCGATGAACAGGCGCTGCTAGCATGCATGATGTACGTGGATTTAAACCCTATCAGGGCTGGGATTGCTAATACACTCCAATCATCTGATTATACGTCTATTCAGGAGCGTATCATCGAGCTAAGTACTTCTTATAAAAACACTAAAACCAATGATGATAAATCAGCATCAGCCTCGAGTGAGCTACTCAAACCCCTTGCCCAATTCGATGGTGCTGCCCACCTAGCGACTCAATCAGCCATCCCATTTCATTTCTGTGATCACCTTCAACTTATCGATTGGACAGGCAGAGCCATTAGGCCTGATCAAAAAGGTTTTATTGATTCAAGCCAGCCTAAATTACTCAATGAACTTGGCATAGCACCCGAGGCTTGGATAACCTCAGCGAAAGAGTTTCGCCGCCAATACAGTGGTATTAGTGGTCGTTGGGATGCTATGTGTGCTTTCAAAAAACGGCATAACTGTGGGCTATGGTGTAAAGGTAAAGCCAGCAGCACTGCACTTCATCCATCTCCTTAGCAAGGCTTTCGGACAGGTCTTCGCGGCTGAAGCCGCTCCTACGTTAAAAGGCTGGTCGATAAATAAACATGTCGGAGCGAAGTAGGCCCTGATAATAATTTAAGATACTTTTTCTAATCAATGTCAGCTTAACTAGAGCGATTGCACTAACCCATTTATGTCCAGAAACGTGTTACTAGCCAGTAAAACTCAAATCGGAGAGGCAACTTTCTCGAAACCACAACAGGTGTGAACGCGGCTGTGACCTTCGACAGCAGGGCTAGGTTTCACAGCGTGAAACTCTTCGAGCGAGAGATAAGGATATCGAACTGGCTCTTAAACATGGAGGTTGTTTGATGTCGTAGAGGCTATAGGGACCCATTTCTTTAATAGATAGCACGCCGTGTCACAGAAGTGTTTGCACTAAAGCCTGCTGCAAGCAATAGATGCCAATGAAGCCATGCTTACCTGCAAACCAAGAAAATACCCAAACCGCCAAATGAAGCCAACCCCAAAGGATATTTGAAACTTGTTATCCAACAAGCAACACTCATCGATGATGTGGAAATTAGCTCAAGGCTAGCCGTGATATTGGTGATGGAGAAGGGGATCGGGTACACTACCGCCTTTGTCAGCCTAATAAGAGTTTTAAATGGAACCCCTAAACAGTTTTTATCCTGCTATTAAGCACGTTCATTTGACCTTCGTTGCCGCTAGTGTGTTGTTTTTCTTAGTCCGTTTCGTGCTTCATATGCGCCAGTCTCCCATCATGGATAAGAAGCTGATTAAAATTGCTCCCCATGTCATCGATACATTACTCTTATTATCAGGTTTGACCTTGTGTTTCGTCATTCAGCAATATCCCTTCATTGACCCTTGGATCACCGAGAAGTTAGGCGCTGTTATGGCGTATATCCTTTTAGCTACTATTTCTTTAAAAGCTAACAAAGGAAAGCTGTTCAAGGTTTTTGCCGCTTTCGGCGCGATTGCTTGGGTGGTATATGCCGGTAAGATAGCCATTTTTAAGCAAGCGGTGCTAATGGTCTAATGACAACTCTGACTCTGAAAGACAGTATTCAATTACCAGAAATGGCATTTGAAATTTCACAGCATCTGGGCTTCTCAAAACTCGAATCAGCCAAATGGGCTTGGTTAGAAATTGCGGGCTCAGTCTTGAGTCACTATGTAGTAGATCCTCATGAGAGATTAGAGGGTCTTTTACATTGGTTTTATCAAGATTTAGGTTTTTGCGCCCGTGAATCCTATTTTAGTGTTGAAGCCGCTGATTTGGGGGCTTGTGTCACCACGCGTCAGGGAAACAGTACGACTTTGGCCACGGTGTTGATGTTGCTAGCAAAGCAACTAGATCTAGAATTAGAGCCTTTGCTACTGCCTGGCACTACTGTGTTATGTAGCCGAATCGATGACAAGATCCGTTATATCGATCCGTTAACCGGTGATGACTTAACACGACATAAACTTCACGTATTAGTGCGGGGAGAACTGGGCAATGGCGTAGGCTTTAAACCGAGTTATCTTAAGCCTGTAAGCTTGAAGCGTCTGATCTCCAGAATGATACACGAGCTTAAAGCCGGCAGTATCGTCTCACATCATTTTGAGCCAGCGATGGAGTGTTGTAATTTACTGCTTCAATGGCATGCAGATGATCTTAACCTTAATCGAGAACGCGCCTTTATCGCGCAACAGCTAGGTTGTATCAGCGTGGCCGAGGCAGACCTTAAACACTTTGTCGATAACAGCCCGCACGATCCTGTGATTGAATTGGTTAAAATGCAACTCAAAGAGCTCAAGGGTAAACAAGAAGTTTATCATTAACATGTGTCTAATTGAGCTGGCTGTTACGGTTCAGAGGACTCATAGATAAGCCTTTTCAATAAAAATGAGTGGCAGGCAAGGATTGCGGTCACTCTCATTTAGTTCGATATTCGCCTGTATCGAGCCGTTAAACTAATCAACAAGTAAGAAATAACAAAGCTAAACAAAAAACATAATAAAAATAATGCTATCTAGGGGAGATAACACAGATGAGTAGCACAGCCATAGTGACAAATGATGCCACGGCCTTGGGCCTATTGGCCGCAGTTTTAGGGTTCGTTTTTTATACCAGTAACAGTAAGCATCCTTTCTGGACAAAGTTTTACAAATTTATCCCTGCACTGCTGATGTGCTATTTCCTTCCCTCATTGCTGAACACCTTTAATATCATCGACGGAAGTACCTCGCAGCTTTATTTCGTGGCATCAAGATACCTACTGCCGGCTTGTTTAGTCCTATTGATCTTAAGTGTCGATCTAAAGGCCATTCTTTCTCTCGGTCCTAAGGCCATTATCATGTTCTTGACCGGTACGGTGGGAATTGTGATCGGTGGACCTATCGCCCTGCTCATCATTTCAGCCATACACCCGGAAATTTTGGGTGTAACCGGGCCCGAAGCCGTATGGCGTGGCATGACGACCTTAGCCGGAAGCTGGATCGGTGGTGGCGCGAATCAGGCTGCGATGAAAGAGATCTATGAGGCAGGTGGCGATATCTTCTCTATCATGGTGACTGTCGATGTGATTGTCGCCAATATCTGGATGGCGGTATTGCTGTTTATGGCTTCTAAGGCCAAGCAGATAGATGCCTGGACGGGCGCTGACACCAGTGCAATCGAAGAGTTAAAAGACAAGGTCGAAAAGTACCACGCCGAAAATTCCCGTATTCCCAGTCTAAACGACCTGATGCTGATTGTGGCGGTTGGTTTTGGTGTCACGGGTCTAGCTCACGTATTTGCCGACTTCTTGGGGCCATTCTTCGAGGCTAATTACCCCTGGACCCGAGATTACAGCCTGACCTCCAAATTCTTCTGGTTGATCGTCACAGTAACGACTATTGGCCTGGCCATGTCATTCAGTCCTGTACGCCATTTGGAAGCTGCCGGGGCGTCAAAAGTGGCTACTGTGTTCCTGTATATTCTGGTGGCTACTATTGGTTTGCATATGGATGTGTCCAAGTTGGCAGATCCGGATAACTTATGGTATTTCGCCATCGGCATCATCTGGATGTTAGTACATTCTAGCTTTATGCTTATTGTGGCTAAGCTGATTAAGGCACCACTGTTTTATATGGCGGTGGGAAGTCAGGCCAATGTGGGCGGCGCGGCCTCTGCGCCTGTGGTCGCCGCAGCATTCCATCCCGCATTAGCGCCTGTTGGTGTACTACTTGCTGTATTAGGCTATGCTGTTGGGACATATATGGCGTGGATGTGTGGCCAGCTACTCCAGATCATCGCAACGCAAGGCTTATAGGCTAAAATACAGCATGCTGTGTACTAGTATAAAGTGAATATATGGCGTGGATGTGTGGACAGTTATTGCGAAAATCACTGTCCAATGGCTGCTAAATGTTTTATTGGTTAACGCTAAGGCAATGGCCTTGGCCTTATAGAGAGAAGTATTGATGAGTAATAAAGTCATAGGTCTAGGTGATATCGAGATCGCAAACGATAAACCTTTTGTGTTATTCGGTGGCATGAATGTGCTCGAATCTCGTGATTTAGCGATGAAGATCGCTGAAACATATGCCGAAGTGACGCAGAAGTTAGGCATTCCTTATGTTTTTAAAGCCTCATTCGATAAGGCTAATCGCTCGTCGATAAATTCATATCGCGGCCCGGGTATGGAAGAAGGTTTGAAGATCTTTCAGGAGATTAAGCAAACTTTTAATCTGCCTCTGATCACTGATGTGCATGAGATACACCAGTGCGCACCAGTGGCAGAAGTGGTCGATATCATTCAGTTACCCGCTTTCTTAGCTCGTCAAACTGATCTTGTGGTTGCCATGGCAGAAACCGGCGCCATCATCAATGTGAAGAAGCCACAGTTCTTGGCCCCTCATGAAATGCGTCATATCATCACTAAGTTCAATGAAGCCGGTAATGATAATATTATTCTGTGTGAACGGGGTTCTAGTTTCGGTTATAACAACTTGGTCGTCGACATGCTCGGCATGGATGAGATGAAGCAATCTGGCTATCCAGTTATCTTCGATGTCACTCATGCATTGCAGCGTCCTGGCGGACGTACCGACAGTGCAGGTGGCCGCCGCGCTCAGGCAACTGAGCTGGCAAGAAGTGGCATGGCCTTAGGTTTGGCTGGTCTATTCATCGAAGCGCATCCGGATCCGGACAATGCCAAATGCGATGGCCCATGTGCCTTGCCATTGAGTCAGTTAGAAAACTACCTGACTCAGATGAAAGCAGTGGACGATTTGGTCAAGTCATTCGATGCCATAGATACCAGCAAGTAAGCAGTTTCTTTGTCATGCTAAGCCTCGGTCATCTGATTGGGGCTTTTTTAATTCATTTTGTTGAGTATATTTAACTTTCCATCCTCTGATATCGCCTGTGGTTCATCTATGGGATATGCTTAGCCACCCTTTTCCATTCTTTCTAAGAAGCCGTCGTACCCTATGTGGATCTTCTTTACCTTCCTAGCCGCCTTTATGCAGGCCTGGCGTAATGCATTTCAGAGTCAACTTAGTAAAGAGGTTAAGGTCGCCGGTGTCACCTTGGCGCGTTTCCTGTGGGCCGGTCCCATAGCTGCACTCTATCTCGGCAGCCTGTATCTTTGGCAACCGGTGGGCATGCCTGAAATATCGCTTCAGTTCAGCTTGTATGTACTTGGTGCTGCAGCTGTGCAGATATTGGCAACGGTATTACTGGTGCAGCTGTTCAAACTTAAAAATTTCGCTGTGGGAGCCGGGCTTGCCAAGAGTGAAGCGCTTGTCGCTGCCGTATTAGGTGTGTTGTTTTTTGGTACTCAGCTTACCGGTTTAGGCTGGCTCGGTGTGCTACTAGGCGGCGTAGCGGTATTTATGATGAGCAGTGCCAAAGGGTTCAGAGGCATCTCATTTAAGACGGCCTTGATAGGTTTGGCCTGTGGGACTTTATTTGCGCTGACTTCTCTCTGGGTTCGTCAGGCCAGTTTAATATTGGATTTACCTTTCCCCCACAGAGCTGCCTGGGTTTTACTTTTCGTCATCACCATTCAAACTCTGGTCTTGCTCGCCTATCTGTTAATCACAGACAAGCAGACATTAACTGCCTTGATAGAGCGACCCAGACTCACCTTACTCACCAGCATTACGAGTTGCCTGGGCTCTATCGGTTGGTTCAGTGCCATGTCACTTCAATCCGTACCTTACGTGAAAACGTTAGGCCAGATTGAGGTCTTCTTCACCTTGTTAATCGCCATGTTTTGGCTCAAGCAGAAAGTGAACATAAAAGATATGTTGGCACTGATACTCATCGCCTTGGCTGCCGTCTTAGTGATGTGGGGCTAATGAGTACATCATTCCTTATTGGGCTTGTTTATGCTGTTGGCTTTGTTACTCGCTAGGATAACCA
>NZ_JABSSM010000104.1 GCF_013214165.1 Shewanella sp. | reverse complement strand
CGGCGTGACTACTGATTGTTATTTGAACGATAAATAATTCAATGAGGAACTTCAAATTCTAGTTCATTAGCTGGCTTTACTAAGCAAAAAACACTGCGATATTTTGGCAGTGTGTTTTGCTTAGCAAAGTGATAAAACCGTTTGCATTTACTCAGTCTATGGCCACACCTTTTGATAAAAGGTGCTTTCTTAGTTGAGAATCCCACCAATCTAAGTCCACTGATTGTTGAAGATTATACCGTTGCTTTATCCAACTGATAAGAGCATCAATATTATGTGTGCTGTTATCATTTCCTAATAGGCAGATCAGCTCATTACCGGTTGGTGAGCAATACAAGCGGTGACATAAGTACTGCGCTAGGTTTTTAATCGTACTCGGCTTCATTATTTGACCCTCTTAGTTTTTGGTTTAAAAAACTCTCGAATGCACTGCCATCTCTACGTGTTAAGTTGGGTACATAGCGAGAGTAGACGGTGAATAGCATGTTTGTATTGGCATGCCCCATCTGCTTAGCTATCCACTCAGGGGATTCACCTGATGCTAACCAAGCAGTGTCTACTTATGTCCCAAAAACCCTTGATTGAATACCTTGATTCCTTAGCTGACCCACGTCTTGAGTCTAAGTGTTCCCATATCCTATCAGAAGTAGTGTTCATGGCTACATGCGCCATGCTGTGTGGATTTGACACATGGACTGAGATCACTCTGTTTGCCCGAGAGCGGGAAAAATGGTTCAAGAAATGGTTGTCTTTGCCTGGTGGTATTCCATCCCACGACACCTTTAACCGAGTGTTTGCCATTTTGCCTCCAGAAAGTCTCAAATCAATCTTCCAAGAGTGGGTTCAAGACATCATCGGCAATGAAAAGGTCACTGGCCAATTGGCGATTGATGGAAAGGCGCTTCGCGGTGCAGGCAAAGGACGTGGCAATAAAACGATCCACATGGTTAACGCTTGGTCTACTGATTTGGGAGTGTGTATCGGCCAACAAAAGATAGAGGATAAGTCGAATGAAATTACAGCGATCCCAAAGCTGCTCAAACTGCTGGAACTTGAGGGGTGCCTAGTCAGTATTGATGCAGCAGGCACACAGACCAAAATTGCTAGCATTATCCTTGAGAAAGACGGTGATTACCTGCTGGCGGTGAAGGACAATCAACCAAAATTGTGTAATGAAGCGAAACAGCTCTTTCAGGCTCACTGGGATAATACGCCAACGGATGAGTTAGGGGCTGCTTTCGATGAGCAGTTTGATAAGCTGCATGGCCGAAAGGAACGCCGACGTTGTTGGGTCATGCCCGTTGACGACAGTCTGCCACTTTGTCTGAAATGGAAAGCAAAAATCGTCATCGCGGTTCAAGCCGAACGAACTTTGAAGAACAAAACCAGTGATTATGTTCGCTATTATATAAGCAGCCGAGAACTTGAGGCTACCGCAGCACTAAAGGCAACGCGAATGCACTGGTCGGTAGAAAACCATCTGCATTGGATCTTAGATGTAGCATTTAAAGAAGATCAGCTCCAAGCCCGAGCAGGATTTGCGGGTGAAAATTTAGCGGTCATTCGACAATGGATATTAAACATGTTGAAGCAAAACAAATCACGATCGCTGAGCATGGCTAACAAGCGCAGACTCTGCTGTCTAAATGAGGAATATTTGTTCGAAAGCATGGGGTTGTTCAACAAGTAGACGTTGATGCGTTAGCCCTGGTTTCTTAAGTCGAATGAACTTTTTGTCGTTAGCGTGATCTGATCTTTCAAGATAGATACGCGGAAGCAAAAAATGGGAAAGTCTAGACATAAAATTAGGTTATATGCAAATATTGGAATTTAAAAGACTCGAATGAACATAGGCTACCCAAATATACACCTGAAACAAGCACCTTTGGGGCGAGTAAGAAAAACTAAATCACCGCCATGATTAATCATAATTTGCCTTGAAAGACTCAAACCAATACCAGACCCTTGCTGTTTGGTGGTGAAAAAAGGGACAAAAATCATCTCTCTCGCCTCTGACACAATACCCGCACCGTTGTCAGCTATTTCAATATAGAGCTGTTGAGCACTGTTTTGTGCAACGGTTAGTAAAATTCTACCTTGTTCAATCTCATTATCCCCCAGAATAACATGTTGGTTTATATTTAATCGTACCGCTTCAATAGCGTTTTTTACAAGATTAATAAGTACCTGTTCAATTTGGCCATTATCTAACATTACCAAATACTGACTTTGGATATCAATTGTTAAAGTAATATCAGAATCAGAAAACTGTTGTCGATGAAGTATTTGCATACGTTCTAAAATAGGTGCTATTTGAGTCGGTACTAAGTTAGGCAGAGGTAGGTTACTAATCTGCCTAAAACTAGCGATAAACTCACTTAAGTATTCGGTACGAGAAGCTAACGTATTAAGTGCTAAGGTTAAATCTTGTTTGCTTTCTTCATCGATAAAGTTCAGGTTTATTGGTATTAACCCCAGACATGTTTGTGCAAGAGAGGATAGTGGTGTAATGGTATTAGCAACTTCATGAGTGAGTACTTGGGTAAGTCTTTTATAGGCCTGCTGCTCTTTATTTATCAACAGTTCATGAATTGATTGTAAAGTGACAATCTTACATTCTTGTCCCAGAATTTCAGCAATACTGATTTGCAAGGTGAAGGTATCTTGCTGCTCTCCATGCAGCCATTGCACGGTACTATGCAAGTTTTTTTGTGCAGCCAAAATGATAGTGCCAATATGACAAAGCTCTTTGAGGTGACCTGCACTTTTTCCAAGTAACCTGGCAACTGCAGGATTAGACTCAATAATATTACCTTGAGCATCGCAAACAATAACAGCAAGGTCTACGTGTACCAATAAGGCTTTCAAAAAATCACTTTGTTGTTCGGCAATAAAACGTGCTGACTGCATTTGGTTCTTAACTCCCTTAAAATGCTCTCGCATTGGATGATGAGCACTAAATCCCAAGGTATGATCACCATTAGCCAGAGCTCTAATTACTTGTATCAGCTGTTGGTCTTGCCGCTTAAATAGTGTCAACAATGAAGCAATTAACGATATCGCTAAAACTAATAGCAATAACCAAGTCGCTGACATTCCAATCGTGGTATACACACGGGTCAGCAGCGTAATACAAGCCAGTAAGGCTATAATATTAATAAGAAATAATAACGAATGGCGATTATTTAAAAAGTTCATATCATACAATCCATTTAATTAAGTCGTAGGGGATTATCTGCTTAAAGATCATATTTCTCTAAACGACGGTACATAGCGCCTCGAGTCAAACCCAGCCCCTTTGCTGCTTGGCTAACATTCCCTTGATGATGTTTAAGGGCTGCACGTACGGTACGCTGCTCTAAAATTGCCAGATTAAAACTATCAGGATTAGTATTATCTACATTATAATTTTCATGAAAACAATTCGGCTCACCAATACCAAATTTCTCAGGCTTGCTGGGCACGTTTGCAACAATTACTGACCGAATATCTAATATGTCACTGTCACTGTCACTTAAAATAACGGCTCGCTCAATGACGTGAGCCAATTCACGTACATTACCTGGCCAAGAGTAATGGCAAAGCACAAGCATATCGTTGGGTTCCAAACTTAAAGTTCTTTTATATTTACGACTAAAATGCTCAAGATAATATTCGGCAAGTAAGGGGATATCGTCTACTCGTTCGCGTAATGGCGGCAAGCGTATTTCGACGGTATTAATGCGGTATAGTAGATCTTGTCTAAATCGGTTATCCGTTACAGCTTGAGATAGTTGTTCATTAGTGGCGCAAATGAGTCGTATATTCACACTTATCGGTTTAGTACCACCCACAGGAGTGATCTGACGATTTTGCAACGCGGCTAATAGTGTTGCTTGTTGACTAAGGGGTAAGTTACCCAGCTCATCTAAAAATAAACTGCCTTCATGGGCGAGCTCAAATCGACCAGTTCTATCGGTTTTCGCATCAGTAAATGCACCTTTCTTGTGACCAAACAATTCGCTTTCAAACAAACTCTGCGCAATAGAGCCCATGTCGAGGCTAATAAAAGCCTTATCTCGTCTATTGCTCGCTAAATGTATAGCATGTGCGGCTAACTCTTTACCGGTACCACTTTCACCTGTAATCAAAATATTAGCGTCGGTTTTCCCCGCTTTTTCAATAGTATCAAATACCTTTTTCATTGTTTGACTTTGCCCTAAAAATTCAAATTTTTGACCGCTAAGGGCATGATTTAATCCTTGGGTTTGCCGGGTAAGTTCTCCTATTTTTTGTTTATCTTTAGCATGAGAAAATGCGGCAGCAATAGCACGTAATAGCTGTTCATTTTTCCACGGTTTGGCAATAAAATCTGAAGCACCCGCTTTTATCGCGTCAACGGCTAATTGAATATCACCATAAGCTGTCATCAGTACCACAACCACTGAAGGGTACTGATCTATAATCTTTTTAAGCCAATAAAAACCTTCCTGACCACTTATAGCATCATGGTTAAAGTTCATATCCAGTAAGATCACTTCTATTTTCTGCTCGTTAAGAACCTTTTCGATGTCAAAAGGGTTATTAGTTGTTACGACGGTTTGATAATGTTGCTTAAGTAATAACTTTACAGCAATTAATATATCAGGATTATCATCAACAATTAAAATTGAGCCTGCTTGCTTCATTTTGATTATCCATTTACCACATTTTTATTAGTCTAACCTACATTCGATTAAGTCGTCCAGCCATAAAGTGTCCATAAATGGGCGCTTTGTTATATTTGAAGTGTTCTATAAGTGGACACCCTACCGCCGCTGAAAAAACAACAACCTTCCAAGCTGCTGTTTTATATAGCATTTATGTTTTGGCACAAGTCTTGTAATAACTCCTACTAATTAAGACAAATCAACCTAATCGTGAATTAGTAGGAATATACTCAATGGATAAAAAAATAAACCGCTCTCCACTACAAAAGTATTTAAAGTATGGTCTTTTAGGGGGAATGTTTTTTGGTGTAATTTCGGCAGCTTATAGTTTTAGCCAATCAAGTGCTGGCGGACGAAGCCAAAACTTGGCGATCAATAGCGTCACGATTAACGCGGTAAGCCAAGGTGTCTTTGTTGATGCATTGAGCTTGCGCGGCCAGGTATTACCAAAAACGACTATTTATCTTGATACGGTTGCTGGCGGCCAAGTTGAACAACGCTTAGTGGAGCAAGGTGAGTATGTAGAGAAAGGCCAGCCTTTAGTACGTTTGAGTAATACTACCTTGCAACTTGATGTTATGGGGCGTGAAGCTCAAGTCACTGAGCAACTTAATTTTTTACGTAATACGCAAATGAATATGGAAACTAACCGACTGAACTTACAACGCGACTTGTTAGAAATTGAGCTACAAATAACTCATTTAAAAAGACGTTTACAGCAATCAAAGTCCTTGGTTTCAACGGGGAGTTTAGCAAAGAGCTTACTCGAAGAGATAATCGACGAACTAAAATATTATGAAGCAAGAAAAGCACTGACCATAGAGCGACAGCAACAAGAAAATAGCATACGTAAGGTACAAGTTGAACAATTAGAAGATAGCGCAAAAATGTTAGAAAAAAATCTGCAATTTGCCCGTAATAACTTGGATAACTTACTGATTAAGGCGCCATCTACGGGTTATTTAAGTGAGTTTGATGTGGAAATTGGCGAGTCGAAAGAACGCGGAGCTCGCCTAGGGCAAATCGACATCCCTAACGAGTATAAACTCGTGGTTCGCCTCGATGAATTTTATCTAAATCAAGTGCACCGAGGTATGGCTGTCATGGTTGAATTGGAAAACAGACAGGTCAACGCCAAAGTCAGTAAAATTGATAGCCGAGTTACCCAATCACAATTTCAAATCGAGGTCGATTTACCTAAAGATATCGGCACCATTAAGCGAGGCCAAAGCATTAATATCGATTTGATGTTCAATGGCAATAAAGACAATGCCTTGTTGTTGGCACGTGGTGCATTTTTTTCTAGTACAGGTGGTAATTGGGTCTTCGTACTAGAGGAAAATAGTGATACAGCCATGCGTCGTGATATTCGTTTAGGTAAAAAAAACCAAGACTATTTCGAAGTGCTATCAGGTCTAGAACCAGGTGATCGAGTGATCACTTCAAGTTATGGCAACTTCGATAAAGCTCAACAATTACAATTAAACTAACTTGAAATAAAGTCAACTAAAGGAATTATAATGATTAACATAACTAATTTAAGCCGCGTTTTTCGCAGCCAAGATCTAGAAACAACGGCACTGAATAATATTAATTTAACCGTTAACGAGGGTGAGTTTGTTGCCATCATGGGACCTTCAGGCTGCGGTAAATCAACCCTATTATCTATATTGGGTATGCTGGACTCACCGACAAGCGGCAGTTTTGAATTTTCTGGCAATGACATTTCAGCATATAACGAGGTGAAATTAGCGGAGTTGCGTAAAGCTTCTATTGGTTTTGTTTTTCAAAGCTTTAATTTAATTGACGAGTTGAGCGTTTATGAAAATGTAGAGTTGCCACTTTTGTATCAAAAAATCAGCAAGAGTGAGCGTAAACAACGTGTCGAAACTATTTTAAAACGTGTTGGTATTGACCATAGATCTGGCCATTTACCTCAACAGCTTTCAGGGGGACAACAACAACGCGTTGCGGTTGCCCGTGCTTTAGTTATTAATCCTAAACTGATTTTGGCCGATGAACCGACTGGTAACTTAGATTCTAAAAATGGAGATGAAGTTATGGCGATGTTACGTGAACTAAATAAAGAAGGTACCACCGTAATTATGGTAACTCACTCAGAAAAAGAAGGTAATTATGCCGACCGTCTAGTGCGCTTGCTTGATGGTCAAATTATGTTAGATAAAGCCAATCAGGTCCTTAGACCTTCAGGCATAACAGCAGAGGTTGCTTAGCATGATAGTCAATTATTTAATCACTGCATTACGTTCTATAAGAAGAAACATTCAGCATTTTTTTCTTAATGTTGTTGGCTTAAGTATAGGTTTAGCAGCCGCTATTTTAATGGCGTTATTTTCTGAAAATGAACTATCTTACGATAAACAACATCCTACTTATGAGCGTATTTATCTAGCCCATTCAGATTTTACCCCTCTAGGCTTACAAGTCATTTCAAAAAGTGGTTTTGACGTGGCCAATAAATTAAAAAACAATAGCCAACTAGAAGCAACCTTTGGTCTTGGCGATATTGAAGGAACGGATCCTCAAATAAGTAATTTAGTTGAGGTTAATGGTAATTATCATCGCTTGAATGATTTATATGTTGCACCAACCAATATCCTCGATTTTATTCAATTAGAGATACTTGCGGGTGATATTACTGTGGCACTTAGTAAGCCTGGTCAATTAGTTATAAGTGAACGTGAAGCAAAACGTTTGTTTGGACGTACGGATGTTGTCGGTACCAGACTAAACCATGAAAATGGTCAGTACACTATTGGCGCAATTTTTAAAGACTTACCCGACAATACCCACTTTAAATTTGATAGTTTGACTCATATGCCGAGTAACTTTATAGAACGAGGCCAAGGTTATGTATATTACAAGTTATTTCCTGGTACTAATGTCGCTACTTTTAACGAACAACTCACTAAAGAACTTCATATATTTCAGCCTTGGATAGCTGACCCAAACGTGACATCAACGTTAATCAATATGCAAGACTTACACCTTGAGAGTAATGGCCCCTTTGTAATGAAGAAAGGCGGTTCGTTAATCATGTTACAAATATGCATTACTTTAAGTGTGGTATTGATTCTTATTGCTAGCATCAACTTTATTAACCTTAATATTGCCCAGTCGGCAAAGCGCGCTAAAGAAGTCGGTGTTCGTAAGGCATTAGGTGCGACTAGAAGTCAGCTAGTTATGCAATTTTTAACTGAATCTTTTTTGGTGGTAGCATTCGCTGGATTAATAGCATTTGTTTTGGTAGAACTTATCTTACCTCCATTTAATCAAATGATGGATAGACAACTAAGTTTGAGTTATGACTCTCTGTTCATGTTAATAACTGTAGTAGTAATATTTGCTATAGGCTTATTATCGGGTTTATATCCTGCGTTATTTATTGCTTCCTTTAGTGCTAAACGCGTGCTTAGTGGCGATTTGAATCGTGGTGGTACTGCTATATTTGTTCGGAAACTTACGTTATGTTTCCAAGGTGCATTATCTATCGGGTTGATAATAGCTACAGCTTCTTTATATCAGCAAATGCAGTTAATCGATAATCTAGATGTCGGTTATGAGAAGTCTTCAAGGCTGACTGTAAAGGAGTTACCCAGTGAGGCTTTATATAAAAATGGTCACAACAGCTTATTTACTAGGATTAAAAGATTACCTGGAGTTGAAAGCGTTACCGCTTCTAATACTGATCTAACTAATGATATGGAATTTGATTTTCAATTAACTTGGCCAAATGGCGAAGTAGTATCAGAGATGCAACCGACTGTTGTAACTAGCTATAACCCCGTTGAAACTTTAGGGCTTAAACTGCTTGCTGGGCGAGACTTTTCTCCACAGTTTAGGGGAGATTGGTATCATCGTGATGCACAAGACAACAGAAGTATTAGTGTTATTGTTAGTCGTCGCATGGTTGAATTAGCGGGTTATCAAGACCTAGAGTCAGTGATTGGTCTTACTTTGATAGAGCGAAGATACGATAATATGAAAGCCAAAATCGTTGGTGTGATAGAAAATGTTAAAATTGGCTCTGCACGACAACAAGTATTACCTATGTCGTTAAATTTAGGTTACGCCATCCACGGCACAAGTAATCTTGTTATTAAAGCTACAAATGTCAATATGGCATCGCTAAGCAAACAAGTACAGCAAATAATCACCGAAGAGTTACATTTAAGCGACGTAAACATAAGCTCAATTTCTGATGATTATGTTAACACCCATAAAAACGAACACAGAGCCTTAGAAATGGTCAGCATTTTTAGTTTATTGGCAATACTCCTCACCTGTTTAGGCACCTTTGGTTTAGCATCGTTTGCTACCCTGCGTCGTCAAAAAGAAGTCGCCATTCGTAAGGTGCTCGGCGCGACACGCTTAAGTATAGTGAACTTACTAGCCAAAGAATTCCTATTATTAGTGGTTGTAAGTATTGTTATCGCTTATCCACTAAGTTATTGGTTGATAGGTGACTGGTTAGCTAATTTTAATGAGCGTATCGAGCAAACTGTATGGGTTTACGTTCTAGCCGCAGTAATTATTATTGTGATTACTTGGCTTACTGTAGCAAGCCTTGCCTTTAAAGCAGCAAGTAATAGACCATCACTCATTTTACGTGATGAATAAGTACGAGGTAAATAATTAAGTTGGGACATAGTCATACTATTTAACTATTTTCTTACTGCCGCTCACATTTAGTAGGGAAAATAATATTTCCTGCTAAATAGTTGGTGCATGTTTCGGAGTAAACCGATCACTGATTCCGGGATTATCCGATCACCTGTTTCCGGTTGGTATTAGATATGACGTTCAGAGAAGATGAATCAAGGATCCGTAGAGGCAATGGAGCGCTAGCATTTAATGTGATGCGAAAAATAGCCTTGAATTTACTTAAACAAGATGAAACTAAATCAGCCAGCATCGCGCGTAAAAAGAAGATGGCAGCGCTAAATGATGATTACCGCTCAACCTTGCTAGAATCAGGGATTAAAATGCGTTAGCCCTGCTTCATACGTAGGATCTTAAGCTAAAACTAAATATCTATATGATTAGTCAGTATTATTTAATAAAACATGGAAATTGTGCTCATCTCATGATCAAATAGTAAGTGCGAACCACTAATCAAAAATGAGAGAGCACAAGATGAATTTTAACGCGATTCCTAAGCAACTGACAAGTGTTCTTAACTCATGCAACATCAATCAAT
>NZ_JABSSM010000103.1 GCF_013214165.1 Shewanella sp. | reverse complement strand
TTTCAGCACCGCAGATAAATGGATTAACACGCTATACGAAGGGCTGAAACTGTAATTGAACATTACCTTAGCTCCATGAAGAAACACAAGCTTCAGTGTTTCTTCATGGAATATAAACTAGAGCTAGGCAGTTATCGACCATCCTCTGCACGTCTGGCTTTAAAATCTGAGTCTTGGATCCATCTAGGCCAATCCTGCTCATTGGCGAGTCGCGATAAGATATCACCAATCAGCTGCAGATCTTGCTTCACCCCTCCAAGGGACCAGCTGCTATCGTAATCGTCACTGTCTTTATGATATTTATGCGCGATATAATCGGGATCCGTATCGCCTAAACTCATAAACAGCAAGCCAGGCACGCCTTGCTGAGCCAGTGCAAAGTGATCCGAGCGATACATCAAACCATTTTGCGGACGCGGATCGGCTTTAACATGGCGTTTCAGCGCTATGCTGGCCTCTTTTAAGTAGTTTTCTAGTTCAGATACACCTTGGCCATAACCTAAGATGTAATCCACGCCATCGTTGACATTCATGCCATCGATATTGAGGAAGGCGACGATATCTTTGGTGGGCACCGGCGGATTTTGGGCAAAATGTTGGGCACCGATCAGCCCGGTTTCTTCGGCGGTGAAGCTGGTAAATAAAATATCTCGTTTAAAAGGCGTTTTATCAGCCTTTGCCTTAAAGGCCTTGGCTAAGGCGAGTACTCCGGCGACGCCAGAGGCATTATCGACAGCGCCATTAAATATCTGCTTTTTTCCTTGTGCGTCTAGCTTAGTACCCAGATGATCCCAGTGGGCATGCATGACAAGCGTCTCATCTCCCTTATTGCTGCCGGGCAATTTGGCAACAACATTATAAGACTCGGCCATCACTAAGGTATTTTTCAACAGCAAATTTGCCTGCATCTTGAGATCGACGGCTTTGAAACCTGGCTTACTGGCCGCGAGCTTCAAGGTTTCATAATTGAGATCCGCCTTAGCAAATATTTGTTTAGCTACGTCATGCTGCACCCAGCCCATGACCCCGACCTGACCCAGATTCTTGTTATCGTCAATGAGGGTAAACTTACTGCCGGTATTCGAATTTTGCACCACTCCCCAACCATAGGCTGCCGGAGCGGTTTCATGAACGATAAATACGCCAGCGGCGCCTTGTCTGGCGGCCTCTTCATACTTGTAGGTCCAGCGGCCGTAATAGGTCATGGCATTGCCTTTAAACAAGTCGTCATCTTGAGTCGCAAAACCTGGATCATTGACTAGAACTATGACAGTTTTGCCTTTCACATCTATATCTTGATAATCATCCCAAGCATACTCGGGAGCATTAATGCCATAGCCCACAAACACCAGCTCACTATTCTTGAGTTCAACTTGGTCGACGATTCTCTGGGTTCTGGCGGTAAACTGATCGCCTTGACTAAACGTCATTCCCTCTATGCTGAGTGTCATATCCACATCGGCGCTAATCTCTGCCAAGGGAACAGCTTGCAAATAACGGCCCTTATAACCCGGCTCCAAGCCTATCTTCTTAAATGAGTTAACCAGATAATCTAAGGTTAAGGCCTCTCCTGCAGACAAGGGCGCCCTGCCGCCAAACTTGTCGCTGGCCAACACCCGAACATCTTGTCGATACTGCGCTGCATCAAACGCGAACTCATCTTGCTGTGAAATGGCCGGAAACGCTAGCAACGACGAACAACATATGCTCGCTAGAATGTAATTTTTCACCCATAGTCCTTTTATATTTTTGTTTTAAAAAATCGGTATCATAGATAAGGCAGTGTAGGATATCGCCCCAGTCAGGACAATAGCTCAGGGCACAAATGATTAACTGAACCAAGATAGTTGATGGGGCAATTCGACGCGATTAGGGCATGAGTAGGGGGGCTGATGACATCCCCCCCTGTACTGAGCGGGTAAGCTCAGTCGGCAAGTTGAGCTAGAAAATTTAAGCCGTAAATTGAACTGGGTAATTATGCTATCTGCCTAAAGTGCCATAACAACCAGTACATGGGGCGCAAATCTTTGCCGCCGATATCTTTAAACAGTCTCAAACCCGGATAAATCCACTGCCAGGAAGCGAGCCACTGTTTTGCATCTAGCCAGATAGCGTCGCCACCCGCATCTCGATATGCTTGGATAGCCGGGGTTATCATCTCGTGATCCGCTCCCATATATCGATACAGGCTATGAATATACACCAGTAGATCCCGTCTCTGCTGATAGGCGATATCTTTACTGTTCTGACTGGCTTCAAAATCGATGAAATGTACCTGACCTTCACTCCAGCTGATATCTCTCAAGGCCGGTCGACCGTGAGCCAGCCCTAACTTATGTAAATTGGCCAAAGCGGTCGCACTGGCATTCAAGATCTGCTGTTTCTCATCCTGACTCAAGGTCTTATCACTGAGCCAGGAACTGATCGTCGGGCCGACATCTGCAATAACAAAGTGATCTGAGGATGAACACATAAGTCGAGGAACTTGCGCACCTTTACTGGCGAGCATGGTTAATGTCTCAACTTCAACCTGCAATGCCTTAGCAGGACTCTGCTTGAGAAATCGCATTGCCCCCGTCAATTTCTCCGCTTGTTTAAGCCAATAGAATTGACCCTGATGCTCGAACTTGAACACTCGGGTCCCTTGGTTAGCATTCAATATTTTTCCAACGACAGCTTCGAAAGTTTGTTCAGGCACACGCTAACTCCAAAAAAAGTGACAGACGATTATGAAGATCTGGGTTAATTAAAGCAATGTGAATAAGTGAAATGAGCTGTAAACGATATATTGAGTACATCTTGTATGGGACAAGACATAAAAACGCTCCATATAGGAGCGTTAATATTGCCTAGGCAAGGGCTTATGAGGTTTAAGCCTCATCCTGCCAAGGCTCAGCCTTGTTTTCAAGCAGTACAGGGATGCCATCGTTAATGGCATAGGCCAGACGGTCTGCCTTGCAGATCAATTCTTGCTTTGCTTTATCGTAATCCAGCTTTCCTTTACAGATCGGACAAGCAACAATTTCTAATAATTTTCTATCAAACGCCATCTGATTTTCCTTGTTTCTTTTTCATGGCTCCATGAACCTTGTCCATGAGTTCCGCTTCAAATCTTATGGGTAGCTTGGCATCAACCGCAAGATACCACCAGTTATCTTTTGCAAAATCGCGACACTTAACTGCATCTTTCTCTGTCATCAATATCGGGTGTTCGCCCGCCACCTGCATCAGGATATCGAGAGTGAACTGCTGATGGTCCTCAAAAGCATGTGTCTTAATGACGCTATGCCCTTGTTCATCTAGAGTATTGAAGAAGCGTTGCGGGTTACCTATTCCAGCGACGGCCACCACGGGGGTAGGCGCATAAATATGCTTGGAAGATGGCGATACGGGAAAGATACCCTGAGGCAAGAGTTCCATCTGAAACTCATCACCCCGTGCTTGGCCGTTGACTAAGATGAAGTCAACAGACTGAGCGCGCCAACATCCTTCTCGCAGAGGACCCGAAGGTAATAGCATGCCATTACCCAATCGGCGCTCACCATCGAGAATAACTAGTTCTATGTCACGCCCGAGTCGATAATGTTGCAAGCCGTCATCGCTGATGATCACATCGACCTGGGTATTGGTAAGCAACTGTTCCGCCGCCATCACTCTGTCGGCCCCGATAACCATGGGCACTCCCGTTCTGGCGACTATCATGGCAGGTTCATCGCCGACTTCCGCCGCTGGCATCTGTGGCTCGACTGTTTTTACACCTTCGAACTTAACCCCGTAGCCGCGACTGATCACGCCTGGCTTTAGGCCATGTTTGCGGAGCAAGTCGATAAGATAAATGACTGTGGGCGTCTTACCACTGCCTCCCACTGTGATATTACCGACAATGATAACTGGCACAGGGAGGCTATGACTCTGTTTCAGACCCGACTTAAACAGGGATCGCCTGATAAGACTCACCAGCCAAAACACTAAGGTCAATGGCAATAACAAATACTTAAGCAGCCTAAAGACCGGATGAGCATCCTTGTCCGGATACCAAAGTTTATTGACAAATGCTTGCATGACTTAACTGCTAAACTGCATTTTATACAAGTTAGCGTATACGCCACCTTGAGCTAGCAAGGACTGATGATCGCCGCGCTCTACAATCACACCTTGATCTATCACTAAGATCTGATCCGCAGATTCGATCGTCGACAATCTGTGAGCAATCACTATCGAGGTGCGGTTATGTCGCAAGTTATCCAGTCCCAATTGAATGGCTTTCTCTGACTCGGTATCCAGGGCCGATGTTGCCTCATCGAGTATGAGTACCGGCGAATTACGCAAGATAGCCCGAGCGATGGCGATTCTTTGCCTCTGACCACCGGAGAGCAAGACACCATTCTCACCCACTTGAGTATCTAGCCCTTCGGGCAGTAACTCGATAAACTCCATGGCGTGTGCCAGCGTTGCCGCCTCAATGATCTGCTCTTGGGTCACTTCACCTGGGTATGCATAGGCGATGTTATTGCCTATGGTATCGTTAAACAGGGTCACCTGCTGCGAAACAAGGGCAACTTGGCAGCGAAGATTCTTGAGCCCAAAGTCATCTATATTGACACCATCAAGCTCGATACTTCCCTCTTCGAGGCCAGTATAGAAACGGGTGATCAGACTCGCTATCGTCGACTTGCCCGAGCCGGAACGCCCGACTAAGGCTATGGTCTGGCCCTGCTTGACTGAAAAATCGATTTTATTCAATGCAAGCTTGTCTTGATTCGGATAGCGAAAACTCACCTGATTAAAGCTAAGCTCACCTTTGACACGTTCGACTTTATAGGTACCAGTATCGACTTCGGGTTTAGTGTCTAACAGTTCAAATACTGTGGTACAGGCGGCAATACCGCGCTGAAACTCGGCATTGACACGAGTCAGGCTCTTGATTGGCTGTAGCATGGCCAGCATGGCACCGAGAATAGTAGCGAATGTTCCCGCCGTTAGCTCCTCTTGCATGCCCTCGAAGCTCGCGGCATACAAGACGAAGGCCAGAGCGAATGAGCCTATCACCATAACCAGAGGTTGGCTGATGGATTGCGCCATAGCCAGTTTCATATTTTGATACCGATTTTGTTCATTAACCACGGCGAAACGCTCAGACTCGGCTTCCTGGCCGCCAAATGCCAGCACATTTTTATGACCTTTGATCATCTGCTCAGTTGCTGCGGTCACACCGCCCATCGCGGCTTGTATTCGCTTAGAGACCTTACGAAAACGTTTACTGACGATAGATATGATCAAGCCTATGATAGGCCCAATGACAAAAATGCACAGAGATAGCTTCCAAGAATAAAAGAACATGATAGCGAGCATGCCGACCACAGTGATGCTGTCTCTGACTATGCTGATCAGCGCGCTACCTGTAGCACGCGCTATCTGCTCGGTATCATAGGTGACACGGGAGATGAGATTACCTGAATTTTCCCTATCGATGTAACTCACAGGAAGGGTGAGGTAATGCTCGAACACTTCTTGGCGCAAATCCATGATCAGGTGTGCACTCATGAAAGAGATACAATAAGTAGAGAGAAAATTAGCCAAACCACGCAGGCTAAAAAGCACAATGACGACGATAGGCGCCATCATCAGCACATTACTCGATGCGCCAAAGCCATCACTTGTGCCAAGATCAATATTGGTGACAGCCGATGATGAAGTCACCTGACCGACTTGACCGCCGAAGCCGCCATCGATAAAGGGCTTAATCACGGCGATAAAAGTGGCATCGACTGCGGCATACATGCACAAGCCAAGAACGGCGAAGCCAAACACGACTTTCAATGGCTTGATATAGCCCATTAGGCGCTTAAATACGGTCCAGACTTCTTGATTTGAAGAGTTTGTCATTAACGAGTCTATTCATAATTCAAAAAAGGCATTCTACTCTGTATTGTTAATCTCACCAAACCTAAACAAGCTGTTGTACCAAAAAGGCGCCAGATCGCCGCGGTAAGTGCTGACACTAGGTTCACCATGGTGAAAAATCACACTAATCTGCCCCTCATTCCCGGTCACTAACACCCTGGCGCCCGTTGACAGATAACGTTCTACAACCTCTTTCTTAGGGAAGCCATAACGATTATTAAACCCAGCAGGAAACAGAACCAGTTGCGGGGAGACTCGATTGATAAACGCAACAGTGGAAGAGGTACGGCTACCGTGATGAGGAACCACTAAGACGTCGCTCGGCAAAGTTTGCTGGCTGCTCAACAGCAAGGCTTCTGCCTCTTTCTCGATATCACCGGATAACATCAATTGATGGTTACCATCGCTCACTCTTAACACGCAAGAGCCATTATTCCCTTCTTCTGGGACCATAGGCGCCAATATCTCTAGCCTAAGTCCTTGCCATAGTAGAGACTTGGGTCTGCAATTGAGCTGCGAATACTCAGGCATATCGGTAATGACTCGGGCATGGGGAAAACTCTCCAGCAATAGCTTGGCACCGCCAGCATGATCGTTATCACTATGGCTAAGTACCAGATAATCGACGGAATCGAGTCCTCTAAATCTCAGAAATGGGAGAATAACCCTCTCGGCATAACTGAAATTAGTGCCATAGGCAGCACCTGTGTCATATATCAGCGCCTTACCTGATTTTTCAATAACGGCGCTAAGCCCCTGCCCCACATCCAGTAGATGAAGCCGCCACTCATTCTGGGGTGGCGCGACTAGCCCAAACAGCACGCTGAGCACCAGGGGTATGCACAAGCTTATTGATACCAGTCGCCATCTGTGCTGTGAACCCCGAAACATCAGCAGGCCTAACATAAAAAAAATCAGGCAAGCTAAGGTCTGACCCGAAACGCTTATCCATGCACCAGGCAAAGATTCAATCAAGCCAAACCCCAGACTCATGGGCACTAGGCTCAGGTCGACTAAGGTAAATATTTGCGTCAACTCGATGATAAAAACCTGCCCACCAGCCCATACCAAGAAGCATAAAAATGAAACTGGGATGACCACTAGGCTAAACCAAGGTACCAAGACAAGGTTGAACAGCAAGCCATAGGCGGAAATCCCCCCGAAGAGCAGTGCCTGGATCAGGCCTAAGCCCAAGCTTAAACGCCACTGTACAGACCAGAACATGGCAAATTTATTTTTCACATTCAGCAGGGGGCCAATGTCAGCCTCCTGCGCCGATTCACGCCTTGTCCATTGAGATAACGTGAGGAAAATAATCCCCAGCGCTGAAAACGACAACCAGAAACCGGCACTCATGCAAGCCAAAGGGTCGAAGAGCAAAATAAAAAACAGGGCATAAAGCAGACGTTCCCAAGGTGAGGAGAAACGCTTCATCAGCCCCATGGTAAGCAAGAGGAGTAACATGATGAGGGCACGTTGCGTCGGCAGAGAAAACCCCGCGAGGTAAGCATAAAATATGGCGGCGACGGCCGAGAACAAGCCCGCTATCAATATGTTTTTCCGACTCTGGCTAGGCTTAAAGCGTGTCAGTAAAAACAGAGAGAGAAACAATACCCAGGTGGTGACGACACAAAGGTGCAGCCCAGAGATGGCGATCAGATGCCCAGAGCCAGATACTCTTAATGAGCGCCAACGTTCGCTATTGATTAGACTCTTATCCCCGAGCAAGAGCGCTAACATCAGGTCCCCATGAGCAAAATGTGCCAGCTCAGGTTTCAATTTCTTGACTATTTTGCTGCGGAGGGACCAGGCCTCTCCGATCTTAATGCCTGATTTCACACTCCCTTTCATCACTATGTGTCGACTCAGAAAACTGCGTTGCTGATTGTAGCCCCCCTGGTTTAATACGCTAGTGATGGGTTTGGGCTTTACCACTAACTCCCATTGCTCACCCATCGCCAATTTAGGGGCTTGCTTCCAACTCAGTCTGAGTACTTTAGATAAATAAATTGCACTTTTAACATTCGATTGACGAATATCCATGCTAAGCCAGTCGCCGTTTGAACCAACTAGTGCTATGATTTCGCCCCTCACGATGATGTTTTGTACTGAGTTCGGTGGTTCATCAACCCATAAGAGTTGAACAAAAAGTGAAACCCACCCGACCGCGAGTAGTACTCCGGCAATAACAGGAGTTCGTTTCAGCACAATAAGACCCACCACAACTGAGGCTATATATACAGGTGTTGACGGTAACACCGGCCACAAGAGACTGGATAAAATGCTTATGCTGAAGCCAAAAATGAATCGATTCATACTGAATAAGTTAAGACAGTAATTGCAATCTATGCCAAAAAAATTCATCGAAAAGTTTATGCCTAAACCCGAAACGCTGCGGAATCACAAACACTTGCAGATGTTCGGTAAGCTGTTACATAAAGAGAATCTATGGGCACTCAATCGTCGCTCGGCCCCTGCAGCCTTTGCCATCGGCCTCTTTGTCGCTTGGCTCCCCATGCCATTTCAGATGGTACTGGCGGCGGCGCTCGCCATTGTTTTCAATTGTAATTTACCCATAGCTGTCGCAGTTGTGTGGATAACGAATCCCGTTACCATGCCCTTCATGTTTTATGCGGCCTATATGTTGGGAGCCAAGATACTCGGCCACCCGCCCCAAGAATTTGCATTCGAGGCGACCTGGCGATGGGTGGAAGCTTCCGTGTTCACCATAGGCCCGCCCTTCATGTTGGGCTGCCTGGTATTAGGCACAGCGTTTGCCTTGGTTGGATACTTTTTAATCAAGACGCTATGGAGATATTCCATCTTGCTCAAATGGAAGAGCAGAAAAAGTGTGAAGTGATCACCATCGCTCAGGTGCAGATAAAGCTATGATCTGTCATCATTTAATTTAGCGAAAGCGGCGTCACATAGAGACAAGGGAATGACAAATTTCGCCTTATCTCTATCGCAACCTTGATCTTACAGCCTTGCTGACAGGACTTACTTATTTATTTACCACCCAGCCAATGCCATCGCTGGCTGAGTCTTACTCGCCTTCCAGGCGGGGTATATCGTCGCCAGCAGGCTCATGATAAAGGCGAGCAGCAACACAGTAAACACATCTGACAAGATCAGCTGCGAAGGCAGAAAATCGATAAAATAGACATCGCCGGACAGGAGTTTTATGCCTAAGACATTTTCGATACCTTTGGCTATGCTGCTCAGGTTATCTGCGATTATGACGCCACACACCCCGCCCAAAACACACCCCAGCACACCGTTAAGGGCACCCTGAACGATAAATATCATCATAATAGAGGCCCGCTTCATGCCCATGGTCAATAATATTGCTATTTCAGACTGCTTGTCGCGAACCGCCATCACCAGAGTAGACACTATATTGAAACAGGCCACGGCGATAACTAGGGCAAGCACCAGATACATGACGACCCTGACTAACTGAATATCCTGATAAAGGTTACCTTGCGTCCGTGTCCAATCGCTGAGGTAGAGATATAGGTCTTGGCTATAGCCAAGCTCTCTGATCAATCTGGGTGCTTCAAATACCTGTTCAACCTTAATTCTGACACCCGATACCCTCTGGCCCATGCCTAAAATCGAAGCTGCATACTTCATGGGAATATAGGCGGTGCTAAGATCCAGCTCACCTCCGAGTTCAAACACCCCAGCCACCACGAAGCGATGACTCTTAGCCGAGGCAATCCTTTGATTTTCTCGGTTCTGATGCGAGACATCTGGCATATAGAGACTCAAGGAATCCCCGGCACTCAAGCCCAGACTGTCGGCCAAGCCCTTACCAAGCACGATATTATTTTCATCACCCTTGGCTAATTTCGACCAGGTTTCCTTAGACATAAAGTCAGAGATAACAGATACCTTCTGTTCTTTCTCTGTGTCTATACCTAAGACGCTAAGACCTTGAAATCCACCGGGTTTCTGCACCAGACCCTGGAGTCGAATGAAGGGGGCCGAGGCCAATATGCCTGGTATCTTCTCGGCATCTGCGGCAATATTCTGCCAATGAGCAATGGGCTCATTCACGCCAGTAAGCTCGCCATGGGCCACCACGCCGAGTAATCGGTTCTCTAACTCTCGCTCGAAACCATTCATCGCCGATAACACTACGATTAATACGGCAACACCTAGGGCTATCCCAGCGGTGGAGGCAAAGGAGATAAAGCTGATAAAGCTATTAGATTGACGAGCGCGATAGAAGCGCCACCCCACCCAAATTGATAATAAACGACTCATGCAGCCTCACTTACGAGGTGATCTGATTGACGAACAAGATAGCAGCGCCACCCCACACAAATTTTTGATAATAAACGACTCATGAAGCCTCACTTGCTAGCTCATTTAAGTCTAAAACGCGCAAGTTGCCATCTTCCATGTGTAACTGTCTGTCCATTCTGGAGGCGAGCTTACTATCATGGGTCACCACGACGAATGCCGTGCCTAACTGAGTCGCCAATTCTTGAATAAGCTCGTAGACCGCCTCGCCGCTGGCGGCATCCAGATTACCCGTAGGCTCATCGGCTAACACGAGTTTGGGCTTATTGATCAAGGCTCTGGCAATGGC
>NZ_JABSSM010000102.1 GCF_013214165.1 Shewanella sp. | reverse complement strand
GACAGATATTCTCAACCCTATGGTATTTTATCACCGTAGGTGCCCTGATCGCCATCATCTGGTACTTAGCAGGCTCGGGGGATGACATGCTGGGCTTACCACTGAAGATATTACAGAGCTAGAGCAAGATTAAAGTAATACAGCAATAAAAAGGGAGGCTTGGCCTCCCTTTTTATACCCAGAATAATATGGATGTCCACTTATCTCGGTTACATAGAATTCATCACCATGATTATTTAAACCAGATAAATCGATATCTTACAGGTGGTTAGAGGTCGCAATATCAGGATCAGTATACAGTCAATGGCTTCATTTTTATGATGTGTGGCTTGATTTTATGGCTTTTCTAGCGGATCTGAAGGCATATCGTAGATTCCAAGGATAACTGATATCCCCACACAAAATTTTATTGAGACCTGTAGGCGTATAACTGATTGCTGGATCACGCTTTCAGCTTATTTAATAAGGCCGCAATGGATTAACTGGGAATTTTTGTTTAACATTCTATAAAAGTTGGCTCACTCGCCAAGTATTCCCCCTTATCAGTCAAGCTTGTCACAATTTTAATACATGGCCGATTAAAATTTTTTTAATCGGCAACAAGAAAATGCTAACTAATGCCTAACTAAATGATAACGATCAGTTTGACCATTGTTAACAAATCATCTCTGAATAATATGGTTCTCCGCTTTTATTGTAGTACTTAAGATTAGAACTACTGCCCATAATCGGTAGTGCTTGCAATTGTTTTTTATAAATATATTTATAAAGGATATTCAATGTTTAAGTGTATACAAAATAAATATGAGGCTATAGCTCCCTCCCCAAGCAAATGTTTGAAAAGGAAAAAACAAGGTTATTGCTGGGAATTTTTCGCTAAAATGTCGGGACTTGCCGTTGCAGGAATAATGCTGATATCTCCCGTTCAGGCATATACAGAATATACACCTGTTTGTGTTTACGCAGGTGCTAAACCGACAGACAGAACGTGTATTTCTGATATCGAGACCATTGAGCAGACAGCTTTCACCGTTACCAAATTGACTGTCGATAAAGGTTATAAAGTCAGTTTGCGACGTTATGAATATAAACAAGGATTTGATGGCATTGAGGAAGAACTTGTTGAAGCAAGGACTTGGACAAAAGGAACATATTATCCGAGTAAAAATGACTCCACAAGAGACTTCAAAAGAGTTTATACCGTCACTCGCGATGACGCGTTCGACGCCGATAGTCAAGTTTGCTTCTATAAGTATAAAAGCGCAACGGGACAGAGATTTTGTTCAGCTGAGGATGTATGGTTTCTGTCTACGTTTAATGATGTGGCTCAATCGATAACTTTCCCGCCCGGTCTTGCGGCTAAATTGTATAGGCATTCGAATTACCAAGGTACCGAGGTGTTAGTGCGTGGTGATCAAGACTTGGGAGTGCTGGCCAAGCAAGTGTCTTCAATGAAAATACTTAAGAGCTTAGAAACTTTTGATCTAACCAAGGCATATCACCTGGTTCCAAATAAAGATCACACTCTCTTAAGCCGGTTTGGAATCGAGTCTGTGTATGCTACGCGTCACCGTAAGGATACAGCTAAGATTGGGCTCTTGAAAGAAAGACGTCCTAGCCAGCAATGGAAAATCTTCCGTTCTCATGCTGATGGGACATTGACCTGGCAGGATCAAAATGGCCAAAACCTTTGTCTGATTAGTCCATCAGATGTGGACTTAGTCTCGTTGCCAGACTCTCCACAGTGCCGTTGGCAGGTTGAAACGGTTGGCGATAACCTATTTCGTTTTAAAAATAAGTACTATAAACAGTACCTGACAATGGTTGATGGACAAGCAGTTGAACTTCGTTCAGTTGCAGAAGATGCTGGGCTGTGGAAGTTAAAGCTTGCTGACGAGGTCGAGTATGATGACAGCTATCAAAGAAAACAAGCTCGGATTTCTACCAACCCGGATAGCCCCTTGGTACCTGTGGATAAAAGAAATACTGACTTTGGTACGGCGAATGACTACCAGACCAACATTTTTGACTGGCGTGTCATTAAGTGGTCTTATGTCGGTTATGTCGGTAGTAGCAATCCGACTGAACAAGTCCCCTTGCGTAGTCCATTTTATCAGAACGCCTTAGAACGTTACCCATTTTCCGCTCCTGAAAACTCACAGGATAAACTGCCAAATATGCAGCCTGAAAGTGGTTGGGAGTTAGTGAAACATAACCTTGGTTATCACATGCTAAAAGGTGGTCAAGCCAACGTGCCCTTTACTCAGAAAACCTATGGGCTGCCCTATGTGATGCTTTACAATCGATACACAGGAAAACTAAGAGTTGTGGCCTTATACGATCACTCCCCTGGTACCTTTAACACAGCTGCCATTGAATTGAGTCATAACGACCGCAATGGCAGGGTTGCATCCAATTTGTTTGCCCCCTATGGCTCGGCTCCCCTGAACAGAACAGCTGGAAGCACCAAGGTTACTGCTATGGTTGCCCTGATTGCCATTGAGGAAAAACAATGGATTTACGCTGATTTTGACCTAGGTTATGATCCTTGCACGTCCTGTTACGAGTCGGTGTTAACCGTAAAAATATCTCCGGTTCAAAACGGAGAAACAAGCCTGACAGGGCGCTTTAGCGGTAATAGTGTTCCTGTTCGAGATAGTAATGGATTTGTAGATTCAAATTATCTAACCAGTTACTTTAACGACTCTGGGCTGGATACACAGGTAGGTGCATCATCCTTTAAAAGCTACCAGGCGTTATATCATGAGTTTAAATATCAAAGTGACTATGCCACGGCTGTTTATAATGAAAAAAACTGGAGCTCTAGCGATCCATCTGCGATAGCCCTTAAAAAAGCAGGAGAAGCGCTGGATGTTTTGGCGAGTACCAGTCCGGAGCCTATTTCTAAAGCCGCATTATCTACCCTGTCGTCGATCTTTGGATTTGCCAACTTTAGCGCACAGACCAAGGTAATAGGGTTCAAACTGCCACCACCTATGCCGAGCGTATTGGTGGGAGAAATGGCTTTACGCGGGGTAACGAGCGTACTTGGTAATAGCGATAGCGTCCATATTGTTACACCGGGTTCATTGAATGCAGAGCAGGCTCTTGAATCAAGCTCGTTCAGTAGCAATGGTGTTTACCCCACCTACAACGAAGAATTAGGTGTTTTTGCCATGGTGACAGTCCCGTCTATTGGTGTAAAAGCCAGCGTAGGGAAAGTTCCTTACAAAAATGGGACAGTTGTAGATGCCAGCTGGGGGAAAATTAGTGACGATGGTTTCAGTTGTTATCATACTAGAACAAAATATATAAGATATGGTTGCTTGCCTACTAAAATCACTGGCGACCTATACTATACCCTGAACCCTAATACAGATTTGCACCCAAGCGAGCTTGATGTGTTTGTCGCCATCGAAACACTGGTGAATGGACGGCATGAGAGAATCACGGAAACGGTGCCTATCGAGAAGTGGCGCGAGCTGACGGATATCGAAATCCTAGCAAACGGCGTCACTTACAATTTGAAGGTTATTGTAGTCAAAGCCGGTTTGGTTGAGACCGATTTGGAGCGGATGCTGGAGGGTGGGGACAACAAGGGTGAGTTGTTTTATAGCTATACCTACCCGCTAAAACTTAAGCAGGGGTGGGTTGCTCAGGAGGTTGACACTAGCTTGACTATTAGGGAGCAGTTTGCCTCTCTTATTACTCCGCTTGAACACCATGAGGTTGGCACTCCATCTGGGGTATCAACTCCTTATCCATTAAAGCCATTTTATGTTGCGCCAGATGAATTGAAGGACAGTTTCTGTATGGACGGTGGTTATAAAACTCACCTGACGTCATTGGTAGGGAACTGAAGCGATTACAGATCTTAATAGATGAAAATCCTGGTGAAGCCAATGCCGAACATTTAATGGTTTATCGTTCGCTTACCTGATCTTATCAAGGCTTAAAAACCGAGTCCTGTCTCTAGGTTTCGGATTTTTTTATTATGCTTTGATATCATCAATATCAGCGGGTCTCTATTGGCTTGTTGAACGCGGCCAAAGTAGCGAAAGAAGAAAGAATGGTGCCAGCCATGATTAAACCTCTCAAGTTAGCAATAACACCCACTCTAAAATCGAAGCGACCCATCTTGTAGAACAGCCAGTGTAGATGCGGCGGTGAGCTGCGGCAGCATGGATGCCATCGCAGAGCCCACAGGGAAGACTCTTATGAAATCAAGAGCCAGCGTTTCGCAGAACTGTCGAAGTAAAGAGTGCACATGCCTCGCCGGAGAGGCGATAAGTGACAATGAAGGGGCGGCCTTCAATGACATATCCCAACAGCAAAGGTCACTGAATTCCGGATCAAAAGATCTGCCGGAATGACGAAAATAGACAACTAAAACAAAATAAACCAAGGCGAAAATGTATTAAGCCTTCATTCGAAGGCTAGCAAGTTTTGAGGCAGAAACGAGTTAAAGCTAACCAGTAACGACAGAAAATAAGCCTCACAGGGAGCTGACAAACCATGCAAAGCTTGCAGTAAAAATAATTAGAGGTTGAAACGAAGAAAGGAAGATTGAGAGATTTACGATACGTCAGGCATAAAAAAACCTGCACAATGGCAGGTTCTTCCTTTCCCTAATAAAAGGGATTGGTACCGGAGGACGGACTTGAACCGTCACGCTCGAAAGCAACGGATTTTGAAAAGAGCACCCCTAAAAACATGTTATATATCAATTGCTAAAAACCATAAAAAACACCTTTGCAAATTCTTTGCATAAAGACATTGTCACAGTAAACTTTGCTCTTACTATGAGAAAAGGATAAATGAGTTGATTAACACTCTTAATCGACTCATAATTTGAGATGATTAGCAGGCCTAAACAACTCAGGGAGGCATTATGTGGATTTGGCAACTGAAAGACTGGCCTAACTTTACTTATGATACAACCATCGTTATCACCAAGCTAGAGTCATGCATACAAGCCGTGTCACCATTAAAGCAATTGAGTGAGATCCTATCACTTGAGCAACGTTTAGATTGGGAAGCTGCAATATTACTTGATGAAACACTAGCCTCCGCCAAAATTGAAGGAGAGTTATATGATCGAGACTCTGTTCGCTCTAGCATCGTCAATAAATTAGGTATTGGTAAAGGGAATAAGTTTAACCAGCAAAGTGATGCTATGGTCGAGCTTTTATTATCTGCAATCCGCACGACAGAGCAACAAGTCAATCATGGCGTCGTCAAAAATTGGCATCAAATGCTTTTCCCTGTTGCACCGATAATCACACCTATGACTATCGGTGATTATCGTGATGACACTATGCAGATAGTTTCGGGACGATACGGTAAGCAACAGGTCCACTTCGAAGCGCCAGGTTCGGCAAATAGCGAAGTAGAGCAAGAGATGGATCTGTTTTTTAACTGGCTCAATACCTCATCAAACGAATCAAGCTTTATCAGGGCTGCAATCGCTAAATTTTGGTTTGTCACGATTCACCCGTTTGATGATGGTAACGGCCGTTTATCTCGGATCATTGCTGAGCGCTGTTTAGCCGAGGCAGAGCATACTAACCTGCGTTTATTTTCTTTATCATCAGCTTTTGAAAATCACCGTAATGAATACTATCAACTGTTAGAAAGCCATCAGCGTTATGAGTTAGGAAGCAATGAAAAGATTGTAGATGAAAACAATAACCTCGATTTAACCGCATGGATAGTCTGGTTTTTATCAATGGTGGAGATTGCTGCAATAGATGCCAAGAAAGAATTTGAACGAGTCATGCAAACAACTCGTTTTTGGCAAAAAAACCAGCTCACAACATTTAATGCTAGGCAACAAAAAGTGATTACTAAACTATTGGAAACAACGGATTTTAGCGATGGTATTTCTCGAAAAAAATATAAAGCTATAACCAAGACAACAGATGCAACTGCCGCAAGAGATATTAGAGATTTGGTTGAAAAAGGGATATTAATCCCGATTGGAGAAGGACGTAGTCGACGCTACTTAATTCAAAAAAACTGATCTTCTAAAAGCAATGCAGCCCTAATTCAAACTAAATTTCAGGCATAAAAAAACCTGCTAAAAAGCAGGTTCTTCCTTTCCCTAATAAAAGGGATTGGTACCGGAGGACGGACTTGAACCGTCACGCTCGAAAGCAACGGATTTTGAATCCGTCGTGTCTACCAATTCCACCACACCGGCTTAATCAAATAGACTAACCGAGGTAGCTAAGACCTCAGTAAGTGTCGGCATTATACCTTTGAGACGACTAATGGCAAGTCTTTAACAGCAGAAAATAACTGACCGAACAATTTTCACCCTTATCTTATACTCCACATAGGATTACAGTCAGATTAATGCGTACATAACTATCACCTTCTGCAGTCCCTAGCTTGCGCAAACTAAATAAGTAAAAGCAGATCCAACCCATAGTTTTAACAAAAACAATGTAATTTGATAATGATTCAGAGCGATTATTGATCGAGATCAGCAAGCTGACATTAAAACCAGATTAAGTTAGGGGTATGTACAAAAAATAAATTTTGAAAGAGGATTTCACTATGGCTTTCTGGTTAGATTTGATGTTTGGAAACGCAATAGGGCTGATGTCAATGATAGTAATTTTCTGCACTGTCGGTATTATGGGATACCTGATGTGGATGTTTATTCAAAAGTCTAAGCCGGAATAAGTGCAAAGCTATTTCGATATGGGTTGCAGCTTAAACAGGTGCATTTCCTAATCCAATAGGGGGCATATTGCCCCCTATTTTTATTCTAGATCCCGTATATTTACGCCAATACTGACTGCTAGTTTGTAGCTAATATCAGCCAAACCTGGCATTAGGTTTAGGCGACCTGTTTTCTTGGGCCTGTGACATTATTAGCAAAATTTGGCCTGGCTTTTATTAGATTTAGCATCTCTTCCTGACTTGGCTCTCCAACCGGCAATCTTAGTACTTGTCGATTCAGATAAGTTCTCGCACGCATCGAAATCTTATAATCAGCCGTAGAGCCCTGTATTACATAATGCTTTTGATTACCTAACAGCTCGATGATGTTCGTCGTTAGTAGGCTTTTAACCGCGGGTTCATTTTGTGGCAGAGTCAAGACAGTCGCACCCTGAAGAAAAAACTCACGTAAAAGTGCGCGTTCGGTCGGGTCCAAGAGCCGCACCTTCTCCTCGATGATTTCAATAGTCCGCTTGGCTTTTAATACGCCGATGGCTTCATCTAAGAAATAGCTCACCACTTGAGTGATCAAGTAAGCGATACCTATGATAAAACCTAAGCCAATGAAATGAGAGTTGGCACTAACCACTGACTCTAAGTTTACTGACGTCAAAATACCTGTAGGTACGAATAATAAGCCCCCGCTCACGATAGCTAACCAAAGCATAGAGTTCAAAATCAGCTGCTTAGGAACCGACGGTTTAAATATCTGTGTCTTTATTTTCTGCATAAGGATACCTAGTGTCAAAAAACTGTACTTAAGCAAATCAAAGCAATATTAATGCCACAATTTCATTAAAATATTGATCGCCGATATTTCAGATTTTTTGTTAATTTTTAAGCCTCTAACTCACTCAGTAGGTGATTGGCAGACTATGCTTATGGGGGGATGCTTACTTTGACATTATTCGAAGGCGAAAGTGAGCAAGTCTGATTTAGCTCTCAATGCTCAAGAAAAGGATCCATGCATACTTTTACTAGTAGATTATTCAAAAGCCAGATAGGCCGTAAGCTAACAATATCGATCATATTATTTAGTTCATTAATCACCTTGATCACCACAGGTTTCCAACTGGTAAATGACTATAAAAGCGATGTAAATCGTATCACTCGTCAATTTACCAGTATCGAAAAAGTTAACTTAGATGTGTTAGCGGCTAGTATCTGGGTGATAGATGAAAAATTGATAAACACACAAGTTAATGGCTTGATTCAGCTTCCCGACATCACCTATATTGCTATCATCGATGATAGCGGTCAGGTCTGGACCTCAGGTACCCCAACGCCTGAAAATACCATAGAAAAAACATTCGAACTCTTCTATCGATCTGGAAGTAACAGCTTTGCGGTTGGCACCTTACTGATCCAAGCGGATCTTAAAGCCGTTTACCAAAAACTGCTGGATAGAGCCATCATAATCTTACTTTCTAATGCCATAAAAACATTTCTCGTCGCGGGTTTCATCCTCTTTTTAGTCTGGTACATGGTCGCGAGACACCTACACACGCTCAGCCTCTATTGTCAGCGATTAGATCTAGATAGCCCCTTTGAACCGCTAAGATTCGATCAGAACGATAAGCAAGGAGACGAATTCCATCAAGTCTCAGCGGCGATTAATACCATGCAACAACAACTGAGAACGTCATTTTCGGACATCAATAAATCGAAACAAGAACTGCAAGACGCATTGACCGATAGAGAGAGGTTATTAGCCCTCGAAACCAGCTATAAAGAGGAGTTGGCAAGACAAGTAAAGGAGAGAACTCAAGAGCTAGAGCAATCTCTCTTGGCGTTAAAGCGGACTCAAGAGATACTCGTCGAACAGGAAAAGATAGCGGCATTGGGAGGCCTAGTCTCTGGAGTCGCACACGAAATTAATACTCCCATAGGGATCTGTTTAACTGCTGCAACCTCTCAGCTGGTACATATCGAAGAGTTGATCTTGCTCATACATGGTGAGAACACCACCTTAGAAGAAATTCACGCCATATTAGAAGAGTATCAAGAGAGTTGTGAGTTAATTATCAGTAATATCACTAAGGCTAGTACCCTGATACAGAAGTTTAAGACGATAGCAGCCCAGCAAAATCAGGAAGAGTTGAAGGCATTCAATCTGAAACAGGCTCTCATAGATAGTCATGAATCCATGAAGATCCTCTTCGATAAACAAGAGGTCGAAGTACAGTTTGATATTCCCCCTGAATTAGAGATAGAAACCAACTTGAGTCTGCTGAAGCAG
This sequence comes from Shewanella sp., assembly GCF_013214165.1. GTDB lineage: Bacteria > Pseudomonadota > Gammaproteobacteria > Enterobacterales > Shewanellaceae > Shewanella. The sequence goes on along the minus strand of NZ_JABSSM010000102.1, from coordinate 1,918 downwards.
ATCACCACCAATATTCTCTCCAACGCATATTCTCATGCATTTAAGCAGGTAGATAAGAGCATCATCATCATCCGAGCGAATGTAGTCGATAATAATATCAATATCTCGATACAAGACAATGGTTCAGGGATATCGAGGGATGCGGCAACTCATATTTTCGAGCCCTTCTATACCACTTCACGTAACGAAGGCGGCACAGGGCTTGGACTCTCGGCCGCTTATAATGCCGCTATCTTGCTGAAAGGAAGCATCAGGTTTGAGCCGGAATGTGAACTCGGTGGCGCTTGCTTCCTGATCTCTTTCCCGATGACACAAGATTAAACAGGCAATGAGTTGAACGGACACGCTTCTGAGTCCGTCAGCTGAATCAGTTCTAGGTTCTAGGTTCTAGGTTCTAGGTTCTAGGAGGGATTATTAGCCTTGCTCGCAAGTTTTATCAGTACTCTACTTGCGGCGACAAACCCAAATGTCCCGGTGACAACCGTCACGGCGCCGAAGCCTGAGGCGCAGTCCATGCGCATGCTGCCATCGACATTTGCCTTGCTGTTACAGACACTACCGTCAGCCTGAGGGTACACCAGTTGCTCGGTAGAGAACACGGCTTCGATACTGAATCGACGCTGTAAATTTTTAGAAAAATTATACTCACGTCTCAATAAATTACGCACTTTAGCGAGCAGTGGGTCTTGATATGTCTTAGCAAGATCTGCTATTTGAACCTGCGCTGGGTCAACTTGCCCGCCCGCACCGCCCACAGTCACTAAAGGCAATTTCTGTCTCTTGCACCAAGCTATCATCGCCGCTTTAGGTTTCACTGCATCTATGCAATCGACAACATAATCTAACACACCAGTTTGATCTTCTTTGGCGTACTTCTTACCAATAAAATATTCACCTAGATTGTCTGTAGTGATGAAATCTTCTACCTGATTTACCTTGCACTCAGGGTTAATCTGCACAATACGTTGAGCCATGACTTCGACCTTAGACTCGCCTATGGTCTGCTTCAAGGCATGGATTTGACGGTTGGTATTGGTTACGCAAATATCATCAAGATCGATGAGAGTAATTTCACCTATACCACTCCTGGCCAAAGACTCTGCCACCCAAGTGCCAACACCACCTATGCCTACAACAGCAACATGAGATTGAGAAAATAGCGTTAATGCCTTTTGACCATATAGACGACCAATACCGGCAAATCGATTAAGATACGCTGCTGAATGCACTTGATTTTCCAACGAAATCTCCAAACAAAAAAATAAATGGTAACTTACAAAATGAGGCTGCGTAATTCCCCCAGTCTCATCCCATACCACCCAGACATACAACTCAGATAGTATAGTGTTGAAACTAGAATATTCGCGGCATAAAAACATGAGCGGGCAGATATTATCTCATTTGATAAATAAAGACTAAAAAATCCTGTCTTATTTGCAGGTAAAGTCTGGCAGAGAAGAACCCTGTTGAAGATAGCTTGCTGCGCCATGCGATGTAGGTATAGATGAGGTTAACGCGCCGCTCAAGTTAGCCCTAATCCATAAGTCCTTCGGAAAGCGTCTCATTAGGTGTTATGTTTTTACAGTGCAAGAAGGGAACACAAACCAAAATGTTAAACGGATCACAAATTCTTGCCAAACCAACAGCTTGGCTGTAAAACCTTGATCGTGCCCACATTTTCGTTGACATAAAACTGTAAAATTCGGCCCCATATTTGTTACAAGGATGGCCCCTTGCAGCAAGAACAATAAACCATAAATAACCATTATAAAATGGAAACAACTTAGGTTCTTGGGAGCACTTAAACATGAAAAAAACGCTAATATCTGCATCAGTTGCATCGGTTTTAACGCTGGCATCATTCGGCGCACTAGCCGATGGACCTAACTTCTACGGTCGTCTGGATCTATCTGTGACT
>NZ_JABSSM010000101.1 GCF_013214165.1 Shewanella sp. | reverse complement strand
ATGCGGCTGCGAGCTTCCAAAACAGGGTGAGGTATCACGAAGTTATACTCTCCGAACGAGAGGCTGGGTGAATATGGCATAGCCATGAGCCTATGAACGAGAAGCATGGATGCTGAACTGGCCTTTGTATATGGACATATTTTGCCGAACTGGCCGTTAAACATGGACGTTGTTTGATGTCGCAGAGCTTCCATGGCCAATTTTGTTCCATACAAAATTTGGCATTTCCTCCGTCCATGGAGGTCAGATTACTTGCAGCGCCTCGCAGAACTTTCTCGAAGCAGAGAGTGCACATACCCCGCTGGGAAGCGAAAGGTTACCCAGAAGGAACGACCTCAAATACACTCCCCAATACCAAGTCAGCCAGAAGCTAAATCAGAAAATGTAACCAGCCTTCATTCCAAGGCTGATTTAAGCTTGGTTAGCTCTGCATCCGTCAGCTGTCTCATCTGTCCCTCTTTGAGATCCCCAAGCGCTAAGCGTTGAATTTCTACCCGTTTAAGGTCGATCACCTTATAGCCTAATGCCTGACTCATGCGGCGGATCTGTCGGTTAAGCCCTTGGGTGAGTATGATCTCAAACTTGTCGCTAGCAAGACGGCTCATCTTACAGGGAAGTGTGGTGACATCCCGGTAGCTGACGCCTTGGGCCATGCTGGTTAAGAAAATGTCATCGAACGTGCGATCAACTTGCACCTGATAAGTCTTGCTATGGCCGAACTCCGGGTGCATTAACTTCTGGGTTAATTGACCATCGTTGGTTAATAGCAGCTGACCGCGGGAGTCTTTGTCTAAGCGGCCTACAGGGTAGAGTCTGGGGCTAATTGGCAGTAAATGTAATAAAGAGCAGGGGTCGTGGGGCAAGAGGCGGCAATCAGTGCCGACAGACTTATTGAGCATCCAGTACTGTTTAGACTCGATTCCCTCAATAAGCACGCCATCGAATTTGAGTATCTCTCGGCTGATATAGCCTGAACTGCTGTCGGTTAAGCTGATGGTATCTATATGGTTGGCTAGGCGTCCATCTAGGGTGATTTGTCCGTCTCTGATATAGCGAGTCGCGGCCCTGCGGGAGCAGAGACCTGTCATGGCAAGGTATTTAGCCAGACGAATAGTGGTGTTATCTGGTGTCATTAAGCGGCATAGTGCTGGTACTACCAATTGGTATCAATATAGTTTAACCGCAAGGTTAGCATCTAAACCAGCTTAACTGCCACTATGTTTAAAGAAGGCTGTCAGCCAGGTTTAAAGAAGAGTTATCAGTCAGGTTTAAAGAAGAGCTGATAGATGAGGCCGGATGCACCGATAAAGATCATCAGCACTAATCCGTGTAGATCATGATGGGTTGAATGTTTTTAATTCGCCTTGCAACAGTGTTAAGTTTTTCTCGGTGGGCATATGGATCACAAAAATAAAAAAAGGAGCGCAGTAAGCTGCACTCCTTCACTTCTATCGACGTTTATAAATGACGTCGACATTGAATATCCCTATCGTTTCAGCTAAAGCAAGGTCTTGGGAGCAAGATCATGTTTAGCTTAACTGGATATCAATTTGCCCTATTTAAGCTGCAACATCAGATTAGTCGTAGCCGTTTTCAAGCAGCATGGCTGGATCAACTGGCACGCTTACGCAAGATGACAATTGAGATAGCAACTAAGGCCAAGATCATGCAATACCAGGCATGAGTTACCACTTCCAGTGGTGAGATGCTGAAGACCGATGCAAGAAGCAGGGCCTGAGCACCATAGGGGATAAGTCCCTGTATGATGCAGGAGAAAATATCCATGATGCTGGCTGCACGTTTAGGGGCCACCTGGTGTTTCTGAGCCAGCTCTTTAGCGATATCGCCGGTTACCACGATCGATACCGTGTTATTGGCGACACAGGTATTGGTGAGGGCAACGATGCCTGCCATGCCGAGTTCAGATGCGCGAGTCGAAGCGCCTCCCTTGGCCTTGGAGAATTTCGTGATTAAGGTTTCAATTTGCTTACTGACGAATGCCAGGCCACCTTGCTGTTGCATCAGTGCCGCCAGACCGCCCACTAGCATAGACAGGATGAAGATTTCCTGCATGTTGCCAAAACCGGTATAAATATCCTGACCGAATTGGATCACGCCGTAATCCATGGTGAACAGGCCTGTGATACCGGCGAGCAAGATGCCGATAGTCAGTACGACAAATACGTTCAGTCCCGAGACCGCTAATACTAAGATGGTGAGGTAAGGAATGACTTTAATAAAGTCTATCTCCTGAGCGGCCACATCGGCCTGACCTTGACCCGCGAAGGTGAAGGCAATCAAGGTAATGAGCGACGCCGGGATAGCGAAGATAAGGTTCTCTTTGAACTTATCTTTCATCTCACAACCTTGGGTACGTGTCGCCGCTATGGTTGTGTCAGAGATGATCGAGAGGTTGTCACCAAAAAGTGCGCCAGAAATCACAGCACCGGCCATCAGGGCTAGCTCTATTTGAGCCTCGTTGGCAACGCCGAGTGCGATAGGTGCGACTGCCGCTATAGTGCCCATAGAGGTACCCATGGCAGTGGCGATGAAGGCTGCGATGACGAAGAAACCGGGTAAGAGTAAGCTAGATGGTACCAGTGACAGACCCAAGGCAACAGTGGCATCCACTCCGCCTGTGGCTTTAGCCACGGCAGCAAATGCACCAGCGAGCAAGTAGATTAGGCACATGGCGATGATGTTGGCATGGCCGATACCGGCAATAAACGTCTCTATGCTCTGGTTGAGCTTCTGTTTCGAGATGATCAAGGCAAAGATAATTGCTGGCAATATAGCGACGACACTGGGTAGCTGATAGAAAGCAAAATCAACGCCCTGGCTCTGGAAGTAAACTCCGGCGCCGATAAATAGGCCGAGGAATAGAAACAATGGCAGTAGGGCAATAAATGAAGCCGTTGGCGTATTGGTACTATTTTTTGGAGCGCTTGCTGAGGCATTGGTCGATGTGGTCAAAGTCTTCTCTCTTATCTTGTCACTAATTCTTAAGCTTAAAATCGGTCGGCATAAGCAAAATGGTCGATCTCAATAGTCGGCAGGATATGAGATAAATAGACAACTGTCAATTTAGACGTCTAGATGTTTTTACTTCCATCTTGTTTTTTCTTATCAGATGAGTATATATGTTGCTATCTCACTGTTTGTTAGTGCTATTGCTGTGTAGCTAGCTTTAATGTATTGCAATGCTATTGTTAACAAGTTGTAACTGAGAAGGCAAGCGTTTAATTATTATTGTTTTGCATAAGATTATTAACGACAGTTTCTAGTGCTAACTTGAGCAAGCACACTCATTTTATAGCATCTTGTCGCCAGAGCCGAACCAAGATATTTATTCGAAAAGAGTAAGTTCGGGCTATACAAGCCAGGGTAGTAAAATTAAAATGTTTGTCTTGAAATACAAAGGGTCAAAGCATGAAGTTACAAGAGATAGATAAAGTTGTATATCGTAAGCACCTGAATATCGTCACAATCACGTTGGTTGCTAGTCTCATCTTACTATCGTTGGCTTTTGGGACTGGTCTTATTGCCTTGTTTGGTGATGCTAAGGACATGAGCGCCGAGGCGACTGGGAATTTTCAATGGAACTTGCTCGGTGTGATCTTGGCGGCCATTGTTTCTGCGGCCATATTGACGCATTTTAAACATCATCCTTATCTGGTAGAGGTCTATTATGTATGGAAGCTCAAAGCGCTGCATAACCGTGTCTATCGTCGATTGAAGAAGATCAAGGCCGCTGCTGCTGACTATGATATCGATGCCTTGATCATATTAAGTTTCTATTATCAGAGTCAGAAGCAGGTTTATCTGCTAGATAACAACACGCTTACTCTGAGCAAGTTGGAGAAAGATATCAGTGATCTTCAAGGCAGAATTAGTGAGCGCAAGCTGACCGTGGTGGCTGAAGACTTTAACGCCGAATTACTCAGTAAGTTTAAATAGGGACTGAGACCCCAGATCTTCATCGGTGGCTTTATTCGAGATAGTGAAGCCTCGCGACTTCTCAGCTAGGGATCTTGCCTAGCGGGATATGTGCCTACATTGAGCTGGCAACAGCTCTTAAGGTTTTTCTCTGCTAAATAGCACTTAAGTTGCTGAATTTACTGTGTTAGTAGATCGAGTTATGCATTATCCTTCGACAAGATATGCTGCACACAGGCCGATCTAAGCAATGAGGTGAAATTCTTTACATCACCGTGATGGTTAAGCGCTTCTATGTAGAGGCTAGCGATAAACTGGTTTCTTTTTACACCTTGGCTCTCTGCAATCTGATCTAATAGATCCCAAAACAGCTTTTCCAATGAGATGCTGGTCACATGCCCCTGGATGCGAATGGATTTTTGAATAGGCAAGTAATGGCTGGTAGGGTTATCGAAAAACAGATTATCCATGACTTTTATTCGCACACTCAATATTATTTAATTTGTTGAATTTCAAGGTATTGTATATCTTCATTATCTTTATTACCATCAGGGGAGTGTCCAATTACACTAACTTACCTAGGAAGCACTACTTATGACCTCGTATCCGGTTATGCGTGTTGAGATAAGATGATAATTTCAGGTTCTTGAGCGATGAGTTCAGGTATCTCTTTTTTTAGACGTCTGCAATGTCCGGTATTTTTATGTTTTTCGAATGCAGCATGGTCGACAAAGCTCTTGATGAAGATGAAATGTCCCAGCTTTTCATTTTCTTGGTGAAGTTCATATTTGACACAGCCCAGTTCGTTCCGAGTCGGTTGTACTACGCTTTTGAGAAGCTCAAGCAGTGCTTGCTCTTTGCCACCTTGTGCCTTAAAGCGTGTCAATACATTGATCATGTTTGTGCCCGTAATCAAAAGTTAATGCCAATAACGAAAGGGTGGGCTAATGTAAGTGACTTGACTGGCGAAGGGGTAGCAAAGGGGTACTACATTTTAGTTATTTAGACTAAGTAACTTCTTTCTTTACAGCTCTTTGTGTCTGAGCACTTTGTAAATAAACATAAATTTATCGCTAGCTTAACCTGTGTGACAATGTCTCTTTAGCGTTTAGAGACCCAGTCTAGTTTCCCGCGGCCATCATGCTCAGCGCATCATAGAAGGCTTCACTTAGCTCGGTGTGTGAACTGGCGTATTTATCTCGGTTGGAGTGTGCCATCGACCTAGATAGATATCAGGCTCCTTCTTTACCGAAAGCGTTTTATGCCTCTTGCTTATTCTTGATTAAATACCTCATCGAATATTGCTTTGAGAAATTCAATTTTACTGGTTTCGCGTGGCTTGTGTTTAGACACCATGGAAAGGTTAAATTGATAACAGGCGCTATCACGAAGAATGATTTTGAGTTGTTTGGACTCGAGTTCCTGTTGAATGTAGCTCAGGGGTAAATAGCCAATATAGCAGCCGGAGAGAATTAAGGTTTTACGGGTATCAAACTGATAAGCCTTGGCACATAGATTGAGTCGTTTTAATTGCTCTCTGCCCTCTGCATCAATATCAATCCCGGGATGAATGGCGGGTGTCTGCGCTAGCATCTCAAGGCTAATCTCATCATCTTCAAGCTGGAAAAATGGATGAGCATGGCTACAACATAAGTAGATGGGTTCGTTATATATGGTCTGATAATCGAGGCCTTCGATCTGCTGATAACTGGGGAGTAACCCTATATGGACCTTCTCTTTAAGCAGGCATTTTTCGATGTGTTTCAGGGCTTCATTATCGAGTACCAGATGCAACTGTGGTTGAGCCTGATGTATCTTTTCCACCACCTCTGCCAGTTTTAATTGCATGCGAGTGTCGAGCTGATCGGCGCAAAGTATGATTAACTCGCCACTCAATTCTTCACCTAAGTTATTAACCAGTCTTGAAAAATCATTAAGCGAGTCGAACAGTTCGATACAGGCATGGTAGACAGCCTGACCGTCTTCAGTCAGGGCAAAACCGCCTCGTCCGCGGCTGCATAATTTGAGCTTCATGCGGCTCTCTAGGCTAGACATATGCACGCTGATGGTGGAGCGGGTCACGCCGAGTTCAGCTTCAGATGCTGAGAAGCCACGGTTTTCGACCACAGTGCGAAAAATTCTCAGTAGGCGTAAGTCATATTCGGTGACCGCTTTGGGGATGATAGAGTGTTTACTGTTCATTTTATTGCTAATGTTTTTCAAATTACCACCTAAGTTAACCGCATATAGTTTTACAGGCCTAAAACATAAGGTTTATTGTTTTGTATTTAACCCGAGTTAATTTTGCTATTCAATAGCTAGATAAATTTTTAGTACCAGTCTCATCTCTGGAGAAGAAACTGGTGCCATCGCAGATGACAGCACACTGGAGTGATTATGCAACAAGTGAACGATTCAGGATTAGTGAAGCTCAGCTCTTACATAGATGGCAAGTGGAGTGATAGTCAGTTGGATGGTGGGAGTGCGCGATTCGATGTGATCAATCCCGCTAATGATCAAGTCGTGGCTCAAGTATGCAACGCCGGCGTCCCAGAGACACAAGCGGCCGTTATCGCCGCCAAAAAAGTACTGCCGGCCTGGTCTAATAAGTCGGCCAATGAGCGTGCCGTTATCTTGCGTCGCTGGTTCAACTTGATGATGGATAGTCAGGATGATCTAGGTCGTATCTTGACCTTAGAGCAGGGCAAGCCGTTAGCTGAGGCTAAAGGTGAAATTGCCTATGGTGCGGCTTTCATCGATTGGTTCGCCGAAGAGGGCAAGCGCGTTTATGGCGACACGATCCCGGCCCCTGCTGGCGATAAGCGTATTATCGTGATCAAGCAACCTGTGGGCGTCGTCGCCTCTATCACGCCGTGGAATTTCCCTAATGCCATGATCGCCCGTAAGGCGGCGGCAGCTCTAGCCGCGGGTTGTACCTTCGTGGTGCGACCTTCACCCTCGACGCCGCTGTCGGCGCTCGCCATGGCCGAGCTTGCCGAGCGGGCTGGCGTGCCTGCCGGCGTGTTCAACGTAGTGGTGGGGTTAGATTCCGAGGGGATGGGCAAGGTACTGACCCAGCATCCGCACGTGTCTAAGTTCACCTTCACCGGCTCGACAGCGGTTGGCAAGATATTGATGGCTCAAGCGGCCACTACGGTTAAGAAGGTGTCGATGGAGCTAGGCGGTAACGCGCCCTTTATCGTCTTTGACGATGCCGATATCGATGCCGCAGTCCAAGGCGCACTGGTGTCTAAATATCGTAACGCAGGCCAGACCTGTGTCTGCACTAATCGAGTTTTCGTGCAAGGTAGCGTGCTTCAGGAGTTCACCGCAAAGTTTGCCAGTGCGGTGGCGAAGCTTAAGATCGGCGATGGTCTGGCCGATGGGGTTAACTTAGGCCCGATGATCACATCACAAGCGGTCGATGGCGTGCATAAGCTAGTGCAAGCAAGCGTCGCCGCCGGAGCAAAAATAATTATCGGTGGCAAACGCAGCCCAGTGGGCAACAATTTTTATGAGCCGACAATCCTGACAGGTGTCACCAATGATATGCCCTTGGCAAGCAATGAAATATTTGGCCCAGTCACGCCCATCATCAGCTTTGACACCGAAGAGGAAGTCATTGCATTGGCCAACGACACCGAATATGGCTTAGCGGCTTACTTCTATTCTCGCGACATTGGCCGAGTGTGGCGCGTCGCCGAAGGGCTTGAATACGGCATGGTCGGCATCAATGAAGCCATCATATCTAACCCTGCCGCGCCATTTGGTGGGGTTAAGCAGTCGGGCAACGGTCGTGAAGGCTCTAAGTATGGTTTAGACGATTATATGGAGATCAAGTATCTGTGTATGGGTGGGATAGATAAGTCGTAGGACCGGCTTTAGCCGAGAGGAAGGGAACCCTCGAATCTCGGAAGCCCCTCCTGCAGACAAGAATAGGCCAAGGGCCCTCATCTTAGTTTTTGGGGTTTAGTATTGAATAAATAGGATAATAATAATGACAAACAATAGCTTACAAGAACGAAAGGTTAAGGTTATCGCCCGTGGTCAGGGGAATGTCTATCCCGTATATGTCGATAGAGCGAAAAACTCAGAGCTCTGGGATGTAGACGGCAATCGCTATATCGATTTTGGCATGGGCATCGCCGTGTGTAATACCGGCCATAGTCATCCCAAGATTGTGGCAGCGGTCAAGGAACAGCTGGATAAATTTAGCCATACCTGCGTGATGATCAATCCCTATGAATCTGCGGTGGAGTTGGCAGAAAAGCTGACCCAGATAGCGCCAGGACCGAGCGAGAAGAAGGCCATCTTTGTCACTACCGGCGCAGAAGCGGTAGAAAATTGCGTCAAGATTGCCAGGGCGCATACTGGCCGACGCGGCATTATAGCTTTCAACGGTGGCTTTCATGGTCGTACAAACCTAACCATGGCACTGACTGGGAAAATTAGCCCTTATAAGCATCTTTTCGGGCCGTTTCCCGGCGATATTTTTCATGCGCCGTTTCCGATGGTATTACATGATGTGTCGGTAAAAGATTCACTCAAGGCACTTGAAAATCTGTTCAAGGTGGATATCGCACCCAGCGATGTGGCGGCGATAATCGTCGAGCCGGTTCAGGGCGAAGGTGGTTTCTATGCCGCACCAGCCGAGTTCCTGCAGGCATTGCGTGCCTTGTGCGATCATCATGGGATCGTCTTAATCGCCGATGAGATCCAGACTGGGTTTGGTCGTACCGGCAAGATGTTCAGTTTCGAGCATGCCGATGTCGAGCCCGACTTGATCACTATGGCTAAGGGCATTGCCGGTGGTTTTCCTCTTGCCGCGGTTGTGGGTAAGAGTGAGATCATGGATGCGCCTCTGCCTGGTGGCCTCGGCGGTACCTATGGTGGATCTCCTGTTGGCTGTGTGGCCGCACTCGCGGTACTTGAGGTGATCGAAGAGGAGAATCTAGTTCGCCGTGCAGCGCAGATAGGTCAGACTTTCAATGAGCAGCTGACGGCTTTGCAAGCCAGCTATCCAAAGCTGATCGCTGAGGTGCGAAATCAAGGCGCCATGATCGCTGTCGAGCTAGTCATAGACGGTGACAGCGAGCAACCCAATACGGCCTTGACCCAGGCGATTATAGCTAAGGCGACTGAGCATGGCCTCATTCTGCTTGCCTGTGGCTTCTATGGTAACGTCATTCGTTTCTTACCCGCCTTGACCATATCTGATGAATTAATCTATGAAGGTTTAGAAAAGTTTAATCAGCTATTTAATGAACTCGTTATTTAAGTAAAACCCATTTAAGTATCAGGGCCTGATAGGAATATCCTACCAGGCCCTGTTTTTATAGATGATCTGACTGAGGTTGTCGATGAGGAGTCAGTGTCTGTTGCTTGAGGTGACTTGATATTGAGCACAGATTACTGATAAGTATTAACTCGGCATTAACACGGCCATTTAACTTAACATCTACGAGGCTCTGATGATCAGTCGACTCATTCATATCGATCCTGAGCTTAGCGATAGCTTACAGCAGCAGATCCGTCAGAAGCTGGTGGAGGGGATCTTAGTTGGCTCCTTCGCTCCGGGGCGTAAGTTACCTTCTTCGCGTAAGCTGGCACAGCAGCTAAAGGTATCAAGAAATACCGTGGTGCTTGTGTATCAGTCTTTACTCGATGAAGGCTATATCATCAGTCGGGAGCGCAGCGGGATCTATGTGAGTGATGAGGTGCGTCGCGGGCAGGTAAGTAAGCCTATGGCGAGCAAAATTACAGGAGTAAACGCGCAAAACCTAGCAGGATCAGATAATCGCCACAGGTTTAGAGGAGCCGTGGCAGAGACCAATTCTGCATCGTGTCCGAGTAACTGGCAGGATTTCCCCTACCCCTTTATCGATGGCAAGTTTGACTCGGCCCTCTATCCGGTAAAGGAGTGGCGAGATGCGAGTCGTCGTGCCAATGCCACCGAGGAGATCTATCTATGGTCTGAGCTTCAAGGTGCGCAAGATGATCCTAAGTTACTCGACGAGATCAGAACCAAAATTCTCCCTAGAAGAGGCATTCAGGCAAGTCGGGATGAGATCTTGATCACCGTCGGCAGTCAGCAAGCCTTACATCTAGTCACCGAGTTGTTTATCGATCCGGATATTACCGTTGCGGTGGAGGAGCCAGGCTATCCAGAGATGCGTGAACTCTTGCAGCGTAAAGGGGCAAATATTGTCTATCAAGATGTCGATGATAAGGGCATGGTGATCGATACAAGGCTTAATAACTGTCAAGTGATCTACACCACTCCCAGTCACCAAACTCCCACCAGCATTACTATGTCTATGGCCAGGCGAGATGACTTGTTATTGAAGGCTAAAGAGCAAGACTTTCTCATTATCGAGGATGATTTCGAGTTCGAGAGTAATTTTCTTGGGCAGCCTCATCCAGCGCTACGAAGTTTAGACGGGGATAACCGCGTGGTCTACATCTCTTGCTTGTCTAAGGTGTTAGCATCAGGCATACAGATAGGTTTTATTGTGGCAGAGAAGGGGGTTATCACCGAACTTAAGAAGCTCAGAAAAATGATTATGCGCCACCCACCATTGAATAACCAGCGAGCGGTCGCGTATTTTCTTTCCTTAGGTTATTACGATGCCTTTATGATGCAACTACATAAGCGCTTCTTCAAGCGTTGGCTCACCCTAAGAGAGGCGCTAAATATCTACTTGCCTAATTCAGTCAATACTGGCCCCATCGAGGGCGGAACCGCCTATTGGATCACTGGGCCTGAGCAGCTAGATGGTGAATATCTAAGAGAGAAAGCCTCTGAGATTGGGATCTTGATAGAGCCTGTTAATCGTTATTTTGCCAGCCAAGATTACCCTGGCAACTGTTTTCGAATGGGGATAACCAGTTTACCGAATGAGCGGATCCGCGAAGGTGTGTGCAAGCTTGCCGAGCTGATACATCAACTGACTGCCGAATTTGAAGAAAAACTCAGTAATGCCAAGGGACGTTTGCTGAGCAATGATGCCCTTAAGCAACTGCTCCCTGGCGCGATCTTAGAATGTGAAATGGTCTATGGGGTCTCTTGTACTATCGATCTACTCAGGGATGGCACCATGCTAGGACGAACCGAAGGCAAAGGTAACGAACGCGATACGGGCCGTTGGTGGACTCAAGATGGTATGTACTATCGCCAATGGCAGCTCTGGGGCTATGGGGAGGTACGCGGTTTTTATGTCATCATGGATGATGATGAGATGAAATGGTTCGACCAAAAATATTGTCTGGTGCGCCAACTTGCATTAAAAGGCTATAAAAATTAGTGCATGTGCTGGCCTGCCTTGGGGGGGGGGGGGGGGGGGGGGGGGGGGGCGGGGCGGGGGGGGGGGGGTGGGGGGGGGGGGGGGGGGGG
>NZ_JABSSM010000100.1 GCF_013214165.1 Shewanella sp. | reverse complement strand
GCTTGAACCAGAGATACAAACCCTGACAATGACCTATGCGCCAGCTGAGATCTCAGTAAACAAGCTCAGCAAGGACTTGCCTAAACACGACACACGGCTTGAGCCAGAGATAAAAATCCAGGCAACTCGCTATGCGCCAGCTGAGATCTCAACAGACGAGTCCAGCAAGGACTTGCCTAAACACGACACACGGCTTGAACCAGAGATACAAACCCTGACAATGACCTATGCGCCAGCTGAGATCTCAACAAACAAGCTCAGCAAGGACTTGCCTAAACACGACACTCGGCTTGAGCCAGAGATAAAAACGATGGCACATTCCCGTGCATCACTTGAGATCTCGACCATCTACTCGAAAGAATGCCCCCCCATAGCCCAACAGACGGCAGGAAAGCGAGTCATCAATGACAAGAGTGAGTCAGTATTAGCCTCAAAAGGGCAAATCCAGCCAATATTGGCGCCAGTTAACGAACCAAAAATGTCGGCTCAAGAGGTCAGTCTCCCCTTGAGTGATCCCAGATTAAGCATGCTCGACAGAAAAAGGTCCGAGTCAGCGAAGGATGAGGCTGCAGCTCCAATATTACATCAAGTGGCAAACCCATCGAGTAATACCCCAGGCAATATAATATTAACCAATATCAAGACCAGCGAGCCGAGAAACCAACAGCTGCACGCCTTGGTCAGTCAGCTCGTTGAGCGTATCCAGATTTTAGTGCCCAATCTTGCCCGTCAAGATCGAGTCCAACTGGTGTTAGAGCAAGGGCCGCTCAAGGGAACAGAAATCACCATACTCCTGCAGAACAATCGGCTCACGATCACCTTAGTTCATAGCAGTCAGAACGCCGAATTATTGCAGCAGATGCGCCCAGAATTGCTGGAAAGATTGCAGAGAATAAACACCGACCAGCAGGTTAGGATCATCACCACTCATGAGCAACAAGCCCATGAGGGACACCAACAACAGGACCAACAACAGGAATCGAGTCAGAAATCTCGTATTGTCCATGATTGGTTAGAGGAGCAGAATGATGCTTAACCTGCCACTGCCAAATATTGGCGCGCAAGAACTCGAGCTAAACAATAGAGTCTATAGCCGACAATATAAATTCACCGTCGACGCTGAGCTATCCATCGAAGCCGGACTGGCAAAGCGTCCCAGCCTGAATGGCTATAAGCTAGAGATCCTTATCGGCACCAACAAGATAAGCTGTTTGATCCAAGCCGAACAGGTCCAAGCCTGCCTCGCCGATCTGCTGACCAGCACTCCGTTCGCCATCTTGCCGGAGCTGCTGCAACTGGAATTTATCACCGCCGCGATCACACCTTATCAGGCATTTTTGACTCAAGAATTTGGCCAGCAACTGGTGCTCTGTGCTCTTACAGCCGTTGAATTACGCCCAAGCCAGACTAAAACCGGCTTCATCAATTTTATCCGCAACCATGCCGGCCTGACCTGCTGGATAGAGAATGATCCCCAGTTAATTTTCTCGGCACTGCCAGTGGCAGAATCGATAATTGGTCCCAGCATACCCCTGCCATTAGCCTTACGCATTGGCCACACCAGCCTCAGTCTGAACCAGGCTCAATCACTGGAAAATGGCGATATTATTTTCTTCGATTCAAACCACTTAACCGATGACCAAGCCGTTTTGATTATCGCCAACAAACCCATATGGCGTTGTGGCCTGATTGATAATCGAGTCACCATAACGGCACCGGAAACTGAGAAACTTATGCCTTCAGAAGCAACAGATATTCAATCCCTACCCATCAATATTTCATTTGAGATTGGGGAGCAGACAGTCACAGTGGCAGAGCTGAGCCAGTTACAAGAGAATTTTGTATTTGAATTGGATAATACAGCAGATCAAGCCGTCAAACTCAAGGCCAATGGTCGAGTGTTGGCGACCGGTGAACTGGTCAAGATCAATGAACACTTAGGGGTTCGAATCACTCAGTTAACCAACCAAGAAATCAGCTAGTTATGTTTGAATTACCCGACACGTTCAACCTTATTATCACCTTAGCCCTGATGGCTATGGTGCCTTTTATCGCGGTCATGGCCACCTCGTTTATCAAGATCGCCGTGGTCTTCTCCTTACTGAGAAATGCCCTAGGCGTGCAACAGATCCCCCCCAATATGGCCATGTATGGCTTTGCCATCATATTAACCATCTACATCATGGCACCCGTGGGCTTCGAAACCTTCGATTACATCAAGGATAATAATGTCAGCATTGATAATACCGATAGCTTCGAAGGCTTTGCCAATGAAGGCTTAGATACCTACAGAGAGTTCTTGAAGAAACACATACGTGATACTGAGCAGGAATTCTTTGTCGAGACCACCAAGACATTATGGCCAAAAAAATACTCGGATAGGCTCGAACCGGACAGCCTATTTATCTTACTGCCGGCCTTCACCGTCAGTGAGCTAACCCGGGCCTTCGAGATAGGTTTCTTGATCTATCTGCCCTTTATAGCCATCGACTTGATCATATCTAACATCTTGCTCGCTATGGGAATGATGATGGTATCGCCTATGACCATCTCCTTGCCCTTTAAATTGTTGCTCTTCGTATTGATCAATGGCTGGACCCAACTCACCCATGGCTTAATCATGAGTTATAGCTAGGAGCTAAGATGGACGTTGCTGAAGTTATTCATTTTACCTCACAGACACTCATGCTGGTGATGATGCTATCCATGCCGCCTATCCTGGCGGCCGCAATCGTGGGCACCTTAGTCTCGCTATTACAGGCACTGACTCAGATCCAGGAACAGACATTAGGCTTCGTCGCCAAGTTGATTGCCGTCATCATCGCCTTATTTGCCACTGCATCATGGCTCGGATCTGAGCTATACAATTTTGCCGACATGATCTTTGCTAAAATTCCTCTGATACCATGACAATAGAAGATTTTCAGCAGTTTTTTCTTGTCTATAGCATGACGCTGCCTAGACTATTTGGCTGCTTCATCATGTTACCTATCTTAAGCAAGCAGATGCTAGGCAGCGCCTTGCTTCGTAATGGCGTACTCTGCTCCCTTGCAATATACCTTTACCCTGTGGTGGCAGATCAACCACATCCATCCAGCGTCGACGGCATCATGTTAGTGATGTTATTGGCCAAAGAAATCTTACTCGGATTACTTATCAGCTTTATCGCCGCCATTCCCTTCTGGGCCATAGAGGCAACCGGTTTTTTCATCGATAACCAGCGTGGTGCTACATTGGCCAGCGCATTCAACCCAGCGTTAGGCCATCAGTCCACCCCAACGGGTGTCTTATTTACCCAAACCTTAATCACCCTCTTCTTTGTCAGTGGCAGTTTCATCGCTTTTATTGGGGCCATATTCGACAGTTACCAACACTGGCCCGTGATGACATTTTTTCCACAAATAGGTGATCAATGGGTCGATTTTTTTTACGGTCAATTTGAACAGATGTTAACACTCTGTGTGCTGATGGCGGCCCCAATTGTGATTGCCATGTTTATGGCTGAATTTGGCCTGGCCTTGATTAGCCGCTTCGCGCCTCAGCTCAACGTGTTTTCCCTCTCCATGCCGATTAAGAGTGGCATAGCCAGTTTCTTACTTATCATCTATGTCGTCCTCTTGATGCAATTTTTCAGTAAAGAAATTCTCCAACTGGCAGACTTCCCCTACCTGTTAGGGCCCATCATAGGAGCCGATAGATGAGCGGTGAAAAAACCGAACAACCCACGGCAAAAAAGATACGCGATGCCAGAAACAAGGGGCAGGTGGCTAAGAGTAAAGAGATAGTCTCTACGGCTATCATACTCATTCTATTCGCCTTCCTTGTGAGCATGTCGAGCTTCTACTTGGAGCATATCACCAACATCATGATGTTGCCTGCCGTGTATGGATATCAATCATTCGATAATGCCTTGGCCGATATTACCGACGCCTTAATCACAGAATTACTCTATCTGATCATCCCCATAGCACTCTTGAGTGCTTGCGTAGCCGTGGTTTCACACCTAGTTCAATTTGGCCTCTTGTTTAGCGCCGAACCCATCAAGCCCGAACTTAAAAAAATCAATCCGGTAGATGGCGCTAAGCGTATTTTCTCCGTTAAAAGCTTGATGGAGTTTTTTAAATCGATTCTTAAAGTGAGCCTATTGACCCTAATCATTTGGCTGGTTATCCAAGGTAATATTCAAGATATACTGCGGGTGCCATTCTGTGGGGTCTCTTGCATTCCATTGGTCGCAGGAACCTTGCTCAAGCAACTTATTTTAACCGCTGGCGTAGGCCTGATCATCATCTCCATCGGCGACTATGCCTTCGAGCGTTATCAGCACACTAAACAGCTGAAGATGAGCAAGGATGAAGTCAAACGCGAATATAAGGAGATGGAGGGTAGCCCAGAAATAAAGAGTAAGCGACGCCAGCTACATCAAGAGATGCAAGCCTCGAATGGCCGAGATAATGTCAAACGCTCAAGTGTACTGGTGACCAACCCGACCCATATTGCTATCGGCATCTATTACAACAAGGGCGAAACTCCCCTGCCAGTATTAACGCTTAAGGAGAGAGGCACTCAGGCACTGGACTTGATTGAGTATGCCAAAGAGTTAGGCATACCTGTGATTCAGAAGGTGCCCTTAGCCAGAGCATTACACGCCGATGCCGCACTTAACCAATACATACCAACGGAACTGATTCAGCCAGTTGCCGAGGTGTTAAGGTGGTTACAAACCTTAGAGCAAGACCAGTAATGCGCCTCTGAAGCTTGCTCTTATTGATATTGTTACACCCGAAAACGATTGGCATCGAAACTGGACTCATGTTTCTCGTCAGTCCCTTGCTGCACCCTGTCTATGGCAATGTCACACCCTTGGCTTAACTGCTCTAGTTGCTGGTACACCTCATCGGCATCAACCTGATTTAGGCTTTGCCGACTCCAGATCACAGCGCTGTTAGAATGAGTGTCGAAACCTATGATGGGCTTATACACAGACTGGCTAAACATGTTGAGTGTAAGTAGCTCGATAAGATTAACGTTATCGAGTAAGCCTATATCACTAAACATCAATAACTGGCCTTCCGGGTGCTCTGTGATATGGGCGATCAGCTCGCCTACCTTCAAGCTGGTGATATTTTCGAACTCGGGCTGAGTTAACGATAAGGCCTGATACAAAGATGTGATGGCTTGGTTATATTGTGCGCTCATGGGTCATATCTATTGTCTAAAGAAAAACCTAGTAGACCCGATCTCGAGGGCAGCGACTATCATTATCCGTCCAATATTTGTAGCTTTCAAAAGCAGAAACACTTGAATTTAAAAAGCTAAAAAAATCCGACACATGTTGACATCTTCTGGTTTCGGCCCCCAATACAATGGCCTCAGCTTCAACGCATTCATAAATCATTAGGAATTATTATGCCATTATCATCCGTAAATTCTGTTACGTTACCCAGTTACACTAAGCTAGAAGATACCCCTGCAACGACCGAAGTAGGTGATCTAAAAGGCAAGAGTGTCAGTTCCGCCGCAGTGGATTCAGATGCGGTTCGACTCGCAACTCGCAGCGAAGTTCAGCAGACCGGTGGCCTTAAAAATAGACTCTTATCGAGCCTTTCTCACCTGGGTGAAAAAATTGAAAACTTCTTCAAGCACCTACTCCCAGGTAAAACCCAGCGCACAGCGGCTCCACAAGCGCCCTTATCTCAAGAGCAGGTTGCTAAAGAATATCTGCAACTTGCTGTCGATAAAGGTTTTTCTCAAGTCGATATCTTAGCTCAAGTCTCCGGCAGTGAGCTAAAAGAGCAGCACTCGGCACTCGCCACGGGTAACGGAGCGCTGAGAACTGTCGCAACCGGGCTCAGATCCATTCAACAATTTGGCTCGACAGAGCATCAGGCTAAGGCGAGTCTGATATTCAGCCAAGATGTTGCCGGCATTCCTTTCCAACAATGGGCAACGACCGGCGCTACTGCCAGTGAATTTGTCCAACAAGCCTCGGCAGAAAAATTACAGCTTGCCGCTCAATCTCTCAACCATATGGCCCAATCCATAGCCGATCTCGTCGAAGATGTACATCATTCCCTCAAGCCAAATATCCCTAGCCCTCATCAAACTGAGATGGGCCGTAAAACGGCTCTCGATGCGATCAGTTTCCTAGCCCAAAGTGTCGCACCTAGCAAGCAAGTACACATCAGCAACGACGCACTTGACGAGCTGCAAAAGGATATAACCTCTAATAAGGTTAATTTTTATCAGTTACAAAATAGTGTTGTGACCTTAGGTGATCTTCAGATCCTAAGAGAACTGGCACTATCTACCAATCCTCAAAGCAGCACACTCAATGCCGCGGGTAACTTGGGAGCCAGCATCAATGAACTGACTAACACGCGCCCTAACCTAGGTAATATTCTGACCAGTGTTCAAACCTTCATCGAAGAATCGAACCAAGCTTGGTCGAAACTCAACGCCGACAAGCCTGAACAGCTGATAGATGCAGTTGCCCGCTCCACCTTTAACAAACAACTTATCTCCGCGCAATTAGCACAGATGCCAGACAGTGCTAAAAAGCAGGCTTATGAGCAACTCGATGGGCAATTTGGTGAGAGGATGCGCGGCATTATCGACTTTGCAGTGGAGAAAGTGACGCTCTCTGACTATACCCAGGACGATCCAGTGATGATTTCAACGGTGGTCAAATACGGCACTGTTATAGAAGGTCTGGTGGACTCTTTGAAGCTGAATCTAAATACAGATTTAGACAAGCGTATCCCTCAGCCTGCCTATATCTCAGAAAGCTCACAACTGAGCCCTTTCGAACAGGCGGCCCTGTCTAGAGTTGGCATCACTAAACAAATAATACAAGAGTAACAAGGAGGCGACTGACTATGAATGGTATTACTGGTATCGGCTCAAACGTTGCAATTCAGACACCACAGACCTCTCAGGTAAATACAGAGCCCTCTGTTGGCCATGTTGAAGGACGAGAATTGACTCAGGTAAAGCCTGACAAGGGGCTTTTGGATCGTCTGGGTAATGCTATTTCTCGAAGACTACCCGACCACTCCATGCTGGATCATCATTTAACCAGTGATGGCAAAGTCAATCAGGAAAGTCGACGAACTTTCAGCATGTTAAAAGATAAGGTGGTGCATTTTGTCACGAGTTTAATGATTAAAGGCGTAAGAAGCTCAGTCGAAAAGCATGGTGGTGAAATCGGATTCAAGTTTGCACAGACTAAGGGCACTTTTCTCGACCAAATAATGAAACACAAGGATTCATCCGCTGGTGTCTGCGAGTCTATCTCGGCACATTGGATGGCCAGTCATGCCAAAAATGAAAGTATATTCGACAAGCTGTATGTGGCAGGTGAGAAGGGGCAATTCCAAATAGATACCTTAGTTTCTATCAAACAGCTTCAGATAGATGGCATACAAGAGCATGCAGATCAGAATCAAACGACTCAAAGTTGGCTGGGGAATAATGGGCTTGTGCCTCAAATGCGTACCGAAACACGAGGAAGTTTATCTCTCGACCATCCCGTACGACTGGAAGGAACCACTGGTAGTTCAGGCGCAACCAAGTTAGTCGCAGCTATTCTAGATACTGCCGGTGAAACTTCTATCTACAAAAAAATAGGGATTTCGGGTGCTATGGCCGGACATGCGGTCGCAGCTTTTGTTGATAATGACGAAGGTGTGACCTTTTTTGATCCTAACTTCGGAGAGTTTAGCTTTCCAGATAAAGCGTCATTTTCTAATTGGTTTACTCAAGATTTCTGGACTGGTTCTCTCTATAGCATAGAGAAAGGCTTAGGTCAGGAGTTTGAAATCAGTAATTATAAGGCTAAAAAAGCATGAATAAACAATACCAACAGCTCTTAAGAGAACTATTTTCTCAGTTCGAAATGGATTTACAACCCAGTGAAGATGATATTTACGCCATAGATGTAGATAATAAATTTCAAATTATGGTAGGCCTGCATGAAGATCTATGGATACAGCTGTTTTGTCAGTTAGACATCTTGCTTCCACCTTCAAAAAATTTATTTGGTCAAACCTGGCCCGCTCACATTCAAGGGCAACTGGATGACAAGAGCATAATTTGGTCGCAACAGCCTTTGGAAGGTCTAGGGCTTCAGGATATGCAAGCCTGGCTAAAGCGCTTCATAGATGAAATTGAACACAGTCTTAATGTGAATAGCCAAGAAAAAGATAATACATATATAGCCTCGCCGACCTCTATAGGCTTCAGAGTTTAATAAGTTTCAACTTTTTACGCGGACGAATAAGTAGAAATAAGTCGTGATGATTTTACTCTGCATCTATTTACTCGCCAATTTATAGCATTGGACACCACACAATCAGCTTGTTAATTGAGCATCTGGCGGCTATAGTGCCGCCATTATTCACCTCACTAACACGCCCCTATGAATCTTGATACCTGGCTACTTTATGTGATCGCCGTGCTGCTGATCGCCATATCCCCGGGGCCCATGGCCGTACTGTCCATGAGTCATGGTATGCATTATGGCAAGACTCGTAGCCTAGCAACCGCGTTAGCTAGCGTCGCCGCGGCATTGATCTTGATGATGGCTTCAGCGGCGGGGCTTGGCGCACTGCTGAGTGCAACCGAGTATGGCTTTACCTTATTAAAATACTCTGGCGCCGCCTATCTGATATTTTTGGGGATAAAGCTACTGCTAACCAAAGCCAGTGGCCAAGGTCTCGATTTGCAACATATCAAGAGCAAGGGCACACCTAAACATATGTTCAAACAGGCCTTTATGGTGGGAATAAGCAACCCTAAAGATCTGCTATTTTTCGCAGCCCTGTTCCCACAATTTATCGACATATCGGCACCACAAGGGCCACAATTGGCGATTCTAGCCGCAACTTGGGCCCTGGTAGATTTCAGCTTCGTGATGCTCTACGCCAGCATGGCGAATGTACTGGCCCCAACGCTCAAAACCAGTAATAAGCTACATTGGTTCGACAGAACCAGTGGCGGCGTGTTTATCACACTCGCAGCGATATTAGTTACCAGGAACTAGGGCCTAAAACCTTGTTTCAAACTTCTAATATCCGATCCTGTGGGCGACTGGAATGCTCGTAGGCCGAATTCTGGCAAGATGGCGAACACATGGTCGAAGATATCTCCCTGAATGTCTTCATAAACCGTCCAACGAGTGTCGTTAGTGAAGATATAAATTTCTATGGGCACCCCTTCTTTGGTCGAGGCTAGCTGGCGAACCAGCAAGGTCATGTCTTGACGTATGCTAGCGTGATTCGCGACAAATTCCTTCAAATATGCCCTAAACGTACCTATGTTGGTCAGTTGGCGGCTATTTACTGGCATATCCGCATCCTGGATCTGACCGTTAAACGCATTGATCTCCTGACCTTTTTCCGCCAAATAATCTTTCAAGAGATGTATCTTAGCGAGTCTCGTTGTCTCCGCCTCGGTGAGGAAGCGAATCGAATGAATATCTATGAGTATCGAACGTTTAATCCTGCGGCCACCAGACTCAGACATGCCGCGCCAGTTCTTGAAGGCATCGGAAACCAGTGCATAGGCGGGGATCATGGTAATGGTCTGATCCCAGTTTCTGACCTTAACCGTAGTCAAAGAAACCTCTTCCACCGAGCCGTCGGCGCCATACTTATCCATCTGGATCCAATCACCCGGACTGACCATACGGTTAGCGGCCAACTGAATTCCGGCAACGAAACCAAGAATGGTGTCCCTGAAAACCAACATGACCAAACCCGTCATCACACCTAGGCCACTGATGAAGTAGAGCGGAGACTGGTCGGCCAGTATCGATATCGACACTATGATAGTGACAAAGAAGAGGAATAATTTAAACAGCTGAACGAAGCTTTTGATGGGAAGGCGGCGGCTCACCAGATTAACGTCTGCAATTTCATTGGCAGCATCTAAGGCGCAAAATACTGCACGAATCAAGAGCACCAGTATCGTCACACTCAAGAGACGATGACTCATGCTACTAATGAGAGTATGTTGGGCCAATGCCAATGGGATCAAGATGCTGAGTACCAGAGCAGGAATGATAATAGCAAACTTCTCCAACACCTTATGACGCATGAAGATATCGTCCCAGCTAACCTTAGATCTCTGTATGACGATATTCATCGCCCGCACTACGCCACGCTTAACAAACAGATAAGCTAACATAGCAATAATAAGGCTAGCGATAACCATCACAGAAGTAGAAATACCGTCGGATGGCGAAGTATTAATGCCCCAGTTAGATAACCACTGCGTGATCTGTAACCTAATTTCTTGATCCACTATTTACTTCCCTTAGAAATACCGATATTGATAAATTCTCACCTACATTTAACGAACACAAATATGGTTTTCGATATGATAAAACAACAATAAAACCACAAATATTTTTTTTATAAGAGTTTTTCAAACCTAGCATTGACTGCTGTACAAAGTTTAACAACAATCGACAGCTAAAGTCAGAGATAGGATAATCTAGATGACAAAATATTTAATCATGCTGGTTCTGTTAATTGCCAGCATACAGGTTCATGCCAATATTCCTGCAGAAGATCTTAACCCGGGGTTTAAGCCTAAAATAGGCATAGCAGTCGATTACATTCCGGCAGCGAATAATATGTACGGTATCACCCTATCACCTTATCACTTCGACAGAGATTATGCCCAGTGGGGTTACTATTTTGGTTATGCTAAAAGCAGCAAAGATGATATGAACCTCATCTCACCGGCAGAAGGTTATAGCCAAGATATCATGTGGCGTGTCGGCCTGAGCTATAGCTTAACCCACAGTTTTAGCCTCTATGGCGGTGCAACGTCTTATACCCATGAAGTCCACTTTACCAGTGGATATAGCCCCAGAATTATCGACGGGGAACCCATATGGGGTGAGGAATCTGACACTAGCTGGGGCGCAGAGATTGGCCTAAGGTATATAATGGATTCGGGCCTGATGCTCAGCACAGGATACAACTCGGCTTCTGAATCTGCCGTGATTAGTATCGGTTGGGCCATGTAGCTCCCGAGAGACACACACCCCCATGTTGCGACAGATATGCAACATAATGGCTCTTCTCTGAGCCATTATTTCATTATGCCCTCTTGTGTAAATGCCTTATTTTTCCAGTAAGAAAGCGTGAGAATTGACCTATCCCATGTAAAACTAGCTCACACATGTATAATTGATTGTTATCAACCCCAGCAATCTCCTTTATTAGGTTCATTCCCATGCATAAACGTCTAAGACTGTTAAGCTCACTCGCCCTGCTAGTATGCCTATCTCCCGGCTTAGCGATAGCGGCCACCGAGACGCTAGCCACCGTCACCCTGGAAAATGGTGCTAAGGTCCGTCTTAACGACGACTTCACCTGGGAATACGTCATCCTCGAAACCCTTACACCAACAGCCAGTGACACAAGCACTCAGGCTGCCACAGCTGTTACTAGTATTGCGGTGAATACCACAAGCACTATCAATATGGCTAGCACATCCGGAACTCAAACCACCAGCCAAGCCACACCCGCGACCGGCCAGACCATGTCTGCCAGCGCCATGTCTCAGGCAGACTTGCTGAAATCGACCGCCAAAGGAGACGTAAGAATAAGCCTTGCCAAGAGTGAATGGGATGACGATGGTCGCCTTGGACTCACCTTCGACTTGACCAGCACCAGCTCGAAGCACTATGTGATGATCGATCTGGATGTCACCCTCTATGATGATTCAGGCAATACCCTCGACACAGAAACCGTCAAGGTGTGGCAGGCCATCTTCAGAATGCCAGATAGCTACTTGCGTAAGGGTGATAATCGTCAGAGCAGGACGTTCTGGTTCGAAGCTATAGACGCTAGCCAGTGGTCTAAACAACTCGTGAGCCTCAAGATCGGCGAGATGGATTCGAGAATGTGATCTTGATACTAGGCGCGAGTAAAGCCAGTTCCTAGGCCCTAGAATCTAGACTCTAGGTACCCGTTTTATTGCTTGTTTAAACTCGTCCTGATGCGCTAATGGCCTTCGACAACATGGATGTTGTCGCAGAGCGTACAGGGACGTATTCACCGCGTGCCATTTGAGTATT
>NZ_JABSSM010000010.1 GCF_013214165.1 Shewanella sp. | reverse complement strand
ATACAGAAAGAGCTGAAGATCTTGCCCAGTAGATCGTCTGAGGTGAATTTGCCTGTGATCTCTGCTAAGGCGAGCTGGGTCATGCGTAATTCTTCGGCGAGTAGCTCACCGGCCAGGTAAACCTCTAATTGCTCTTTACCTAACATCAGGTGGCTGCTGGCCAGATCTAGGGCTTCTAAGTGACGACGACGGGCGATAAAGCCGCCTTCGAGATTGCTCTGATAACCCATAAGCGATTTAAGGTGCTGCTTGAGCGCTTCTATGCCTAAACCTGTCTTGGCCGAGATACGGAACACGGGATGGCCGCTATCTTCGGTCAGTGTCAATGACTCGCCGGTGATGTCTGCCTTGTTACGCACCACTGTGATACCGAGTCTATCGGGGAGACGCTCGATAAAATCTGGCCAGATCTCGTGTGGGTCGACGGCATCTGTGGTGGTGCCATCGACCATAAATAGCACGCGATCGGCACTGTCAATTTCGGCCCATGCGCGTTCTATGCCGATCTTCTCGACGGTATCGACGGTGTCACGCAGGCCTGCCGTGTCTATGATGTGCAATGGCATGCCATCTAGGTGTATATGTTCGCGCAGTACATCACGGGTGGTGCCTGCGACTTCGGTGACTATGGCAGACTCTTTACCCGCGAGTGCGTTAAGCAGGCTGGATTTTCCGGCATTGGGTCGACCGGCTATCACCACCTTCATGCCTTCACGGATTATCGAACCTTGCTTGGCGCTGGCCTTGACCGAGTCCAGTCGGGTGATGATCTTGTTGAGTGAGCCGGCAATCTTACCGTCAGAGAGGAAGTCTACTTCCTCATCGGGGAAATCTATGGCTGCCTCGACGTATAGGCGCAAGTTAGTGACCTGTTCGACCAATGCATGTACTTCTGCCGAAAATTCGCCTTGGAGTGAGTTCAGGGCGCTCTTAGCGGCTTGTTCGCTGGTGGCATCGATAAGATCGGCGATGGCTTCGGCCTGGGTGAGATCTAACTTGTCATTCATGAAGGCCTGTTCGCTGAATTCACCGGGTCTGGCGATGCGAATGCCCTCGGTTTCCATCACGCGCTTGATCAGCATATCCAGCACTATCTGGCCACCATGGCCCTGGAGTTCCAGTACATCTTCACCGGTAAAGGAGTTGGGTCCCTGGAAGAAGAGGGCGATACCTTGATCGATCACTTCACCCGTGGCCGTCTTAAAATCACAGTAATCGGCATAACGTGTCTTGGGTATGTGCCCCAGCATGGCCATAGCGACGTCGCTGGCCTGATCGCCGGAGATACGTATGATACCCACACCGCCACGGCCTGGGGCGGTGGCTTGTGCCACGATAGTATCTGCTGTCATTACTGTGATCCCTACGCTGAATTATGGATTAAACACTGAAAAACTCAGTCTCTCATAAAAAGAAAAAGCGGTTAATACCTAAGTATTAAACCGCTTTTCAGTTAACGCTGGTTTGGTTGCAGACTTATTTTAAGCCTTTCTTCGCCAGACCCGCGTAGATGATCTTCTGCTGGGTGATAGCCACTAGGTTACCGACTAACCAGTAAAGTACCAGACCGGCAGGGAACCAGAGGAAGAACACGGTAAATACCACAGGCATCCACTGCATCATCTTCTGTTGCATTGGATCCATGGTCGGTGCCATTGGCTGCATCTTCTGCATGACGAACATGGAGATACCCATCAGAATCGGCATCACGTAGTAAGGATCTTGTACCGATAAATCGGTGATCCATAACATGAATGGTGCATGACGCAATTCAACACTTTCTAGTAGTACCCAGTAGAGTGCGATGAAGATTGGCATCTGTAGCAAGATTGGCAGACAGCCACCCATGGGGTTAACTTTCTCTTTCTTGTACAGCTCCATCATGGCCTGACCCATCTTCTGACGGTCATCGCCGAAGCGTTCCTTCATCTCAGCAAGCTTAGGCTGTAGATTACGCATCTTAGCCATAGAGGTGTACTGCGCCTTAGTGAGCGGGAATAACATACCACGCACTGTCAGCGTGATGAGGATAATCGCCAGACCCCAGTTAGAGACCAATGACTGGAAGAACATGAGTAACTTGTTGATAGGCACTGCTATCCACCAGAGGAAACCATAATCAACTACTAGGTTAAGTGAGTCAGAGATTTCAGACAGGGCAGCCTGATCTTTAGGACCGACATAGAACTGAGCATTGATCGTCTGAGTCGCACCCGGTGCAACATCATAGATGGCGCCACGGAAACCGATATTGGCCTGACCGCCGGCACTTAAACTGGAAAAAATGGTGTTTTGGTCGTCAGCTGGTGGTATCCAGGCAGAAACGAAGTAGTGTTGTAGCATAGCTGCCCAACCACCTAGGGTCTGCTTATCCAGATTCTTGTCAGCCATATCATCGAAACTGTATTTCTCGTAACGAATGTCTGTAGTAGAGAAGGCGGCACCACGATACGTCGGCATCATCATGCTGCTTTCGCTTTCCTTGATACTGTGCTTGATCTGGCCGTACATCTGCACCTGAAGCTGCTCAGCTGTGATGTTGTCGATCACATAGTCGACATCAATCTTGAATTGACCACGGTGAAAGATAAACATCTTAGTGTACTTAGCGCCGTTGTCAGCTACATAGGTCAAGGGGACTTCGAGCGTATCCTGACCCGCAGACATAGTATATTGGCGTGATGCACTGTCGAAGTGAGCACGGCCCTTAGTGCTGCTGTCGATACCGTTACGACCGATAAGACCACTCTGAGCTATGTAGTTTATATCGTTAGTCTGTTCCAGAAGAATGAATGGGTCGTCACTTTCCAGTTCTAGCTTATGTTCAACCAAAGCCGAGAAGACGATATCACCACCGATGGGGTTAATCTTGATGATGAGTTGGTCGGTAGTCACCGTGATCAATTCTTTCGAAGCGATAACTGCAGCTGGAAGTGCTGAATCAGCATCTGGGACATCAGAACCGTGCGCGCTGCTAGCATTTGCTGCAGTCGTTACCGAACTTGTTTCGGTAGCCACTGGTTGTGGAGCTTGATCCATCTGCCACTGTTGCCAAAGCAAAAAGCTGACAAAAAGCAGACCGATAAGTAATATATTGCGTTGAGATTCCATAGCCTATTTATTACACCTGTGTTTTTTTGAGGGGACGGGGTCAATACCGCCCGGATGCAAAGGGTGGCATTTTAATACGCGTCTTGCTGTAAGCCAACTACCTTTTACAAATCCATGCAAACGAATGGCTTCGATAGCATAATATGAGCATGTTGGATGAAAGCGGCACTTATTAGCCCCCAGCAGGGGGCTTATAAATATTTGGTAGCCACGAATAATCGTGGTTGCTAGCCATTGTAGCGGCGACTGAGTTTTCGCCATAGCTTTTCTACCAATTTATGGAGCTCTGCATTTTCCATCTCTACGACGCCATTTCTGACCAAAACGACAATATCGACCGGAGGTAATTCGTGCTGATGCAAACGAAAGTTATCACGGATGATACGTTTAATTCTGTTTCGCTGGTGGGCTTTCTTAACAAAACGCTTAGCAACGGTTAATCCAATACGCGGATGTTGCTCAGAATTCGGAATAGCAAGTAAGGTTATTTCAGCGGAAGAGGCTTTGATAGGTTTTGCAAATACAGATTTGAATTGCGCGGGAGTTAACAAACGTAACTCCCGCGTAAAGGTATAGCTAGTCACTTGCATTTCTACTGTTAAGCAGAAAGACGAGCGCGACCTTTAGCACGACGACGAGCTAGGACCTTGCGGCCTCCAACTGTAGCCATACGAGCGCGGAATCCGTGAGAACGCTTGCGCTTTAGGTTGCTTGGTTGAAAAGTACGTTTACTCATTGTGGCAATCCGTCTTTATGTTAGTTGAAAAAAACCCACATTCTCAAAATTGAGTAATAGGGGTAAAAAAGAGGCCGAATTGTAATCACTTTAACAATGCCCGTCAACAAGCAAACGCATCAAGTGTCAAAATTCTAGCCATTTATTTTCTAGCCGACCTAGCCCAAGCCACCAGAAGTTGTGGATAACTCTGTGCATGACCACTACATCTTGTGGATCCAGTGATCACTTAGCCGATCTAAGTCCGCTAATTATAGATCGATTCGGATCGCTTTATAAAGCTGGTTTTGCCGCTTTTTTCAAATAATAAGATCGCTGTAGATCCTTTTGGATCTGTGTCATATGTTAAAGCTGATCTATCTGGGGATAATTATATTATAAGGATAGCGATCCTAGGGCTCTCACTATAGAATAGCCCTCTTTGTATGATCTTTTGGGGATAAGTACGTGGCGGTTACACTTTGGCAGCAATGTCTCGGACGACTACAAGATGAGCTTTCGTCTCAACAATTCAGCATGTGGATCAGACCGTTACAAGCAGAAATGGATGGGGACACTCTGGTTCTCTACGCGCCAAATCGCTTCGTACTCGACTGGGTCAGAGACAAGTATATCAACATCATCAATCAGTTTTTTACTGAGCAGCTAGGTAGTGATGCGCCTAAGTTACGTTTCGATATAGGCAGCAAGCCTGCGGCTCCACGCCCGGTTCAGGCGATGCCTGCAATGGCTCCCCCGAGAGTCCAGATGAATACCAGGCCGACCAAGACGTCATTTAATGTGAATATGCCCGAACCGGCTATCACGGCGAATCACAGAAGTAATATTAATCCGGCTTATCAGTTTGACAACTTTGTCGAGGGTAAATCGAATCAATTAGGCAAGGCTGCGGCGCAGCAAGTCGCCGAAAATCCTGGCGGTGCTTACAACCCATTATTCCTCTACGGCGGAACCGGCCTAGGTAAGACCCACCTGTTACACGCCGTGGGCAATGCCATCATCAAGAATAATCCCAATGCCAAAGTGGTCTACATGCATTCTGAGCGTTTCGTTCAGGATATGGTGAAAGCCCTACAGAATAATGCCATCGAAGAGTTCAAACGCTATTACCGTAGCGTCGATGCATTGTTTATCGATGATATTCAATTCTTTGCCAATAAAGACAGATCCCAGGAAGAGTTCTTCCATACCTTCAATGCGTTATTGGAAGGCAATCATCAGGTGATCTTGACCTCAGATAAGTACCCCAAAGAGATCGATGGTGTAGAAGATCGTCTCAAGTCTCGTTTCGGTTGGGGCTTGACCGTAGCTATCGAGCCGCCTGAATTAGAGACTCGTGTGGCCATCCTGATGCGTAAGGCGCAGGAGAGTGGTGTCAATCTACCCGATGAAGTCGCTTTCTTCATCGCTAAGCGATTACGTTCTAATGTTCGTGAACTCGAAGGGGCATTGAATCGAGTCATAGCGAATGCTAATTTTACCGGTCGCCCAATCACCATAGATTTCGTCCGCGAAGCCTTGCGAGATCTGCTGGCGTTGCAGGAAAAATTAGTCACCATAGATAACATTCAAAAGACGGTTGCCGAATATTATAAGATCAAGATGGCAGATATGCTGTCTAAGCGCCGTTCTCGTAGTGTCGCCAGACCTCGTCAGGTGGCTATGGCGTTATCGAAAGAATTAACCAACCAGAGCTTACCTGAGATAGGGGATGCTTTTGGTGGTCGTGACCATACAACTGTGTTACACGCATGTCGTAAAATTGCACAGTTGCGCGAAGAAAGTCATGACATTAAAGAAGATTATGCTAACTTGATCCGTACGCTATCTTCATAAATCTGGGAAATTGAAACTGATGAAATTTTCAATTGATAGGGATGCCCTATTAAAGCCGCTGCAATTAGTTAATGGAGCGGTGGAGAGAAGACATAACTTGCCTATTCTGGCAAACCTCTTAGTTGAAGTGAGTGGTCACTCACTTAAGATGACCGGTACCGACCTTGAGGTCGAATTAGTCGGTCAGGTTCAGTTAGAAGGCGATGTTCGCGAGGGACGTACTACCGTTCCGGCGAAGAAATTTCTCGATATCGTTAAATCACTCCCCGATCAGGTCGAGATAAAGATTGAGCAACAGGAAAATCGCCTGTTACTCAGGTCCGGTCGCAGTCGCTTTACCTTAGCGACACTGCCGGCGGAAGAGTATCCCAATGTCGAGGCGTTCGAGTCTGATATCGAATTTACCATCAAGCAGGGCATACTCAAGTCGATCATAGATGCGACTCAGTTCTCCATGGCTAACCAGGATGTGCGTTATTACCTCAACGGCCTGCTACTGGAAACCGATGGCAATGTACTGCGTGCCATTGCCACCGACGGTCATCGCTTAGCCTTGAGTCATCGTCAAATTGAGGCGACTCTGCCCGAGAAGCAGGTGATCGTGCCCCGTAAGGGTGTCATCGAGCTGCAACGTCTGTTCGAAGGTGAAGATTTAGATGTGACTATCGCCATAGGCGATAATGCCATACGCGCGACGACATCCAGTGCCGTGTTGACCAGTAAGCTCGTTGACGGGCGTTTCCCCGATTATCGTCGAGTCTTGCCTAAGGGGGGCGATAAAGTGGTTATCGCCAGTAGAAACCAGCTTAAACAGGCTCTGCTGCGCGCCTCTATCCTGTCGAATGAGAAGTTCCGTGGTGTGCGGGTACAGTTAGAAAATAACCTGCTTAAGATCACCGCTAATAACCCTGAGCAGGAAGAAGCCGAGGAGATCATCGATGTGGAATATGATAACACTCCATTGGAAATAGGCTTCAATGTCAGTTATCTGTTGGACGTGCTCAATAACTTACCCTCGGACGATGTGCGTATCACGCTTATCGATGGCAACTCCAGTGCGCTGATCGAGAATCATATCGAAGAAAATTCTATGTATGTGGTCATGCCGATGAGGCTCTAGTCTTCATTCGATGGTATAAACCCAAATTAATATTGAAGAGGCTGCTAACGCAGCCTTTTTTGTGGATGAAATCTGCCCTTTGATGTGGTCTGTGGATATGCTAATCTTCTTGGCTATTTGAATTTTACACCTGATGATTTGCACTGTTTTTATCCGTTAAATTACGCGCATCTTGTTAGTTTGCCCGAATAAGTGATTAATGAGCCATAAATGAGTCTGACGCGTCTTCATATTGAAACTTTTCGGAATATCGCCTCTGCTCAACTGCTTCCGGCCGAAGGGATTAACCTTATTTATGGTCAGAATGGCAGTGGCAAAACCAGTATTTTAGAGGCTATCTATTTTCTTGGTATGGGCCGCTCCTTTCGCAGTCATCTTTCTCAGCGCGTGATCCAACATTCGGATGATAAGTTAACCTTATTCGCTAACTTAAAAGTGCAGGATAAAGAGAGCAAGATAGGCCTGAGACGATTTCGCAGCGGCGAGACCGAGGTCAAGATTGACGGCGACAAGGTCAAACGATTATCGACCCTGGCAGAGTCTTTGCCGATACAAGTGATCACTCCCGAGAGTTTTGCCTTGCTGTTTGAAGGGCCTAAATCGAGGCGTCAGTTTATCGATTGGGGAGCCTTCCATTGTGATAAAACTTTTCATTCGGCTTGGATCAATGTAAAGCGGATTTTAAAGCAACGAAATCAGTTGCTTAAAAATGAAGCTAGCTATGCTCAGATTCAATATTGGGATCGAGAGTTAGTGCGTTATTCTGAAGTCGTGACCGATATCAGAACTCAATATGTAAACTCGTTAAATGAGCTACTAAAGGGTATAATCGAAGAGTTTCTACCTCAGGTCGATGTGAAGATTTCGTTTACGCGAGGTTGGGATAGTAAAACAGATTATGCGCAGCTCTTAGAGGCGCAATATCCCAGAGATATATCTAGCGGTAATACCGCTAGTGGTCCCCATAAAGCTGATTTGAGATTACGTGTAGGCAGCTTGCCGGTTCAGGATGCATTATCCCGGGGACAACTGAAATTGTTAGTCTGTGCACTGCGTATTGCACAGGGAAAGTTACTCAAGCAGCAAATAGATAAGCATAGTATTTATCTGGTGGATGATCTTCCATCGGAATTGGATGCGAGGCACAGGCAATTGTTGCTGCAGCAGTTAATCGATACCGGGGCACAAGTTTTTGTTACCGCCATCGATCCTGCAGCGATACTAGATTCGTTAAACACGCCACCGAGTAAGGTGTTCCATGTGGAACAGGGGCGTGTAACGGTAATTGAACAACCGACGAGAGAATAATATGTCAGAGAATAGTTACGATTCTTCGAGTATTAAGGTCCTTAAAGGCCTTGATGCAGTACGGAAGAGACCAGGGATGTATATCGGTGATACCGACGATGGCTCTGGTCTACATCACATGGTATTCGAAGTGGTCGATAACTCTATCGATGAAGCTTTAGCGGGTCATTGTAGTGAGGTTGTCATCACTATCCATGCCGATGGCTCGGTATCGGTGAAAGATGATGGGCGTGGTATCCCAGTCGAAATGCACGAGGAAGAGGGCATTTCGGCCGCAGAAGTGATCATGACCGTACTCCATGCGGGCGGTAAGTTCGATGATAACTCCTATAAAGTTTCCGGTGGTCTTCATGGCGTCGGGGTGTCGGTGGTAAACGCCCTGTCTGAGAAGTTACAGCTGACGATTCGCCGTAACGGTAAGCTCTACGAGCAGTTCTATACCATGGGCGTGCCCGATGCGCCGATCAAAGAGATTGGCGATGCGACGAGCACGGGTACCGAGCTAAGATTCTGGCCAAGCCATGAGACCTTCACTAATAATATCGAATTTCATTTCGATATTCTGGTTAAGCGCGTCCGTGAGCTGTCATTCCTCAACTCGGGTGTAGGCATCCGCTTGCTCGATGAGCGTGATAACCGTGATGAGTTTTTCCAGTACCAAGGTGGCATCAGCGCCTTCGTCGATTACCTGAACGTGAACAAGACACCGGTCAACAAAGACGTGTTCCACTTCATTCATGAACGCGATGACGGCATCACAGTCGAAGTAGCCATGCAGTGGAACGATGGTTTCCAGGAAAATATCTTCTGTTTCACCAACAACATTCCTCAGCGTGACGGTGGTACTCACCTTGCTGGCTTCCGTGGTGCCTTGACCCGTAACCTCAACACCTACATGGAGCGTGAAGGTTATAACAAGAAGGGCAA
Source organism: Shewanella sp. (assembly GCF_013214165.1). Classification (GTDB taxonomy): domain Bacteria; phylum Pseudomonadota; class Gammaproteobacteria; order Enterobacterales; family Shewanellaceae; genus Shewanella. The sequence continues at coordinate 53,461 of NZ_JABSSM010000010.1, read as the reverse complement.
GACCAGTGCTACCGGCGATGATGCCCGTGAAGGCCTGACTGCGGTGGTCTCGGTTAAAGTTCCGGATCCTAAGTTCAGCTCCCAGACTAAAGACAAGTTGGTTTCAAGCGAAGTCAAGTCGGCGGTTGAGCAGACCATGGGTGAGAAGTTGGGTGATTATCTGATGGAGCATCCAAACGAAGCCAAGTTGATTGTCGGTAAGATTATCGATGCGGCTCGTGCGCGTGAAGCGGCGCGTAAAGCCCGCGAGATGACGCGTCGTAAGGGTGCATTAGATTTAGGCGGTCTGCCGGGTAAACTGGCTGATTGTCAGGAGAAAGACCCAGCGCTTTCTGAAATATACATAGTGGAAGGTGACTCTGCTGGCGGTAGCGCCAAGCAGGGGCGTAACCGTAAGAACCAAGCGATTCTGCCACTGAAAGGTAAGATTCTAAACGTCGAGAAGGCTAGATTCGATAAGATGTTGTCTTCTCAGGAAGTCGCGACCCTGATCACCGCACTGGGTTGTGGTATCGGTCGTGATGAATACAATCCCGATAAGACCCGTTACCATAACATCGTCATCATGACCGATGCGGACGTCGATGGATCTCACATTCGAACTCTGCTGCTGACCTTCTTCTTCCGTCAGATGCCTGAGCTTATCGAACGTGGTTATATTTACATCGCCCAGCCACCTCTCTATAAGGTGAAGAAGGGCAGACAGGAACAGTATCTGAAAGATGAGCAGGCCCTGACAGAGTTTCTGACTAACTTAGCCCTAGACGGTGGTGAGCTGCATTCTTCTGCTGACGCGCCTGCTATCTCAGGTGCACCGTTAGAGAAGTTGGTGTATCAGTATCGCGAAGTCGAAGCTATTTTTGACCGTTTAGATCTGCGTTATCCGACTCTGTTGACCGAGCGCATGCTTTATCATCCAGCCCTGAGTGCAGATGTATTAGCCGATGAGGCTAAGGTTAAGCAGTGGTGTGAAGAATTTATCGCCGATCTAACCGAGAAAGAGTCTGGCGGTGTTATTTATAGTGCCGAACCGTTTTTGGATCCTGAGCGTAAAGTGTATCTGCCCAATGTGCATATACGTAAGCACGGTATCGATACCAGCTATCTGTTTTCTTATGACTTCCTGAACTCCAGCGACTATGAGCGCATGGCTAAGCTCGCTGAGGCCCTCGAAGGACTGATAGTCGACGGTGGTTATATTAAGCGTGGTGAGCGCATGAAGGAGGTTTCTACCTTCGTCGAGGCGCTTAATTGGCTGATGAACGATTCCAGACGTGGCCTCTATATCCAACGTTATAAGGGATTGGGTGAGATGAACCCTGAGCAGCTTTGGGAAACCACCATGGATCCTGAGTCGCGCCGTATGTTGGTCGTGACCATCGAAGATGCTATCGGCGCCGATCAGTTGTTTACCTGCTTGATGGGTGATCAAGTTGAACCGCGTCGCAAGTTTATCGAAGAGAATGCGCTCAACGTAGCGAACCTTGACGTTTAAATAGGTCGTCTAAATAGATCTGCCGCGCATCTCTATTGATGCCACTGTGTGGCAAAAAGATGTTTGAGCTAACGTTTAGTGCTAAAAGCTAAAAGCTAACAGCAAAAGAGAAAAATAAAAGCCCTAGAGAAATCTGGGGCTTTTTTGTACATGGACCTTTTTTATAGAGTGCTTATCCCCGGAGTACAGGAGGTACTAGGAGGGGGTTTATGTCTGGAAGTATTTATCCCCGAGGACCATGGGTGCCAGATGTTCCCGACATCTGTAGCGCATTTCCACCCTCCTTGGTGGTCATGGTCTAGGAGGGGGTTTATGTCTGGCCATTAATGTTCCCTTTGTTTGAAAGTAAAAGGTATAGGCATTCACGGCATGACCCATAGGGATATAGGTAATGTCTTTCAAGCGTATGGACGCTTAAGACAGGGTTTTATTACTTAAAGCATGTTGAATAATATTTATCTCATTGTTATGCTTGTGCTTCTTAATTGTTGAATGGAATCATTGCAATGAAAAAATCGAGTAAATTAGCCATATTATTTTTCTGTTTTGGTGTATTTAATCCAGCTACTGCTGAGCCTGTAGATTTAGATTGTGTCTGTGATAGCGACACCTGTTACTGTCAAGATAAGTGAGGTTAAACCAATGAAAATAACAATCGCTATCTGTTTGTTAGTCGGCAGCGTTATTGGTGGTGCTATTGCTGCGCCAATGACTTGTGAGTCAAGCAAGTGTGATCGAACTCATGGTGGCTGGATTTGCCCTATAGAAGCTTGTAGATAAATGCCGGAAGCGCAACATATGAAATTATTCTCACCTATTATAACTATAACGTTAGCCTTGGTTATCGGGATTGGTTTTATTTATTTTTATCCTGTTAATGAACTAGATAAAAACCTTGAAGCAGCCAAAAATGATGCTAGTGTTCAAGAGGAAGTTGTAGCTGATATCGTCATTAACTCATTGATAATTTATGAGCCTCACACTGATTTTTATGATGTTGCTTCCGCAGCTGCTAATCATCACCTTGAACCCGATCTTCCCAATGATGAACGGGTAGCTGTAGAACTGAAGTCAATACATTTACCTAGAGTTGTTTTAGGTGATGACAAATACCAGCAGTTATTTGAGATTTATTCCTTGAAAAAAGGCCCATTTTTCCATGATGGGGTGATGTATCTGCCGCGTCATAATAACCAGGGGATTGCCTTTAACGGCATGCCATCGGACGTTGCCAAACTGATACTGTCAGATCCAGATCAGTACCTGGAGCTGGTGGTGAGTAGTTTCACTGAGACCGAGGCGAACTGGGTGTCGAATTGGGGGGGGGGATTTGATGAACTGGATATTAATTATCACTACTGTAAGCCATCATCTTGTCTGATCCGCGCGTATCATAATTCTGTATTTGAAACTATTGATTATGTAGAGGCTTTTAAAGTAAGCAACCCAGATCTCGAAGTTGAAGAGCATATTATGCGCAACGGCTCTATGGTATTGGTGTACAGTAAAATCTAAGGGTTGATTTTTTAGTTAAAGCTCGGGAGTTGTCCTGGGCTTTTTTGTATTTTAACGAGGTAGTCTGTATGCTTGGGCTACTGGTATTCCTGTATTTAAGCTCTGCGTCCACAGTCCTAAAGCTAGTTTCTCATTCGTTTAAGCCTCTGGCTTATCAGCTTGGCAAAGCTGAGTGCATGCTCATTATCCCCGTGTATACAGATGCTATCGGCCTTCAGTCGTAACCAGGCTCCATCGAGTGTCGGTAGCGGTTCATTCGCGAGTAACAGCTCAACCTGTGACATGGCTTGAGCATCGTCCTCTATCACGGCGCCCTTCATCTGTCTGGGAGCCAGGCTGGCGTTGGCTAAATATCGCCGATCGGCGAAGGCTTCTTCGATCACATCGAGTCCTTGGTGTCTTGCCAGTTGCACCAGAGGGCTGGCTGCTAAGATCATCAGTTTTAAACTTGGATCTATGCGTTTTATGGCATTAATCAATACTAGGCCTAAATGCTCGCTGAACGCTGCCTGGTTATAAAGCGCACCGTGAGGTTTCACGTGGAACAATTTAGCGCCTTGGGAGTCACATACGGCTTTTAATGAGCTGATTTGTCGTTCGAGTGTGCTCGATAGTGCTTGGTCAGAAATGTCCATGGGCAGACGGCCAAAGTTTTTACGATCGGGAAAGCTGGGGTGAGCGCCAATGTTAACCCCAGAGGCTAGCGCGAGTTTCACTGTGGTCTGCATACTTGATTGATCGCCGGCATGACCTCCGCAGGCGATATTGGCCGAAGTGATCACTCGCAGCAGGGCCGCATCATTGGCGCCACCTTCACCTAAGTCGGCATTGAGATCTATCGGGTAAGCTCTTGGACTCGATGACATGATTGACCGCCTATTGTTAGTTGTAAGCAAGAGTCCTAAACAATTTTCTGTTGCTGTCATCATGAATTTATTTCAGAATTTAGCTTTTAAACTCGTCACCCTCTAGCTTTTCTTTAGCCCGAAGCTAGTAACTCGAGACCTTCTTAGCTATTAGTATCTATCGCTCTTTGGAGGCGATAAAAATACTGCTGCCATTCATAGTTCGCGTCTTCCGCCTGATTTGGACTCACGTGAATAAATTGCAATTTTTGCCCTGGCCTTGTCTGCGCTAGCTTCCAGAGATCGGCTTCAATCACTGTGGCTATCTTAGGATAGCCACCGGTCGTCTGACCATCGGCTAGCAGGACTATGGGCTGACCCGATGGCGGTACCTGAATGGTGCCAGGCATCACAGCATGTGAGTTTAAGCTTTGTGCTTGCTCTAAGTCTAATGCCTCACCGGATAAACGTGCTCCCATGCGGTTACTGTCGTTAGAGACTTGCCACTGACTAGTCCAGAATACTTTACGTGATTGCTGGGTAAACAGGGCCATTTCGGGCCCTGGTAGGGCGCGTACCTCATTAGAATAAGCTCTGTGCACCGCGCCAATAGGCTTAGAAAGTGAGTGTTTCTCTCCTAAGGGGAGATGATCCCCTGCCTTGAGGGCGCGACCTTGGTGGCCGCCTAGTTCGGCGGCTATGAGTGTCGATCTCGATCCCAAAGCAATAGGCACATCTATGCCGCCATCGACGGCGAGATAGCCGCGCATTCCGGATTTTGGTCCTCTTAAGGTGAGGGTTTCTCCGGCGTTAATCTTGCTGCGCCAGCCATGCCATATTCCCCTAGTGCCTATCTTGATCTCATAGTCGGCTCCCGTCAGGCTAAACCAGGCATCACGGTGAAATTTGAGCTCCAATGTTCCCGCCGTGACCTCGAGGCCTGCAGCGTTATCAGGATTAGCGACTAAACGATTGGCCAGCATCAAGGCTTGTGGATCTAATGCGCCCGAGACTGATACGCCTATGTGACGATAACCTGTGCGTCCCAGATCTTGAACTGTGGTGTGAAATCCGGGAGTGAGTACCTCTATCATCTGGGGGACGCCTTATGGTTGGCTGTAGCTTGGTCCGAATGAGTGTACTTGGGACTAGATTGCTCTGGAATAGCTTGCTCCAAAATCGGCGGCTCTGAAATAGAGAGCACCGAGACAAACTGTACCCTGTCTCCGGGGGCCAGCAGGGCACCATGCTCAGATGCCGAATCGAATAGTGTCAAGGTGCTGCGGCCAATCAGCTGCCAGCCTCCAGGAGACTGAGCCGGATATATACCCGTCTGTTCACCACCAATACCGACAGATCCTGCAGGAATCGATAATCTAGGCGTTGCCAACCTTGGGGTAAAGAGTCGCTTATCCAGCCCATCTAAATAGGGGAAGCCGGGCTGAAAACCCAGGAATAGCACCTTGTATTGAGCCGAGGTATGTATCGCTATGACCTCTTGCGGAGTGAGTTTGTGGTACTCGGCAACAGCATTAAGGTCTGGCCCATATTCCCCACCATATTGGACCGGGATCTGGATGAGCTTACCTGGCTTGTCTTGAACCCGTTCATTGGTCCAAAGCGTGTTGATTTGATTGCTCCAGAAGGGGATTTTTTTACTGTCTTTGAAAAAAAACGTGAGATTATTATTACCCGGCACAATATCGTCAAAGTCAGCACTGATTCTGCAAAGATCCGCTATGTGCCAAATTTTTCTCTGTATCTCCAGCCTGCTGCTTGAGGCCGATAGAGAGGCACAATCCAGTACCAGGGCTTTTTCACCGAGGCGGAATAACTTAGGTCGCAGTATGTCGGTCATGGTGTGTTTTTTATCTATTGCAGTAAAGGATCAGCATAATACTTATCAGCTAGTTTGGCACGCTTGTTAATCGATGCTGATCTAAGCCGAGATGAGTTTGAGGTGTTACACGAGCAGCTGAAAGAGATTTAAAGGAACAAGCCTCAGCAAGAGCCGAGGCTTGTTAAGTTTCTAGTTCCTTATTCTTAGCATTTAAGCGTTAGGAACTAGGCCCTTCTTACTGTAGCAAAGATATATCCGCCGCATGGAGGAACTGCTCGCGTAGACTCGAAAGCAGGGCTAAACGGTTGTTCTTCAATGCTTGGTCATCGACCATCACCATGACGTCTTCGAAGAAGGTATCCACGCTCTCACGTAGATCAGCCAGAAGTGCCAGTGCTTCCTGATAGTTTGCCGAGGCAAACAGTGGCGCCAGTTTAGGCTGAAGCTGCTTGAGCTTCTCTGCCAGTGCCTTCTCTGCGGTCTCAGTCAATAAGCTAGCATCGATACTTGCCGGAATATCACCCTCTACTTTAGCCAGGATATTAGCCACGCGCTTGTTAGCGGCGGCCAATGCCAATGCCTGCTCCAGCGTCCTGAAGTGAGCCACGGCCTTGATACGACTATCGAAGTCGGCGGGTGATGTTGGGCGACGAGCCAGTACGGCTAAGATCACGTCGACGCTAACGCCTTGATCTTGATACCAGGCGCGGAAACGGCCCATGAAGAACTCGAGGACCTGTTCGGCAGTGGTATCATTCGTTAAGTTACTGCCATGTAGTGCCTGTGCCTTAGCGATAAGGTCAACCAGATCCAGTGGCAGGTTATTCTCGACGCAGATACGTAAGATACCGATAGCGGCGCGGCGCAGTGCGAATGGATCGGCTGCGCCCTTAGGTGCTTGGCCAATACCGAAGATACCTACCAGAGTATCCAGCTTCTCAGCTAAAGCGACACAGACAGAAATTGCTGCCGTAGGCACGGTATCGCCGGAAAACTTAGGCTTGTATTGCTCTTGCAGAGCCAGAGCAACGGCATCAGTCTCACCATTTAGGCGTGCGTAATGCATGCCCATGGTGCCTTGAAGATCGGTGAACTCCATGACCATGTTGGTCATAAGGTCTGATTTACACAGCAGGCCTGCACGAGATGCTTCCTCGGCATTGGCATCTAGGCTGTTGGCGATAAACCCCGCCATTGCTGAGATGCGTTCGACACGTTGCTTAATCGTCCCCAGCTGCTGCTGGAATACCACGGTTTCTAAACTCGTCAGGCGAGCCTCTAGAGAGGTCTTCTTATCTGTTTCGAAGAAGAACTCGGCATCGGCAAGGCGGGGACGAACCACCTTCTCGTTGCCGGCAATAATCTGCTGTGGATCTTTAGATTCGATATTGGTGACAAAGATAAAGTGAGGCAGAAGTTGGCCCGCTTTGTCGAATACCGGGAAATACTTCTGATCGCCTTTCATGGTGTACACCAGGGCTTCAGTAGGTACGTCGAGGAATTTCTCTTCGAAATTAGCCGTCAATACCACAGGCCATTCCACCAGAGAACAGACCTCTTCGAGCAGCTCGTCTTCAAGATCGGCAATACCGCCAATCTTAGCCGCAGCCGCCTCGGCATCTGTCTTGATGATGGCCTTACGGACCTCGTAGTCGGCGAGTACCTTGCCTTTTTCTTCCAGGGCTGACAGATAGTTATCGGCGTGATCTAACTCGAAGCTGGCTTGACCCATGAAGCGGTGACCACGAATGACGCGATCTGACTCTATGCCCAGTAGCTCACCGGCAATGATCTCACTGCCAAGTAACATGGTCACAGTATGCACGGGACGGATAAACTGAGTGCTGTTGTTACCCCAGCGCATAGGCTTAGGGATAGGTAACTTATCTAAAGAGCGCTGCGCCATGGCGGCAATAAGGCTCTTAGTCTCGACACCAACCACCTTTGCCTGGTGCAGTAACCATTCGCCTTTATCCGTTTTTAAACGGCCGGCTTGTTCAACAGTAATACCGTTACCACGAGCCCAGCCCATGGCTGCTTTGGTTGGGTTTCCGTCGGCATCGAAGGCTTGTGCAACGGCGGGTCCACGTTTTTCAACCACCTTGTCAGCCTGGGCTAAAGCAAGTTGCTTGATGCAGATTGCTAAGCGGCGTGGCGCTGCATGCCAAACTGCAGACTCAAAGTTGAGCTCCGCTTTTTTTAGTTCGTCGGTAAAGTTGCTAAGAAAAGACTCAGCTAACTTACGTAATGATTTTGGAGGCAGTTCTTCTGTGCCTACTTCAATCAGTAAGTTTTCAAAATTCATTTGTTATTCCTCTACTTACACATTGGGAAGCCGAGAGCTTCACGTGATTGATAGTAAGACTCTGCTACACCTTTAGCCATGGTACGAACACGTAAGATATAACGCTGACGTTCAGTAACTGAAATAGCATGGCGCGCATCGAGCAGGTTAAATGCGTGAGAGGCCTTCATGACTTGCTCGTATGCTGGCAGTGCCAGCGGCTTTTCCAGTGTTAGTAGATGCTGGCAAGCTTGCTCACAGTCATCAAAATTTCTGAATAACACTTCAACATTAGCGTGTTCAAAGTTATAAGCTGACTGTTCAACTTCGTTCTGGTGGAAAATATCACCATACATAATCTTGCCCATTGGGCCGTCTGTCCAGACTAGATCGTAGACGTTATCGACTTCCTGAATGTACATAGCGAGGCGCTCAAGACCGTAGGTTATCTCGCCAGTAACAGGCTTACACTCTAATCCACCCACTTGCTGGAAGTAAGTGAACTGTGAGACTTCCATGCCGTTTAACCAGACTTCCCAGCCAAGACCCCAGGCACCTAGAGTCGGTGACTCCCAGTTGTCTTCAACGAAGCGTACGTCATGAATGTTCATGTCGACGCCTGCGGCTGCTAAAGAGCCAATATAAAGCTCTTGAATGTTATCTGGAGACGGCTTTAACACTACTTGAAATTGATAGAAGTGTTGTAGGCGATTCGGGTTGTCACCATAACGGCCATCCGTAGGACGACGACTAGGTTGAACATATGCACAGCTCATTGGCTCCGGGCCTAATGCTCGTAAGAAGGTCATAGGGTGGAAAGTACCCGCGCCTACTTCCATGTCCAATGGTTGAACAATTGCGCAACCTTGCTGCGCCCAGTACTCCTGCAGGGTCATAATGAAACCCTGGAATGTCTTTACGTCATGTTTCGTCGTCATGTCTAGTGTCTACGCCGTCAGGATGATACCAATACCTTGTCTAGATGCTCATTGAGCCACTAGAGCTAGCTTGGAAATATAAAAATGGTTTCGATTATACCTTGTAGAAATACGCATATGTAGGTTATTTTTTATCTGCTAAAGTAAATACCGTGAAAAACTCAAATTAGGAGTAAGTCCATGGACAAGAAGCGCTGCGGCTGGGTCGGCAATGAACAAATTTATCAGGATTATCATGATCATGTTTGGGGCCGGCCCGTGTACGACAGTCAGGAGCTTTTCGCCAAACTCTGCCTCGATGGTCAGCAGGCGGGTCTTGCCTGGATCACCATTCTCAAGAAGCAAAAAAACTATGAAGCGGCATTCGCCAACTTCGATCCTGCTGTGATAGCCACATTCGACGATGCCAAGGTCGAGGAGTTACTCCAGGATAAGGGCATAGTCAGAAACCGGCTCAAGGTTAACTCGATCATCAAGAATGCTCGTGGTTACATGGCCAACTTTTCTGACACCAAGAGTGAGCCGGCTAACGACTTTGCTGAATTTCTCTGGAGCTTTGTCGGCGGCCGGCCGATAGTGAACCACTTCGAGTCCATGGAAGACATTCCTGTGCATACCCCAGAATCTGAAGCCATGTCTAAAGCATTGAAAAAAATGGGTTTTAACTTCGTAGGGCCGACAATCTGTTATGCGTTTATGCAGGCTGTGGGAATGGTCAATGATCATGCAACATTTTGTTTTTGTTATGGTAAATGTAATAAAGAAGGGAGGGTTCCTAGATTCTAGATTCTAAAAAGAGAGTGTTCCACGTGGAACACTCTTTTTCTGTTTTACCTTGGCTGCTTTTTTACATCGCGAAGCGAAATCAAATTATTTTTTAGCTTTTTATGTCAAAAAATAATTTTCATAGAATTAAAGTTTGGCAGTAAAGTTAGCCAGATTTTAAAATTCAAAACAGCAATTAACGTTCAAAGAAGAAAGGTTTTCTCTCCTTGCCTCTGTTTTTGGATCCACCGTTTAGCTGGTTCATGGTTTCGGCATTATAGAGTTTGCCGTTGACCATGGTATAGGTCACTCGATCTGTGACTCGAATATCCGCGAGTGGATCACCATCGATGACGATCAGGTCGGCAAGCTTGCCTGGCTTGATCGAACCTAGTTGATGATCCATGGCGAAGTGCTTAGCCGGATTGATGGTTGCTGTCTTGAGCACCTCGAGATTGCTCATGCCACCCTGGGCAAACATCCACATCTCCCAATGAGCGGCTAAGCCTTCACGTTGACCATGGGCACCTATATTGGGTTTAACACCCAGATCATTCATCTCATTGGCGACACGAGCTACATTGAAATGGTTGTAATGTTCATCCGGTGCGGTGGGGCGTCGCATGGATCTGGCATCCAAGAGGTCGCCTGGTACATACATGGACAGCCTTGGATGTGCCCAAACCTCTGTCTTATCGTACCAATAGTTTTCACCCGAGATCCCGCCATAGGCGACGACCAGAGTCGGGGTGTAACCGACTTCAGTCTGACTCCAGAGTTGCTTAATATCATTGTAGATAGAGGCCGCTGGTAATGAATGTTCGATCCCCGTATGGCCATCGACAATCATGGTCAGGTTATGTTGTAGCAAGCTGCCACCTTCAGGCACTACCATCATCTCGAGTTCACGCGCGGCGGCTATGACTTGTTGACGCTGATCACGACGTGGCTGGTTATAACTCTTCACACTGAATGCGCCGACTTTCTTCAGACGTTCCAGGTGGAATTTGGCATCCTCCAGTGAATCTATGTGAGATGTGTAGCCGGGACCATTGGCGCCATAGAGAATGGTACCGGTCGAGAAGATACGTGGGCCGGCAATATTACCCGCTTTCTGTTGCTCGGAAGCGGCGAATATCTCTGTGGTATCGTTAGACGGATCATGGATTGCCGTGACACCTAAGGACAGGTTCGAGTAGAGTTCCCAGTTTTGCTGAGGGATAATTTCATCTTCACCTTGTGCGCCATGTGCATGGGCATCGAATAGGCCTGGCATCAAGGTCTTGCCCTTGATGTCTATGACTGTCGCTTCACTGGGAATTTCCGTAGATGCGTCCCCGACAGAGATAATCTTATTGTCCTTGACGATCACCACACCATTCTCAATCACCTTGTCATCTTCCATGGTGATGATCTTGCCACCGACGAAGGCAATTGTTCCACGTGGAACATCCGCCTTCTGGGTGAATCCCAGGTCGGTGATCTTAGCTTCGACCTTAGCTATATCTGTTTTAGCTTGCTCATCACCCTTGGTTTTACGCTGATCTTTATATTCTGTATCTACTGGCATCTGATAGAGCTCTGGGCCTAAGGTCCAGTAGAGCTGATCGCTGTTGCCATTCCAGCTAATACTCTCACCGGCACGCACACTCAACTGGCTGACAGGCAAGTTATTTGCCTTGGGACCTATCTCTATGGTCTCGCCGTGCTTAGCGAATGGGGTCACCCAGACCTTGAAGCGTTCGGCGAAAGCGAGCTGTTTACCATCGGGAGATAGGCGAAATTCTGTGCCCAGCTTACTGGTGTAATGAACTCGCTTCTGGAAGCCATCTAGGTTTATCGAGGCGAACTCCGGCGTCTCGCCTTGATCCATAAAATAGACTCGGTCCGAGTCGGCACCAAACTGAGGCTGATAACCGTCTGGGCTGATACGGGTATTTTGTTTGCCCTTGATATCTACCTTATACAGTCCGGTATCCTGGGACCAGGTTTTCGGTGTGATATAACCGCCTCTAGCCTTGCGATAAACCACCAAGGATCCATCGGGAGAGAAGGTGGGTTCTACATATTTACCCGGCTCCTTGGTCAAAGTTTTACTGCGCTTGTTTCTAACGCTGACGACTTTAACCGTGCCTTGGTCCTGATCATCCCAGGTGGTAAATACCACACTTCTGCTGTCACGAGACCACTGGGGATACAGCTCCCTCAGATCTGAATCTAGCCTAGTTAGGCGGCTGTGCTTGTCAGACTTATTAGATAAGTTCTTAATCCACAGCTTGCCCAGGGCCTCATAAACGACTTTGTTACCATCGGGTGAAACCTGAGCCATACGCAGCATCTTGACGTCGAATACATCCTTATCTAGGTCTTGCTTGAAGCGAACCGCAGGTTGAACTGCCAATTCGGTTTTCACCGAGAAGGGGATCTGTTTAACTGATTTGGACTCAATATCCAGTTTGTTAATCTTACCGCCAGCCCAGAAGACTATCTGTTCATTGTCGGCGGTCCAACTCATGGTCGGATAGACACCGTGAATGGCCCAGGTCTCTTGCATGTCTCGGTCTAGATTGCCGTATAGCTTGTCTTTCTTGCCTGACTTGAGGTCGAGCAGGTACAAGGATGACTGGAATCCGTCACGCTTGATATAGGCTAGCTTAGTTCCATCCGGGCTAGGGGTAGGTCTTATGGCGCCACCTGTGCCCTGGACTAATACCTCTATGTCACCGGTTTCGGTATCGTAGCGTTTGATCTTATAGATGCCCTTGACCGAATCTTTCGAGTAGTGGAATGTCTTCCCCGGAGTGGCATCTTGGCTAAAGTAGATGTAGCGGCCATCCGGCGAGTAGGCGGGTTCGCCCAGATCTTTCTGCTCGTTAGGACGCTCGGTGAGCTTAACACCTTCGCCGCCCGCCACATGATATAGCCAGACTTCTCCGGCACCTAGACTGCGAGAACCTGTGTAGTGCTTACGTGCGACCAGGTATTGTGAATCCGGACTCCAGGCTGGACTATTGAGCAGGCGGAATGTTTCGTCGGTGATGGCTCTTGGATTGCCGCCATCGGCATCCATGATCCAGATATTGTCACCACCATTCTCATCCGAGGTGAAGGCGATATACTTACCATCTGGGCTGTATGTTGGTTGCATCTGCCAGGCTATGCCTTTGGCTAATACTTTGGCTTCACCACCTTGCATGGGGATTTGATAGATATCACCTAGCATGTCGAACACGATAGTCTTACCATTGGGGCTGACGCTGATATTCATCCAGGTGCCTTCGGATACATCAATCTTAACCTGTTCAAATGGCGCATTAGCCGGCGCATTGACCTGCCACTTAGGTTCCTTGTCTGAGGTCGATTCGCTCGCCATCATTGGCAAACTTAAGCTAAGTGCGATTGCTGCACATAGCGGGGTTAACGTATGTTTCATCATTTTAATCCCTGATTTATTCTTCTAACCTAAAAACGTTTGGCAATAATTATTCTTGCTTGATTGTGCCGGACTTTTCTTAAAGCGAGATGAGTTGTTATTTTTGTGATGCTGGTGTTTATACCTGTTAATTGCACCTGTCTTTTATCGCATATTTAGGGGACTGATAAAACCAATATCGTGTAGCAAATTGTGAATTTGATTGGATTCAAGGCTTAGTCTACCTAGTATCTTATAGATATATTTTGCGGCGGGTGTGCAGATCGTTTTGAGAGTACGTTTATAGACGAGTTTAATGTATGGGGCTTGCTGCTAGTATGAAGTGATTATGGAGATAACGCTAGGAAGAACAAGAGCAGCAGAGTCGAGCTAACTCGATGCACAGAGCTCAAGCCTGTCATCGAATCTGCTTTTGCCGGTAGGTTTGGTTTAGCTCAGTAGAACGGAATCACCTGCATTGATCACCGCATCGTTCAATACCCGGCAGGTGACGCCGCCGCGCCAATCTGGTCTTAATGCAGCTTCGAGTCCGGCATGGGCTAGTTCCATCTTCTTGCATGGATCTGTCTCGCCGGTGATCTCCAGTTTGAGATCACCTACCTTAAGTATCTTGCCCACATGTGCGGAAGAAAAGCTCAGTCCTTCCACCAGTAGATTAGCTCTACGAGTCGTCCAGGGTAGCAAGGTGTCTAGTTCATCGCAGACGGTTTGCCATTGCTCCTTAGACATTACTGTGACTTGTCGTTTTCCTGGTCGGCCGCAGAAATCCTGTTCGACTCCATGGGAGCAGGTGACACTTGCCTTAGTCACGAGTGTCATAGGCTGCTGTTTAATGGGTTTAAATCCGATGGCAATCAGTTTCGACATAGATGATTCCTTTCTCTAGTTATGGCTGCTGAGTTCAGAGCCCTTTCTGAATTAGATACTGATAAGGCGTTTTATCTGTGTTACTCGAGACTAGCTTATGATCCATAAATTCACAGAAGCTGGGGATGTCCCGTGTAGTGGCAGGATCATCGGCGATGACCAGTAGGGTCTCGCCGGCATCCATCTTGCGGACTGATTTACGTACCATCATAACTGGCTCCGGACATCTCAGCCCAATAGCATCAAGGTGATGGTCGGCCTGGTTCATGCCATCGATAATCGTATCACTCACTCGGTCGCTCATAATTCCTCAACCATATATCTGCCATCAAACCTACTGCGGATCAGAGGTGAGGCGTGCTTGTAAAGAGTGACTAATATTACTCCAGCAAAAAGTTTTATCCAAGCTCTGAGGGAGATTTTGTGAGATTGGATCTAGATGGAACCTATAATCTCGACTCACTCGTGAGGGGAGAGATGTGTGCCTTAGTCATCAGTTGTAACTGCTCTGGTGCTAGTTCGATATCTAAACCTCGTTGACCGCCGCTGACATATATTTGTGGGTGATCTTGTGCACTGATGTCCATGTAGGTCTTGAGAGGTTTCTTCTGCGCTATTGGGCTGACACCTCCCAATTTGTAACCCGTGGATCTCTGCACATCATCGGCATTGGCCATGGTGGCTTTTTTCGCTTTCGCCGCCTTGGCTATGAGTTTCATACTGAGTTTGGAGGCGACGGGAATAATGGCAACCACAAGCTGTTTGCCATCGAGTTGAACGACTAAGGTCTTAAATACCTGTTCGAGTTGCAAACCTAATTTTTCTGCTGCTTCTAAGCCATAGGAGTCACAACCCGGTTGATGGTGATATTCATGAATGGTGAAGTCTATCTTGGCTGTCTTTAGTGCATCGATAGCAGGCGTCATGCTGGTTTTTGCTCTTCGCAAACTTGCTCATTCAGCTTTAATTTCATCACAAGTACATCGACTCCATAAAAATTGGTGAAGCATAGTTTTGACAGATTTTGATTAATTGTTCAAGGGGAGGTCGATCTGTTTGTGGGAAAATTTTCAGGAACTTGCAGTGGAGATGTTCCACGTGGAACAAGTGTTATATAAAAAAGCCTAAGCAAGAGTGCTTAGACTTTTTTAGGTCATCTTGAGCATGTTATCGAGTGCCACAACATTTGATGGCGATTTAATCATTAGTCCAGTTAGCGCATAGGTAATGTTCTCAAGACGATACAATTGTCTTAACTTGTAGCGACTCGCTGTGCTATTGTTGCACCTGTTAATGCTTGCTTGGTTTAGTGGTAAGTCTAGGGAAGGAGTCACCGACATGGATACTTGTACTGCCGAATCAGTTGGCAAGGCTAGTTTTTGGAGTAAATTACAGAGTGTAGCCCTGACTGTGGTCGCAGTCATGTTATCTCTGGGACAATGGAATGATGCTAAGGATGCGCTTAGCTCGGCCTATGCAGCGTTCGTAGCAAATTGGACCAACGATATTGAGTTTAAACAAATATCGACACTACATGTGGGCCAAACCCAAGCTTATGTCACCAGTGTTTTTGGCACTCCCCAGGCATCGAAGAAATCCAAGTCAAACCTAGATGTGAACTTTTTCTACTATGGTCATAAGAAGTACCAACTGACTCTCGCCATCAAGGATGAGCGTTTGTCAGGTTATGCCGTGGTGGGGCTAAGTCCAGATTTCCAAGTCTCCATTCCCTACACAGACAAAGCCCTATTATCGAGCCAGATAGAGAGTCATTTCAGTCAGGTGGAAACCTACTATAGTGATGCAAACAACCTAGAGTATTACGCCGAGTCACACGATTTAGGTAAGAGCGTCATGTTTTATAACCTGATTATAGGCGCGGTAAACTATGGGCATTTTAGCCATAGTGACCAGTCAAAAGTCAGTGATCTTAATGCTGAATTAGACCTAGGTGTTGAAGATGTCAGCGTATCGTTAGCTGCCAGTAGGCAGCTAGAAGCTAATTATTTTGCAATTACTGAGCTTGACCCCCAGGTGATGGTGGAAGGTTTACTGACCCATTTTGAATATAAAACACTGCTAAAAACCCAATAAATTCAAGGATGAAATATGAATCTAAAATTTGTCGCTATGCTCTTGGCGGGCACGCTAGTCGCTGCGTGCCAATCCACCAGTCAAACACCGAATTGGTATCTAAACCCCGACATAACCAAGCCCACGGAATTGGTGGCGGTTGGGCAAGCCATATCTCTCGATAAAGCCAAGCAAAAAGCCATGAGCGCCTTGAACCAGCAGCTGTGGACAGAGGTGAGATCTACCGGTAAAAGCCGAAACATCGCTAATAATATCAATGGTAAAGAACACTACCAGCAAGTGAACGACTTCACCGTGAACACCAAGACGTCAGCACTGGTGCTTAATGGCGTCACGTTCACCAAGGCCCAGCAAGTTGGCGATATCTTCTTTGTTGAGGCTAAGATTGATAAGGCGAATATTAACGCTCAACTTATCGCCGATATTAGCCAATATAATGCACTCGCCCAGTTTGAAATCGATACGCTGGCGCAGACTGACGCCTTAGTCTGGTGGTTACGCAATGCAGATGTGAGTGAGCGAGAAGTGAATATGGCCAGTCGGCAATCTATCTTGTCAGCACTGTCAGGTGCCGAATACGACACGCCGGTTAATGTCATAGTTGAACTCAAAGATAAAGTCGCTCGAGTGCATGCCAGCATTAGGGTGCTCATCTCCGCCGATAAACAAGCACAGTGGATGAAAGAATCAATAACCCGATACCTAACGGAATATCACATTCAGGTTGTCGACAGTAACACTGATGCGTTTACCCATCGATTAATTCTAGACACAGATTGGCGCAACACGCATTTAGCCGATATGTACATCTCTACGGTTCAAGTCAACCTTATCTTGAAGAATAACGCTAACCTGGTTGTTGCCAGTAATGAAATCATTGCCAACGCCAATTCAGTAACCAGTTTTGAACGTGCCAGTGAGGGGGCTTCTCGTCGTTTTTCTACTCTATTGAAGCAGCAGGATTTTTGGAAAGCTTTAGGGCTATAAATTAAATTTTAATATTTGTAATGGATGATATATGTTAAAAAGAATAATTGTTTCGCTGGCCGTGTTAGCCACACTGACCGGCTGTCAGTCAACCGGTCAACATGTTTGTTCTGCGTCTACTAGAGTAGAATTACCTGAAAGTAATCATGTAGTAAATGGCACTTCGAATACAAAAGTTGTGGTGTTTGAGCCTGAGCTAAAATTAGATACCAAGACGGCTAAACGTATTACAGCATCCTTTCATCAAGCATTAATACAGCAGATCGATGTGACCGGTTCTCAAATTGTCGATCGTGACTTAGCCAAGAAATTAAAGACGGAGTTACAAATTGCAGAGGCGAGTGGACGTTACAGCTCAGAGGGTGTACCGATTGCTGACTATGCGATATTTACAGATATTGGTGTGGCAAACTTTTCGCGTGAGTTTCAAGCCGCCCATACCTCCTATGACCCGATAGCAGACAAGCGTATTTACGTCGCTGCGGCATGTGATTTTAAAGCGACCATTGAAGCCAGTACCCGTACCGTATCCTTACCTGACATGATAACAATGGAACAAATACAGTTTGTTGGTGATCAGAGTTTCTCTTTCGACACCACTAACTCTCGTTGCCCTATCTCCCAAGATCAAATCAACAGCATGATCGCTAAGGCAGCCAAGTATGCAGTGACGCGTAACGATGACTTGAAAAACTTGCTCGCACCAAGAGCGAGCGTGGTAGAAATGCGTCAATGTGATACTGGAACCATGGTGCGTATCGATATGGGAAGTAAAAATGGTGTTATGCCTGAGTGGGAGGTGGACTTCATCACCCACGAGAAAGTGACCAACTATGCCGGTGATATAGAAGTCGAGACCAGTGGTTATGGGGAAGGCGTGGTGATCAATAATGCCGAGCACGGTATTAAACCTAATCATGCATGGGTCATTATCGATAACGACATGGCTGGCAAGGTAAAACGTGGTGATACGATAAAAGTTAAGTTTGAGAGTACATGTAACTCAATGGGCTCATTTTTTGCTAGCTTTTGTCATGACGTGGATGAAAAAATCTCGGATATTAGCTTAGGCGACTTCATAAAATTTTAAGGGAATATGATGAAAAAAATATTGATCACAGCAGGTGTAATGGTGGCTCTAGCCGGTTGTCAGAGTAATGACACGGTACAAGATGTTGAGCAACTCGACTGTTTTTATCCGGATGCTGCCACCATGAGTGCGCCGCGTTGGGTGTGTGATGTTATGCCCCATGGCATAGAAATTGGGGCCGTCGGTTATGCAAAAAAGAGTGTGGCAGGCTTGAGTATCATGCGTGACATAGCAACCAATGATGCCCGCGCTAGGTTGGCGCAGCAGTTTGAGTCAAACGTGAATACCTTATTTAAGCAGGCGACCCAGGCTAGCATCATATCGACCACAGACAGGGTGTCTGAAGACGTTAATGAATACTTTGAGTCTGTGACTAAAAACGTGACCAGTCGAACATTATCTAATAGCCGAGTGATAGTGACTCAGCGTAGCCCAGGTGGTGGACTGTACACCTTAGTCGGCATGGATAAAGCGACTTATGATGACAATATCGCCAAGGTTGTGGCTGCTGCAGGTAAGAAGGATCCCGCATTATGGAACAAGTTTAATAACAACAAAGCCGCCGAAGAGTTAGATGCTGTACTGTCTTCATTACAAAAGCTTTAGTACATAGGCAAGAGGGTAAGATCCGCTCTCCCTCTTGCCGAGTTCTGTGGGTGCTATTTTTATGTCATTAAGAAAGGATTCAAAGATGAAGACTCGTTTAACAGGCTTAATGGCCTGCTTATTATTGAGTGTACCCTCAGCGGTTGCTGTCGATAGGTTTTCAGAGCTCGATGCTGAAATAGACAAGGCTAACTTTACCCAAGCGCAAACAGAAAGGGAATATCAGGATTTTGTGTTTGCCTATATGGCAGAATATGAAAGTTGGCGGCTAGAGTATTTACAAGAATTTGATCAATATCGCGCCGAAATCATCGAAAAATGGGGGCTAGGAGATGTCTCTGAACGCCATAAAAACGTAGAGTATTCGGCCGATAAGAGGGTTAAATCTATTATCGATTATGAAAATAATGAAGTCAGGGTATCGATACTCGTCGATCTGAACGTATCGGATGAAGACGCTAAGGCGGAGCTCAGCAAACAGGTGCAGGCGTTAGTCGATAGCGCCGATTCGAATGTTTCTAAGGTGATCACCGCGGTAGAGCCCGAGGCCGTTGCTGAGGTCAAGATCACGCCGGTTACCTTCTCCGTCGACAATGAGCAACAAGCAAAACAACTTATCATTGCGCAAACCAAGGCTCAATTAAGGGAGATTGATAAGGAGTCCGATAAGACCCAGCTGACCAAGACTGACAATCTCTCGATCGACATCATTGAGCAGGTGTCGCTGCAAAAGAAGAAAAAACTGTTAGCGGTCGCAAGAGAACGTCTGGTGACGTTGGGTAAAGATTATGAGCAACAAAGAGCGCAACAAACTGCCCGATTAACCCAGAAGAAGATTGTAGAGTATAAGGTTAACTTGCCCAAAAATGGACTGAGTTCACGCGCGAATGCTGTCATTGGTTTTGCCCAGCAAGAGGGCGAAAAGTGGCACATATCAAGTGCGCTTATTATGGCGGTGATCCACTCAGAGTCGAGTTTTGATCCTAAGGCTAGATCACCCATTCCCGCCTATGGATTGATGCAAATAGTGCCCACGACTGCGGGTTATGATGTCAATAAATTGGTGAGAAAGATTAGCGCGCCGATGTCGTCCAGGGACCTGTATGTTCCGGTTGTTAATGTGGCAACGGGCGCGGCATACCTCAATATCCTCAATAAGCGCTATCTCAAGTCTATTGAAAATGACCAGAGCCGATTTTACTGCATGATTGCGGCGTATAATACCGGTGCCGGTAACGTGGCGAGAGCCTTTAATGATGACGGCGCTCGCAACATCAGAAAAGCGGCTAAGGTGATCAATCAAATGAGTCCGGATGAGGTTTACCAGCATCTCTTAGACCATCTCCCCTATGACGAGACCAAGCACTACCTCGAAAAAGTCAGTGGTCGAATCGAGTTATACCAACACATAATCTGAGTACAGGTATTGAGATAATAAAAAAGCCAGCTTCTGCTGGCTTTTTGTTCTAGCTTAAGAGGTTAAGGTCGTTCGAATATCGTTGCTATGCCTTGGCCTAAACCGATACACATGGTCGCTAGACCATATTTTGCATCCTTGCTTTCCATCAGGTTGATAAGCGTGGTGGAGATACGCGTACCGGAACAACCCAATGGATGACCCAGGGCGATAGCGCCGCCGTTGAGGTTAATCTTCTCATCGACAACATCCATCAGGCCTAGTTCTTTCACACAAGGTAGAGACTGGGCGGCGAAGGCTTCGTTGAGTTCGATAACATCGAGATCATCGATAGTCAGGCCTGCGCGCTCCAGTGCTTTCTTAGTCGCAGGTACCGGACCATAACCCATGATGGCAGCATCACAACCAGCGACAGCCATAGAGCGAATGCGGGCACGGATTGGTAAGCCTAAAGACTTGGCTTTCTCTTCTTCCATCACCAGCATGGCCGAAGCGCCATCGGACAGGGCCGAAGATGTACCGGCCGTTACAGTACCATTGACAGGATCGAAAGCGGGTCTCAGTCCTGACAGAGATTCCATGCTCGTTTCGGGGCGGATAACCTCGTCATGCTCAACCATGATCAAGGCGCCATTGGCATCATGACCTTCGATGGGGTGGATCTCATTGGCGAAGCGACCTTCGATCGTGGCTGCATGAGCACGTTGATGTGAACGTACCGCAAATTCATCTTGCTGCTCACGTGTGATGCCGTGCATCTTCCCTAGCATCTCTGCCGTAAGGCCCATCATGCCCGATGCCTTAGCGATATTACTGGCAAGACCCGGGTGGAAGTCGACACCATGATTCATAGGTACATGACCCATGTGCTCGACACCACCGACGATAAAGGTATCACCTTGGCCTGTCATGATGGCGCGCGCGGCTTGGTGTAGGGCATCCATAGATGAACCACATAAACGGTTAACGGTCACGCCGCCAATCTGCTTAGGCAGACCCGCAAGCAGTGATGCGTTACGGGCGATATTGAAACCTTGCTCCAGAGTCTGTTGCACACAGCCCCAGATCACGTCTTCAATGGTATTAGGATCCAGTTTAGGGTTACGCTCAACTAGGGCCTTCATGAGTTCGGCAGAGAGTGTCTCTGCACGTACATGTCTAAATACTCCAGCCTTAGAGCGGCCCATGGGAGTACGGATGCAATCTACGATAACTGCTTGTTTCATTGTTTTATTCCTTCCCACTTATTTAGACTGGTAGTAGCTGCCATTGTTTGCGGCAAGTTCACGCATGGCATCGGTTACTTGATATAGGCCACCTAGGTGAGCATATTTATCGGCGAGGGCGACGAAGTTTGCTACGCCCATGGTATCTAGGTAACGGAATACACCGCCTCGGAATGGCGGGAAACCTAGACCGTAAACCAGACCCATATCAGCTTCGGCAGGTGAAGCGATAATGCCTTCCTCGAGACAACGCACGGTTTCTATGATCATAGGGATCATAGTACGGGCGATGATCTCATCGGATTCGAATTGCTTAAGCTCACCGAATTCGGCGCCTAGCAGCTCATAGCTAACGGCATCGACATCTTTCTTCGGCTTGCCACGACGGTCGACCGAGTAAGCATAGAAACCCTTGCTATTCTTCTGACCGAAGCGCTTTGCCTCGAACATGATATCGATAGCATCTTTGCCGTCTTTGGCCATGCGATCAGGGAAGCCTTCGGCCATCACAGCCTGGGCGTGATGACCCGTGTCTAAACCGACAACATCGAGCAGGTATGCCGGTCCCATTGGCCAACCGAACTGCTTCTCCATCACCTTATCGATAGCGGCGAAATCAGCGCCGTCGGCGAGTAGGCCGCTGAAGCCTGCAAAGTAAGGGAACAGCACACGGTTAATGAAGAAACCCGGGCAATCATTGACTACGATAGGTGTCTTACCCATCTTGCTGGCGTAGGCAACAACAGTAGCGATAGTCTCTTCCGAGCTATGCTCACCCCGAATAATTTCAACCAGCGGCATCTTATGTACCGGGTTGAAGAAGTGCATGCCACAGAAACGCTCAGGCTTGTTAAGGGCCTTAGCCAGTAGGTTAATCGAGATGGTCGATGTATTCGAGGTGATGATGGCGTCGTCGGCAAGGTGCTGCTCAACTTCGGCCAATACCATAGCCTTGACCTTAGGATGTTCGACAACGGCTTCGACGACGAGATCGACATCTTTGACCGGGGTGTAGTCCAGCGTCGCCGTGATGTTATTAAGCACCTTGGCCATCTTCTCTGGTGTGGAGCGACCACGTTTAATCTGCGCCGCAAGCAGCTTAGATGCCTCACCCAGACCTAACTCCAGCGCTGGCTGTGCAATATCTTTCATGACGATAGGCGTGCCCTTGCTGGCGCTCTGGTAGGCGATGCCGCCACCCATGATGCCCGCACCGAGTACGGCGGCTGTGTCTACTTTCTTAGCCAGTTTACCGGCCTGCTTAGCCTTGCCCTTGACGAGCTGGTCATTGAGGAAGATACCAATCAATGCCTGAGCCACGTCAGTCTTGGCTAGCTTAACAAATGCCTGATGCTCTATCTTGAGGGCTTCATCTCGCTTAAGGTTTGCGGCTTGCTCTATGACGCTGATGGCTGTCATAGGTGCTGGATAATGCTTGCCCGCTATCTTGAACACCATGCCTTTCGCCGTGGCGAATGACATCATGGCTTCTAGCTTAGGCAGTGTAAGTGGTGCCTGCTTGCGAGCACGGCGGTTCTGCCAGTCGAGTTTTTCTGCGACGGCATCTTTAAGCATCTGAATCGCTGCAGCTTGTAAGTTCTCAGGTGCAACGATAGCGTCGATTGCGCCGACGTTAAGTGCCGCTTCGGGACGTTGGTCTTTACCGCTAGTGATCCACTCGAGGGCGTTATCTGTGCCGATTAGACGTGGAAGGCGAACCGTACCACCAAAACCTGGAAGCAGTCCCAGCTTAGACTCGGGTAGTCCCACTCTTGCCGTAGTATCGGCAATACGGAAATCGGTCGCGAGTACGGTTTCGAAACCGCCACCTAGTGCAAAGCCGTTGATGGCTGAGAGTGTTGGAAAGGGAAGATCTTCTAACTTATTAAATACGACATTCGCTGCCGCTATCCAAGGGAGTAGCACGCTATCGTCTTGGGCGAACAAGCCTAAGAATTCAGTGATGTCGGCGCCAACGATGAAGGCGCTTTTCCCTGACGTCAGGACTAAAGCTTGGATGTCTGAATTTTGCTTGATTGCATCGAGTGCAGCGTTAAGAGAGTCAATCGTTTCTCTATCTAGCTTGTTGACTGAGCCCGGTGCGTTAAAGCAGAGCCGAGCGATATTATTTTCAAGTAACTCAACCTGAATCGTAGGACTTTGGTAAATCATTGCTTGCTTCCTTTTGCGTGATACCCGTCTTAACTAGTAGGGGTTATTCTTCTATCTCAGCGCAGGTCATCATCTGACCAGTTACTACTCAGTGTGCGACGATTTTAGATAAATTACAACACCCAATTTAAACACTTGTTTGATTGTTGCTTGGGTGGCGGTATTTTTACGCTTTATGTTAGACTGTTTTTAGATGCTAACCAGGCATAAATAGTCTTGTTAAGTGACGTTAAAAAGCGAGTCAGACACGTATAGCAATCAGAACAACTAATAAAGGAAGTCGCTCATGGATCCGCTAGCTAACCATTATCTTGCTCACATTACAGAACTGAACCGTCGTGTGGCGGACATAGTTACCCGAGAAAATTTATCTGGCCTGGTGATCCATGCGGGCCAACCTCATCGTCAATTTTTAGACGATATGGATTACCCTTTTAAAGTTAATCCGCACTTTAAGGCTTGGTTACCTATTCTGGATAACCCTCACTCCTGGTTGATCGTCAATGGCCGGGATAAGCCGCAATTGATCTTCTTTCGTCCGGTAGACTTCTGGCATAAGGTTGCCGATGTCCCCGACGCATTCTGGAGTGAGCATGTGGAGATCAAACTGCTGACTAAGGCCGATAAGGTTGCCGAGTTACTACCGAAAGATATCGCCAACTGGGCCTATATCGGCGAGCACTTAGATGTAGCCGATGTGCTCGGATTTAAGACTCGAAACCCAGATGCCGTGATGAGTTACCTTCATTACCATAGAGCGACCAAGACCGAATATGAGCTCGAGTGTATGCGCCGCGCTAACGAGATAGCGGTGCGCGGTCATGTCGCGGCTAAAAATGCCTTCTATAATGGCGGCAGCGAGTTTGAGATCCAGCAGGAATATCTGTCTGCTTCTTGTCAGGGCGAAAATGAGGTTCCCTACGGGAATATTATAGCGCTTAACCGCAATGCGTCGATTCTGCATTACACCAAGCTTGAACATGCCAGTCCTCACCCGAGAAAATCTTTTCTTATCGATGCTGGGGCAAATTTTTCGGGTTATGCCGCGGATATTACCCGTACCTATGCCTTCGAGAAAAATATCTTCAGTGAGTTGATCGAGGCGATGAATAAGGCGCAGCTCGAGCTGGTCGATATGATGCGGCCGGGAGTCAAGTATCTTGATTTGCATATTGAGACCCATAAGAAAATTGCGCGGATCATGTTAGATTTCAATATGGCCAGAGGAGATGTCGAGGGCTTAGTCGAGCAGGGCATCACCAGCGTCTTCTTCCCCCATGGACTCGGTCATATGTTAGGGCTGCAAGTCCACGACTTGGGTGGCTATCTTCATGATGAACGCGGCACTCATATTGCCGCACCCGATGCGCATCCCTTCCTGCGCTGCACCCGTACCTTAGCTGTGAACCAAGTGCTGACCATAGAGCCGGGGATCTACATTATCGACTCGCTACTTGATGGCTTGAAACAAGATAAACGTCAGGCGCAGATCAACTGGGACACCATAGATGAGTTACGTCCATTCGGCGGCATTCGTATCGAAGATAATGTCATTGTTCATGCCGATAGAAATGAGAATATGACTCGCGATTGCGGCTTAGGCTAATAGATCTGCTGCGCATCTCTATGTGAGCCACTGCGTGGCGTTTTTTGGGGATCACAGCTAAGCATTTCTATGTGGGCACGGGGTGGTGTTTTTTGGGGATCACAGCTAAGCATTTCTATGTGGGCACGGGGTGGTGGTTTTTTGGGGATCACAGCTAAGCATTTCTATGTGGGCACGGCGTGGACCTGCAATTTGAATTTGTTGGCTTAATAGGTAAGCTATTATTGATGTTTATTTTATGATTGAAGGTGCTCGTATTGATTGATAGTTATCCGATCCCATCTGTCGACTTAATCGTAGCAGAGGAGATAAAGCATAGCCGCTTTATCTCTTTTCTTTTTCACTGCCAGTCTGGCGAAGACATGAAGTGTGCACTTACTAACATTAAGGGCGAGTATCCTGGGGCTAGTCATTATTGCTATGCGTTCGTGAATGCTGCACCGGGTAACAGCATGGCTATCGGTTCCAGTGATGATGGAGAGCCAGCCGGAAGCGCCGGGCGTCCCATGCTAGCCACGTTACAGGGCTCTGGTGTGGGTGAGATAGGTGCCATAGTGGTGCGTTACTTCGGCGGTACTAAGCTCGGAGTGGGTGGTTTAGTCAGGGCCTATAGCTCGGGTATCAGACAAGGCCTGACTCAGTTACAAACTGAGCTTAAACAGATCCGTCATCCTGGTTTATTGGAATGTGATTATGGCCAACTTCAAGATGTGGAGTATCTGCTTAAGCAGTGTGACGGCCTGATATCGGACAGAGACTTTACCGATAGGGTGCTGGTGACCTTCGAGCTTCCTAAGCGGTATCGAGACAAACTCAATACTGATTTGGCCACCATGAGTCAGGGAAAGCTCAAAGCGAATTTTGAGCTCTGAGCCGAGAGCCTTGTTGATGATTGAGCAAGATTATTTGTTCCTGTGCTGAGTTATCGAAATGTGCGAAAATGACAAAATGTGCGTTTTTCTTCGCTCTCATCTTATGGGGAGTGAGTTTCGCTAATGAATAATAGATAGGCCTAGATGCAATATAGAACGATAATAAGAATAACAGGTTTGCTCGTGGGCTTGTTTTCCCTGTCTCTGCTTCCTCCGGCCCTGGTGGCGGTGATCTATAAGGATGGGGGCGGTACTGCCTTCATTCAGGCATTTGTATTGAGTCTATTTCTCGGTTTCATGCTCTGGTATCCCAATCGCAGCCACAAGAAAGATCTTCGCACCCGTGAAGGTTTCCTCTTAGTGGTACTTTTTTGGGCCGTGTTGGGTTCTATCGGTGCTGTGCCTTTTATCTTTTCTAGTCAGCCTGACCTATCCATTACTGACAGCTTCTTCGAGTCTTTCTCGGCCCTAACCACCACAGGTGCCACTGTGATTGTTGGCTTAGACTCTCTACCCAAGGCCATACTCTTTTACCGACATCTGCTGCAATGGCTGGGTGGTATGGGGATCATTGTCTTGGCCGTAGCCATTCTGCCGGTACTTGGTATCGGGGGAATGCAGCTCTATCGCGCCGAGATGCCCGGGCCGGTGAAAGACAGTAAGATGACCCCCAGGATAGCTGAGACGGCTAAGGCTTTATGGTATATATATTTCTTACTGACTGTCGCCTGTGCCTTCGCATACTGGGTGGCCGGAATGAATGTCTTCGATGCTATCTGCCACTCTTTCTCGACTATCGCTATCGGTGGTTTCTCAACCTATGATGCCAGTATCGGCCATTTCGAGAGCACGGCAATCAACATGGTCTGTGTGGTCTTTCTGTTGATCGCAGCGCTTAACTTCAGCCTGCACTTTGCCGCCTTCACTCGTCGAGGTATTAACCTTAGGGTCTACTTCAAGGACGCCGAGTTTAAGGTGCTTATTATCGTGCAACTTGCGTTGACCGCGATCTGCTTCGCGACTCTCTATCACTCGGGGATCTATGATTCTGCGGAAGAGACCTTCGATTACGCCCTATTTCAGGCGGTGTCAATTTCGACAACGGCAGGATTCGGCACCGAGAGCTTCCACATGTGGCCGCTATTCCTGCCTATGTTACTCATCTTCTCCAGCTTTATTGGTGGCTGTGGTGGATCGACTGCCGGCGGTATCAAGGTGATGCGGATGATCTTGTTACTTAAGCAGGGCTCCCGTGAGCTAAAGCGTCTGGTACACCCTAGGGGCATGTTCTCGATACGGATCGGCAATAAAGTCTTACCCGATCGCGTCATCGATGCGGTATGGGGTTTTTTCTCGGCTTACGCCCTGGTTTTTGTTATCTGCATGCTGGCATTAATGGCGATGGGGATGGATAATATCACCGCCTTTAGCGCTACCGCAGCATGCCTGAATAACCTAGGTCCGGGCTTAGGTGAAGTGGCAAGTAACTATGCCAGCATCAATGATGGTTCTAAGTGGGTACTCTTGTTAGCCATGCTGTTTGGTCGACTCGAAGTGTTCACGCTGCTGGTGCTGTTCACGCCTACTTTTTGGCGAAATTAGAGCTTTACCTTATAGCATTATTGGCTACATTTTTATTTAATTAATATAGACTTATGGTCCATGAGTGGCCACTGGTATGTCTACCTTTATTATTCAGGAAATCTGATGAGCAATACGTTAATTATCTACTCAACTGTCGATGGCCAAACAAAAGCAATCTGTGAGCTTGTGCAGGGGATCAGTGAAGGTGCGGGTGATAGTGTGACTTTGGCTTCACTGGAAGAAGCTCAAGGTTTAAACCTGTCTTACTTCGATAAGATCTTGATAGGTGCCAGTATCCGTTACGGTAAGCACAGACCGGAACTGTATCAGTATATCAACCGTCACCAAGCCGTACTCAATGCCAAGAAAAATGCCTTCTTCAGCGTGAATGTGGTTGCCAGAAAGCCGGAGAAGAATACCCCAGAAACCAATCCTTATATGAAGAAGTTTCTATCGCTTTCATTATGGAAACCCCAGCAGCTAGGCGTCTTCGCCGGTAAGATCGATTACCCTAAATATCGATTCTTCGATAAGGCCATGATACGTTTTATCATGTGGATGACCAAGGGACCTACTGATACCAAGGGGACTTATGAGTTTACTGATTGGCAGCAAGTGGAAGAGTTCGGCCAAGCTTTTATTGACAGATAAGGTTAGCGGTTAACAATAAACAGTAGATGACCAAGGGGCGTCAATAGATACCAAGGGCACCTATGAGTGCAAACGAAAATGCCAGTCGAGAGACTGGCATTTTACGTCATAAGCCGACTTAAGCCTGTTCCACCTGACGACTGGGTAGCCACAACTGGACTATCAAGCCAGACACGAACATGGCAATGCCAACAAACCAAAATGGCATTAACAAGTCCTGTGACCACTGGGCCATTATGCCCATAACAAGCGCACCGATGGCATAGCCTGAATCCCGCCAAAAACGATAAATACCCACCAGACTCGCCCGATATTGAGGTGGGGAAAAGTCACCTACCGATGCGCCTAGATTCGGATAAAGCATGGCCATGCCAATGCCGATAAACGCCGCCTCGAGACTCCATAGGCTGATGCCTTGGGTGAAAGGAATGGCGATAATGCCGATGCCGCAAAACCACATGCCCCAGACGATCAGACCCTTGCGTCCAATTTTGTCTGATAATGGCCCTGTGATTAGCTGGGCCGCGCCCCAAACGAGACCGTAAATCGCTATGATAGCGCCCGACTCAATCAGGGTTATCCCTTGGGACATAAAATAAATGGGCAGGAAAATCCACACGATAGCATCGGTAAATTTCTCAACCAAGCCTGCCTGATTCAGCGCAAACAAAGGCTTACTCTCGATGGAAGCCAACTTGAATAATTGACCCAGAGACTTAGTCTCCTCGGTCTTATCAGCGACTCGTGCATTTTGTTGATGTAATTTTGCCCAGGGGAGTGTTTCAACAATCGTCAGCCTGGCCAGAACGAGTCCCAATACGATCACGGTTAAACTGAAATAAAACAGTCCTTCCCTAGGGCCAAACAAGGTCACAATATACGCTGTCACTAATCCTGCAATGCCGACGGCGGCATAACCGGCGAACTCATTCACGCCGTTTACCAGACCTTTTTGGGTGCTTTTTGCCAAGTCTAACTTACTATTAAGTGCCATAGACCAACAGAGTCCCTGGTTAAAACCCAGTAACACCGTGGTAAAAATAATCCAGTTCCAGTTGGGGGCATATAATAGGATGAAAGGGATAGGCAATGCGACTAGCCAGCCCAGGATAAGTATTTTTTTACGACCGTAGGTTTCACTGAGTTTTCCGGCGAACAGGTTCATCACCGCCTTCACGATCCCAAATACCACGACGAAAGAGGCGAGTAAAAAGAATGCCTCGTCTGCCAAACCAAACTCTGACTCAGCCAAACCCGGAATGACAACGCGTGTCATGCCTATGGTTAGGCCCACCAAGAATATCTGTACCAGATTCAGGCTGAACTGTCTTATGTTGGCTTGTATGCCGTGCTCTATAGAAACAGCCTGCTGAGGTTCAAAATGCCCATCGGTGTTTGTTTGACCTAAACTTTGTGGCATGAATTTCTCCAAATGAATAATAGTGTTTGCATAATACCAAACAATATTCTAACATTCAATCAATCAATTGAATGTTTAAAGGTCTGTCTTTATGTTTATGCTACAAAGAGAAATCCCCAGCGATCCTTCTTCTATTTCATATTTATTGGGTTGTGCGAGTCAGGGCAAGGCTATTGCCGTCGATGTACATCTTGATGATATTGAATGGTATATTGCTCAAGCGAAGGAAAAAGAGGTCAATATTCATTATGTGATAGACACCCATGTCCATGCGGACCATTATTCTGGTGGTAAGGCTCTTGCGGCGCTAACGGGCGCCCAATACATGCTGCACGAGTCATCTGAGACCCATTTTGAATTTGTTGCCCTAGCAGACCAACAAATTATCAAGGCTGGTAATGTCGAGGTGAAAGTGTTGCATACACCGGGACACACATTAGATTCGATATGTCTATTAGTGACCGATAGATCCCGTGGTCCGCATCCGTGGTTTTTACTGTCCCAACATACACTTTTTGTCGGCAGTGTTGGTCGACCGGATCTACGCGGTCAAGAGCTAGCAATGGCGGGCCGTCTTTATGACACGATTCATGATAAATTGTTGACGCTGGACAGCCATATCGAAATTCACCCAGGCGCGAAAGCGGGCAGTGCGTGTGGTGCTGGCATTTCAGCTAAACCAGTCTCTACCATAGGATATGAAAAACTCAATAATCCGATATTAAGTTTGTCTAAAGCAGATTTTATTACTGAAGTCATAGCGACTCTACCGCCTCATCCGGAAGATATGACTAAGATTGTAGAGGCTAATATGGTCGGTTAATTTAGATGTTCTGAGTGTCAGCCTCATCGTCGATATTATTTTTGTGGTTATTAGGCTCACATCTCAGAAAATCGATTGTATCTGCAACAGGAATTACTTAACATTCAATTATTATATTGAATATGACTATGAGTATATTTTGAGCGTTATTAAAAAACAATTGTTTGAACAACTTGCCTTGATTGCTCACAGTCTAGGGTCGCCTCAGCGGGTCGAGATGCTTGATTATCTGGCGCAGGCCGAATCTAATGTCGAAGAGTTGAGCCTGTTAGTGGGGCTGACGCTGGCCAATACTTCCAGGCACTTGCATATTCTGAAACAAAATGGCCTGGTGCTGGTGAGGAAAGACGGCAAGAGACGCCTGTATAGGTTAGCCGGTGATGATGTGATTATCTTGATGAGCAGCCTGCGGAAAACGGCCGAGACGCACCTAGCCGAGGTGGATCGTTTAATGCTGCAAATCACCGCTAATACACCCAAAGAACAGACCATATCCAGCAAAGAACTCGTCAGTAAATTTGATGACCAAAAATTATTAATTCTAGATGTGCGCCCCCAAAGGGAATTCTTGCAAGGCCATATCAGAGGGGCAATTAACGTTCAGCCGGAAGAAATTGAGAAGCAGATCCAGGATTTAGCCACCGACAAGATAGTCATTGCTTACTGTCGTGGCCCTTATTGTCTATATTCCTATAAAATGCTTGAATCATTGCGAGAAAAAGGCATCGAGGCGTTCAGGCTAGAAGAAGGATTTCCTGAATGGAAAGCCGCAGGATTACCCTATGTGTGATCTATTTGATTAGTTTGGCTAACTCATTCTGCTGGCCTTCGAATGAAGGCTGATTATATTTTCTGGTTTAGCTTCTGGCTGATTTGGTATTGGGAGGTGTTTTTAGAGGCATACCTTCATGGTTATCTATAGCCTGCAGCGGACTTACGTGCAAATACTTCTACGAGACGCCGCGAGTACTCTGACCTCCATGGACGGAGGAAATGCCAAATTTTGTATGGAACAAAATTGGCCCTGTAAGCTCTGCCAAATCAAACAACGTCCATGTTTAACGGCCAGTTCGGCAAAATATGTCCATATACAAAGGCCAGTTCAGCATCCATGCTTCTCGTTCATAGGCTCGTGGCTATGCCATATTCACCCAGCCTCTCGTTCGGAGAGTATAACTTCGTGATACCTCACCCTGTTTTGGAAGCTCGCAGCCGCATCTACACCTGCTGATTTACAAGATAAGTTGTCTCTTCGATTGAGGTTTTGTGGGCAACTCTAAGCTTGAGTTTGTAACTCATTTTTGCCCTATTCCTCGTTAATACAATTACTCAGTCATTTTTCGTTATCAGAATTCCGCCATAAGAAATCTATCGCTAGAAGCAGTAAATAGCAGGTAACTACAGCTATTTAGCATCGTTTGGAGAATGGATTACTCGATCTCAGCAATCTGTTCCCACCAAGTTCAAGTGCCAAAAATAATATGGGTGTCCACTTATCCATCCACTTACCCAGGCTCATAACCTCACCATATTGATATTTTAATTTAAAATAAATTAATACCTTACAGGCCATTGGGCGATCATAATGTCAGAATAGATATGTGGTGAAATGGCCTGATTTTATGCTAAGTGGCTCGATAAATTTATATGAGATTATCAGTAAAATTGACACATATAGTAAGCCGGTTTACTATATGTGTCATTCATTAACAGGGATTGTACATGATTATCGAAGAAAGCATTGAGGTGAACTCGACTCCACAGCACATATTCTCACTTTATAAAGACGTCGAAAATTGGAATGTGTGGGACAAAGAGGTCAAAAAATCTAGTTTAAATGGTACATTTATAGAGGGAAGTATTGGTAGCCTAACTCCATCAAAAGGCCCGAAATCTAAAATCTTGCTATCAGAAGTAGAAGAAAATAAATCCTTTACTGTCGAGAGTAAATTACCACTTTGTGTTATGTATTTTGAGCATGATTTAATGCCTAAAGGTAATATTGTCTTAGTTACACATAGGGTTAAATTCAAAGGTCCACTTAGTTTTATTTTTGCCCATTTAATAGGTAAGCCGATTAAGCGAGGTTTTCCAATTACACTCAAGGGTCTGAAATATTTAGCGGAGAAATAAGTTATGTTCAAAGCAGATAACCCTACTGCTAGTATCGGATTGCAATTTTGGAATTTATACACCAAATGGAATTATGAAATCACACTAAACCTGAAGCCTTTAGGGTTAACTCATACACAGTTTGTTATTCTAGCAACCACTCTTTGGTGTGAAAAAGAACAAACTAGTCCCTCTCAAACTAAAATATCAGCCTTAACAAGTCTTGATAAGATGACCATTTCTAAGGCATTGAAAAATCTAGTTGAAAAAAACTTGGTAGTAAAAAATAAAGCACCAAATGATTCACGTAGCTTTGTTTTAAATTTGTCTGAAACAGGCCAAAGCTTAACTCTGCAAGCAATCAGTGTTGTTGAAGAGATAGATGACAAAATTTTCGGATCATTAGGATCTGCAAAGAAAGATAAATTCTTATCTTTGATTTTGGAACTTAAAAGCTTAGAAACATAAATTGGCCGCAGTGGGAACTACGGTTTTAAACAAGCTCCGTGTTTAACTGCCAGTTCGCAAATATGTCGCCAGTTTAGCCAATTATTTCCATATAAAAGGCCTGTTCAGCTTCCAGGCTTCTCGCTCATAGGCTTATGGCTATGCTTCTTGTTCGAAGAGCCTCACCCTGAAACTTAAGCTCGCAGCCGCATCTATACTGGCTGATTTATAAAAATAGCGTTTCTTAGATTTAAGTGATGTTAGTTAGCTAATACGGAAATGACACCAAATTATAAACGCAGCTAGCTTGTACTCTGACTCCGATCTATCCGAAAATAATTATGCACAAAACTGCTTATGCATGATCGAGATGATTGCAGTGACCTGCTCATTCTTGAGTGAGTAATAGACCACTTGCGAACTCTTACGTGTAGATACTAGATCTTGAGTTCTTAAGACGGCAAGGTGCTGAGACAGGGCTGATTGGCTCAGCGGGACTGTCGCATTGAGTTGAGTCACACTCAACTCATTATCCAGTAGTAGGCACAAGATCATCAATCGATTCGGATTGGCAATCGCTTTTAACCACTTAGCCGCATTCTCAGCGTTGGTCACCATGGCATTTACATCGATATTGTTTTGCATACCTGTACTCACTTCACTCTTGGATTAGTTTATTCTAATTGAGCCGTTTAGCTAAGACAATGATACTAACTTGGCTACAGATCTCAATTTTGACTTCTATTTATATGAGCTAGCGCTAATTTGTGATCAATTCTTGTGTTTATAAAATGACTTGCTGCAACAATAAGCTCTGAAAATAGTTTTCAATTGGACATATCGATGAAGTCAGTACTGGTACTTTACTATTCCAGAGGTGGTCATACCGCCAGGATCAGCCGCGCCGTCGCCGAACAAATTGAAAGCGGCGGCAACCGATGCACTGTAATGCACATCAGTGAAGCGACGAAAAGCGGCCTGAATTGGTCGCAATATGATTGTGTCGCCTTAGGCGCCTGCGTGCTCTACGGCAGCTATGATAAATCGGTATTCGCCTTTGCCACTGAACATCAAGTAGCCTTAGATAGCCTTCCCAATAGCTTCTATAGCGTCAACGTCGTTGCGCGTAAACCCGAGAAGCGCATCCCGGAGAATAACAAGTATCTGCAGAAGTTCATCGAGCTTTCTCCCTGGAAACCTAAGGACGTCAAAGTGATCGCCGGTAAGGTAGATTACCCCTCATGGCGTTGGTGGGACAGACTCGCTATTCAGATGATCATGAAGATGACAGATGGCCCAACAGACCCTAAGTCGGTGATCGACTACACCGATTGGGATGACGTTAAAGTTTATGCCGATCACTTGGTTAGTCTGGCAAACTAACGTTTAGCTTGGCTTTATTGAGAGTGGGCCTTCAAATGAAGGCCGATTACATTTTCTATGTTGGCTTCATTTGCTAATAGGTAGTTACTTTTCGTCATTCCGGCAGGTATTTTGAGCCGGAATCCAGTGACCTTTGCTGTTGGAATATGTCATTGAAGGTCACTCCTTCGTGGTTATCTATCGCCTGTCCGGCGGGGATTGTGCACTCTTTATTTTGAGAAGGTTCTGCGAGGCGCCGGTTCTTGATTTCATAAGAGTCTTCCCTGTGGGCTCTGCGATTTCCAACAACGTCCATGTTTAAAGGCCAGTTCGGCAAATATGTCCATATACAACTGCCAGTTCAGCCAATTATGTCCCTATAAAAAGGCCAGTTCAGCATCCATGCTTCTCGTTCATAGGCTCATGGCTATGCCATATTCACCCTATCCCTCGCTCAAACAACCAAGACAAACAACCAAGACACCCAGGATTGTCAGATTAAGATCCTTTGACTACGCTTAAGTCAGAGTTGTTGAGGAGGGTTTGTTATGCCAACACCAAGAAAATAATTAGTCAGTTTGGAACTTTTTATTTAACAAGATGATTATTCTACCACTGCGTATCTGGTTGTGTTAGAAAGGTTTTTTTGTGTTTAAAGTCGACTATTGGAACTTGCAGCTGTATTTGCCATTGATATTTGTGCTTACGTCCTCTTAATTCACAAAAATGGGAGTCACCATTTACATCTCGTATTACGTATTGATGTGGAGTATGCCCTGCTTGATGAAGCGGCTGTACAGGCCTGTATGGCCTATGTAGACCACTGTTTATTATAGATAGGGCAATCCGCGCTAAGATGGCGGTTACACCAGAAACCTCAGATTTCACTAGCATCAAACTGCGTATTAAGGCTGCGCTTAACGGTGAGCAGCCCAATACACTATTGCCTTTTGTTGGTAACGAACATAAAGCAATGCCTAAGGGACTCATGTTCAATGCTAAAGATTACCTGCAACTTGTTGATGATACAGGGCGCATCGTTAGAGCTGGCAAGCGAGGCTCTATGAGTCAAGAGTCGGCCAAGATATTAAATAGACTTAATATTCCACCAGAAAACTGGATAAAACTGACCTCAGAATTTACTAAGATTTTCAAAGGTCCCGTAGGTAACACCCAAGAGTTAACAGCGTATTGTGAACACCTTGACCGTAAGCGCCGACAAGGAGCCGCCAACTGTCATCGATGGCTAGATGGCACTTAGTTAAGACCCAGAGATATCCATTTCAAATTATTATATTCAAGCATAACCAAATGGCTGCTTGGTTATTTTTATGTCTGATTTTCAAGTGAATAGTCGAAATTGTACTCATGACAGAATTATTGAGTATTGTATGGCGTGGCAGGAGGGTGGATTTATACAGCAATGAATTTCTCTGGCAATCTGGTTCTAGCTGGCACAGGCCATCTAACAGAGAATAATATTGGGTGTCTTAGTTATTTGGGGTTTAAATTTTTTCTTGGTTTATGTGGCTATAGATATTATGCTACTGTCAAAATAATGGATTTATTCAGTGTAGTGATATGGATGTTAAAGGAATTAATAAAATGTCAAATTTAGTCAGAGTGATTGTACTCAATTTTCTTATAATTACTATTTCCGGCTGTGCTTCTGACACGATAATGCCTTATGTGGAAAATGCTAAAAAAAGCTATCAAGACCGTACGGATTTCTACTATGGTTTGCCTTGTTGTAGTGAAATTAAGGATTTAGTTGTTACTAATTTCGAGAGCGAGTTAACTTTTACGATGGAAGAGAATAAAAGCTTAATAATGCTTAATGGATCGCAAACAAATTACCTTTTATTTGCGTTACCAGAAGAAAAAGGCCTTTATTATTATAACGTTAACAGTTTTGAAGTGGACCATAAATTTTCTTTTATACCAAGGATAAGTTCACTTGATACAGACTTCAATGTAATAAATAGTACCGACCCGAGATTTATCGGATATCGATATGAAAATTTGGTTTGGGATGATACTCATTTTTGGTTATATTTTAAAATTGACACTAGAAAAAACAAAGCAAAGTACTTAATTATTCATCAACAAGAGCATGTAGGCACTAAATTTAAGGCTATATCCAAGATAAGTTATTATGTTGATTCGGTCGTGACTAATGGCATTCCAATCAGCTACGGTGGAACTAGAGCAGCAATTAGTTTGTCTACATTGGTATCACCTTCAGGGGTGTTAAGGCTTAGGAAATTAAATTTTTGGGATAGGCCAATATATGAGAATGTTGTATTCCCGCTTTAGC
This sequence comes from Shewanella sp., assembly GCF_013214165.1. GTDB lineage: Bacteria > Pseudomonadota > Gammaproteobacteria > Enterobacterales > Shewanellaceae > Shewanella. The sequence continues at coordinate 16,693 of NZ_JABSSM010000010.1, read as the reverse complement.
TTTAATTGTCGTTTTACAAGTGATTTTTGAGCCTATGAATTTCATCTTGGAAGGATTGGTGTGGCTGGGTTTAATATTTTATTGGTTTTTGTGGCTATAGATATTAGTCTACGAAAAGACGGGACAGCCATATCTTTTGTCTTTTCAGTTATCCCCTACTAAGCTTTAAGTTATCTTGATTTAGCTTTTTATGAGGTAGCTTCTATGACTTCAGCTCGACGAACCCTTATCGACCCAGAATCGACTCCGTTTTATCATATAATAAATCGTGTGTTAGAAGAGCTTACCTTTGCGGTGAAGATAAATTGACAGGTAAAAGTTTCGAGCATAGACGCGGCTGGATTGTCGAAAAAGTTAAGGCTCTTTCTGCTATTTTTTGTATCGATGTCTGTGCCTATGCGGTGATGAATAATCACTATCATCTAGTGCTTAAAATTGACCTTGATAGAGCTAAGTCGCTGTCTAACCGCGAGGTGATCACACTTTGGTGTAAGGTGACTAAAGGACATGATGTAGCGACTAAATACATGAATGGCGACACCTTAATCGAGGGTGAGCGTCTACTGCTTGATGGTCTACTTGCTGAGTGGCAGGAACGTTTATCGAGTATTAGTTGGTTTATGAGGTGCCTTAATGAAGAGATAGCGCGCAAGGCCAATCGCGAAGATGAGTGCAAAGGGGCATTCTGGGAGGGGCGCTTTAAGAGCCAAGCCTTACTCGATGAACAGGCGCTGCTAGCATGCATGATGTACGTGGATTTAAATCCTATCAGAGCCGGGATTGCTAATACACTCCAAACATCTGATTTCACTTCTATTCAGGAGCGTATTACCGAACTAAATACCTCTGATAAAAACACTAAACCCAATGATGATAAATCAGCATCAACCTCGAGTGAGCCACTCCAACCCCTTGCCCAATTCGATGGTGCTACTCATCTAGCGACTCAATCAGGTATCCCATTTCATTTCTGTGATTACCTCCAACTTATCGATTGGACAGGCAGAGCCATTAGACCTGATAAAACAGGTTTTATTGATTCAAGCCAGCCTAAATTACTCAATGAACTTGGCATTGCACCCGAGGCTTGGATTACCTCAGCGAAAGAGTTTCGCCGCCAATACAGTGGTATTAGTGGTCGTTGGGATGCTATGTGCGCTTTCAAAAAGCAGCATAACTGTGGACTATGGTGTAAAGGCAAGGCCAGCAGTCATGCACTTCATCCATCTCCTTAGCAAGGTCTTCGGAAAGGCCTTCGCGGCTGAAGCCGCTCCTACGTTAAAAGGCTGGTCGATAAAAGCCGAATCGAAGAGAGCAATAACAGGGTGTGAACTCGGCTGCGAGCTTCCGAAACAAGGCCGTTCTATGACATCCCTGTTATCACGGCATTTGTGAATCCATTCACGTCAGACGTTTTGGCCGAGCCCACAGGGATGTGCTTGCGGTGCCTCGTAGAAGTGTTTACACATGAGCCTGCTGCAAGCAATAAACACCAATGAAGCTATGGTATTCATAAAGCTAACCAAATAACAAAATCAGCCACATGAACCCACAACAGATATTTCAGAAACTTGTTATCCGACAAGTAAACACGTTTATGTCCAGAAACGAGTTACAAACCAGTAGAACTGAAATCGAAGAAGAAACTTTCTCGAAACAAGAACAGGTGCAAACGCGGCTGTGACCTTCGGTTTCAGGGTGAGGTATCACGAAGTGATACTCTCCGAAAGAGAGGCTGGGATGCAAGATAAAGGGGTCGGAACTAATTAGAGGGGTTTCTGATAATTTAAGATGCTTTTTCTAATCATAGTTAGCTTGCTTAAATTCAATACACTAACAAGATTTTGTCCAGAAACGTGTGCCTAGCCAATATAATTCAAATCGAAGAAATAAATACTCAGGTGTGAACGCGGCTGTGACCTTCGAAAACAGGGATGTTTTCGTAGAGCTTACATGGATGTATTTACAGCGTGTCATAGAAGTGTTTGCACATTTAGCGAGCCGCAGGCTATAGATTAGAATGAAGCTATGGCATTCATAAAGCTAATCAAACAAAAAAAACAGCTCAATGAACCCACAACAGATATTTCAGAAACTTGTTATCCGACAAGTAAACAAGCTTTTGTCCAGAAACGAGTTACAAACCAGTAGAACTGAAATCGAAGAAGAAACTTTCTCGAAACAAGAACAGGTGCAAACGCGGCTGTGACCTTCGACAGCAAGGCGAGGTTTCACAGCGTGAAACTATCCGAGCGAGAGATAGGGTGAATATGGCAAGCCATAAGCTCATGAACGAGAAGCATGGTGAATATGGTAAAGCCATGAGCCTATGAACGAGAAGCATGGATGCTGAACTGGCCTTTTTATAGGGACATAATTGGCTGAACTGGCATTTGTATATGGACATATTTTGCCGAACTGGCCGTTAAACATGGACGTTGTTTGAAACCGCAGAGCGTATAGGGACCCTTTCCTTTAATGGAGAGGACAGCGTGTCACAGAACCTTCTCAAAATAAAGAGTGCACATCCCTCGCCGGGGAGGCGTTAGATAACAGCTAAGTCATGGTAATCAGTAAACCAACCAAACCCCAAAACCTGCCCAATGAATCCAATTCGAACTCGAACCAAATACTTCGAACTAGTATTTCCAAAAGCCGGGGTGGAACAAGACTGCCACCGTCAGTATTTCCAAGCGTCCTAACAACATACCGATTGCCAGTGCCCACTTAGCCACGTCGGGCAAGCTAGAGAAATTACCCGCTGGACCGATAATATGGCCCAGCCCCGGCCCTACATTAGTCACCGCCGTGATGGCGCCGGTAAAACTGGTGGTGGGATCGAGTCCCGTCATGACTAATATGACCGAAAGTGTGACTATCACGAACATGAATAGCAAGATAAAGGTCACCAGGGAGCGGACGATATCTTCACCTATGGGGCGGTTATTATAACGTTCCTTGAAGACTCCGTTAGGGTGGAACTGTTGCTTGAGCTGTTCTCGCATGATGGCGATGGCTATCTGAAAGCGGAATATCTTGATGCCACCCGAGGTCGATCCTGAGCAGCTCCCGGCGAACATCAAGAACAGGAAGGTCACATTGGCAAGTGCGCCCCAGGCGGTGTAATCAGTTAGTCCATAACCGGTAGTGGTGACCACTGAGACTACGTTGAAGCTGGCTAGACGCATGGCATCTATCGGGGGGATCTCGCGACTGTTCCAGAGCCAGAACGCCAGGCAAGATGACACAGTAAAGATGAATAGCAGGAAGCCTTTCACCTGGGCGTCGTTCCATACCAGTAAAGATCTCTGCTGAATACAGTTGACGAACATCAGCATCGGCAAGCCGCCGGCGGCCATAAAGACGATGCCGACCCAATGAGCATTATCGGAGAAAGCAGCCATCGAACTATCGGAAGTGGAGTAGCCGCCTGTAGAGAGGGTTGTCATGGCATGGTTGATCGCCGCAAACCAGCCCATGCCTGCCATATGGTAGGCGAATACACAGAATACCGTGAGTAAGATATAGATCAAGAACAGGTTCTTGGCCATGTCTTGGGTACGGGGAATCGCCTTGTCACTCCAGTCGGAGGATTCGGTTCTAAACAGCCGCATACCACCGACATTGAGAAAAGGTAGTACCGCCACGGCCATCACAATAAAGCCAATGCCACCAAGCCATTGTAATAGGGACCGCCAGATCAATATGCTGTGATCCATAGTGTCCAAGCCTGACAATACTGTCGAACCTGTGGTGGTGATCCCCGACATAGTCTCGAAGAAGGCGTCGGTATAGTTGATGCCATGGTAGAGGGTGAACGGCATGGCTGCGAAAATACTGACTATCAACCAAGTCAGGGTTGTCAGTAGGAACATGTCGCGAATATTTAGGCTGAGTTGCTTACTTTTCCCTTGGTGCATGCAAGCGGTAGCCAGCGTGGCCGTGATCAGAGATGAGATCATGAAGGCCCCAACGGTTTCTTCACTATAGAAGAGCGCGAAGAGCAAGGGGATAAACATAAATACCGACAGGGTCGACAAAAATATGCCCAAAATAAACAGCAGCGGCCGAAAGTTCAGCATGACTCAATCCTTTGAAAAACCAACGAGCGGCCGGTCTGTGCAATTTTCAGTAAAACCGAGTGTACAGCCAGGCCGCTATTCAAACGTGTTGTATGGGAAAGATTAAAAGAAGAATGCGCTCGGCTGGAAGAGTTTCTCAACTTCACCGATAAACTTCTTGTTTACCAAGAAGAGGACGACATGGTCGCCTTGCTCTATCACTGTCTTGTCATGAGCCATCAACACCTCTTCGTCTCGCACTATGGCACCGATAGTGGTACCCGGTGGTAGCTTGATATCGCCTATCTTCTTACCTACAACTTTAGAGGTCTTAGAATCACCGTGAGCTATGGCTTCAATGGCCTCGGCGGCCCCACGACGCAGGGAGTAGACGTTACAGATATCGCCCTGACGTATATGGGTCAGGAGTGCTGATATGGTGGCTTGCTGAGGAGAAATGGCAATATCGATATTGGCTTCCTGCACGATATCCACGTAAGCCTCGCGCTGGATCAGTACCATGACCTTTTTGGCCCCCATGCGCTTAGCGAGTAGTGCGGCCATGATGTTGGCCTCATCGTCATTGGTGACGGCGATAAACACATCGGTCTGATCGATATGTTCTTCGAGCAGGAGCTCTTGATCTGAAGCATCACCATGAAAAACAGTGGTGTTATCCAGTCGTTCGGAAAGTTCCTCGGCCCGCTCTTGTCTATGCTCAATAAGCTTGACTGAGTGATTGCGCTGCAGTTGTTTGGCGAGCCCCATGCCGATATTACCACCACCAGCAATCATGATATTACGGTAGGAGTTATCGAGCTTTTGCATCTCACTCATGACTGCGCGGATATGGCGACTATCGGCCAGAAAGAAGACTTCGTCATCGGCTTCGATGATCGTGGTACCGCGCGGCATGATGGGGCGACCTTGCCTGAAGATGGCCGCGACCCGGGTGTCGATATTAGGCATATGTTCGCGCAAGGTCGCGAGGGCGTTGCCCACCAAGGGACCACCATAATAGGCTTTTACCGCGACTAGGCTGAGACGCCCCTCGGCAAATTCTAATACCTGTAAGGCGCCGGGGTATTCCACCAGGCGGCGAATGTAGGAGGTTACTAACTGTTCTGGGGCGATAAGCTCATCGATAATGAAACCACCTCGGGTGCGATTATCACCCTGCTTGGTCTCACTGTTGAAAAACAACTTGTCTTTAATGGCTAGGTATTGCTCCGAACGGATCCGCGCTATCTTAGTCGGTGTTCCGAACAGGGTATAAGCGATCTGACAGGCCGCCATATTACACTCATCGCTGTTGGTCACGGCGATCAGCATATCGGCATCTTCGGCGCCCGCCTCCTTGAGTACATCCGGGTGAGCACCATTACCGTGTACGACGCGCAGATCGTATTTATCTTGCAATGAACGCAAGCGCGCCTTGTCGTAATCGACTATGGTGATGTCATTATTCTCACCGACTAAATTCTCAGCCAGTGTGCCTCCGACCTGACCGGCACCCAAAATGATAATCTTCATGGCCTTGCTTTATCCCTTCATTAGGCGAGCGTAATAGAATCCGTCCATATTCTCTGTGCCTGGGGTGATCTGCCAGCCGATATCGTCGGGATTTGGCTGCTCATCGATAGGAACTAGCTGGGCGTCGTCGGTTCTGGCTAAGAAGGAGCGGATCTGCTGTTCATTCTCTTGTGGGAGAATCGAGCAGGTTGCATACAGGAGTGTGCCACCTGGCTTAAGCCACTGCCAGCAATGATCTAAAATTTTACTCTGCAGTGAGGCTAACTCATCAATATCGGTCTGTTTTCTTAGCCATTTGATATCCGGGTGACGACGTATCACGCCAGTTGCCGAACAAGGGGCGTCGAGTAAGATGCGATCGAACTTGTCACCTTGCCACCAAGAATCGATATCGGCAGCATCGCCATGAACTAGCTTGGCCTTGAGTGATAGGCGGTCCAGGTTTTGTTGCACCCGCTCGAGACGTTTCTCATCGAAATCGACCGCGACCAGTTCAATCTTCGCCAGCTCTAATAGATGGCAAGTCTTGCCACCCGGCGCTGCACAAGCATCGAGTACCAGATCACCATCTTTAGGGGCCAGTAACGTGGCGGCCCACTGAGCCGCACCATCCTGAACCGAGGCGGCGCCTTGTTCAAAACCTGGCAGTTGAGCTACGTCGCGAGGGCTCTCGAGTAAGATAGCATCGCTGCTCTTGCCTGCAGAAGCCGAGATCTCTATTTCCGCTAAGGCGGCAAGATACTCATCCCGAGTCTGTGACTGTTTATTATTGCGCAGCCACATCGGTGGACGCTGATGACTCTGCTCGATAACCTCTTGCCAGTTTTCTGGGTAAGCGGCTTTAAGGCGCTTAACAATCCAGGCAGGGGTGTTGAAGGCTAAGGTGTCGTTATCAGTCGGCAGAGGCTTCTCTTGACGCTGAATGTTACGCAGCACCCCATTAACCACTTTCACCAAGCCTTCAAACTTAAGCTGTCTGCAGGCTTCAGCAGTTTCTGAAATCGCAGCATGGCTGGGAATTCGGGTAAAATAGAGTTGATAGCAACCTATAAGCAGCAGTTGGTGAACGATTCGCTGCTTGCCTTTTAATGGTTTGCTCATGCAGTCGCTGACCAACTTATCCAGCTGGGGCAGGTGGCGCATCACGCCGTAGCTAAGCTCTGCAAGTAGGGCCTTATCTTTGCCACTCTCTAGGTGTTTCTGTTGATCGGGAAGGGCGACGGATAACGAGATGCCTTTCTCAAGCACCTGAAATGCGACTTTTGCCGCCAGTGCGCGCAAGTTCATTAGCTAGCCTCTTTGTTTTTTAAGCGTGTGCCTGGAGTAAACCAATCACCGCGAGAATTTAGTATGTCGCCGACACTCAGTGGCTTCTTACCCGGTAACTGCATGTTCTGCAGACTCAGCACCCCTTCACCTGTCGCTATCTCTATGCCGCTCTTGTCGGCTGAGATGATGGTGCCTGCCGGTGCATCGCTAATAGATCCACTCACCTTAGCCTGTCTGACCTTGATACTGGCATCGTTGTGACTGAAGTGGCTGATAGGCCAAGGATTAAAGGCGCGTATTTCGCGCCAAAGCTGCAGTGCCGATTTATTCCAATCGAGCTCGGCTTCTTCTTTACTCAGCTTGTGGGCGTAGTTCGCCAGAGTTTCATCTTGCTTCTCGGCCTCGAGTTCACCCTTCGCCAGACCGGTTAATGCTTGAATAAGTGCATCTGGTCCTTGTAGTGCCAACTTGTCATAGAGGCTCCCTGAGGTGTCATCATCTTCGATAGTCAGCTTAGTCTTGAGAAGCATATCACCGGTATCCAGACCTAGGTCCATCTGCATTATGGTGATACCTGTCTCTTTATCACCGGCCCAGAGTGCTCTTTGTATCGGCGCAGCGCCGCGCCAGCGGGGAAGGATTGAACCGTGGACATTGATACAGCCTAGTCTTGGGGTATCCAACACCACTTGTGGCAAGATTAAACCATAGGCGACGACCACCATAAGGTCGGCATTTAAGCCGCTTAATTCCTGCTGGGCCGCTTCATCACGTAAGGACTTGGGTTGGTAAACAGGAATGTTATGCTCTAGCGCTAAGACTTTTACCGGACTAGCCTGTAATTTTTTGCCTCTTCCTGCGGGGCGATCTGGCTGAGAATAGACACCAATAACATTATGTTCAGAGTCTATCAGGGCTTGCAGGTGGCGAGCGGCGAAGTCCGGAGTACCGGCAAAAACGATATTTAATGGTTTCAAGATTAGGCTATCCCTGTTTTGCTTCTAGTCGTGCGGCTTTTTCCAGCTTTTGCTTGATGCGCTGACGCTTTAGGGGCGACAGGTAATCGACAAATAACTTGCCTTTGAGGTGGTCTAGTTCGTGCTGTAGACAGATGGCGAATAAGCCATCGGCATCGAGAGTGAACTCATTACCATCTCGATCCAGAGCCTTGATGGTGACATGCTCGGCACGCTCAATGTCGGCATAGATCCCAGGTACAGACAGACAGCCTTCTTCGTTGGAAAAGTGGCCACTGCTGGCTACAATTTCCATATTAATGAAGACCTTTGGTCTCTCTACTTCATCTTGAAGATCCATGATAATCAATTGCCTATGGTAATCGACCTGGGTTGCGGCTAGGCCAATCCCCTTCTCTTCGTACATGGTTTCAAACATATTATCGATTTGAGTTTGCAGGCCAGTGTTAAACTCTGTAACAGGCTTGGCAAACGTGCGTAATCTTTCATCGGGAAAACGTAAAACTTTTAGTAAACTCATACTTAAACTCTTAACAAGTCTGTCAAATCATTATCAGTTGGTTATACTGACTTTAGCTAATGGGTCAATTTTAATCCTTAGTGGCAATCAATAACAGCAAAAGCTCTCTATATCACCAAACTAGTTTTATCTTTCGAGTGCTTCCTGCAAGGGAGAGCGTGTTATATAGAGAACAAAAAGTGTGGGAACCCCGATGAAACGATTAATTTTACTCGGTTTAATTTTATTAAATTGCTCTTTTGTGTTCGCCGATACCCTGACATTGAAATCAGGGCACCCGGACTCCTATGTGGTGGAGAAGGGAGATACCCTTTGGGATATCTCTGCATATTTCCTAAAAAATCCTTGGCGCTGGCCTAATCTTTGGGGGACCAACCCTCAAATCGCTAATCCCCATCTCATCTATCCTGGTGACAGGCTGACTCTAGTCTTTATCGACGGTGAACCTAAATTGGTCGTTAAACCGCATATTCGTAAGTCTCCTCAAGGCAGAATAATGGCTAAAGATGGAGCAATCCCAGCCATCGATCTTGCGTTAATCAGACCATATCTAGTTCAGAACCGGGTAGTAGACAGTGACTGGTTCGGAACTCTGCCTATGGTGTTAGGCGGTGAGAGTGAATCCAGACATCATATCGTTGGCGATGTGATTTATATTCAAGCCGAACTTACCTTAGGTGATAAATTTGGTGTCTATAAGCAAGGTCGTGATTTTGTCAGCAAGGACGGAGACGATCTTGGCGTCGAGGCGATATTAACCGCCAGTGGTCGTGTCATCGAGTCCGGTTCTGTCTCTAAAATTAAATTACTGAGTAATTTTCGTGAGACAGTCGCGGGTAACCGAGTGATGCCAATCGAAGACGATTCATTAATGTCCGCTTATTTTATGCCTAGAGCTGCCGAGCTTTCATCTCCAGCATCTGTGCTAGCCTCTGAGAAACATCTGCGTGAGATGGGGAAACTCGATGTTGTTTATATAGATAAAGGCAGCGAGGATGGTGTCGAGTCCGGTCATGTCTTCTCTATCTATAGAGATGGCTTAGATATCGTGATTAATGGTGATGGTCAGCCCGTAATACCGACAGAGCGAAGTGCATACGAGACTCTGTTGTCGAGTGTGTCTGCCGCTAACGCTATCAAGATGCCGGATATCTATCGAGGCAACTTGATGGTGTTCAAGGTGTTCGACAAGACCAGCATGGGACTCATCATGGTTAACGAGAAGCCAGTTAGAGTAGAAGATAAGCTAGTAACCCCAGATGCGCTCCTTATCGGTGAGTAAAGAGTCAGCGAATGAAGCATTAGAACTGGACAAATAAACTGATTGGCAGTTGAGGGAACACAGATAAGTTTCATTTATATCGTTGCTATCGAGTTCTATTCTTATTATGCAATATAGCGAGTGAGGTGAAAAAATTACCGATAAACTGGTCGACTGGCTGGTTGTTAGTGCTGTATCCGGCCTAGGACCCGCCCGGACCCAACAACTGCTCAACTACATGGATGTAGAGGAACTCAGACAGGTGTTAGAGCATGAACCCGATGCTCTGCCGCTACCTGAGAGTTTACTCAAGCGTTCACTCACTCCCGACTTTTCTCGTGTCGAGTCTGCCTTGTCGTGGCAACAAGCTGCGGATAATCATTATATATTGACCTTAGACGATCCCGACTACCCTTATCTGCTCAAGCAGATAATCGATCCGCCAACGATCATATTCGTCAAAGGAGAGCTGCATGCGTTGAAGTTTCCAAGTATTGCGATTGTTGGTAGCAGGGCCGCATCACAAACAGGACTGCAGATAGCCTATCGGTTGGCTGCTGAGATCACAGGTTTAGGTTTTGCTGTTGTGAGTGGTATGGCTGTAGGCATCGATGGCTCGGCTCATCAAGCATGTATCGATAATGATGGCAGAACTTTGGCAGTTTTGGGGACGGGAACCGATGTTATCTATCCTCGCAGACACAGGGCAATCTATGAAAAAATTCAGCACCATGGAGCCATAGTCAGTGAGTTTTGGCCTGGTACTAAACCTTTCGCCGGTAATTTTCCGAAACGTAATAGGATAATCAGCGGTCTATCTTTAGGTACCCTAGTGGTAGAAGCCTGTAGAAAAAGCGGTTCACTCATTACCGCCAAACAGGCATTGGAGCAAGGCCGTGAGGTGTTCGCGGTTCCTGGTAATATTCTGGCTGGTCAGAGTCAAGGTTGCCATGACCTTCTCAAAGATGGGGCAAAGCTGGTAGAGAATGCGGCCGATATAATCGAAGAAGTTAGCGCTTTATCGGATTTTCACCTTGAAGAACTGAGAAGGCGTCACCATATAGAGGGGGTTAAGGCCATTAATTTGCCATTTGCCTCACTGTTAGCTAGTGTAGGATATGAGACCACAACAATAGATGATGTGGTTGAGCATAGTGGAAAGGCCATAGATTTAGTATTAGAGCAAATGCTTGAACTTGAATTACAAGGTTGGGTCGCTGTAGTACCCGGTGGTTATATAAGACTAAAGAGGAGCTAGCCATGTTTGATATCCTCATGTATCTATTTGAAAACTATGTTCACAGTGAAGTAGAGTTTTTAGTGGATGAAGATGAGCTTACCCAAGAGCTCACCCGTGCTGGTTTTCATCAGTCCGATATAGTTAAAGCCATCTCTTGGCTTGAACATTTAGCCGAGTTACAGGAAGGGGATACGCCTTACCTGTGTGATCATGCTCAACATTCATTCAGAATTTATACTCAGAATGAGATGGATAAGCTAGATGTCGAGTGTAGAGGTTTTCTGTTATTTTTAGAGCAGATAAAAGTGCTAAGCGTTATAACCCGTGAGATGGTCATAGACCGTGTCATGGAACTCGATGAGCCGATGTTAATATTGGAAGATCTTAAGTGGGTCGTGCTTATGGTGTTATTTAATGCGCCAGGTAATGAGTCAGCTTATGAAAAAATGGAAGATCTTATCTTCGAGCAGCCTGACGGTCGATTGCATTCCTAGTTATATCAGCACTAATTATCTGTTTATTTCATGTGATAAAAAAGGAGGCCTAGCCTCCTTTTTTGATTAATAATGCCTGTGAGCATCATCCTTTATCAGGTGTGCCGGGGCTAAGTAATCACGATAGCTGTAGCGGTTCTGTTTGTGCAGTCTAGGCTTAGCGTGATCTTCGCTATCATCATACTGCTCGGCTCGATCCGCTAGCCAGCGGCTGAATTCGTCTTGATGCCGAGTCAGTTTTGCAAGTAATTCATCATAACCCTCGAAGTAGTCTGTCTTAAGATATTGACTCACCATCACTATCCTTCCTCGCGACATTGAGCAGCAAGCCGTAAGCTCTAAGCGTCTCCCATAGGGCGTAATCATGTTCTGCATCACTGGCACTCTTAGCGAGTTGGATGAATTGATTATCGAGAAGGGGGCTCAATCTTGCTAGTGCACTCGCTTGCTCGTTGTTGGCGTAGTAGCGATATAGCGTGACGGCAAACTGCTCTTGCAGTCTGGCTGATGCAACGAAAACCTCAGTAGAGGCTAAATTGCTTAATCCAGATGTTAGCAAGGCAAAGCTATAGTCATCTAATTCATCTACTGGGCCGAAGTAGCTAAAAGCTCTTAAATAGTAGAGTAAGCTATTGGCTTCAGATAAACTGGCTGTGGTATATAATCTGGCTGCAGCTTGCTCGAAGGCACCTTGAGTAAGCAATGGGCTACTGGCATCGAATAGACTTTCGTCTGAGGCTTGAGTAATTTTTTGTAACAGTCTCGTGTCGGTGATGATTTGAGCTGAGGTACTGCAGGCCGTTAGCCCTACAAGAGTAGGCTGAGCTATCGCAAGAGCCAAAACTGACTTGCGCAACATAAGACTCATTCCATTTTTGCATACAATATACTTACATTGTTTATATAAACCTAGTGCTATTTAATCTTCTAAGACATTTCCCTGTATTGGCTTTGCTTGGTAAAATGGCTGATAGCCGATTTTACCGAGAATTCCATGTCTAAAATTGATGATCAATTGTTTAGTTCCCATGAACATGCCTTAGAGAAAGAGTATGAGCTCTGCCCTAAGTGCGGCAGTGAGCTATCGGTTCGGCATAGTAAACATGGCGGTTTCATTGGCTGTAATAGTTATCCTGTATGTGATTACACCAGGCCGTTAGTGCAACATGAGTCTATTGATACTCAAGTCATCCCTGGCTCAGAGTGCCCCGAGTGTGGTCATGAGCTGGCGGTAAAGTCTGGACGATTTGGCATTTTTATCGGCTGTACAAATTACCCTGATTGTAAGCATATTGAAAAGCATGATAAGGAAGAGCCAGAAGATCAGATAGCTTGCCCAAGTTGTAAAACGGGGAAAATTGAGCATAGAACCAGTCGCTTTGGTAAAAGTTTTTATGCCTGCAGTGGCTACCCTAAGTGTAAGTTTTTAGTGAACTATCGACCCGTAGCCGAAGCGTGTCCCGAGTGTGGTTTCGGTATCTTGGTAGAGAGGAAAGGGGCCGCAGGATCACGTGTGGAGTGCCCGAAGAAGACTTGCAAGTATAAGAGAGCAATCTAAGTAATTTCTTATCGCTTTGAAACTATGATGGATTTTATCGGCTTTAATGCCTATTCATATATTCGTCTCCACAATCTCTGTATAATCCACCCGATCGAGTGATGGGGCGGTGAGTTCTTTTATGGCTAAATTATTGAATTTGATTGAAGGTAACGATACATGTTGCACTTAGACCCATCAGAAATTTCTGAGGTGATTGAAAATGGAGGAGTGATCGCCTATCCAACCGAGGCTGTGTATGGCTTAGGCTGTGATCCTGATAATGATGTAGCGATAGAGAAGTTACTCGGATTGAAACAGCGTCCTTGGCAGAAGGGATTGATCTTAGTCGCCAGCGATTATTCTCAGCTCGCCCCCTATCTCGATGACACTCAGTTGACGAGAAAACAGCTTGAGTCAGTGTTTTCTAAATGGCCCGGCCCTTTCACCTTTATTATGCCTATAAGATCCGATATTTCTAAGCTACTCTGTGGCAGCTTTAATTCATTGGCGGTTAGGGTTTCCGCCCATCCTGGAATACATGCTATCTGCAACAATTTGGGGAAACCTCTGGTGTCTACCAGTGCAAATATTACCGGTCAACAACCAGCAATGAGTTTGGATGAAGTGACCGCACAATTTGAAGGTGTGATAGCAGGCGTAGCCACTGGAGAATTAGGCTTGGATACAAGCCCTTCGACGATAATCGACGCCATCAGCGGCAAGGTCTTACGCTAAACACTTAAATAAAAGGCGCTACATAAGTGCCAGCTTATAAATATAAAAGAAAAGGAATCCATATGTCAGTACCTGACATCAGTGCAGTAAAATTATTTTTACTCGGCCTGCAGCAGCAAATCTGTGAAGGTCTGGAACAGCTCGATGGCAAGGGAAAGTTTAAGGCTGACTCCTGGGAGCGAGAAGAAGGTGGCGGAGGCACGAGCCGGGTACTAACCAAGGGTGCCGTATTCGAGCAAGCGGGTGTTAATTTTTCCCATGTGACAGGCGCTTCAATGCCAGCATCGGCAACGGCCCATCGCCCGGAACTTGCAGGCCGTAGTTTCGAGGCTATGGGGGTGTCACTGGTCATTCATCCTAATAACCCCTATATTCCGACGACTCATGCGAACGTGCGTTTCTTCATCGCATCTAAACAGGGAGCCGATCCGGTTTGGTGGTTTGGCGGGGGATTCGATCTGACTCCATATTACCCATTCGAGGAAGATGTCATTGAGTGGCACCAACATTCAAAGTCGTTCTGTGATCCATTCGGTGATGAGGTTTACCCTAAATATAAGCAGTGGTGTGATGAATACTTCTATTTGCCCCATAGAGATGAGACTCGCGGTGTCGGTGGGCTCTTTTTCGATGATCTTAACCAAGAAGGTTTCGATACTAGCTTCGAATTCATGCAAGCGGTCGGTACTGGCTTCTTAACCGCCTATGCCCCAATCGTTAAGCGCCGTAAAGATACTGAATATGGTGAGAAGGAACGCGACTTCCAACTTTACCGTCGTGGCCGCTATGTCGAATTTAATCTCGTGTATGACAGAGGCACCTTGTTCGGACTGCAAACTGGTGGCAGGACCGAGTCAATCTTGATGTCAATGCCCCCCTTGGTCCGTTGGGAGTATATGTACACACCAGCAGCTGGATCGCCCGAAGCCTTGCTTTATACCGACTTCCTTAAGCCGAGAGACTGGCTGGGTTTGAATAAGTAGATAGTTAACTAGGTGTAACCAGTGAGCCATATTTAGCTTGTTGGTTACGCATATTATCGGCTAATACATTGATAGCTGATAAATTGCTTGCCAATGGTTTAATCAGATTGGATTCGACTCTGGAGATAAACGATGACAGACAGATATGCCGTTTTTGGCAACCCGATAGCCCACAGTAAATCTCCATTTATACATGGTTTATTTGCCGAAGAGACGGAGCAAGCATTAGTGTATGAGGCCTTGCTGGCCCCTATCGATGGTTTCGAAAAAAGCCTGTCGGCGTTTTGGCTCAATAAGGGCAAGGGAGCCAATGTTACCGTCCCCTTTAAAGAGCAGGCATTTAAATTATGCGATGAGTTGAGTGAATTGGCTCAGTTGGCGGGAGCGGTTAATACCTTAACCTTATTAGAGAACGGCGATATTCGTGGTGACAATACCGATGGTCTAGGTCTGGTAGCCGATCTGCAAGGTAACTTTGGTAGCTTAGTCGGAAAACGAGTGCTGCTCTTGGGGGCCGGTGGAGCGGCAAGGGGCTGCATTTTGCCGCTGTTAAATACCGAGATTGCCGAGCTCTGTATCCACAACAGAACTCATCAGAAAGCGCAAGTGCTAGCGGAACTGTTTGCTGAATATGGAAACATCAGGGCTATAGCGACTAATGAGCTGACAGCTTCATTCGATATCATCATCAATTCTACTTCTTCAAGCTTATCCGGTGATGTTCCACAGATCCCCGAGTCAGTCATAGATGCAGACACAAGGTGCTACGACATGATGTACAGCAAGCAGATGACTTCGTTTAATTCTTGGGCCTCATCCTTGGGAGCGAGTGCTGTGGTCGATGGCTTAGGTATGCTAGTAGGGCAAGCTGCTAAGAGTTTTGAATTATGGCGTGGTGTTAGGCCCAAGGTGACAACAGCTTTAGCTGCATTAAGAATAAAGTTGGATGCAGAATGAATCAGAGTGTTTTATTTCCGGACTTACAAGATTGGGATGACACTAAGCAGCAGGTTATTTTTCCGGCTCAGGTTCAGGGAGTTAATATACAATGTCGAATAAGTCTATCAAGATTAACTAAGCTGCATGGTGAGGAGTTGACGGGGGAAGCCGAAGTGCTCGCTGCCTTCGAAGCATGCCGTTTCGATATCGAAGACTATATAGAAGAGCTCATCGAACAGGAGATGTTCGATGAGGATGGAGCAGTGAGTTGGCGCTAATTGCCTTGTTATTGCTAAAGGCTTGGCCTAGCTCACTGAGGGGCATGTTGCCTTTAACTAGACTGGAGTGACTATCTCTTCATCTAGATACTCATTCTTGAGTCGAACATAATTATCGGCTGACTGTGGTAGAAATTGCAGTTCTGCTTCGGTCAGGGCTCGGACTTGTTTTGCCGGGCTACCTACATATAAGTGGCCACTCTTTAGTACCTTGCCAGGAGGAACTAATGAACCCGCGCCTAAGATCACATCATCTTCTAATATGGCACCGTCCAGAATGATGGCTCCCATACCGACTAAGATACGATTGCCAACGCTGCAACCATGGAGCATAGCCTTATGTCCTATGGTGACGTCATCGCCTATTAATAGAGGGTGGCCGTCAGGATTGGCGGGAGACTTGCGCGTGACATGAAGAATTGCCCCGTCTTGTACATTAGTCCTCTTGCCTATTCTCATGTGATTCACATCACCGCGCGCGGCTACTAAAGGCCAAATACTAGCATCAGTATCTAAAAATATGTCGCCGACTAGTACACAGGCATCATCTAGGTATACAGAATCATCGAATTGAGGGCTTACCCCTTTGTAGGCTCTTAATGAAACAGGCACTGAAACTCCTTAAATATAGGTTTGAAGCGTAATACAGGCATTATAATGCTTAAAAAGTAGGAGGTCAGGCTAAATAACATTCAAACGGATAAGAAAAGGGAATTAACTCAATATTAGCCCTTGCGCTCTGGGCTGACATCCCTATAATGCGCATCCACTGACACGGCAACCCAGTCTTGTTAAACCAAGCTGAAACGCAGTCAGGGCAACAAGTAAGCTTGTTTTTTCATCGTTTTAAACGATTGAAATTA
>NZ_JABSSM010000001.1:147117-162279 GCF_013214165.1 Shewanella sp. | reverse complement strand
CCCATTGTAGGAGGGTCTTCAGGCC
The DNA here is from genome assembly GCF_013214165.1 of Shewanella sp. Lineage (GTDB taxonomy): Bacteria > Pseudomonadota > Gammaproteobacteria > Enterobacterales > Shewanellaceae > Shewanella. Next base: position 162,254 of record NZ_JABSSM010000001.1, on the reverse strand, counting down.
CGATTGGTATCGATTCGAATAATGGCGGATTGTTTGGCCCATTGTAGGAGGGCCTTCAGGCCCGAAATCGGTATTGATGTTGATTCGAACATTTGCTTGTTTCAATCAATCGCGGCTGAAGCCGCTCCTACGGTGAAAATGAGATTGAATCGGTACGTTTAGGTTTATCCGTTTTGTAGGAGGGTCTTCAGGCCCGATATCGGTATTGATGTTGATTCGAACATTTGCTTGTTTCAATCAATCGCGGCTGAAGCCGCTCCTACGGTGAAAATGAGATTGAATCGGTACGTTTAGGTTTATCCGTTTTGTAGGAGGGCCTTCAGGCCCGAAATCGGTATTGATGTTGATTAGAACATTTGCTTGTTTCAATCAATCGTGGCTGAAGCCGCTCCTACAACCGAAATAATCATAGGAATATATGTCTCTAGATGCATATTTAACCATAGGAATATTTGTCGCGACCATCGCGGGACTTATTCGTTTTCAGAGCCGTCCAGCCGTGGTATTCGGTGTGGCTCTGCTAGCCTTGGTCGGACTTAATTTGGTCTCGAAAGAGCAGCTGCTGTCGAGTATGTCCAACCCTGGTTTGGTGACTCTGGTGCTGTTGATCTTATGTTCCTTCGCATTAGAGAAGACTCGCTTGCTTAGGGTGATTGCTTCCAAGGTGATAGTGAGCAGTTACAATTCGACCTGGATGCGACTCTTCGGCATTACTGCGTTAAGCTCGGCCATGCTCAATAACACGGCCGTGGTCGCGACCTTGCTATCGCCAATTCGTAATAATCCGCATCACTTCGCCAGTAAATTGTTATTGCCACTTTCCTACGCTGCTATCTTAGGGGGAACGCTCACCTTAATAGGCACATCCACCAACTTGATCGTTAACAGCCTTTATATCGATGCCACTGGTAAGTCACTCAGTTTCTTTTCGTTTACTGCGGTCGGTATCATGCTGGTATTAGGTTGCGGCCTGGTATTAAGACTGGCCTCTCGCTGGTTGCCAGAGATAGAACATAAAGAGACCTGCTCCAAGGGCTATTTTATTGATGCTAAAGTTGTCACTGGCTCCGAGCTTATTGGCCGTTCGGTCGAAGATAATGGCCTTAGGCATCTAGAATCGCTATTTTTGGTCGAAGTTGTTCGCGATGGACGCTTGATAAGCCCGGTAACACCGACAGAAGTCCTGCTGCTCAATGACAGGCTTATTTTCAGTGGTGATATCACTAAGATGATGCAGCTGAGTCAATTCTCTGGTTTGGAGATGTTTGCCGAGAAAAATGGCCTACTGGACTCTAATTTAACCGAAGTGGTGGTGAAGAACGAGAGTGTACTCATAGGTAAGACATTGAAAGGCTCTGGCTTTAGGGCCTTGTTCGATGCCGCTGTGGTGGCGATTCGCCGTGACGGGGAGGAGATCTCGGGTAAGCTGGGCGAAGTCGTCATCAAGGCGGGAGACTTTTTAGTCTTAGCCGTAGGTGAAGATTTTAAGACCCGCAGGAATATCAGTAAAAATTTCATCGTGATCAGTGGTGTTGAGCCTGAAATTCGCATCAATGGTGCCAAGGCGTGGCTGTCAATCGGTGGGTTTGTATTGACTATCGCACTTGCTGCCACGGGCGTGATAGAGATGCTGCAAGGGATGTTGCTGCTGCTTGGCGTGCTCATATTCAGTAAATGCCTCAATGTGAACGAAGTGGTGAGGCGTTTCCCCGTCGATATCTGGTTAATCGTGTCGACGGCTATCTTGCTTTCGCATGCACTGGTTAATAATGGCGTCGCCGATTTAGTGGCCCAGTGGGTAAATAGTGTAACGGATAAAGACCACCTCTATCTGGCGCTGATATTGGTTTATGTTGCAACTTGGCTGATGACTGAGCTCATTACCAATAATGCCGCCGCGGCATTAATGTTCCCTATCGCTTACAGTATCGCCTTAGGTTTTGGTGTGGACATATTACCTTTCGTGATGACCGTCGCTTTTGCGGCTAGTGGCAGTTTCATCAGCCCCTATGGTTATCAGACCAACTTGATGGTGTATAACGCCGGACATTATCGAATAATCGATTTTGTCAGAGTCGGATTACCAGTGAGCCTGACTTATGGCGTCATAGTACTCGTGGCCGTACCTGTGTTTTTCCCGTTTATGTAGGAGGGCCTTTAGGCCCGATGTTGATATCGATGTAGATGTTGATGGTAACACCGCGTTGGTTAAACCCTTCGCGAATATGCCCGAATATGCCCGAAATAAAAATTGGATATGTGATGACTGTAAAGATAGATAAAATACAAGAAGCGTCTCCCTATAAGAATGTTGAGACGTTAAGCGAGTCATCCTCAGACGTCGTTTGGCATCAAGCCAGCGTGTCTCATGAAGAGCGAGTCGCGAGTAATGGTCATAGCCCAGCCGTGCTTTGGTTTACTGGCCTAAGTGGCTCGGGGAAATCTACTGTGGCTAATGCGGTAGATAAGATGCTGCATGACATCGGCTGTAAAACCTACCTGTTAGATGGCGATAACGTTCGTCATGGCTTGAATGGTGACTTGGGTTTCTCGGATGAAGACAGAGTCGAGAACATTCGCCGTATAGGCGAAGTGTCCAAGTTGTTTGTCGATGCGGGTCTGCTGGTCTCAACAGCATTTATCTCACCTTTTCTGGCTGATAGAGAGCAGGTTCGAAATCAGTTAAAGGTCGGTGAGTTTATCGAGATTTTTATCGACACGCCGATTGAGATATGTGAGCTAAGAGATCCAAAAGGTTTATACAAGCAAGCCCGCGCAGGTGAGATTAAGAACTTTACCGGCATAGATTCTGCCTATGAGCTGCCGGTGAGCCCAGAGGTACATGTCATGACTGAGAAGCAGTCGGTAGAAGCCTGTGCGAAGCAGGTGATAGATTATCTTAAAAATAATGGTTATTTGAAAGCAGTCTCGCTGTAGGAGGGGCTTCAGCCCCGAGAAGAATGTTCAAGAAATCCTTCGCGGCTAAAGCGCGCTCCTACGGTGTGTGGGATTTAATTGACCTATGTTGTTGCATTGGGTGTATTGGTCTTATCTTGTGTAGGAGGGCCTTCAGGCCCGAAATCGATGTTGATGGTAACACCGCGTTGGATTAACCCTTCTGGGTTTAATTCTTCTGGGATTAACCCTTCGCGGCTGAAGCCGCTCCTACGGTATGTTCAGGGGGGATTGGTGCATTGTTTGTATTGTTCCTTCGCGGCTGAAGCCGCTCCTACGGTACGCTTAAATCGAAAGGGTGTGAATGAATTACGATATTTTTAACGGTGATGCCGATGGCATCATCGCCTTGTTGCAGCTTAGATTGGCAAACCCTGTCGAGAGTGAGTTGGTGACAGGCGTTAAACGTGACATCCAGTTGCTGGAAAAAGTGACAGTGAGCTCTGGAGATAGCCTTACGGTACTCGATATCTCGATGGAGAAGAATCGAGATGCTCTGCTCAGTGCGCTTAAAACTGGTGCGACTGTGTATTACGCCGATCATCACCGATGTGGTGTTATTCCTCAGCATAAAAATTTGCAGGCCCACATAGATTTAGATGCCAATACTTGTACGGCACTTATCATAGATCGGCTTTTACAGGGACAATTCCATCTTTGGGCGATCACGGCAGCTTTCGGTGATAACCTTATTGCTAAGGCCGATAAATTAGCTGAACAAGCTGGTTTATCTAAGGGCCAGGCTGAGCAGCTCAAAGAACTCGGCACCCTGATTAATTACAATGGCTACGGCAGTAGAACCCAAGACCTTCACTTTCATCCCGCAGATTTGTACCTGGCCTTGCTTAAGTATCCCAATCCTTTTGACGTGATAGCCGATGTGGATTCGCCTTTTTACCAGCTTCAAAGCGCGTATCGACAAGACATGGATAAGGCATTGGCCGTAGAGTCTTGCCATCGTAGTGCCAATTTATCTGTTTTTGAATTACCCGATAGTGCCTGGGCGAGACGCATTAGCGGTGTATACGGCAACTACTTGGCTAATCTAGATCCCGATTCTGCCCATGGGGTATTAACCGATAATAATGATGGCAGTTATACCGTTTCTTTACGGGCACCATTAAATAACAAGCAGGGTGCTGGCGATATCTGCAGCCAATTTGATACTGGCGGCGGTCGGGCTGCAGCCGCAGGGATCAATGCGTTAACTAAAGCAGAGCTGAATAGATTTATTCAGACGGTAGAAGCATTTTATGCATAAACAGCCATCTTTTGTAGGAGGGCCTTTAGGCCCGATGTCGATATCGATGGCAATAATGGTGTTGGTTTTATCCTTCGCGGTTTAATCAATCGCGGCTGAAGCCGTTCCTACGGGGAGATACATGCAATCCCAATGTGAGTAATTGCCAATATCCTCGACTAATTTAGCTCTCAATGGGTTAGCGACTATGTACCTCATCACTTCCTTTATCTCTTCATCTTGCCTCAAGCAATGATCGTAAAATCCTGGTTGCCACACGTTAATATTCCGTTTCAGATGAGTGTTGATCTGTTTGGCACTCCGGCCTTTCACGTAACCTACGGCACGACTTAAATCAGTGATATCATTGAGCCTAAATAGCCAATGTAGGTGATCTGGCATTAGGGTATAGCCTATAGTCGACGTTATTTTTTGCTCATCAGACAATTTTAAATTATTAATGACTATTCGAGCACAGCCAAAATCATTAAACAATGGTTCTCTTTCATGGGTATTGGTTGTAACGAAGTAGATGTTATTTTCGTTACTGTATCTTCCAAGCCGCAAGTTACTTCCATGTTGCATAATTAGCCTTGTGTTGATTGAAATCAATTTATTAATTTTAGTCGTAAATCGCGGCTAAAGCATCGCGGATTAACCCTTCGGGGTTTAACCCTTCGCGGTTTAACCCTTCGGCGGTTTAACCCTTCGGGGTTTAACCCTTCGGGGTTTAACCCTTCACGGTTTAACCCTTCGCGGTTTAACCCTTCGCGGTTTAACCCTTCGCGGCTGAAGCCGCTCCTACGATATGTTCTTTCGCGGCTGAAGCCGCTCCTACGATATGTTCCTTCGCGGCTGAAGCCGCTCCTACGATATGTTCCTTCGCGGCTAAAGCCGCTCCTACGGGGGTGGGGATTACGTAGGAGGGTCTTCAGGCCCGAAATCGATGTTAATGGTAACACCGGCGTTGGTTTAACCCTTCGCGGCTGAAGCCGCTCCTACGATATGTTCCTTCGCGGCTGAAGCCGCTCCTACGGGTGTGATAAGATATCACCTGTTTCTATCTAATTTTTGAGATGTAAGCCAAATATGAGAAAAGGCATTATTTTAGCTGGTGGTACCGGGTCTAGGTTGTTCCCTATGACTCAGGTTGTGAGTAAGCAGTTACTGCCAGTTTATGATAAACCTATGATCTATTACCCTATTTCTACACTGATGCAGGCCGGGATAAGAGATATCCTACTTATCTGTAGACCCGCTGACTTGTCTCTGTTTCGTGCCCTGTTGCAGGATGGTACTCAGTGGGGCATATCGCTGCAATACGCCGAGCAAACTCAGCCCAATGGACTTGCTGAGGCTCTCATCATAGCGGAAGATTTTCTCGATGGAGGGCCTAGCGCCTTAATCTTAGGCGATAACCTCTTTTATGGTGACTCGCTAACTCCGTTATTAACTCAGATCTGCGCTACTGGAACCGGTGCTGGCGTGTTTGCTTATCACGTGTCTAATCCACAAGATTATGGCGTGATTAGCTTCGATGATAGTGGGCGTGCACTCTCGATTGAGGAGAAACCAGTTCAGCCTCAATCTAAGTATGCCATGCCTGGATTGTATTTTTTTGACAACCAGGCCTCTGGTTTTGCTAAACAAATTACTCCTTCTGCGCGAGGCGAGCTCGAAATTGTCGATCTGGTTAATATGTACTTAAGCTCCGGCGATCTACATGTGAATATACTGGGCAGAGGCACTGCCTGGCTCGATACTGGTACCCCTGATGCTTTTGCCGAAGCGACTCAATTTATTTCTGCCATCGAAAAGCGCCAAGGCCTCAAGATTAACTGTCCTGAAGAGGTCGCTTACCGTCTAGGTTTGATTGATGATGCACAGTTAAGAGAACTCGCTAAGCCCTTGCTCAATAGCGGTTATGGTGAGTACCTTCTAGGCTTGCTTTCTCGCGGCTAAAGCCGCTCCTACGGTAAATGATGGCGATATGTTTTATCTGTTCTCTTGATTATCTGCTTCTCTATTACATCAAACGCATCACAGGCATATTCCGACCAGAACAGATTACAAAGTTGCTTGTATTTTTGGCTTAGTTTGGCTGAAATATAAAAGCTCTCATCTGACTCTAGTTTCATTAGTAGTGCTTCAAAACTCGATACCTTCACCGCCTTGTCATTGCCATATAACGGCAAGGTATCGACATAGTCATAGTTGTCTGTGTATGACTCCTGAGATGATTCTTTCTTTGGCATGAGTTTTTCTATATCAGATGGAATATAAAAAAGTGTCGGTGTTTGATTGAGAAGAAAGTCTATGCAGAGTGAAGATTGATCTGTGATGAGTAGATCGACTTCATGCATATTGGGGTATATATCTTGGCATTGAGATATATCGACAATATTGGGGTATTGATTAAATTCTGATTTAAGCTGTGCCTCGTTCGCATCTAGCCTTATCAAAAAAAGCTGGTTGTTTATGGTTAAATGCTCAGACAATACCTTCCAATTGAACGCCACATCGTAAAGGTTAATTTCATTTTTATCTTCAGTTAGATGGCTTTTAGCCTGTAAGTTTGTCTGATGATATTTTGTCGTTTGCAGCTTCCACGTCGGTGCGTACATAATGACTTTGTCAAAATGATGATTAAAAAGATTGGTGAACGATAGTTTTTGTTCTGGATAGCGCTTGTGATAGTCGGTTCTAGGGTTGCCGCTGCGGAGCATCTGTTTGTCAGAGAGCCTAAAAGCAGACATGAACAGTTTATCCATCATTGGGCTAGGGCTTAACATGATGTCGGGTTTTATATGTTGCTGGTGGTACCTTAATGAGTTCGTCAGCTTATTTATTGAATTTGATGCTTGAAAGGTGTGAGTCAGTGGGCCAGAAGTGATATCAAATTCAATTTTTTTGAGCGGAGATCCATGCCACAGGTTAACCTTAATCGCACCTTTAGCCAGGTTTTGGTTAATATCGCCAATATAGCTGTTGTAGAAGTAATACTTGGCAGTAAGACAGTGAAATAAGCCTAGAAAACTTCTTCTATGATAGGCTTCAAAGCCTCTTTTATGCAGTGCTGCTATCACCTCCGGGTTGCCGCTAATCCATATTGCACGGATAAACTGAGTCTGTTGCCAGTGTATGTATAAGTATTTGGCATTATCTGAAAATTGGTTTTCATAGCTCCCCATAACCGCTTTCTCACTACGGGGTGAGAATGCAGAGCTATAATAAATAATTTTCCTTAACATCATTAGCATCAAATTGGTCATTACCCGCTCCTTACACTTGCTATAAGTTCGGGGCTAAAGGCCCCTCCTACAAAAAATGTGACGCTGTTATTGTCTGTGGCTGTGATCGTAATGCGCGCCAAAGTAGATGTAAGTATTTGCTGGCTCTGTTATCTGCATCGAACTCAAGTTCTAGCATTTGACGTTCCTCTTTAGGAGCGGATTTATCCAGCAGTAACTGAACCGGGCCCAGCACACCTAAGCGACGGTCATTTTTTCCTGTGGCATATCTCGCTTCAGGAGTGTCGCCAAATAGATCAAGTCTTCCGGTGAGTACATGATATATCTGCGGTAATCTGGCTGAGATAGGGCCTGGTATGTTCCATCGCCACGCTTTAAAGGTTTGTCCTAAATTGTCGATACAGGTATCGGAAATAGTCGAGTACTCAGAATGCTTGCTAAACGTGTGTCTTAATGCGGAATACACCGATAACAGGGGCCATAGGGGTAAGCTGAGTATTAAAATTACGAATAAGAATAGTTTTGTAAGTGTACTTGTTTTGTTTTCACTGGGCTTGGCAGGGATCTCATTTGCGCCGATCAAGGCTTGATCTTTGATTTGAATGACACCTAAGTGCTGCAGGTTTATAAGCAGATCTTGGCAGAGAATGCTATTTTTAACTTCTAACCTTTCTCCTACATAGGTGTTGGGCAGGATCAAGCTGTTCTCAATGCTAGATTCTTTGTCGATTAAACAATTACTGCCGATCACAACTGATTCTTTTAACTGTACCTTCTCTTCTATTCGGCAGTTGTTTCCTATGATCCCCCAACCATTTTGGCTGGTTAAATCACCAGTATGGGCCTTAGTACCAACATAAAAATCTTGCTGTGCATTAGCAGACAGGTAACTACGTTCGCTAGGCGTTAATGTAGGAAGTTCATTCTTGGCTAAACACAAATTTGCATCCATATACGAGTGAAAACTATCAAGCATGAAGCTGCGTCCGTGTAAGACGAGTGTCACAACACTGGTGCTGTCGAAATGTGAAAAAAAAGGCCAGTCGATATCGGCAAGATAGGGGAGAGCTGCGGGGAGTAACATCATGCCTGCATTCTGGCTCTCCATTTTGGCTTGCACAAAGTCACTAGGGAACTCTTTAGAAAAGTCGATAAATTGAGAAATAGAAGGGGAGCGAAAAATATCCCCCCTAACGAGCAATAAACTTTCATCGGGGTCCAGCGCCAGACGCTTTAATATTGAGCCGGCTTCTTCTTGGGGCTTACTTAAAAAATATTCTATTTCTAGTCCCCACTTTTCACCATTGCAGAGAAAACTTTCAATCTCTCTAGCTTGAGATGAAATAATTAACTTTATCTGGGTGATCCCGGATTTGGCTATGTCCTCTAAGGTATATTCAATCACGGCTTTATTACCGATAGGAAGTCGTGCTGGACAGTAATGGTCATTCAGTGGTGCTAATTCATCACCTGTTCTGTTTGCAAAAATGATGGCTTGCATGCGCAGTTCTCCATAGTTAGCCCTGTTTAGGTCTTGTTACTGACTGTTTCGCCCTCGTCTGCTGATGACTCCTTGCGTTAATTTTTGTTATCAATAGGCACCTCGGGAAAATATCACTGCCGGTATGGTTTTAATCAGTAAGCAAACATCGGTAAAGAATGATTGCTGGTAGATATAATCAACATCCAATTCAACCTGTTGATCGAAAGGGATATCAGAGCGGCCGCTGACTTGCCATATACAAGTGATGCCAGGCTTAACGGCAAGCCGTCTTCTGTCATGCTGACTATATTGTTCCACCTCAGCCAATAGTGCCGGCCTTGGGCCAACCAGAGACATGTCTGCGCAGATAACATTCCACAGTTGAGGCAGCTCGTCGATTGATAGCTTTCTGATCACTTTGCCGATGAGGGTGATTCTTGGATCTTTTTTTATTTTAAATAGCACGCCGCCTTGCATCTCATTAGCCGATTGCAGTTTTCTCCGACGCAGTTCTGCGTCTTGGTACATAGAGCGAAATTTCCACATCGTAAAAGGGATATTATGTTTGCCAGCCCTTTGTTGGCTAAACAGCACTGGCCCCTTAGACTCCAGCCGTATTAGCAATGACACCCATAGTAGCAACGGCAATAAAAGTACCAGTAGTAAAGAAGCACAAAAAAGATCGAGTCCTCGCTTTAATTGGATATTAAATCTCGCTAGCGCTCTATTGCGTTTGCAGCGTTGTTTCGCCTGAGCATTTAATGAGTGCTGGTTGGTTAAATTTGGATGCTTGATATTTTTTTTATTGCCTGAATATTCAAGCTTATTGGCATAAACTGAACCGGGTAATAGTTGACCTCTTGCTGTCTGTGCCGCAGATGTTATGGGGTCGCCTTGTTGCTTTTGTTGACGTATTTCTTGCAACACACGATATAAGAAAAGCGGATTTCCTAAGATATATCGCTGCCACATTCTCTTTGGCTCTTCTTTGAGGCGGCAAACCCATTCCATGCCTATTTGTCTTACCCATAATGGGGCTCGTATGATTTTCTCTGAGTAAAAATCAAATAACCCGCCTACGCCAATGCCCACTGCGACATCCAGATGAGCTTGATGTTTTTCTAGCCAAAGTTCTTGTCTTGGTGCCCCCATTGCGACCAGTAAAACACTAGCGCCTGAAGCATTAATCTGCTTAATCACAGATTGTTCATCTGCTAATGAATCTACATAGCCATGGTGAGTACCCGCGACAGTTAACTTGGGGTATTGATGGCTCATCTTTTCAGCGGTTTTAGCGGCAATGCCTAGGGCTCCACCGAGAAGAAAGACAGATAAATTGTTTTTTGATAGCTGCTCGCACAGTCGAGGAAACATGTCAGTGCCATTGAGATTGTCTTTAGGGGAATAGCCTTTCCAAAGGCTAGCAATGCGTATGCCCGAACCATCGGCAAATACCTTGTGACAACTCGATTGCAAACAGCGACGGTAGAATGGGTCTTTGACACTGATATTCAAGCAAGCTGCATTGACGAAGGCATATTGAAGCATACCGTTCGAATGAGCTACGGCTGAGGGAGTCGTGTCGGGATTTCGCGTCAGCTTCAACGCTTTGTAGTGTTGGGATTGAATGATTATTTCTGCCAACATCTCCTTCATGGTGAGATTACAGAGTTGTATATTGAATAAGGGAATTGATTGCGCCGAGCTATTAGCCTTATGGGCTGAAAATATCGATGTCAGTACGACTCTAGATACTGCCATAAGATAAGATAACAGGTTGCTTTGTGCGTTATGCAGGTGTTCTGCCTTGTCCTCGAAATTAATGCCTAACCTTTGATGCATTTGCTCAAAAGAGAGTAGACCTGGCTTGCTAAACCATGGTTTTTGTTGTTGATAAGAGACTTGGCCAGCTCCTTGGTCCGGTTCAAGGTAATATTTTTTGTCGCTACCAAGCAGGGAAAGGTCACCCTTGAGTAAGTTGATTAAATAGGGCCATTGGCAACATATCCCTTCACCTGTGAATTGATATAGACCTATTTTTCCATCTTTTGCGTCGTGAATATAAACTCGTTCTATGGCCGAGCCATGGTGATACTTTCGATACAGAGACTTAAGTACTAAGACAGGCATTGCAGCTATGATGAGTAGCAGGCCAACGATAATGTCGACGGTTCTGAGCATATGAGCTCTGATATGAGCAGTTTCTACTCGAGTGTCTGTTATCATTTTCCCAGCCTTAAGCAAGATTGCTATTCGATGCTAGAGTTCAATTCATATTTTAGGATAAAGCATAATTCGGGCCAGTTAGATAAACTGTTGTTTAACAAGTTGTTGTTATGTTTTTCCTGGTGTTTACACTGAGTGTGATTGTGGTTTTTCGCAGTTTGCATCTTGGGTATGCAAAGCGCATTGATTAAAGAAGACATTTTAAATACCAACAGTATCTTGGAGCAAGTGTTCATACTCATACTCATACTCATACTCATACTCATACTCATACTCATACTCATAGGTATTAATACCAAGCCTGAGGGACTGTGGTTTTGACTGAGTTTTTTGAAGCACTAAGTCCACTTTTGCACGCTCTGCTCCAAGATCGGCAAACTATTGGCTTATGAGATTCTTTTATGGGATTAACGATGACTTGACGCTATCTTTACTGATGGGTTTTCCTGGCCTTGCCCAATACCTGAGACTCTAGGCGTCATTAGGAAACTCCTGTGCAAATGTTTTTGCCGTTTTCTCATTCACATTAGGTGTTTCTTGATGGTTTGAAATACGGTTTATTCTGTCATATGTACTTTGTTTGAGAATATAAGAGTGAACGTAGCGAGTTAACACGGTTGTGGTCAAAAGGTGAACGAGCAAGACGCCTAAGGCAACGGCCTCTAATCCCCATTGGCTGAAAAAACTGATGCTGAGGACTAATAATAAGATGACGCTGATATTGTATTTAAGTTGGATACTTTGCATGTTTAGATTGAGCCAAAGTTGGCTGGCAGCTTCAGTAAAGGGCCTCAGCAGACCGCATAAGCAGAGCAGAATAAATACCGGAAGGGCCCCAGCATGGATCCAATGTTGGCCGTAGAGAAAAGGTAGGTAGATAGGCGCAAATATAAGTTGCAGCATGATTATTGGAAATGTGAGCTTGAGAAGCTGTGAAAGCGAGCTTTGGTAACGGGTGTAAGTATCATCTTGCTCCGGTCCTAGCGGGTGCTTGTCTAAGTTCGCCGTCGTTGTTTTTTCCTCAGCAAGTGTATTGGTGTCTGAATGAGCTGGTGTATGAGTATGGATTTTGGCTTCACTCTCACTCGGGCCCATTGATGAATAAAGAGGGGAACAGCAAGGTTGAGAATACTGCGAGCGAGAATATTGCTGCATAATGATAGTCGTCAGTCCTACACTGGCGGCGAAGGCAAAAAAGTAAACTCCTAGTGCCTCTAGCCCAAAAAAATATCCCACTAGCAGGTAATCTATGTTGTTCCTCAGGGCAATACTCAGATCATGCAAACCATTTTTAACCCCCAATTGGAGCATCTCATTTGTGGAAGCTTGCTGCTTGCTGAGCTTATGAGTGATCTTTTTGAATTCTTCTGAAATCTGTAAGTTGGCGATGAGTTTGATACTTATTGCCAGGTTCTTAATATCGCTTTTGCTTGTTTTGTCCTCCATAGGGGGGAGACTAGCCACCTGATGTGACACTCTCGAGGTCTCTATTGCGGATCGTGAATTGATACAATGATTTTGATAATAAACGTGCTCGGCAGGAGGACTCTGGGAGTCTGAACCATTAACTAAGGAGGTATGATACCTGTGGATCCCGACCCATATAAGGATCCCTAATACCTTAGGTATGATAATGGCCCAGACTCCCAAACCGAGCAAAGCTAAACAGGCTGTGAGTACACAGTCGGCTATGGTCTGCCATAGAATGGCTTGGCCGACGACGGGTCTCTTGTTTGTTCTTAGGTTAGATGTCGCATGAAGCATGCCGAAGGGAAGCAATAAATAGCTTGTTGCCATGAGTATCATAGGCGGGATCAAGGTTGGATCCTGATGGAAAAATGCGAGAGGCCAGCTGAGTAAGCTCATGGCAACAAATGCAATAATCGCGGCGCACCAATTCATTTTATGGGCGATAGCTAGGGCTGAATGTAAGGTCAAATCATCCATTTTGAGCAAAGCGACTGAGGTGAACCGGATGGTAGGGGCACTGATGAGTTCGAAGCAGGCAAGTATGATGGCCACTTCACCGAAGATTTCAGGTGTCAACAGACGGGCCAGCAAGATGCTAGATGCAAATCTAATGATCCGTCCCAGCACTTGTGCCGAACTCACAGAGAATAGGCTCTTGGTGAGCCCATTCCTGATCCCCTGTTGGGCATTATCAACTACAGGCATCGGCTCTCCTCAATATAGAGATAAACAAGATCTAAATAGGGTTTCTATATAGAGTCATACATAATCAATGCCAGTTGTTAGGTGTTTGACTAAGATCATGAAATTTAAATGTTCTTTTTTAACTTTGCATTTACCCTATTAGTTTGTCGTCGATAATATTTCGCGGTTTGCAAATATTGACGACTTTTTCAAGTTTGGCTTGGTTGTTGTTGCAAAATGCAAGATGCAAGATGCGAATGACGGAATGACGGAATGACGGAATGACGGAATGACGGAATGACGGGACAAGGTGACAGTATCTGCAGGGCTCGAATGGTGAATTTATCTAGGCTTACTTATTACTCCTAATGCCAGCGCCATGAGCGGCTGTGTTTGCCCATATAGATTGCAGTATTGAGCTATTGCTCACTCTTATAAAGTATTCGCCCCCCATAATAGAGACAATTTTTAGTGTGCATTGGGTCATTGGATTTGAGGTGACTTCTCGCGGTGTCACTGGTGTTTTGACATAGGTTTCTATCTTCATTATTGAGCATGACTAAACTGATGCAGGCTGCCAGATTGAGTAAGAGAAATAGGCTGAGTCTCTTGATTGTATTGCCATCTAATTTTTCCATAATTAGCGCCTCGATATTTTATTATGCTTAACTTTTAACTCAATTCGCTTTCATTGCTCTATTTTCTGCAAGTGTGTCTAGTCATTATGTTCAGGTATTATTTGCAGTCCGCATGTATATGTATCGTTACTGACTACTGTCAGACACTACATATATGTTCGATTGCCGCATCTCTATCTTCAAAAATAGTGAACACATGATGTAGCCGTGTGAGTTCAATCAGGGCGCGGACGCCAGCCGAAGGTGAGAGTAAGATCACTTCGCCTGAATGTTTCTGGGTGAGTTTATGTGCCGATACCAGAATCGACAGGCCACTGGAGTCGATATATTCCACTTGATGTAAATCCATCACCAGCTTGGTACTGCCGGTTTCTATTTGACGAGAAATAGCGGCTCTTATTGTTGGCGTCTGAGCCATGATCATCTCTTTAGGTAAGGTGACTAAGCATGCATTTTCGAGTGCCAAGGGAGAGAACTTCATAACTAGCTCCTTAAAATAATCGTCTTGTTTATGAACGAGACATAACAATGAATAAGCACAAACTAGGCCAAGGTTTAGGTTACTGATTTTATAGGGTAAAAATCGTTGATTATGTGTCTACACGAAAGATGAACACCTGTGCCTAAATGATTTGCTTTGCAATTTGCGAATCTCCCCCCCCTCGCTTGTCGTAGGAGCGGCTTTAGCCGCGAGAGAACCCATCAGAACCCATCAGAACACATCATCAATCCATCGGGATTCGGGCCATCGGGATTCGGGCCATTACGGTTCGGGCCTGAAGGCCCTCCTACACGGAATAAACCAATACCATCCACAACAAATCTGATGACGCTAGGATTGTGTGCAATTGTTTGTAATCGCTTGTCGTAGGAGCGGCTTTAGCCGCGAGAGAACCCATCAACAATCCATCGGGCGATCACGGTTCGGGCCATCACGGTTCGGGCCATTACGCTTCGGGCCTGAAGGCCCTCCTACAAAAATGGGACAAACTGCATATTCCCATTAACATCGATATCGGGCCATCACGGTTCGGGCCTGAAGGCCCTCCTACAACGGAATAAACCAATACCATCCACAACAAATCTGATGACGCTAGGATTGTGTGCAATTGTTTGTAATCGCTTGTCGTAGGAGCGGCTTTAGCCGCGAGAGAACCCATCAGAACCCATCACAACACATCATCAATCCA
>NZ_JABSSM010000001.1:0-147017 GCF_013214165.1 Shewanella sp. | reverse complement strand
TACGCTTCGGGCCTGAAGGCCCTCCTACAAAAATGGGACAAACTGCATATTCCCATTAACATCGATATCGGGCCATCACGGTTCGGGCCTGAAGGCCCTCCTACAACGGAATAAACCGATACCATCCACAACAAATCTGATGACGCTAGGATTGTCTGCAATTGTTTATAATCGCTTGTCGTAGGAGCGGCTTTAGCCGCGAGAGAACCCATCAGAACCCATCACAACACATCATCAATCCATTGGGCTATCACGCTTCGGGCCATTACGCTTCGGGCCATCACGGTTCGGGCCTGAAGGCCCTCCTACAAAAATGGGACAAACTGCATATTCCCATTAACATCGATATCGGGCGATCACGGTTCGGGCCTGAAGGCCCTCCTACAACGGAATAAACCAAAACCGATACCATCAACAACAAATCTGATGACGCTAGGATTGTGTAAAATTGTTTGTAATCGCTTGTCGTAGGAGCGGCTTTAGCCGCGAGAGAACCCATCAGAACCCATCAACAATCCATCGGGATTCGGGCCATCACGCTTCGGGCCTGAAGGCCCTCCTACAACGGAATAAACCAATACCAATACCATCCACAACACATCAACATCGATATCGGGCTATCATGCTTCGGGCGATCACGGTTCGGGCCTGAAGGCCCTCCTACATGAAACCCATAATCAGCGTAACAGGCTCAACCTGAGGTGAGTGCCAGCGACTGAGTTCTGGAACTTCATCTGATCCATCCAATTTTGTATGATCCATAAGCCTCTCCCCGAGAGTGAGAAAGGGGAGGGACAATCTACTTGATTGTCTATGGGGGTGTAAGGGGAGTTATCGAGCAGATCTATGGTGATGATCTCTTGATCGCAATGCAGAATGACGACTATCTGTTCCAGACGGCTGTCGGTATGCTGTAAGACGTTGGATAATGCCTCAAGAATGCAGGTTATGACTTTAAATCTCTGTTGAGTA
The DNA here is from genome assembly GCF_013214165.1 of Shewanella sp. Taxonomy (GTDB): domain Bacteria; phylum Pseudomonadota; class Gammaproteobacteria; order Enterobacterales; family Shewanellaceae; genus Shewanella. Next base: position 146,045 of record NZ_JABSSM010000001.1, on the reverse strand, counting down.
GGCACGCTGTTTTGTTGCAGAAACAGTTCGAACTCGGCACATAAGAGCTTACTACTCCAGACTTTTTGCGATAGATTTAATTGTATGCTGTTCATATTGCCTCCAACGGGCCTGGGCTAACTTGTTTATATCGAAATATACGGGTTGAGATCATGTTTCAAGTTTTTGTAGAACTGACTCGCTGATGCACGATTCATATTGATCACTTTTCTTGTCCTGATTCATGTCCGGATTGAGTCCTGAGACCGTGGATGCAAAGTCATTTCATTATTAGGGTACGACTGGGCGACGTTTATTTTTGCTGTATCCAAGTTCGAGGTGGAAATTATCATCATTGAGATATCATCCTGAGGGGAGTTTTGTTGCCAGAGGTCGATGGCGTGACTGAGGTGATGCAACAGAGCTTCCGGTGATAGTTGGTGTGCATCTGAGCAGGCCTTGACTAGCCTCTGTTGGCCAAACTCGCCATAGGTGGGGTGCTGGCATTCATATAAACCGTCTGAGTAGAGCATTAGGTGCTGTTCACTGCTCAAGAAGAATGAGTTGTACTGGTATTGAAATTGATTATCGATCCCTAGAGGCAGGCCTGACTCTAGGCTCATCATAGTAGCGCTATCATTATCGAGCAAGATTGGCTGGGGGTGGCCTGCTATCGTTATTCTCACTTGGCCACTGTCAGTATTGGCTATGCCCAGGATCAAGGTAGCGAACCGCCCGGCATTTTCAGGGTCTTCAAAGTCTGCATTAAGCTCAGTCACTATTAACGCGGGATCTAAGCTGTCCCAATGGCAACTCTTACCGCTGAGTCTCTGGGCCAGTGTAAAACTTTGCATCGAGGCTGCGATGCCGTGGCCGGTGACATCGAGTAAATAGAAACCCAGATGAGAATCGTCGATGTTAAAGCATTGGAATATGTCGCCAGCCAGGTCCTGAGCGGGTTTAAATCGGGTGGCCAGGCTCCATTGATTGGTAAGCTTGCTCGATGTTGGCAGTAATGAACCTTGTAGTCTGGCGGCGCTATCGAGATCTGCTTGCACTTGTGCTAAGTAGGCTTGTTCCTTAGACAGGGCGTGGTTGAGCGCCTGGTTCTGGTCGCTCAGGTGCTGTTGCATCTTGACGATGCGAGCCGCGGCTAATAGCCTCACTTTTAATATGCTAGGTATAAAAGGTTTGGTGAGAAAGTCATCGGCACCCGATTCAATGCCTTCTACCATGTGTTTTGCCTGATTATTGGCGGTTAGCAAGATGATGTAAGGTGGAGATGGGGCCTGCTTGAGTCGTTGACATAACTGGGGGCCGGTTAAACCTGGCATGCGCCAGTCACTGATCACAATATCGGGAATCTGGCTTTGATATAACTCGATTGCTTCCTCACCGCTAGCGCAGCTGGAGACGTTCATTCCCATGCTCTGTAGTAGCTTGACTATAAAATCGCGCTCGCTCTGAGTATCTTCAACCAGCAGGACTGAAAGTGTGTCTAACCGAAACTTGACAGCAGCCGTGGACATCCTATGTGTTGCAATCGAAGTCATAAGCAAGCTCATTACCTTATAGGGGGTATCAAGATAAAGGCAATCTTTGTGCCATAGCCTGAGCTTATGGTTCTATCTTGTTGTTAGTCTTTATAAAGTGTGCTGACTGGTGTTCATCTTGCTGCTGTATATTAATTGCAAAATGCAAAAATGTGATACATATTGGAGTAATAGATTGTTTTCTTGTGAGAAAAGGATCTTGTTGCCGAATTGATGATGGTGGGGTTAGCTTAGCCTGCTGAGATTTGGCATAGGCTTTGCTCCAGTATCTAGGATCGTCACAGGTAAGGATACGCATAATGAAAATATCACCATGGCTCAACACGTATCTGCTCTCCTCTATTGCCTTGTTTTTTTGTGGTGTTTTTGCGATGCAAGCATCTGATACAGAACACACAGTTAACGAACCTTCGAATCTCACCTTTGGCGTGGTGCCGCAACAAGCCGCTAGCACCCTGGCAAGAAAATGGTCTCCCTTACTGGCAGCCTTGTCGCAAAATGCAACTTTCCAATTGCATTTTGCGACGGCTCCCGACATTCCCACGTTTGAGAGGCGCTTGGCCAAGGGGGAATACGATATTGCCTATATGAACCCCTATCACTTTACCGTGTTTAATGAATCGCCCGGTTATCAGGCGCTGGTAAAAGAGCAAGGTAAAAAAATAACAGGGATTATTGTCGTGCAGAAGGGTTCTAAGGCTCAGTCCCTGTCAGATCTCGATGGACAGTTATTGGCCTTCCCAGCTCCCGCCGCTTTCGCTGCGAGTGTGCTGCCTAGAGCCAACTTGAAGATAAAGGGCATTAACAATCAAATAAAGTATGTTGGATCTCATGACTCCGTTTATCTCGCCGTAGCCCAAGGGTTAGTGGCTGGTGGAGGAGGGGTGAAGAGAACCTTTAAAACCATGGATAAAGAGGTGACCGAGCAGCTGCGAGTGCTATGGGAAACACCTGGGTACACTCCCCATGCCGTGGCGATTCATCCAAGAGTGCCGGTGAGTGTCAGAGAAGAATTAATGATAAAGTTCACACAATTCTCTTCGACTCAAGAAGGATACATGCTACTGGAAGGGCTTGGATTTAAACCTTTCGAAGCCGCTAATAGTCGTGATTGGAATGATGTGAGAGCGTTAGGCTTGGGGAGTTTCTCTCAGCCCTTAGAGACGAAGGATAAATAATGATGAGGCGCTTATTGCTTTGGCTCAAAGATAAGAGGGCGGTTACTTATGACGTTTAGGCTCAAAACGGTTTTAGGCATCGCGCTTATCGAGGGCGTGCTTTTGATGCTGCTGGTTTATACCAGTGTCGATTACCTCAAGAGCTCCAATCAGGCTGAGATTGAAAAACGTGCGCGTTCAGTGGTGGCGCTATTTGCCGCGGCGGCTAAAGATGCGGTTATTAGCACAGATGTCTCCACCTTACAGGAGTTGTCCAGCGAGCTACTGGACAATACTCAGGTGTTATATGTGGCAATTTATGATCGCGATAACTTGCTCGTCAGGGCGGGAGAAGTAAGCTTAACCTCGACTCGCGATCTATCATTCGCCGCTGAAGAGGTGTTAGCTAAAGTGGGTGGCGGCTTTGTCGATATCGAGGATGGTGTGCTCGATGTGAAGGCCGATATTATTGAGTCAGGATTTGTGTTCGGCCGTGTTGAACTGGGGATCAGTATCCATGAGTTCGATCAATTTTTAGCGCGGGCCACGACGCGTTTTAGTTTGATTGCCGGGTTGGAGATGTTGTTGGTTGCGCTTTTTTCTTGGTTATTGGGCAGTTATTTGACCAAGAACTTGAGTGAGTTGAAACGGGCATCGAAGAGAATACTCCAGGGGGAAACCGGGGTTCAAATCCCGGTGAATAGCCATGATGAGATAGGTCAAACTAGTCTGGCATTCAATCGTATGATTGAAAAAATCGAGAAAAATGCTCAGGAGCTTGAGAGTGCCAATATTCGACTCAGTACGATTTTAGAAGCCGCCGTGGATGGCTTTATCATCATAGATACCAAGGGGATCATCGTGCAGGTAAATCCGGCCATCGGCCACCTTTTTGGTTATGAAAATAAAGATTTGATTGGCCAGAACGTATCCATCTTCATGCCGAGCCACGAACGACACATGCAAAATGATTTCCTGATGCGTTTTATTAACTCTAAACGAGGTGTACTACAAGGCAAGGGCAGGGAGCTGGTGGCGCAACATAAGAGTGGTAAGCTATTTCCTATCGATCTGTCCGTCTCTAAGATGTTGATCGACGGCGACATCATGTTACTGGGCTTAGTGAAAGACTTAAGTGATATAAAGCGCAAAGAGGCGGAAGCTAAACGGACCGAGTCGATTCTACTGGCGACACTCGAGGCGAGCCAAGATGCACTCATTACCATAGATATCACCGGGCGTATTCAAGAGTTTAATGAAGCGGCCAGCCAGCTGTTTGGCCATAGTCGCGAAGAGGCCCTGGGTGAGATTTTAGAGGATCTGATTTTTGTCGATATTGAGAGAAAGGCGTTCAAGGAAGGGCTGGAAGTCTTCAGGAAAACCGGTGGTGGTCCTGCGATAAAGAAGAGCGTAGAACTCATGTCTATTCGGTCTGATGGCACTCACTTTCCGGTTGAGATGAAGATGATCCCGGTACAGCTGGGTGATGAGATCTTGCTCACTGCCTTTTTACACGATGTTTCAGAGCGTATGCAGTATGAGACTGAGTTAAAGCAGGCTAAGGAACAGGCAGAATTAGGCAGTAAGGCTAAATCCAGATTTCTGGCCACCATGAGTCATGAAATTCGCTCCCCATTGAATGCCGTGTTAGGTGGAGTCGAGCTCATGCTGGACTCTAAGCTGAATAAAGATCAACGTATTTATGCGCATACGGCTAAAGAGGCCGGTACCGCCCTACTGAGCACCATCAACGATATTTTAGATTTTTCCAAGATTGAAGCGGGACAGATGGTGTTGGAAAATATGAGCTTCTCGCCTGCTAAGATGGTGGCTCAGGTGATGCAGATTTTAGCACCTAAAGCCAATGAGAAAGGCGTCAATTTAGCGACATTTATTAATAGAAATGTACCGGACCTCGTCAAGGGGGATGCTCAGCGATTGCGTCAGGTGCTGCATAACCTCGTCGATAATGCGATTAAATTCTCCAGTGGTGGCTGCGTGTCGGTAGAGATGTGGATCCCGGACAGCCATCACCAAGAGGTGCAACTTCACTGCGCCGTCACAGATGAAGGCATTGGCATTAGCCTGCCGGCGCAGAAGAAACTGTTTCAAGAGTTTAGTCAGGTCCATGATCAACATAATACCAATTACAAGGGCACCGGATTAGGCTTAGCCATTTGTTCCGAGTTAATTATCATGATGGGGGGGGAGATCGAGCTGAGTAGTCGTCTTGGACATGGCAGTTGTTTCAGATTCAACGTACGTCTACAGCTAGAGGAGCAAAGAGGCAGTTTTTTCCATATTCCTGCACATGCGAGAGTCTTGCTGGTTCACCCTGATAAGACCTTTTCTCATCTGGTCAGAAAACAGTACAGCCAGTATGGGGTGCAGACCGTCAATGTGAGTCAACTCACAGATATTTTCAAGATAGAAGCGGTGAAAGGCAGATTTAATCTTATACTGATCGATGATACTAGCTTATCTCAGCTCAGTTTAAACTTATCGAATCAATTTAAGCGAGACTTCCTGTTCGAAGATGGCTTAATTGCCGCCTTGATGTCGGGATTAAGTCCTGAAATGCCTGTGGTTATGGCCGATATCGGCTTAGAGCAAATGATCAATAAACCCTTGAGTCGAGAGATGTTGCTTGGTTTGCTCAGTGGCGAGAGTCTGGATGAATCAGATAGCAAAGAGGTCGAAACTCTATTACCTGAGCTGACATTAAGGAATAAAAGGCTATTACTCGCTGAAGACAGCCCGTCAAATCGGGTCATCGCTGGGGCCATGTTAGCTAAATCGGGTTTCGAGGTTGAGTTCGCCCATAATGGCAAAGAGGCGGTTAAGATGTCAGCCGAACATGACTATGGCTTGATATTGATGGATATGCGCATGCCTGAGATGGACGGCGTCGAAGCGACGCGAGAGATCTTGCTCGCTCAGCCAGATACCGTGATATTAGCCATGACGGCCAATGTGTCGAAAGAGGATGTAGAGTCTTGCCTCGATGCTGGCATGAAAGACTTTGTCGCGAAACCGGTTAATCAGCTTGAGCTGGTGAAGGCGATCAACAAATGGCTTCCCAGCTCAGATGTCATTGACCTGCAAAACAAATATACTCAGGATGAAGGGGAAAATACCGACAAACCTTGTGAAGCCAGTGTTCAGGAATTAAGCTTGATTAAAGAATCAACGATAGACGATATCATGAATGAAAAAACTGATGGCCCCTATGTGATAAATAATGAAACGCTCCTTACGGACAGATTATTCGACGAGCTAGTGCTGTCTGAGCTGGTCGAGGCCCTAGGACAAGAGTCCATGCAAGGCATGTTTAATGTCTATCTGCAAGAGACCCAAGATCGTTTAGAGAAGTTAGCCTCATTAACACTGTCGATGAACTTTAACGAGATAGATGATCAGGCTCATACCTTGAAGAGTAGCTCAGGCAGTTTTGGCGCTCAAGCCCTTTATGAAGTGGCTAAATGCCTGGAAAAAAGTGCCCGAGATAAAGACAAGAGTGAGGTAGAGTCATATCTGCTAGAAGTACAAGAGATTGGTGAGCAGACAATAAAGGCCTTTAGGGAGCGCTTTGCCGCTTAGATGCCGCCAACCAGACTTATTGATAGGATATGGATAAAACCATAAGTAAATAAATTGGTGAAAAGAATAGGTAAAGAAAATATGGAAATTAAGCACTCATTTACCGTTTTACTTGTTGAAGACAGCATGTCGCTGGGGGCCTTGTATACCGAGTATCTGCGCGGAGAAGGCGCGAAAGTCACCCATGTTAATCATGGCGAAGATGCGTTAACTGAATTGTCGACTTGGCAGCCAGATCTGCTGGTGCTGGACATCAAGTTACCCGACATGTCAGGCATGGAGATACTGCAAAAGGTTCAAACTCAATACCCTGATACGACAGTGATAATGATCACCGCCCATGGCACCATAGATCTCGCCGTCGAATCGATGAAATCTGGTGCTTTCGATTTTATCATTAAGCCATTCGATGCTAAACGTCTCTCCATCACTGTCCGTAACGCGCTGAAACAAAGGCTGCTGGTTAATCTCGTTGCCAACTATGAGAAAAGCTTACCTAAGGCTAACTACATGGGATTTATCGGTGAATCCCTCGCGATGCAAACCGTATATAAAACCATAGATTGCGTTGCCAATAGTAAGGCTTCGGTTTTTATCATAGGAGAGAGTGGCACAGGTAAAGAGGTCTGTGCTCAGGCCATTCATCATGCCGGCAATCGCAGTGATAAACCATTTATCGCACTCAACTGTGCCTCAATTCCTAAAGATTTGATAGAAAGTGAGATCTTTGGCCATACCAAGGGGGCTTTTACTGGAGCCGTCGCTAACCGAGATGGCGCAGCGACTCGTGCACATGGGGGGACGCTGTTTTTAGATGAAGTCTGCGAGATGGAACTTGAGCTGCAAAGCAAGTTTTTACGATTCATTCAAACGGGGATCTTTCAAAGAGTCGGTGCAACCAAGGAGGAGAAAGTCGATGTGCGTTTTGTCAGTGCGACTAACCGCATTCCATGGGATGAAGTGAAAGCCGGAAGATTTAGAGAAGATCTATTCTATCGATTGCACGTGATACCTATTGAGTTACCTGCGTTAAGAATGCGTGGAAAAGATGTGCTATTACTCGCTCAAAAATTCTTAAAAGAATATAACACCGAGGAAGGTAAGCGGTTTAAAAGTTTCAGTGGTGAGGTGAAAAAAGTCCTACAGGCTTATCATTGGCCGGGAAATGTCCGTCAACTGCAAAATATAATCAGACAGATGGTGGTACTTAACTCCGCCGATATTATTGATGAGTCTATGCTACCTTCGTTATTTAAATCAGACTCGAGCAACAGCCTGACTCAAATTAAGCCCGTTATCTCCATTACGAGAGCCAATCAGGCTTCGGCAGTCAATAACTGCGAGTCACTCGCGATAGATGAGCAGGCCAGCAGCAACAAGCTGCAAGTAGCAGACTCAGGAATTGATAACGTTGAGACCATAGTGCCACTCTGGTTGTCAGAGAAACAGACGATAGAGGCGGCCATTGTGCAGTGTGGCGGAAATGTACCTAAAGCCGCAGCCCTGTTAGACATCAGTGCTTCGACAATTTACCGCAAGCGTCAGGGGTGGGATGAATTACAAGGCGCTGTGTCTGAAAATTAGCCTCTAGGTTTTACCAAGCCAAGCAGGCAATGCTTATTCGATGAGCTGTGCTCTATTAGGAAAAGAGAAAGAGACTGGCACCCGAGCTCAGTCTCTATCCTTCGGCAGCGATGCAGGCCTAGATTAGCTCTCGTGGTGAGCGTGCCAAGGCCTAGGAGCTGCTATTAAAAACTTCTTTCCCAGGCGGCGTACACAGTCGTATCCCAGTCATCACCACCGCTAGTCATGTATTCACTATATCCTAAGGTGCCACCGACTTTTAGCGTACCGTCATAGAAGGGTCTGTGATAGCTGGTATCGAACTGAACCATACGTTCATACTCACCAGGCGATACCGGGTTGCCCCCTTCAGGGTTAGATGTATCTGTGCCATCGAAATTGAGTTTTAGCAATCTCAGTTTGTTGGTGATGCTCTGACCGCCACCGAGCTGAGTGATGCCACCTATGACCAATGTTCTGGAGTCATTGTCATAGGTGCTACCTAGACTCTTGCCATAATAGCGGTAGCCATCTTTGTAGAAGCCGTGCTCATACATGCAGTTATAAACCTTGTCATCAAGGCCACAAGAGGCTGCAGTGTCAACATATTCGATGAAGACTCGGGTTCTGATATTGGCCAATACGAAGTCAATTCCCCCCATGTTAGATGCATTGATCAGCTTGTTCTTACCGTTATGGTAATCTTCATGGGTGCGCTCGTAATAAATACCGTAGGGGATGCCAAAAGCGGTGTCTGACCAGCGGAAATCATAGCCGGCGAGCATGTTTTCCTGACCATTTGCCAGATCGGCTTCTGTGCCTCCACCGTTAGCTAATCCATCCCACCAATCACTTAAGCTATTGCCATAGCCTTCACCGCCCCACTGCATGGTCCAGGAGAAGCCAATCTCTAGCTTAGAGATGGGTCTGAGTGTTCCCCGAGCGCCCCAATGTTTAGTATCTGGCACATAACGGTCACTCTCCATCTGACTGAAGCTGGTGGTGAAAGTCCAGGGGCCAATCCAGTTTAGCCAAGGTGTTTCGAATGCCTGGCTGTTATTGCGGCTAAAGGTGATGCCTGGCATAGGTCTGGCGTTAGTCGTCTGAATGAGACCCGTATCCCAGCCAGGTCCCCAGTACTTTTTCTGGGCACCGGCGCTGACAATCCAGTTACCTAACATGACGGCGGCGAAACTGTTATCTAAACGGGCGCTGTCACCATCGATAGGATCGTAATGATAACTGGCTGATACTCGGCCGCTGAACCAGTCTTTGGTGACTTCGGCATTGACTGTGGTTTCCGCTTTATCTCGGTAGTCATGACCAAAACCTAGAAAGCGGGCATTATCTGTTGCCGCTGCCAGTTTAACTTCGGCATTAAAGCTCTGGTGATCTTTTTTATAGGCGGCCATGACTCGGTCATAGGCGTTGGCCTGCATTGAGGATAATGTTTCAACTTCTGCCTTATCCATATCTTGCTTTAGCCCTGCCCACATCAAGGGGTAGGTTGTCACTGGCTGCAAAATAATGCCGGTATCGGCGAGCAATTGAATGTCGGCTCTTAGAGCAAGGTCGTCAGGCTCGACCCACCAGGCGGCTTGTGCCGAAGCACATGTAAGAAGTAGCAATCCAGATAATACTTTTAGTTTCATGGTAATCCCTTATTTCATTGGCGGGAATTCTAAGTGATTTAAGCCATGTGTGACAGTATTGAGATGAGAAACTGTGTAAAATATATTTATCGTATCGTGTAGATTTGATGCCTATTTATTTTATGTGTGTTTCGCTTTATTTTTGATGTCGATTGGGAAAAGGAGGAGTGAATAAAGAGATGGATTTTTTCACAAGCAAGCAGTCGAGGTCAGGTGCTTATCTGGGTAAAGGGTATAATAGCGTTTCCTTATTCTTTAACTTGCTGATTTTTCTAGTGGGGTGAGACTCGATATCGCACTCGAAAACTGGGTTATCTATTTAAGTGAGTCGATGGTGAATACGATTGCAGTACGCTTGAGCTGGCTACCTTTCACTCGTAGCTTAACTTAATCTGGCGAGTATAGATGAGGTTAACTAGCACATTTTCGATGTGTTTCGATGAAAATGTTATTAAATGCCGTTAAATGTTGCTCGTGTTTACTGATATAGTTATCACGTTGGGGAGTAACGTGAGTGTGCCAGGCAGGGCGAAATAGTCAAAAATTAATCAGATTGGATAGTGGAGTAAGACAGATGTTGCGAATGGGCGTTGATCTTGGTGGTACTAAAATAGAGCTGGTAGCCTTGAATGATGATGGAAAAGAGCTATTTAGGAAACGTTTGCCTACACCTAGAGAGTATGAGGCTACACTCGACACTATCGTGAGTCTAGTGAATGAAGCCGAGACGACACTCGGCATGACGGGGAGTGTCGGTGTCGGTTTCCCGGGGGCTATCTCGCCCTTTTCAGGCTTAGTCAAGAATGCAAACTCGACCTGGATTAATGGTAAGCCTCTGGATATTGACTTAGGTCATCGTCTGAATCGTGAAGTCAGGGTCGCTAACGATGCTAACTGTTTCGCCGTCTCTGAAGCCACCGATGGTGCGGGCGCGGGTAAAGGCATGGTGTTTGGCGTCATCATAGGCACGGGCTGTGGCGGTGGTATCGCCATCAATGGCCGCGTTCACAGTGGCGGTAATGGAATATGTGGCGAGTGGGGCCATAACCCACTGCCATGGATGTCGACACAGGAGTTTAATTCCACCTCGTGTTTCTGTGGTAATAATGACTGCATCGAGACCTTCATTTCCGGTACTGGTTTCGTGCGGGATTATAACCTGGCCGGCGGTAATGCCACCAAGGGCTCAGAGATCATGGAGCTGGTCGATGCCGATGATGCACGGGCCGTTGCGGCATTTGAGCGCTACATAGACAGGTTGGCCAGATCCCTTGCCCATGTGATCAATACACTCGATCCGGATGTGGTCGTGTTGGGCGGAGGCATGTCCAATATCGATGCCATCTATCCTAAGCTGTCCCAAGTGTTAGCAAAATATGTGCTTGGCGGCGAGTGCCGTACCCCTGTGGTGCAGAACCGTTATGGCTGCTCATCTGGAGTGCGGGGGGCCGCTTGGCTGTGGTAATGCCAATCCCACTAATAAAGGTGTTCGATGCTAATACTAAACGCCTAATACTAAACACCTAAAGCTACAGATATAACGACTTATGTTAGACTAGCCCAAAATTAGGTTCACCGGGCTAGCAACATGATGTTTGAGCTTAAAAAAGCACTCTCGCAACTCTTTATGCCAATTCCTTTGCTTGTTCTATTATTGCTATTTTGCATCCTGATGCTGAGAAACCGTAATAGGGTTCGTTTCGTGTTGGCTGTTGCCGTGGTCATTCTGGTCTTTTTGAGTAGCTCGGTGGGGAGTAATTTATTAACGGCTTCTCTTGAAAATCAATATAAGGTCAATAACCAAGCCATAGGTGCCAGCTGTTTAGTCATGGTGCTCGGCAGTGGCCATGATGATGACATCCCCGGCGGCGCCGTGCATCAGTTATCGGCCACAGCTTTGGCTAGATTAACCGAAGGCGTACGCCAGTATAGACTCGGCAAAGATTGTATTCTGATTGTTAGCGGCTGGGGCGGAAGTGCCTCTAAAACGCCTCATGCTCACATCATGGCTGCAGCTGCCATGCAGCTTGGGATCCCTAAAGATAGAATTATTACGTTCCCATTAGCTAAAGACACCATAGAAGAAGCCCAATATCTTCAATGGGAGATGGGTACCCATCCATTTAGGCTCGTCACCTCGGCAACTCATTTGCCTAGATCCATGGCCATTTTTCAAGGCCAAGGTTTAAGCCCAGAAGCCGCCCCCACAGATTTTATCACCAGACAAGGCTATTGGTGGCAGCTGGATGCCAATAACTTACTCTCATCTCAGCGCGCCATTCATGAATATGTCGGCAGACTCTGGTTTACGCTTAAATATGAAAGTGGCTAGGACTGGTGTAAAACAAGTAATTAAAACTCAATAGCAGTAAATAGATCTTTTTAGGATAACTCTTGGATATTGAACTAGTACAGATCAACTCGAAATTTAAACGTAACAGCAGAACCTTGACCTTAGTCGGTGCGATACTACTGACAATAAGCATAGGCTTGTTTTTGTCCTCTACAGCCATGTTTGCCCCTGGTATGCTCTGCTTCTCGTTAGGGGCAATATCTATAGTGCTCGGAGTGTCCAAAATTCTTGAGCCTGAAATCAGCCTGGAGCTTAACCAGCAAGGGCTTAAGTATCACCACAGACGTGGCAGTATTTTCATCGAGTGGGATAATGTACAGAGGATAGACATTCCTCGTGGACTGGATGGTTTCGAGCCTATCCAATTGCCATACATAGGTTTCAAACTCAAGCGAATCAACCCAGTGCTGGACATGATACCCGGTCGACTGGCCACAGGCCTGTTAACCGAGCAGCGACCCTTGTTGATGTCTGCGGTCACCCTGGATGAAGACTTAATCGAGTTCGAAGCCTATATGAACTCAGAGTTTACCCCATTAGAGGTCAATGATGAGCGCTACAGAGGTGTCCTGGCTATGTTCGGTCACAGATGTGAAATGTTAAGCAAAAACATGGGGTTTCATATTTATATCCCCATAGATTGTCTGGACAGGCCCGCCGATGAGTTTGTTAAACTGCTCAGAGAATACCTGCTAAAGGTAAGACAAGTCCAAGAGTAGCCTTGTCGCTGGAGTAGGCGCCCTAGGAAGGCGCCTGGAACTGTATTTACCGCAGATGAGGTCAATGAGTTACAGCGGGTTAATTCAGTTTGCTTGTCGCTCAGCTTGAATATCTGCTTTAGGCTCAGTGTGACTGTCTTGGTTCAGTGGAACTGTGTTCAATAAGGCGATATCTTCTCTTACACGCATACCGATAAACTGACCCCCCTCAAATATCTCCATAGACTCACAGGCTATCTCACCTTCGACTGTGCCTGTGCTGGTGATATTGAGTTTTTTACACTTAAGCTTGCCCTTGAAGCTACCCGAGACTTTCAGCTCCTCACAGTTCAGTTCTCCATCAACATAACCCTCAAGTTCTATGGTGATTTTCCCCGTTGAGCTTACCTTGCCGTACACCTCTCCCCCGATGAGCGCTTCCCCGGTAAAGTGGCTCTCGCCTGAGATTTTTGTACCCTGGGCTACGAAGGTGAGTCCTGTGTTGTTTTTTTTATTTCCGAACATAATGCTCTACAAATAGACCCTGAATAAATTGATATTAACCTTTTATTAACAGTAAACACACCACTAATATTGGGCACATTTTAGTCATTTTTTGGCTGTGCCTTGTTTGAGTCGACTAGAGCAATCGCTCTGTTTATGGGCCAAGGGACAGAAAGTGGATGGCATTGCTGGGGCAGGGAGAAGCACAGGCGCCGCAGCCGGTGCATAGGTCTGTGTTTATCACAGGTTTAGGCGCCTGGCCGATGGCGGATTTAAAGCTGATGGCGCGCTCATCGCAGGCATCTTTACAGCTTTGGCACCAGACTCCTTTATATGCCAGACAGGACTCCTGTACACCAGCCTTTAATTCCCAGGGGGCTTGTTCGGTATCGAGAAACAATGGCTCGGGGCAAACTTCAACGCACTTCTTACAGAAGGTACACTCGTCATCGGCAAAGTTAATCTCAGGAAAACCACCATCACCCCGGAAAATAATCTGTGTCTCGCAGGCCTTGATGCACTTATCACAGCGGGTGCAGATATCGGTGAATTCGATATCTGTTTTACTCCATGGCGGACGTATGGCGTTGGACTTTTTTCGACTAAAAAGGCGTCGACGACCCTGATTAATATTACTCATTTGATACTGCTTCATTAAGTGAAAACTAAGGTCCTAAAACCCTCTTATATTCAAGCTTAGGACCTTAACTTATAGTCTATTGTCCATAGCCGTTAGGATTACTCGACTGCCAGTGCCAACTGCTACTGGCCATATCTTCTAGGCCATGGGTCGCTTTCCAGTTAAGCTCGCTCTGGGCTTTATCCGGGTTGGCATAACAAGCGGCAATATCTCCTGGGCGGCGTGGGACAACTTGATACTTGATGGGCTTACCGCAGGCATTCTCAAAGGCTTTCACCATATCGATGACGCTGTAACCTTGGCCTGTGCCTAAGTTATAGGTTACCAAGCCAGACCGAGTGTTGAGTTTATCTAACGCCCTTAGATGACCTATGGCCAGATCGACCACATGAATATAATCACGCACTCCGGTGCCATCATGGGTGTCGTAATCATCACCGAATACGCTGAGTTTATCACGTTTCCCCACGGCTACCTGAGCGATAAACGGCATCAGGTTATTGGGTATATCATTAGGATCTTCGCCTATACGGCCACTCGAGTGAGCGCCTACGGGATTGAAGTAGCGCAGTATGGCGATGTTCCAGCTAGGATCTGAATGATGCAGATCTTGTAATATATGTTCGACCATCAGCTTAGACTGACCATAGGGGTTAGTGGCACCTGTGGGAAAGTCTTCGGTGATAGGCAGGCTGGCAGGATCGCCGTAAACGGTGGCCGACGAGCTAAAAACGAGATTTTTAACATGGTTAGCCGCCATGACTTCGCATAGGACTAAGGTGCCGGTGACATTGTTCTCATAATAGCGTAATGGCTGGGCCACAGATTCACCAACGGCTTTGAGCCCGGCAAAATGGATCACAGACTGGATTTTATGGTCACTAAACACCTTCTGCAGGAAGGCTTTATTGAGCACATCACCTTGATAAAATGTGACTGATTTTCCGCTGATCTCTTCTACTCTATGTAGGGCTTCGATGCTTGAGTTTACTAGGTTGTCGACGATAACCACGTCTTGTCCCGCATTTAACAGCTCTACCACTGTATGGCTGCCGATATAACCCGCGCCGCCTGTGACTAATATGGTCATGACTGTTTTTCCTCGTTTAACTGTGTGACTAGATTAATTAGATATTGTTTGAAATCTGGACCTATCTGTTTATGGCGCAGTGCATGTTCTATGTTGGCCTGCATATATCCCAGCTTGTTGCCGCAATCGTGGCTCTTGCCCTTCATGTAATAGGCATTTACTGTCTGCTTTTCCATCATCATGGCGATGGCATCGGTGAGCTGAATCTCATCTCCTGCCCCAGCTGGAGTCTTGGCCAGTAATGGCCAAATGTCTGCGGGTAGGATGTAACGCCCGACGACGGCCAGATTTGATGGCGCCTCTTCTATGCTGGGTTTCTCTACCAGCTGAGCTAAAGGCGCAGAATCACCGGGCCTTAGCTGATTGCCATTGACGTCGGCGATACCATATTGATTGACTTGCTCTAAGGGCACGCCTTCAACCATGATCTGGCCGACATTGGTTGAATTAAATAACTTCACCATTTCAGCCAGGTTATCTTGGCTGAGGTCGCAGCTGGCTTCATCGACGATAACATCGGGTAATAGTACGGCAAAGGGCTCATCTCCGATCACTGGCTTAGCGCACAAGATAGCATGGCCTAACCCTTTCGCTTGGGCTTGCCTGACACTGATCACTGTCACACCGGTTGGACAGATGGACTGTATTTCGGTCAATAGTTGACGTTTCACTCGTCTTTCTAGCTGGGCCTCGAGTTCGAAACTGGTATCGAAATGGTTTTCAATCGGATTCTTACTGGCATGGGTAACCAGGACGATTTCATTGATGCCTGCGGCGATGGCTTCATTGACTACATATTGAATTAGCGGCTTATCGACGACGGGCAGCATCTCTTTTGGAATGGCCTTAGTCGCAGGAAGCATTCTTGTTCCGAGTCCCGCAACCGGGATCACAGCTTTACGTATTTGCGCTTGTTTCATTTTTATCCTTCGCTTAGTTGCCTAATTCGGTTGCAAAACCTGCTTAACCTGCTGAGTTTAGTCGCTTATCACTCGCTTAGTCAGTGATAATTCCAGCCTCATGGCTCTATTTTAATAAACTGACAAGGAAAAGCCATGTTATTAGCCTACTTAGGAGTAAAAGTGTGTTTCTATAATATAGCGTAAAGTTAAAGGTACGGGGTAATGTCATTATTTATAGTTGGTTACAATATTCATTACTTAGGCTGTAACAGAAAGATTACGAACTTGGTGTGGGTTTAGGCAAACAATAAACCGTGAGGGAGTTAACAAAAAAGCTAGATTGATTGAGTATGAATAAGGGAACCATAACGAGTAAAGTAAAAAGACATGAGTAAAAATACCGAGTATGTGGCTCGATTACCAGATGCAGATGGTCACATCGATTACCCTCAAGCAGAACATGATATCTGGCAAGCCTTGTATTCGAGACAGCTGGGGAATTTATCCGCATATGCCTGCAGTGAGTATCAACAAGGTTTGATCGATCTGGGTTTATCGGACAGTAATATTCCACAGCTTCAGGATATCGATAAGGTGTTGTTGGATTTAACGGGCTGGAAAACGGCTGCAGTGCCTGCGTTGATCTCTTTCGAGCGCTTCTTTGAGCTGCTGGCTAATCGAGAGTTTCCTGTTGCCACCTTTATCCGCAGTAAAGAAGAATTTGATTACTTAAGAGAACCAGATATTTTCCATGAGGTCTTCGGTCATTGTCCCCTGTTGACCAACGAATCGTTCGCTAAGTTTTCGCATACTTATGGACAATTAGGTTTGGCGGCTAGCAAGGAAGACAGGGTATTATTGGCTCGTTTGTACTGGTTTACCGTCGAGTTTGGCCTGATCCGCAATCGAGACGATTCCTTGTCAATCTATGGCGGGGGTATATTGAGTTCACCGGGAGAAACCTTATATGCGATGGGTGGTGGGCCACAGATTAAACCCTTTAACCTGGTCGATGTGTTAAGAACACCTTATCGCATCGATATCATGCAGCCTGTCTATTACGCCATAGACGGCTTATCGTTTCTCGATGAAATCGCTGAGATGGATATCATGGGAGCCGTCGCAGAAGCTAAACAGCTAGGCATGTTTGCCCCCCTGTATGAGCCGAAATCTAAAGCCAGTTAAGTCATAGCAAATTTATCTGCTAAGTGCCATATTTGTCATTTAGTTTACGAGCATAAAATAAGAAGGAAGAATAATGTCTAAGTTATCGGAAATGAAATGTGAAGCGTGCCAGATAGATGCGCCTAAAGTTTCTGACAGCGAGCTCGCAGAGCTTATCAGAATGATCCCCGACTGGGGAGTCGAAGTGCGTGACGGTGTGATGCAGTTAGAGCGTGTCTACAAATTCAAAAATTTTAAGCTTGCCATGGTATTCACCAATGAGCTGGCGGAACTGGCCGAGGCAGAATTTCATCATCCGGGGATCTTAACCGAGTGGGGCAAGGTCACTGTGACCTGGTGGTCTCATTCAATTAAGGGGCTGCATAAAAACGATTTCATCATGGCAGCCAAGACAGACCAGTTATTAAAGTAATATTAATTAATATAAAATCAGCAGGTTAGTTTATCTGGTCTGCTCATTTTTTTCAAAACCGCCCTTCGTACTGTAAACAAGACTTGCCACATTTATCATAACCTTCTAACGTATAAGCCTTTGATGAACTGCTAAAAGCCGAGTTTCATATTTGAAATGGACGGCTTTTTATTTGTGAGTTATCCCAATAACGATACTATTAATAAAGGGAAATTTGACAGTATGCGTCTTGAAGTATGTTGCTTGGACCGGGTCGGTCTGGCCAAAGACATTTTGATGATTTTAGAAGGTTACGGCATCAACCTTATCGCGATAGATGCCAGTAACCAAGGGTTCCTCTATCTGCAGTTCGCCGAAGTCAATTTCGATGTACTCAGTGAATTATTGCCCCTGATCAGGAAAGTGGAGGGGGTGCATGATGTCCGCACCGTGTCTTTTATGCCATCGGAGCAGGAGCATTACGCCTTAAAAACCTTGCTCAAAACCCTGCCCGACTCTGTATTTTCAATCGATGTGAAAGGTCGGGTGCGGATCGTGAATGAATCCGCACTCATGACGGTGGGCATGGCCGAACATGAAATAATCGATGAACCGCTTAGCCACTGGGTGCAAGGCTTTAACTTTAGTCGTTGGCTCAGTGAGAATTTAGTGCTGGCGCAGGCGACCCGAGTCAACATAGGGCAAAACGAGTATCTAGCCGAGATGCTACCCATCTATCTGCCCGATGAGAATGAGAAAAGCATACTCGCAGGCGCCGTAGTCTCGTTGAAATCACCGGCACGAGTGGGCAAGCAGTTTAATGCACTCCAGAATCAGACCTTAGGTTTCGAAAACGTGCTTGTGACCAGTGACAAGATGAAAGAGGTGCTGGTACAGGCACGTCGTATGGCGCAACTCGATGCCCCCCTGTTGATCACTGGTGAGACAGGCACGGGCAAGGAGCTGATGGCCAGGGCTTGTCACGATGCCAGTATGCGCAGAGAGCATCCCTTCGTTGCCATCAACTGCGCGGCCTTGCCGGACAGTGCCGCCGAAGAGGAGCTATTTGGTTTCGTCAGTAACGGCACTGTGGTGAAGAGAGGTTTCTTCGAGGAGGGCAAGGGAGGTACCGTTTTTCTCGACGAGATTGCCGAGATGTCTAAATCGGCACAGGTTAAACTGCTTCGCTTACTCCAGGACGGAACCTTCAGACGGTTAGGCGGAGACAATGAGGTGAGGGCCGATGTCAGGATCATCTGTTCGACTCAGAAGAACCTGGCTGAGTTGTGTCAGACCGGTGAGTTCAGAGAAGATCTCTTTTATCGGATCCATGTATTGAGTTTTCACATGCCTTCACTGCGTGAGCGCAAGGTAGATGTGATCCCGTTGACTGAGATGTTCCTCGAGCATTATAGCCAACAATTGTCTATTCCAATCAGGCGTATTTCGGCTCAATGTCGGGAGCATTTACTCAACTATGCCTGGCCGGGGAATGTACGTCAGCTAAAGAATGCCATCTTCAGGGCCGTGTCTATGTGGGATGGCTCTGCCGAGTTATCGGTGGAACACCTGAAATTGCCTTCCTACGCGGAAGGATTCGGTTATTTTGATCATCAATTTGAGGGCAGCTTAGATCAGGCGATGAAACAGTTTGAATCCAGCCTGCTAAGGCGACTCTACCCGGCATATCCAAGCACGCGTCAGCTGGCTAAGAAGTTGGGGGTTTCACACACGGCCATCGCCAATAAGCTCAGAGAGTATAAGATCAGCAAGCAAAAATAGATGTAAAAGCTTATTGCCACCCGGTGACGGGTTTTGCTGCATATTTTCGCTGAAAAGCCCTTATTTTAGCTGGATAGAGTGAGTGTAACTATATCTTTACGCAATAGGAGCGTGTTGGGCCTAATGTGATTTAGGTCACGCTATTCCTATCTGGCTATGCTTAGGGTATTTATACAGTCATTATTGTAATAGACATGATACTCAACTGAGAGTAAAACTCAGTCGGGTGCCGATTTAGGATAGGAGCGGGTATGAAGTTAGCCAGTTATAACAATGGTCGTCGTGATGGCCAGTTGATGTTAGTGAGTAAAGATCTTTCTAAAACTGTAGCTGTGCCTGCAATTGCTCATACGATGCAGCAGTTAATCGATGCCTGGGAGCTACTGCAGCCACAACTGCAAGAGCTGTATGAAGCGTTGAACGATGGCCTGATCGATAATGCCGTCGATTTCGATGAGGCCAAGTGTTTATCCCCTCTGCCTCGTGCTTTTCAATGGGCCGATGGCAGTGCTTATGTTAATCACGTCGAGCTGGTTCGTAAGGCTCGTGGCGCAGAGATGCCAGAGACATTCTGGACCAATCCCTTGGTCTATCAAGGCGGCTCAGATTGCTTTATTGCGCCTAAAGCCGATATTCCATTGGCGAGTGAAGAGTGGGGCATAGATTTCGAGTCAGAAATTGCCATTATTACCGATGATGTGCCCATGGGCGTATCGGCTGATTCTGCACAGAAGCATATCAAGTTGCTGATGTTAGTGAATGACGTGTCTCTGCGTAACTTGATCCCGGGTGAATTGGCTAAGGGCTTTGGTTTTTTCCAGGCCAAGCCATCGAGCAGTTTCTCTCCTGTGGCGGTGACGCCTGATGAGCTGGGTGCTCGCTGGGAAGACTCGAAAGTGCATCTGCCACTCATCACTCATTTAAACAATGAGCTGTTCGGTCGTCCTAATGCTGGCGTCGACATGACATTCAACTTTAGCCAGTTGGTGTCACATGTTGCCATGACCAGACCCTTAGGCGCTGGTGCCATCATAGGTTCGGGTACCATCTCAAACTATGATCGTTCGGCGGGGTCCAGCTGTTTGGCCGAGACGCGCATGCTAGAAACGATTGCCGATGGTAAACCATCGACCTCATTTATGAAATTTGGCGATCGGGTCCGTATCGAGATGCTCGATGATAATGAGCAGACTATTTTCGGTTCAATCGATCAGCAAATCGTCGAATATAAAGGTTAACTTTTACAATATGTGATAAGAACGGGGCTAATTCAATCGGATTAGCCCCGTTTTTGTAAGCCCAGACTTTTAAGTCCAAATTTTTAAGTCCAAATTTTTAAGCCCAAATTTTTAAGGATGTATGATGTTGAAATTATACGGATACTGGCGTTCGAGCGCCGCATATAGAGTCCGAATTGCCTTGAACCTTAAGGGACTCGATGCCGACTTGTTATCAGTGCACTTGGTGAAAGATGGCGGTGAGCAGCATAAGGCCGATTATGCCAAGCTAAATCCCCAGGAGTTGGTACCGACCTTAGTCGATATCGATGACTGTGGTAATGAGTTCGTGTTGTCGCAATCTATGGCTATTCTCGAGTATCTGGAAGACTGCTATCCACAGGGTGCTCTGCTTCCTACCGAAGCCAAATCTAAGGCACTAGTGCGCGCCCTCGCATTGTCTATAGCCTGTGAAATTCATCCGCTCAACAATCTTAAGGTGCTGCAGTACTTGGCCGGCGAGATTGGCATAGCCGATGAGGCTAAATCTGCCTGGTATCATCACTGGATAAATGAAGGATTCGGTGCATTGGAACAACAACTCGAGCAGCATGGCGGACGTTTCTGCTTCGGTGACAGCGTGACCTTAGTGGATCTGTGTTTAGTTCCACAGGTATACAACGCCCACCGCTTCAAGGTGGATTTGACCCGCTATCCTAATATTGTACGTGTCACCGAAAATTGTAATCAATTAGATGCATTTATCCAGGCTATGCCAGAGAATCAGTTTGATGCCGTCTAGCGGATGCTAGTCTGTTGGAGGGTATTCTCTAATAGACTCGTTGCCACATAGGGTCAGGTTGAACTGGCTCTATATGATTAAACTCAATGCAGGTTAGTCATCTCTTGTGAGCACTTCTAATAGCTCAATCTCGAAAAATAGATCAGAATTAGCTGGGATCATAGACCCTATTTGACGCTCTCCATAGGCGAGATGAGCCGGGACCTCGAGCTTACGCTTACCGCCGACCTTCATCCCCATTAAGCCGATATCCCAGCCCTTGATCACTCGGCCCGTGCCTATGACACATTGAAATGCCTTGCCCTTGTCGTAGGAAGAATCAAATTTACTTCCATCTTGCAAAAAACCTTCATATTGGGTGGTGATCAAGGCGCCTTTGACTAATTCTTTGCCGTCGCCAATCTTTATGTCTGTTACGTGTAATTCACTATTCATCTGTTTGTCTCAGTTAATACCAATCGGTATAAATGCTTTTATTCTGGCTATGTGGCGATGATTTTATCACGGCTATAAACTAAGCATCACCTGTTTTTCATCAAGAAATCAACGAAGGCCCGGTCAGCCTGGCTGATGGGGCGCTGTTTTTTCCAGGCGATATGCAGATCGAGAAACACTTGAGGCTGAAAGGGTTTAGCCAAAATATCGTCCTTATCGCCGATCACCATCTCCAGCACGCTGGTGATGGCAAAACCTTGTGATACTACTTGCTTGATAAGGTTGATAAGGTTGGTTTCGAAGGCAATATTGGCTCTGAGCCCCAAGGATTTAGCTTGGGTTAACATCCATTCCCGATGAAAGTAGCCGGGTTTGAACATCACCAGCTCATGTTCGAAGAAGGCTTCTAAACTGATGCTCGGCTGTGCTGCCAGGGGGTGTTCAGGTCCCATGGCGACCACCATCTGTTCCCTTAGCAACAGGTGGCTGTCAAACTCAGGGCTAAGATCTTGGGCGGTGATGATGGCGATATCCACCTCTTCACGGGCAAGCATCTTGAGCGAGTCCCGGGTTCCCCCTTCGAACAGGCACAGTTTAAGATCTGGGTATTGATGACGAAATGCCATCAGGCGTGAGGGCAGGTAGAAGGAGCCAAGCATGCCAGGCACGCCGATCCTGACCTCTCCCTTAGTCAAGTTTGCCATTGACTTGATGTGGGTCTCGGCCTGCTTCATTTGCTTGATGATCAACAGGGCATGCTGATGCAGCACCTTACCTTCTGCGGTGAGACTAAGCTGTTTGTTGCCTGGGCTAGCCCTGTTCACCAGAGTGACGCCTAAGGAGCTCTCGAGGCGTTTGATACTCTGGCTTAAAGCCGGCTGGGCCATATTCAGGCTCTGGGCCGCCTTAGTGAAGCTGGCTGTTTTTACCAGGGCATCGAGATGCTTAAGTTGTCGTATATCCATAACAATAATCAATGACTTTGATTGATATAATCTATTATTGTTATGTTAACCTCGGTGCTAACCTATGTCTATGGAGTTCGACCATCGACTTGGGCCTATGTCTTTAACTGATAACACAAACATTAAAAATAAAGAGCTAAGGCTTATTTGGGGCTTGTCTATCGCCTCTGTGGTCATCTATATCAACCTCTACTTAGTGCAAGGCATCTTGCCTTTGATTGCCGAGACCTTCGATGTCGATATCAGTCACTCGACCTTGTTACTCTCGGTCACTAGCTTTGCCATGGCGTTTTCACTGTTGTTTTATGCCTTGCTATCCGACAGGATCGGACGTAAGACGCCCTTGATGATCAGCTTATACCTACTATTGTTGACCGATGTCCTGATGATCTTTGTGGCAGATTTTCCATCTCTCGTACTCTTACGATTGTTGCAGGGAGTCTTGCTCGCGGCCGTTCCTGCCATTGCCATGGCTTATTTTAAGGACGAGCTGAGCCAAGCATCCATGCTAAAGGCGGGGGGAGTCTATATTGCAGCGAATAGCATCGGCGGGATCTTAGGTCGTTTGATCGGCGGCGCCCTGTCATTACACTTACATTGGCAGCAAGTGATCTTGGTTATTTTAGCTATCTCGATTGCAGGTGTGCTCTTAGTACATTATTTGCTGCCCAATACCACTAAGTTAAAGAGCCAAGAAGAGCCCAAAGCGAGGGGCAGCATGTTCAGGGCTGAAGATCTTAATGGCTTTGTGGTGCATCTGCGTGATGCCAAGCTCAGACAAATTTACCTAGTTGGCGGCCTGGCTTTTCTGGTCATGGTGAATCAATTCAGTTTCATTCAGCTCCACCTGATGTCGGCGCCGTTTAGCTGGGGCCGCTTCGAGGTGACCCTTATTTTCCTCTGTTATCTGAGCGGTACCTGGGCGTCTTATCATTCCGGTCGTTGGATTACGCGCTTCGGGCGGCGGACTCTGTTTCGATTATCTCTGTTGCTGATGTTTTTAGGCTCCTTGATGACGCTAGTCGATACCGGCGTATTCATCTGTCTGGGATTCCTGATGACAGCATTCGGTTTTTTCTTTATCCACAGTGGTTGTAATGCCTGGGTCACCCACAGGGTAAAGCGTCACCGAGCCAAGGCGACGTCTCTTTATCTGTGTAGTTATTATCTGGGAGCCGCCTTGGGTGGACCCTTATTGATGCCATTTTGGCATCATTGGGGCTGGGAAGGCGTGGTGCTTGGCTCAAGTATGGTTATGCTGCTCTTGAGCCTGGTTTTACTGAGATTGACTAAGGATGAGTCGATGATATTGTCAGTCCATGCAAGTCATAGCTAACTATGCTTGTGAGTTATGACTCACTGCACTTGTTTTTCTGAAAAGGCCAAATTTTTGCCTTAAAGTGTCCATGGTAGAAGATGATGCCTGCTGTGAAGGTAATCGATGAGCCCAATAGCAGTGCCCACTTCACATCAAACATAGAAACCACACCGCCCACTAAGGCCGCGAGTAAATTACCCAGACAGAAAATGGTCACTAGCATGCCCATTAGCTTGCCTTGTGCCCGGTTTTCATAGGAATGAGAAAGGTAAGCAGGAAGGAAACCGTTGTAAATGGCGATGCCGGCGCCCATTAAGGCAAATGTGATCAGGTAAGCTTGACCGATAAAAAAGGGTAATGCAGCCAGAGCTGAGCCGAAAAGGAATATTCCCAATAGACCCGCATAAGGGTGATCTAGCTTTCTTTGTATGATGGGGTTGATAAAAATACTGGTTAGAATCATGCATGTAGTAAGAAATACAGTGGCCCAGCTGATATCGACAGCAAGATAGCCAAACTCTCTTACCAAGTACAGGGGATAATACTCATAATAAAGATTGACCCCCATAGTCAAGAAGAGATAAAGCACAAAGAAACGCCTCAGATCCGGTTGCGATAGCAGAGACAGGCTTGATCCTGTCTCGGCATTTGTATCGGGTTTATCTAAGCTCTTGGGCAGTAAAAGATGACTGATCAGGGCGCAGATCAGGCAGGCGAGTGCCGCTACCCAGAACACCATATCTATGCCTGCCATAATCAGGTATCCCCCAGCCAAGGGACCGAGTAAGTAACCGCCATATCCCATAGAGCTTATCAGAGAAAAGCTGCGCGTCTTGTCTATAATGGGGTGGAGATCGGCTGCAATTGCACGTGCGATAGCAATATTGCCTTCACATAATCCTGTGAGTAAACGCGAGATACAGAAGAGGAGAAAGTGCTCAGAAACGGCGGCAATAGCGGTTAAACTATAGCCTAGGGCGCTGCCCAATAACGTTAGAGTTAATAATTTTTTACGGCCGTAATTATCTGATATTGCGCCAATAACGCTACTGCCTATGATAATTCCTAGCGGATAAATTCCTAATACTATGCCTAACAGTATCTCAGAAGGGAGATCTAAGAATTGAGTCAGTGGTGATGTCCCTTCAGCAAACAGTGGTGCCAATATCGGATAGGGTAGGGCGATGCCGGCAACGCTGATCAAGGTAACCAGTAGGGTAATATAGAGAATATTATTGCTGCTGCGTTTCTCGTTGTTAGAGTCCGAATTTATCGCTTTTAAGTGTGGCTGGCTGTGCTGAAATGGACTCATATAGATAATTTATTAGCTGAAAGTCATTTTACTATTACATCAAAAACTAATTAAGTAAAGCATAAGCTTTACTTAATCTGGAGGGGGAGTCCGATTAGTTATTTTTCTGGGTTGATTCGTTTCGAGATAGCGTCGCTGGGGAGTAATTCTAAGTGGCCCAGTTCGTCGAAATACCAGCCGGTGATAAACCCTTTCTGTCTCATACTGACAAGATTGTGCATGACTTCTTTCGCTTCAACTAACGCAGAGGCTTCATCGCAGTTATGAGTTAGCTTAAGGTAAGCTGCTATGCTGCTCAGGGAGGCGGATTGACTGACATCTGCCATAGGATAGATCTCAATTAATGTTATATCTGAAGAATAGTTGAACTTAGCTAGAATGGGGCTGTAATGGCTTTCATATCGGGAAATATTATAGCGACTAGCTGTGTTATTCGATAAACAAAGGTCTCGAAATTAGCGGTATAAATTGGTTTTTATATTAATTTTAACGGGATTAATGTTGAGGGATTTACTATTTACGCAGGCAGAAAATGGTGGTCGATACTGGGCTCGAACCAGTGACCCCCTCCTTGTAAGGGAGGTGCTCTCCCAGCTGAGCTAATCGACCTGGGACTTTCGTTTTTACTGGGTATTTTCTTAGTCACTTATTCGCATAAGCCGTAAGAAAATGGTGGTCGATACTGGGCTCGAACCAGTGACCCCCTCCTTGTAAGGGAGGTGCTCTCCCAGCTGAGCTAATCGACCTGGGACTCTCTATATCACACAATTTATTTCATATTAAACAGAAACATGGTGGTCGATACTGGGCTCGAACCAGTGACCCCCTCCTTGTAAGGGAGGTGCTCTCCCAGCTGAGCTAATCGACCTCGCTGTGTGGGCCGTATTATAGGGGGGAACGATTTAGTGTCAACGGTTTTTTAGATAAAAAAGCGTGTCCGGTGTTATTTTACACTGACTGGTGCATTGTTACCCAAGGCGAGCTTCTGGTAGGGATAAATCATTAAAATCATTAGCCGTTAGCTGCTTGTTATTTTTAAACGACGCACTGAGTGCTTACACATAATGGCTCCAAGCCGCGTGATGCTTAGAAGAACAATGAATATTGATACTCATCTTGATAGCGATGAGTTGAATTTTGAGTGAATCGAATGCTCTCACATTTATATAAGGTGAATATCAACTCCAATTGCCTCAGTTTGCATTTATCCTGCGTATATAAAGAATTAGGTCTAAATTAAAGCCAAAAGCGAGATAAAGACGACATAATCAAGTTGATGAATACGCTTCTTAGCACTTGGTAATGTCCCTGAGGCTGTTTGGCTGTTAGAATATGCGCCACATTCATTGGTACAGTCTAGAATTTAGGCTTTTCTATATAGGTTAGTGTCCATTATGACAACTAAGACGCGTTTTGCTCCAAGTCCTACCGGTTTTTTACATGTCGGTGGTGCTCGTACTGCTCTTTATTCATGGCTATATGCTCGTGCCAACAGTGGTGAGTTCGTTCTTCGCATTGAAGATACCGACATTGAACGTTCGACACCTGAAGCATGCCAGGCAATTCTTGATGGGATGGAGTGGTTAGGGCTTAATTGGGAACATGGGCCTTATTACCAGACGAAACGTTTCGATCGTTACAATGAGATCATTGCTCAGATGTTAGATAAGGGCAGTGCTTATAAGTGCTACTGTTCACGTGAACGCATCGAGAAGATGCGTGAAGAGCAGGCTGAGAAAGGCGAGAGTCAAAAGTATGATGGCCGCTGTCGCGATCTGGCTCCCCGAAACACGGATGAGCCTTTTGTTATCCGATTTAAAAACCCGCAAGAGGGCAGTGTAGTATTTGACGATCATGTTCGTGGTCGAATCGAAATTGCTAACGCTGAGCTCGATGATCTTATTATCGCGCGTACCGAAGGAACGCCTACTTATAACTTCTGTGTTGTTGTTGATGATTGGGATATGGGGATCACTTGTGTTGTTCGAGGTGAAGACCATATCAATAACACCCCGCGTCAAATCAACATTTTAAAAGCATTAGGTGCCCCAATTCCTGAATATGCTCACGTTGCTATGATTTTAGGTGATGATGGTACCAAGCTTTCTAAGCGCCATGGTGCAGTTGGTGTCATGCAATACCGTGATGATGGCTTCTTGCCCGAAGCACTACTTAACTATCTAGTGCGTTTAGGTTGGTCACATGGCGATCAAGAGATATTCTCTATCGATGAGATGAAGCAACTCTTTAAACTAGAAAATATCAATAAGGCCGCTTCGGCATTTAATACCGATAAGTTGATTTGGTTGAATCAACACTACATAAAAGAACTCGATCCAGTTTATGTTGCCAAGCAACTAGAGTGGCACATGACAGATCAAAGTATCGATATCAGTAATGGTCCAGTGTTATCAGATGTGGTCACTGCTTTGGCAGAACGTGCAAAAACATTGAAGGAGATGGCAGCATCGAGTCGTTACTTCTTTGAAGATTTTGCCGAGTTTGATGCGACTGCGGCTAAAAAGCACCTTAGAGGGGTTGCTATGGAGCCGCTGCAACTCGTTCAGAAGAAATTGGCTGAGCTAAATGAGTGGACCTTAGAAGAGATCCATCAAGCAATTGAAGATACTGCTACTGAATTAGAAGTAGGAATGGGCAAAGTCGGTATGCCTTTACGTGTCGCAGTTACTGGAGCTGGGATGTCTCCTGCCGTGGATTTGACCTTATTCTTGGTTGGAAAGGCTCGTTGCGAGCAAAGAATCTCCAAAGCGATTGAATTTGTAGCAAATAGAATAAATTCCTAAAAAACGAGTTGACACTTTTGGGTGTGCTGCATAGAATGCGCCACGCACTTGAGACACAACGAAGCAAAAGCTTAGTAGCGTGCTCAGAAGTGTAGTTTTATTGTTAGTGAGGGGCCTTAGCTCAGCTGGGAGAGCGCAACACTGGCAGTGTTGAGGTCAGCGGTTCGATCCCGCTAGGCTCCACCATCTAACATCACTCTTCTTAATAGAGTCTAAACAATAAGAACCTACCCTAGCGTCTTGTGGGAGTGAGTAGGTCAAGTTTGAATCCTTATCCTTCGGATTTGAGCTTATAGACAACTCTTTATTTGTAGAGTTTAAACAATGAATGTCCGGGTCCCCATCGTCTAGAGGCCTAGGACATCGCCCTTTCACGGCGATAACAGGGGTTCGAATCCCCTTGGGGATACCAAATTTTATTTTTAACTGATGTAAAGTCGGTTAGATGTGAAAAGACTCACTCTCTAACGAGAAAGTGAATCGCAATGTTCCGCTTTTACTCACGCCTTTGAGTACTGGCCTATAAGCTCTTTAATTTTATAGAGTCTAAACAATAAATGTCCAGGGTCCCCATCGTCTAGAGGCCTAGGACATCGCCCTTTCACGGCGATAACAGGGGTTCGAATCCCCTTGGGGATACCAATATTCTTATTTAACTGATAATTACTTCGGTTGAATGTGAAAGACTCAGTTTGAGTCGCAATGTACCGCTTTTACTCACGCCTTTGAGTGCTGGCCTATAAGCTCTTTTTACTAGAGTCTAAACAAGTAAGTCCAGGGTCCCCTTCGTCTAGAGGGAACAAGACTAGGACACCGCGCGCTTAGCTCTTTTTATAATGAGACGAAAAGCACGGTACTCTCTTAAATGAGAGTGAGGTTCGAATCCATAGCCTTCGGAATTGAGCTTATAGACAACTCTTTATTTGTAGAGTTTAAACAATGAATGTCCAGGGTCCCCATCGTCTAGAGGCCTAGGACATCGCCCTTTCACGGCGATAACAGGGGTTCGAATCCCCTTGGGGATACCAAATTTATTTCTAACTGATAAATATTTCGGTTAGATGTGAAAGATTCACACTCTAACGAGCAAGTGAATCGCAATGTACCGCTTTTACTCACGCCTTTGAGTACTGGCCTATAAGCTCTTTTTTACTCGAGTCTAAACAAGTAAGTCCAGGGTCCCCTTCGTCTAGAGGGAACAAGACTAGGACACCGCGCTCTTACCTCTTTTTATATGAGATAAAGAGCACGGCGCCTCTCTTAATTGAGAGTGGGGTTCGAATCCATAGCCTTCGGATTTGAGCTAATAGACAACTCTTTATTTGTAGAGTTTAAAGAATGAATGTCCGGGTCCCCATCGTCTAGAGGCCTAGGACATCGCCCTTTCACGGCGATAACAGGGGTTCGAATCCCCTTGGGGATACCAAATTCTTATTTAACTGATAATTACTTCGGTTGAATGTGAAAGACTCAGTTTGAGTCGCAATGTACCGCTTTTACTCACGCCTTTGAGTACTAGCCTATAAGCTCTTTTTTACTAGAGTCTAAATAAGTAAGTCCGGGTCCCCTTCGTCTAGAGGCCTAGGACACCGCCCTTTCACGGCGGTAACAGGGGTTCGAATCCCCTAGGGGATACCACTATTTACCAGTTTCATGCTTATTTCCAGTGCATGAAATGGGGCCTTAGCTCAGCTGGGAGAGCGCAACACTGGCAGTGTTGAGGTCAGCGGTTCGATCCCGCTAGGCTCCACCATATCTAACTTACTCCTATCTGAATAGGATAGAGTAGACACCTAAACCACCGAAAGGTGGTTTTTTTGTATCTGATCTTCGTGGCTTTATCCGCACCCATTATCTTCCCATGCATTGCAATTTCCCACTAACTCGATATCTGTACATCACAGGCGCGAATTTCTTTTATACCAATCGGTATAATATCATTCCATATCAGTATCTGGTCAGTTCAGAGACTCTCAGTTTTTTCAATTCAAGGCGCATTGATGAGGAAATGGTTATTCCCGAATCCAAAGCATAAAAAAAGCCATCTGAATGATGGCTTCATCTTGTTACTATCGATACCGATTAATCTAGACCTAGGCGATACCGATTAATCTATCCCTAGGAAGCCTCCAGTCTGGTGTGCCCATAGTTGAGCATATATACCGCCATCGTTTATCAATTCCTGATGGGTACCTTCTTCAACAACCTTGCCTTCATCTAAGACTATTAATCTATCCATGGCCGCTATGGTGGAGAGTCTGTGAGCAATCGCTATTACTGTCTTGCCTTGCATTAGCTGGTATAAGCTTTCTTGTATCGCGGCTTCTACTTCCGAGTCCAGTGCCGATGTCGCCTCATCCAGTAGCAAGATAGGGGCATTTTTGAGAAGCACTCGTGCAATGGCGATACGTTGTCTCTGACCGCCAGAGAGTTTGACACCTCGTTCACCCACTTGAGCATCTAGGCCTCGATTCCCTTCGGCGTCCGTCAAGGTTTGGATGAAGTCATAGGCTTGTGCACTCTTAATTGCACTCATTAGCTCCTCTTCGCTGGCTTCGGGCTTGCCATAGAGAATATTTTCGCGAATCGATCTGTGTAGCAATGACGTATCTTGCGTCACCATGCCTATGTTGGCTCGTAGAGAGTCTTGTTGAACATGTTTGATGTTCTGTTTGTCGATTTCGATAGTGCCTTTTTCTACATCGTAGAAGCGCATTAGCAGGTTGACTAATGTCGATTTTCCAGCGCCAGAGCGACCGACTAGACCCACTTTCTCACCCGCTTTTATCTTGAGGTTCAGTTTTTCGATCACACCGCTATTCTCACCATAATGAAAGCTGACTTGGGTGAAGTCGATGGCGCCTTTTTCGACCGTGATCTTTGGTGCGTCCTTTATATCTTGAATCTCAGTCGGCTTAGACAAGGTATTCATACCGTCGGCGACAGTGCCTATATTTTCGAACAAGGAACTTATTTCCCACATGATCCATTGTGACATGCCATTCAACCTTAAGGCCAGACTGATGGCGATGGCAATGGCGCCGACTGTGATGGCACTCGTCGTCCATAACCAGATTGACACGGCTGCGATGGCAAATGCGAGTAGGTAGTTGATGATCTGCACACTGACATTGATACCTGTGACGAGTCGCATCTGTCGATACACGGTATTGAGAAACGTCTGCATGCTGCCTTTGGCGTATTCGGCTTCTTTCTGGGTGTGGGAAAACAGCTTCACTGTGGTGATATTGGTATAGCTGTCGACGATGCGGCCTGTCATATTTGAACGCGCATCGGCCTGCTCGGTTGATACTTGCTTCAATCTAGGTAAAAACCGCAACTGTAGGCCGATATACAGGCCTAACCAGATCAACATAGGCAGCATCAAGCGTAGATCTGCATTGGCTATCATAACCAACATAGAGGTGAAATAAACTAAGATGTACACCAGAACATCCAATAGTTTAGTGACGGTCTCTCTGACGGCTAACGACGTTTGCATCACCTTGGTGGCGATACGGCCCGCAAAATCATTTTGATAAAAAGACACACTCTGTTTCAGTAAATATCGGTGGGCTAACCACCGAATGGACATGGGGTAGTTACCAAGGAGTCCTTGATACACTATCAGTGCATGTAACAAGACTAACGAGGGGATCACCACCAAGACTAATACTGTCATCCCGATCAGCTTGAGGCCTTCCTTCTCAAACAGGGTATCAGGGTCATTGGCTATCAATAAGTCCACAAGCTGACCCATGAAGCCGAATAATGAAACTTCTAATATGGCGAGTATGGCGGTAAGGATGGACATTAATATTAGCGGGCGTTCGAATCCCTTAGTGTAATGACGGCAAAAAGCATATATCCCCTGAGGAGGTTGTTCTGGCTCCGCTGCGGGGAGGGGGTCAACCCATGACTCGAATCGTTTAAACATTGGTTACTCAATCATAATGAATTATCTCTGCCGCTAGCATATCGTAAATCGGTCACCTTGACTTAACTTTGCCTTTTTTGTATTCAGTTCCGTTTTCCGCTAGTTCGTAGTGCGTTTATTCAGTAAAGTGCCTTTAGGATTTTCTCTTATAGTTAGCACCAATATGTCGAACGTTTTGCCTAAGTTATCCAACGAGTCTTGTAGAAAAGCCAGGTTATCCCGTGATCCACGTTTCGATGGCAAATTTTTTATCGGGGTACTCACAACCGGTATTTTTTGTCGGCCAATCTGTCCAGCAGTCGCTCCGAAGGAGGAGAACGTTCGTTATTTTGATTCAGCGGTGAGTGCGTCCAGTGCCGGGCTAAGACCGTGTCTTCGTTGTCGGCCCGACAGCGCCCCTAATTCCAGTGCCTGGAAAGGGACTCGAACGACATTAGAGCGGGCATTGACCTTGATAGAGGGGGGCGTGCTTTCAGGAAGCGATGGCATAGACATTGAGGCTCTTTCGGATAGGTTGGGTATTTCTAGCCGTTATCTCAGGCAGCTTTTTAGCGACAACTTCGGTACGTCGCCTAAAAAGTACGCCCAATTTCGTGATTTAATGTTCGCCAAACAGCTTCTACATCAGACAAATTTAACCGTCACTCAAATTGCGTTTGCAGCAGGATTTAATAGTGTCAGGCGATTCAATGAATCATTTAAACAGACGTTAAAGCTCACGCCTACTGCTCTTAGAAAAACGACGCCGAAAAGCGCTAAAAGTGGCAAGGGGACCGATAAAATGGATCCGATAACTGATGGTGTGATGCTATCTCTGTTTTTCGCTTATAGGCCGCCATTGAATTGGACTCGTCAGATGGCATTTTATCGGCTGCGTATGGTTGACAAAATGGAGTGGGAACTCGATGGAGAAGGTTATGGAAGATGTTTTCAGTTTGGTGAAGCGAGAGGATATTTCGAGGCAAGTCATCAAGCAGAAAAAAATAGATTTAAAGTAAATATCTATCTGACTTCGAGTGACCATCTTGCCAGTTTAAAAGATATCACCATGCAGATCCGTAGGTTGCTAGACTTGGATGCAGACATGGAAAAGATTGAAACCGTTTTAGCGTCGACAGGCATCATGACCCAAGATATGATCCAAGGGCTAAGGTTACCGGGTACCTGGTCCGTTTTTGAAGCGGGTTGCCGTGCTGTACTGGGTCAGCAGGTGAGCATCATTCAAGCGACTGCACTGTTAAATACCCTGGTCAAAGCCTATGGCGAGAATGTCACGATTTCTGGCAAGCAAGTGGTACTTTTTCCTACGCCTGAAGCCATTGCTGCAGCGTCTCTCGATGAGCTTAAAATGCCGGCAGCGAGGAAAGCGGCCCTAAAAGCGCTGGGTTTATTTGTCAGTGAGCATCCCAACGGCTCTGTCGACTCCTGGTTATCTATCAAAGGTATCGGCCCCTGGACGCTTGCATATGCCAAGATGCGTGGCCTAAGTGAGCCTGATATATTATTGTGCTCAGATCTGGTGGTTAAGAAAAAAGTATTGGCTCTGTATCAACAAGGCGTAGAGCCTGTCGCCCACGATAAGCCAACCAAGACCTTATCCCAGGTCGATTACCGTGAGCTAACCAGCAGGCTCACCGAGCAAGCCTCGCCTTGGGGCAGCTACTTAACGTTTCAATTATGGAATTTAGCATGAAGCAATCAACAATCAGCCCCGAATTTGTCTCTATCGATAAAGACTCGCCAACTCCCCCAGATACCTGCATGGCTAAAACCGTGACGACCCAGGTGGGCGAGATCTACATTAAGGCCAATCAATTTGGTTTATCACATCTGAGCTTAGCTGATGCTAAACAGGAGATGAGTGAGCAGACAGCGCTAAACCAACAAGCGTTTAGCTATTTAATGCAGACTGAAAAGGAGTTAGAAGAATACTTCGCCGGTCAGCGACAACACTTTTCGGTTCCTTTAGCGCCAAAGGGAACCGAGTTTCAAACTGCCGTGTGGCAAGCCTTGTTAGCGCTGGAATACGGCACGACCTCTTGTTATGCCGATATTGCCAACAAGATAAACAGACCTAAGGCCGTGAGAGCCGTGGGGGCGGCGAATGGCGCTAACGCCATTGCCATCATCATTCCATGCCATAGAGTGATAGGCAAAAATGGCAGTTTAACCGGTTATGCTTATGGTCTCGAGATGAAAAAATCTCTGCTCAAATTGGAAAACTGTAGCGGCTTTTAGCTCATTGAATGATTAACGTGTTGAGATCTCTGCTGCACAGGATGGTCTCATAGGGTTTTGAGGCAAAGGGCCCCAATGGTAAAATCAAAATAAAAGCTTTCCCTGCTGATCTAGCGTAGAATATGGGCCATATTTAATACTAGAATTATTTCTAACGGATCTTTCCAACGTTATGACCCAAGTAGACTCTTCACAAGCAATATCTGACACGACATTCGAACAACTTGGGTTAATCCCTGAACTGCTAAAACGTTTAACCTTACTCGAGTATCTTAATCCCACCTTAGTCCAAGGGAAAACGATTCCGGCCGTTTTATCGGGTAGAGATCTATTGGCAGGGGCTATTACAGGCTCAGGTAAAACAGCAGCTTTTGCTTTACCTATGCTGCAGAAACTAGCCAAGAGTAGCGCTAAGGTTTCTAAAGGAAATCAGGTCAGTGGACTAGTTTTAGTCCCGACCCGAGAACTTGCTCAACAGGTGGCTGAGAGCTTTAAGAGCTACGGACAATTGATTAAGCCTAGATTGAAAATCGAGGCAGTATTTGGTGGTGTGTCGGCTAATACCCAAATGTTAGCCATGAGAGGGGGCGCCGATGTTCTCGTGGCGACTCCTGGACGATTACTCGATCTTATTTCGAGTAACGCCATTAAGCTTGATGATGTGAAAACATTAGTGCTTGATGAAGCGGATCGCATGTTGAGTCTCGGATTCACCGAAGAGTTAAATCAAGTTCTGTCCTTGTTGCCTAAACACAAGCAGACCTTGCTTTTTTCAGCCACATTCCCAGAAGAAGTCAAGACTCTTACCGACCGTTTATTATCGACTCCAGTCGAAATTCAACTTCAGAGCGAAGAGAAAACTACACTTAAACAACAGGTCTATACGGTTAACCGTAATCGTAAGACAGCCCTGCTGGCACACCTGATTAAAGAGAATGACTGGCGTCAGGTGTTAGTGTTTGCCAGTGCGAAAAATACCTGTAATCGACTCGAGCAGAAGTTGGCTAAGGCTGGGATTGCGGCGCAAATATTTCACAGTGATAAATCACAAGGTGCGAGAACTAAGGTACTCGAGGCGTTTAAAAATGGTGAGATCCATGTGTTAATCGCGACCGATATCGCGGCCCGTGGTATCGATATAGAAAAGTTACCTGTGGTGATTAACTATGAGCTGCCAAGAAGCCCAGTCGACTATATGCACCGTATTGGCCGCAGCGGTCGTGCAGGTGAAGCTGGACTGGCGCTATCACTCATCTCTCACGATGAATATCAGCATTTTAAGCTCATAGAGAAGAAAAATAAAATCAGCTTAGAGCGTGAACAAGTTGAAGGTTTCGAAGCCGATGATGAGGCGCCCTTGGATTGTCCCTCAAGAGAGATTAAATCTATGGCAGCCCCAGAGGGAATGGGTAAGAAAAAACGTAAAAAATTGCCTAAAGCGAATACTGAATTCTGGACGAAAAACTCGCCGAGTTAATGGCTGGTTAATAAGTTTTATGTTTGACGGGGCTGGTTACTGTGATGAACTATCAGTATTAAGTGCCCTTGTATTTCAATGTAATTAAGAGTGGTAAAAGGTATGCAGCATCTTTTTTGGTTAGTTGAAGACAAAATTGCTGGACGTAGTGGGCCAAACAAGGAAGCGTGGGATTTAAAGGACATAAAGCGTGCGGGTATCGGCGCTGTGCTGTCGGTCAATGGTGGTGAAGCATGCGAACCCCAGGCGTTTATCGATGCTGACTTATCTTATGCCTGTATTCCATTTTCAAGTAACATACCTCCAAAAGAAGAAGATTTAGCTCTGTGTGTGGAGCAACTACCTAAGGCACTAGCCTTCATTCGTCAATGCGAGGCAAACAATATGCCGGTATTGATCCATTGCCGTTCTGGAAAAGACAGAACGGCGTTAATCATGGCTTATTACTTGATGGAAAATGGCGCAGCGCCGTTACATGCCGTCAGTCAGGTTCGTGCCGTCAGGGATATCGCTTTCAGCGCAGAAGGCTGGGATCAATTTGCCTTCGATGTGCTCTATGCATTACAAGATTAACGCATAAATAATCAACAAGCGAGTAGGGCAACAGGAGCTAAGGTGGCGAGAGATAAACGGTATTTGACGCTAGTGTCAGTTTTATTTTTTCTCTTGTCTGCTTGTAGTAGCGTCCCCGAGTCTGTAGATAAAAAAGCAAGCTATCGTCTTATCCCCGCAGACGATTCCCCTCTGGCCACATACGTTGCACCACTCATAGAAAAACATCCTCAGCAAACAGGGGTGATCCCGCTAATCAATGGACTGGATGCCTATGTTGCCAGGCTGGCATTAATTGAGTCTGCGAATACGAGTATCGATCTTCAATATTATATCTACCGTAACGATGATACGGGCAGGCTACTTATCTGGCATATTATCGATGCTGCCAAACGTGGCGTAAGAGTCAGAATACTACTCGATGATCTCACCACCAAAGCGTTAGACAAGGGCTTGATGATGCTGGCCAGTCATCCTAATATTGATGTGCGCCTGTTTAATCCTTCCTATTCTCGGACCCTGAGAGGACTGGAGTTCATTACCGGTTTTTCGAGAATGAATCGCCGCATGCACAATAAATCATTGACCGTAGATAATTCAGCCTCGATTGTTGGCGGCCGGAATATCGGTAACGAGTATTTCTCCAACAATATCGATGATGTTAACTTTGGCGACTTCGATTTGATGTTTATTGGTGATTCTGTCGATGACGTTTCTATACAGTTCGATCGATACTGGAATGCGGATGTCAGCTTACCGATAGAGGCGCTGTCAACTCATGTCATTGTTGCAGAAGATATCTCTCAAGCCACTGAATCAATTGGATTTGAGCGTGAGGCATCTGAGTCGAGCCAGTATGTCGGACGTTTACAGTCAAGCCTGTTACTGAAACAGATCCAAGACAATGGGCTTGTGTGGTACTGGGGAGAGGCTGAGGTGGTTTATGATCCACCGGAAAAAGCCCAAAGGAAATCAGCAGACAGCTGGCTGTTATCAGACTTATCTCGATTTTTATCCGCTGCGACCCGTGAGGTACTTATCGTGTCGCCCTATTTTGTGCCGACCAAAGAGGGAACTAACATCTTGGTCGCCGCGGCTAAATCCGGGTTAGATATTAAGATCATCACTAATAGTCTGGCTGCCACCGATGTACTGGCGGTGCATGCCGGTTATCAGGGCTATCGATTGCCTTTATTAGAAGCTGGCATAAAGATATATGAAGTGAAGGCATCTCCGCTTAAGAAGCCTTCATCCTGGTCTGGGAGCTCTCGCTCCAGTCTGCATGCGAAAACGTTCATCTTAGATAGAGAGTCAATCTTTGTCGGTTCTTTTAACTTCGACCCCAGATCGGCAATGATTAACACCGAGATGGGGATCATGTTCCACAATGCCATATTTGCCGATGCGATAGTGACTGGAATCGAAAATGGCTTATCCGAGGCGGCTTACACGCTCGCCGTGGAAGAGGGTGAGCTGGTCTGGTTAGATGAAGCCGAGGGGCTGACTGTCTACGCCGAACCCGGATCGGGCTTTTGGCGCAAGTTTATGGCAAATTTTCTCGCCCTGTTTCCTTTTGAGTCCCAACTATAGAATTTATCACGGTTATTTTGATTGATGTCATCTCTTTTACACTATGATAGATTAGACTTATTCCATTATTTAATTCTCAATTCGGTACGCTAATGAAGAGTAAGGCAAGTCAATCACAAGGCTTATTGCTTTTTCGTCTGTCACAGACACAACTTTTTGCGCTGGGTACACTTAAAATCCGTGAACTCGTTCCCTACACGCCTCTCAGCGCTATTCCACATTCGCATCCCACTATCATGGGCGCCGCTACCATCAGAGGAAAAACCATACCCATAATTGATATGGCATCTGCTGTTGGCTATACCCCCATCACTCGAGAGGAGTTATCGAAAAGCTATATTATTATCACCGACTGCCAACGTATGGTCATAGGTTTCCTGGTTCGCGCCATAGATAAGATCATTGAATGTAATTGGCGAGATATCGAGTCTCCGCCAAATAATTTAGGTAAAAATGCGTATTTAACCGGGGTAACCAAGTTCGATGATAAGCTGGTTCAGCTGCTGGATGTCGAGCTACTGCTCTCCAAGGTGTTTCCACCTAGCCCTGAAACAACGCGAGCCATCTTGACCGATGTCCAACGTGAGAAGCTTAAGCCCCTGAGTATTTTGTTGGTTGATGACTCCAAAGTCGCGCGTAAACAGTTATCCGATGCACTCGACAGTATCAATATCCCCTATCAAGTCACAGCAGATGGGCGAGAAGCATTAGCCATCATGGAGCAGGCGGCGAATGATGGTATGCCAATACAGCTGCTGGTGAGTGACATAGAGATGCCGGGTTTAGATGGCTATGAGCTGGCGTTCGAAGTCAAGAATACACCGGCTTTAGCTCAGGCTTACATCATCTTGCACACCTCTTTGTCCAGTGAAATTAGCGTGAGCCAAGCTCATCAGGTCGGCGCCAACGAAGCCTTAACCAAGTTTGATGCCAATGAGTTGATAAGCGCCATGCTCAGAGGGGTAGAACAACACAATGCTAATGTGTAGTCTTGTGTTACCACTTTGCTGCCACAGGGTAATATAGTCAGCGTTTTATACTGTATTACTAGACATTAGTAGGCCGTTTAGATACAAGTTCCCAGTGAAGGAAGAAGATTCAGGTGAGGCATAGGTTTTGTAAAAACCTATGTAGCCTGATTAAAAATAAAACATAATAATGACAGGTCTATCAATGAAAGA
The DNA here is from genome assembly GCF_013214165.1 of Shewanella sp. GTDB lineage: Bacteria > Pseudomonadota > Gammaproteobacteria > Enterobacterales > Shewanellaceae > Shewanella. The sequence continues at coordinate 107,168 of NZ_JABSSM010000001.1, read as the reverse complement.
AAATCGAACTCTGTTAGCAAAAATTGTTAACGGCAGCTTAGTGCTGCAAATATTATTTGGCATCATAGCCGGTATCTTAGTGGCGACGTTCTCAGAAAGTGCAGCCCAGAGTGTTGCCTTTTTAGGCGGTCTCTTCGTCGGCGCTTTAAAAGCCATCGCCCCTATTTTAGTCTTTATTTTAGTGGCGGCCTCTATTGCCAACCAGAAGAAAAATGCTAAAACAAATATGAAACCCATTGTGGTCTTGTATCTGTTCGGTACTTTCGCTGCGGCACTTACGGCAGTGTTGATGAGCTTCGCATTCCCAACGACTCTGATATTGGCGACGGGTATTGAAGGTGCGACTCCACCCGAAGGGATCGGTGAGGTTATCCATACTCTGCTGTTTAAGGTGGTAGACAATCCCGTCAATGCCTTGATAACAGGCAACTATATTGGCATCTTGGCCTGGGGCGTCGGTTTAGGCTTAGCCCTGCATCGTGCCAGTGAATCGACTAAGCAAGTATTTGCCGATGTCAGCCATGGTGTCTCTGAGATGGTGCGATTCATCATACGTTTGGCCCCTATCGGTATTTTCGGACTGGTAGCGGCGACATTTGCTGAAACTGGCTTCTCCGCTATCGCAGGCTATGCCCAGCTGTTAGCGGTATTACTGGGGTCGATGGCGATCATCGCACTGGTGGTTAACCCCATCATAGTGTTCATCAAGATCCGTCGTAATCCCTATCCGCTAGTATTTACCTGCCTGCGAGAGAGTGGCGTCACAGCCTTCTTCACCCGCTCCAGTGCGGCAAATATTCCGGTTAACATGGCTCTGTGTGAGAAGTTGAAGCTCCATGAAGATACCTATTCAGTATCGATCCCCTTAGGGGCAACCATCAACATGGGCGGCGCAGCTATTACTATCACGGTATTAACCTTAGCTGCAGTTCACACCATGGGTATTCAGGTTGATATGCTGACAGCCATTCTCTTGAGTGTGGTCGCTGCAGTTTCGGCCTGCGGGGCATCCGGTGTGGCTGGCGGCTCTTTACTGCTTATTCCACTCGCGTGTAGCCTATTTGGTATTTCAAATGATGTGGCCATGCAGGTAGTTGCGGTGGGCTTCATCATAGGTGTTATTCAGGATTCGGCGGAGACGGGCTTGAACAGTTCTACCGATGTGATATTCACCGCTGCAGCGTGTGAAGCGGCCGAAATGAAACAGAATAAAACCAGCTAACTGATCCGTTAAAACAGATATAAGTTTAGTTATTGAAAGCTCCCGGGTTCTGCAACCCGGGAGTTTTTTTATTGCCTGTGCTATCCCCTGTATCATGAGCCTGATAGAAAACCAGTACCTCAACTAGGCGATCGATTTGTTTGGCTAGCTGCTGTGTCTGGGTAACAGATACACGCTCGCCGTGATGAATAACCAGTAATTCTTTAGGCTTGATAGCTAAGCGCTGTAAACATAGGGTAATGGCGAGTGACCGGCGATGGCTCAAGGCTGTATTGTACTGCTGTGAGCCTGTTTCATCGGCATAAGCGTGCACCTCTATCCTGTCGGGGTCTGCGTCAAACTGGTTTATCCAAAGAGTAAGCCGCTGTATTTCACTGATATTAAGCTGGTCTTGATCGAAGTCAAAAAACAGCTGTAGACGTTTAAAGTAGGGACTGGGCTGCTGTTCTAGTGTGCTCTGGCTCGGATTCTCTGAAAAATCATATTCATGGGGACTAGGCTCAGTCATATAAAAAGTCAGTAGCGTTGGGATGGTCGGTATGCGCAGGCTCTGGATCTGGATGAACTGATGTTCGTACAGGGGCACAGCGATAATCTGATTAATTCTTGGGGCCCCGTGCCATAGCCAGGTTTGCAGCGGTGAATGACCAATATATTGACCATCTTTATAAATGGCAGCCTCGGTTGGCTTGGTCTCTATGGTTAATAGCTTGCTTTCACTGCCTTGGGGCACATCTTTGGAACTAAGCTGGGCACAGGCTGCAATTAACATGAACATAAGCATCAACAGATATTTCATGATGAAATTTCTTCATACAGGTTCGCCAGACGTTTGGATATGGCTTGCCATGAGTAGGTTTCGACGGCTTTGAGGGCATGAGCTTGAATGTACTTATAGAGCACCTTATCGCGTAAGATCTTGGTCATTTCTAGGCAGAGGCAGTCCACAGACTCAACGTCAAAGAACAAGCCATTTTCGCCGTTTGTTACAAAAGAAGGTAATCCTCCGACATTACCACAAAGGACTGGAGTGCCAGATGCCCAGGCTTCAAGCACGACAATGCCGAAGGGTTCATAGAGGCTAGGCAATACAAACAGTTCTGCGGCGGCATAGGCATTGGCTAAGCTAGGGTCATCGAATTTCAGGTTGATGATAAAGCGAACATCTTGCTGCAGTTTGAACTCAGTCCGTAGGCTCTGTAAAAGGTCAAAATAGTCCTGATCATAAATAACGCCAATTAACACCAGTTTTAACTCAGGGGAGTGCTGGTGTGCTTTGGCAAAAGCCCTGAGTAAGCTTGCTTGGTTTTTTTGCGGGGTAAAACTACTGACGCACAAGATTATCTTGTCGGATTCGGTGAAATGGTACTGGTTAATAAATGCGCATGCATCACCCGAGGCAAATCTTTGCTGGTCAACGCCATTGGGTAAATAGATCACTTTTTGTTGGGGATATTTTGCCGCTATCTTCTCCCGCTCGTTTTCCCCTACGCATATAACGGCGTCTGCACCTTCTATCACCTTCGCGCTTCGTATCAGGAGATCGAAGGGTTTGCCCCAGTTAAAGCTACCTTTCAGGGGGAGCATCATATCGTCTAGTTGCTCTTTGGGCAGACCCAAATAGCCGCCATGAATACTGACGACATAGGGGATACCTTTCAGTCGAGCGGCGATGCGGGCCAATGCCCCCAATCTGCCCATGGTATGCAGGTGGATAACACGGATATTTTTACTGAAGATAAGATAAAAAAACAGAGGCAGTGAGAACATATTCCCGCCGCGTTTATCGAGCAGGAGTCTATGCTTCTTCGATAGACCTAGACGAGTATAACTATAGTCAAAACGTTTAACTGGAATGCCGAAAATACACTCATGCTTATTGTTGGATAAGGCCAGTGTCGTCACGCTCTCAAGCTGGTATCCGATAGATTTAAGCTGATGTGCAGTTTCAGTTATCACGGTTTCGGTGCCGCCCCATTCATCTTTTACGAATCTGCGGGGAATATTGATAATGGTTCCTTTGGTCATATTCTTGCTCCAAAAGTAGATGTTGAAAATTCACTCACCTAATTATGATAAATACTAGTCATGTATTGGCTCGATTTACAATTTCAACTGCCAGCTAGGCAGCATAGAACTGATGATGCGTTTCAATTGATGGCGCTCACCGGCAGACAGACAACACTTGTAGGCTGAAAAGAGTGCCGGGATCGCGCAGATCACGCTGACCGCAATGATATGCAGCAGAGAGTTATAACTTGCTGTCACTTGCTCAAATAAGACTAGCCCAGCGGCGTACGGCAGGCCAACGGTCAAGCCGACGATAATCAGTGGCTTGTAGGACTGCCAATGTGATGTGTTAGTGAATTTTCTTGTCATGGGAATGTTGACGAAGATGGCCAATAGGATATTGGGAATGAGTGTGCCCAAAGCCACACCTAGGATGCCAAGGGGGTGTATCAGCAAACAGCTTAGTATCAGGTTGGCGATGCATTCGGTTATTCCTATCCACATCAAGGGTTTTTGGTAACCACACATGAGTAAGATTTGATTGGTGGTATTGCGATAAATAACCAGAATGGCGATATTGAGTAATAAAATCCGTGCACACCAAAAGGTTTGTTGATTATCAATCTCGAGCCAGATCCGCAGCAGATCTTCGATAAAAAACCATGAAGGCACAATGAGTAAGACCACGATAAGACAGACAAAGCGTTGGCTACGGAGTAAGAGTTGGCGTAACGCCTGTTGATCTTGTTGGGCGTTAAAGCTTGAAGACATAGGGGCTAACAGGTCATGTATTTGCGAGCAGAGCAAGCGGAAAATCTCGGCCACACGAGTCGTTACGTGGTAGTAGGCCACTAGGCCTACACCAGCCAGGGCTGAGATGACTATCTGGTCGGTTCTGAAAACAATCAAGTTACTGATGGTGATCACATAGGCGCAGAGTGAGAAGCTCATCAGTTCGACCATTTTTGTTGGGCTGTATAAACGCCATGAGAGCCGTAAGCGAGGCAAGGCACGCTTGGTGGCGATATACATGGCAATATTCGCTAAGCATTGACTGGTGACTGCGATAACGGCGAGTACACGTATGTCGGCATGCATTCTGAGGGCTATCACCAGGGCAATACAGTTGGCTATATCTCTGAGTACCTCGATACGATTGCGGATCTGGATGCACAGAGCGCCGCGCAACACCTCCATAAATATGCCGAAGGGGAAAAGCAAGCCGGTACCGATACCGAACAGCAGAAAACATTGGGTGTATATGAGCCCTTGTCCCGGCTCAAAGACAAAGATGACATGTAAAAATGGGGCACTGAGGCAGGTGAGTAACACGATGACAAAGCCTAATAAGAAATAAGTGCCGAATAATGTCGATGCCGTGCGGTTATAGCTTTTCCAATCTTGATGCACCAATACTTCACTGGTTTTTTTCTGTAAGGCGATGCCAAAACCCAGATCCAGTAACACCGAGTAGCCAAATATGGACCAAAGCAAGGCCCAAAAACCATAGGACTCCTTGGGTAACAGGAGGAACATCTCCCGGGTCAAGTACACCATCACCACAAACTTGATGATGGTGGCCAAATAGTTTGACGCGGTTAATTTAATTAATTGTTTAGTGCGAGGCATAATGCATGATCCTCCACCGTTTGGAGCAGAACTTGTTCCACTTTCGCCTTGACGCTCTCCAGTCGAAAGTGAGCGTCGACATGCTGATAGCCGGCTTTAGTCATGTCATTATAACGGGCAGGGTCGTCGATAAGCTGTGCCATGGCATCGGCTATGGCGATAGGGTCCTCTGGGTCGATCAAAATGCCCAGCTTATGCTGATTAATTATCTCGGCCGGCCCGAAACGGTCACTGGCGATGACTGCCAAGCCATTGGCCATGGCTTCGATGATGACCAGACCAAAAGGCTCAGGCATCAAGGTTGGCATCAGTAACACATGGTGTGCTTGATAGACCTGCTTCATGTCATCGGTAGGAGGTAAAATCTGTACATGCTCTCCTAGGTGCAAGGTGTGGATCATCTGTTCGATAACCTGCTGGTAACTGGGCTCTATCGGGCCTATACAGGTTAGGCTCAGCGGTTTTTTAGGGCATTTATCGAGCAATAATTTAAATGCCTGTAGGCTTTGCTCTATTCCTTTGATTTGACATAGTCGTCCACAAAACAGGAATGAAGTAGGCTGCTGACGCTTGCTTTGAGGCTCAGCGCCCAATTGAGTACCATTGTGTATGACGGCTACATTTCGGGCGTTGAGCTGCTCTTTAATGGCTTTGCCCAACCAGTGAGAGCAAGCGATGCAGGGGCCAAAATCGAACTTTCCGCCAATCAGACCCGGTAGCCAAGGTTTTACCTTACGTTTTAGGGCATTAATAAAGCCTGGACGAATATAAGCGGCGGGCCAAAAGTCACCAATTTCATAGAGTTTAGCAATACCACTATTTTGGCTGGCAAGTGATGGTGCTAAAGAAAGGTATTGCTGATTCCACAGATAGATAAGGTCGGGTAATACCTGTTCAATATATTCTTGGCAGATTTGGTAGTTAGCCGTTTCAACCTCGGCTCGTTGGCGATAGCTGGGGTTATCATAATCAATATAAGAGAGCTCCCGATGGACAGCTGCCATTTGCTGAATGCTTGATTGAGTACCCTGACCTTTATTCCCAGTCAGTACCGTTACCCTATGCCCTTTCTTAGTTAAGAATTCCACCGTATCTCTACAGGCGAGTTCATAACCGCCAATGTGAAAGGGTGGGTAGTAGTTACTGATGATCAAGATATTGAGTTTTTTCATAGTAATGACCTAATTAAATCGACAAGGTGAAAATTCTTAAACAGGTCGACTCCGAGGAGGGATTTGATTTCGTATGCCACCCAGAAGATGATTAAACTGGCCAGAATAAAACATATTCCTTTGGAAAGAATAAGGGTGCCATTGGCGAGTAAACCGCTGACGATAGGGACGGCGCTGGTGCGTTCTCTGGCGCGAGAGTCGAGTCCCCAGTACAGCACCAGATAGAAATGCCGGAAGCACCAGAAGCTGAGCTGGAGTGAGAGTAGTTTTTGACTGGGTACGGACACTGCCCGGTTTAATACTCGCAGAAATTCCTCACCTTGCTGGCGAGATAAGTCGGCTTTGACACCGGCAGAAAGCTGCTGATAAAAATAATTAGCATCTCTTTCGTTTGGCTTGGCCATTGAGCTCTCCTGTTTGGATCATTCGGTCCATGGTGGCAATAAGTGCAAATACCAACATCAATTGATAAAAATTATTGGTCTGTTTCAGCACCCACTCTAAGGTGGACTGCAGATAGATACAGGTCAGTGAAGCAATCAAGGCAATGCAGATATAGCGACTCTGCGAGCCTTTCAATCGGAAATAATTGTTGATGTTTTTGGTATAGAAAAAGAGTAGCAAGCTGATAAAAATAATCAGGTTTAACCAGCCTGTTTCGGCTGCAATCATTAAGTAAACGGTTTCCACCAAACCATGTTTTTCATCGGGATCATTTTCGTCGACCATGGGGATATGTGATGAGTATGAATAGGGAGGATTGATCTTATGCGCGAAGTTATTCAAGCCCACACCAAGCACCTTGTCATTGGCCATATAGAGCGCTGCTTTGGCGAGTCGAATTCTCACCATCTTTGACTCTTCCGGAGCGGATAAGAATCGTTCAAGAATGGTGTCTGAGGCCTTGATTAATACTAGGGTTCCCGCCAGTGGTAGGATGATCAGTAAGATCAGGTGACGCTTTCTGACCTTGGCATTGCTTTGTTTACTGACGACTGAGATGAAAAACACCATTAAACTATTGAGAATAAACAGGGCAAGGCCTGCGCGAGAGAGTGTGGCGAGTATGCAGATAGAGGCCATACCAAAGATGGTGAACCAAAACCAACTTCGGCTGCTGGCAACATTGAGCAGATAGGCATGGGCCATGGCGCCAAAGATTGAAACATACATCACCAATGAGTTTTGATGGGGAAAGGGGCCTTTACATTGAAACATGCCGAGTAGATATTTTTGTTTCATGACAGAGAGAAAGATGTAGATGATAATGGCGCCGATGGTGGTCATCAGCCACTGCAATTGCCGCTCATTTCTCAGGTAATTTGCTATGGTCCAGAAGTAGACATACATACGGCACATCTTGAGAATTTCGAAGGCGGAATAGATCCCAACATCGGCATTGATGATCGATGCCAGGCTAAATAGAAAATATAACAGGTACAGACTTGAGCCCATTGGAAACCAGTCGATGGGCAATTGATGCCTGCGATTAAGCACTAAACTCAGCAAAATATACAGTGAAATATCCACCATGCCGAATTCAAATCCTCTAGTCGTGCCACGATAGGTCTCCATGGAGACAAAGTTGATATCGACCATGTCGCAGGTAAAGAATATCACCAGAAAGAACACTAATTTCTCGCAATTTTTAGAATGCAGGCAGCAGAGGTAACCTAGAGGTACACCTATTATTAAGGTCATGAAGAAGATGAGGTACTTAAACTCAGTCATGTCTGCTGTCCTTAATTACGACTTTGTAAGTCGCTTACTCTGTGTTCGAGTAATAAGCCTGTCAGCATGGTTTCCAGCGTTGGCATTAACTGACTGAGTAATGCATTCCACGAGCCGATCATACTCTTGGGCACATAAACCAAATCGTTGGGTTGAATTAAAAAGTCGCGGGTTTCTCCGTTGAGGATCTTGTCTATGTTGACCTTATAGACCAGGGGGTGTTTGATGTTGCCGCGGATCACCAGCACATGGCTATTGGCGGTAAGTAATAGGCCTTCCGCTCTCGATACCAGGCGCGCTAGGGTCATGCGTTCACTGTAGCCATAATAGCTAGGCTTATTCACTTCACCTGTGATAAAAACTTCCTGACTCATGGAGGAGGCAATATAAACGTAATCCCCGTCCACTAAGGGGACATTGTGATGCATGTTTCCTTTACGTATAAGCTTAGTTAAATCAACGGGTAATAAGTATTCCCCTCGCTGGATATAGGAGTGTTCTAGATCCGCTAATTCGATGGTATTGTCATCAAAGACACCCGTGGAGAACCCGCCTGCTAGGCCAATGGCTTCGGCGGCTCTCAGTGAACCATCGAAGTAATATACGCCGGGGTGAATGACTTTACCTATGATGGTGATGGATGCACTACGCATGTCGTATGGCATCAGGGTCACCTTAGGAAAGTGAATATAACGCTGTAATTCTTTCTCAATTAGGGCTGTGGCCTGTGGCACGGTTTTCCCCGCAATTTGTACATCACCAATGAGTTTAAAAGTCAGGCTACCATCGAGTTTTACTATCGCCTGTTTACTGTCTAAATCAGGCTCGCCATAAACAAAGACATTAAATTTATCCCCGGCTGAAATTTCATAAGTACCGGGTTTCACCTGGTGTAACTCGGTTAATTCTTGCTCTCGGCGTTGCAGGGAAATATGTGCTGGTTCGTCTAAGGTCTCTACATCAGCTATTTTTTGCAGTACTAAGGGTAATTCAAGGGGCGGGTTACTAGTGGGGTCTCGGCTGGCGCAGCTCGATAACAGAAGCGTCAGTGCAAGTAATCTAGTGAACAGGATAAAATTAGGCATGGTAGATGTCCTTAGGTACTTGGGTGAGTATGATCCCTATGGGCTTAATATTCTTTTCGCTCAAGTAGTTGCTCACTCTATTAAGCTTGTCTTTTCGCGTAAATAGGCTTTTTGCTATTAACAGAATCGCGGCAGGGGAGTTATTGATCACGCTGTAGAGTTGCAAATGGCGCTGGGCAGGAAAAAGCTCCCAGATAACGACATCATAGTCCTGAGATATCGCCTTGATAGTCACGTCGAAACTGGCTTTATCCAGATAATTTAAATATATGTCTTGATCGTAAACGAAGTAAGCATGATCGATATTATCGGCAATATTGAGTGGCTGCCATTGGGACTCTTTTCCGTAGATGAAGGGATTGAGTACGGCCTCATCGACGTTGTCGCCTTCTTCAACTGACTCAATATACAGAACGCGCTTGCCCTGACGCAGGTAAATATCTGTGAGGGCATTGGCGATGGTGGATTTACCTTCATGCTGGTGAGTGCTACTTAAGGTGATGAGTTTACTTTGATTGCCACTCTCACTTCGAAGTTGTTCAAGGTTGCTAAATAGGCCCTGAAATGCGCTGTAATAGTGGCATTCTTCGACTGTGTCTTTATCGGGAAGGACACCGATTAAACGTTTGCCGTCTAGGTCATCGCGGGTTTTCACTCTTGGATCGAAAATGACTCTAGCGATCAGTACCAGTGCGCTAATGGTAAAGCCAAATATGCCTGCCGCGACGGCAATGAGTTTACGATACGAGCGCTCAGGATATTTTGGCGGCAGCGCGTTTTCGATGATTTCAAAGTCACTGATATTCGACTCTAACGCGAGCTTAGAATCGGTGACCCTGCCTTCCAATGTGCTGACCAGATGACGATATTCATTTATTTGGTCCTGATGACGCTGATGGTCTTGTCTTAGGGCACTGAGTCGCTGCAGACTGGCCTTGGTATTATTAATGCCAAGGCGATAACCGGCTAGTGACTGATCAGAGACATAAAGGTCAAACTCATAATGGATCTTCTCCAACTCTAGCTCCAGATAAAGGGGGTTTTGACCATAGATTTTTGTGCTGGCCTGGCCGGTAACAGACGTGTTGTCGGAATTACTCTGCAGGGTGGAAATTTTTTGTTCCATTGCCATGACTTTAGGGTTTTGTGAGGTGTATTTCAGTTTGAGCAGTTGTAGATTCTCACGTAGTCCATTGATACGGCTTACCGCGGTACCGGCAACCATGGTTTCCAGTGGGATCTCCTTTGGAATGGTGGTGAGCTTTGAGATTGTCGCTTTTAACTTGGCTCTTTTTTCGTCAGTGGCTACCTGGCTTTCGATGTATTTAATTTCTAACGTCTGTATTTTCTGGTAGTTCGATGCCATCTGTTCGTCAAATGACAACAACTGGTGTTGCTGCCTGAAGTCGGACTCTGCTTGCTGTGCCGCTATGAGTGCTTGGCGGCTTGCTGAAAGCTCATTGAGGAAGTAGGTATTCACCTTTTGTGCGGCAGAGTTTTGTACGCTGGAATAGGATTCAAGAAAGACCGCACTGACAGTGTCCGACATCTTGACTGCCATTTCTGGCTGGTGCCAGACAGCGGCGATATTGATAATATCTGAGCGATTGCCCCGGCTGATATTGATGCTGTTGTACAAGTCCTCGGGTGTGAGGGAGAGCTCCAAGCGCTCGATAACCCTAAGCAGATGATCCCGAACCAATATCGTTTGCATTATGGTGTTGAAGTCAATTTGCAGATACAGGTAGGGGATGTCAGCTTGTGAGGACATATTCTTCTGATGGCGGATGATGATGGTGTTGGCTTTCCAGCTATCTTTTATAAAATATTTAGTTAACAGTAGAGTCGTGGCGCCGCACAATATGGCCACCAGAAATGGTAACCATATTTTGCCTTTTAATTGGGACCAAAGCAGCTCCAGATCGATCTTAAGACCACTGGTTTCAGTTTGAGGCCCCTCGGCGGAAGAAAACTCAGGTACTGAGTTCATGCTCGATGATCCCGCGGATATCAGTGATACTTTTCACGTTTGCCGTGATGGGTTTGTTGGCAGCGATCATGGCGTAAGAGTCTTTGTCTTCAGGGTGATAGCCATGCATTCCAGGAATGGATTTAAGCCCCATGTAACAGGGCGTGATGAGCATACCTGGCTCCATCAAGAAGAACAGCTCACCAAATCTATGGTCATCAAAATACACATGCATCTTCTTCAGTTCATCGTCTTCGACGATCGCGCCGTGGGTTTGGCCTTCGAGTACCCCGCGAATGATGGCCTCTGCATCTGGCTGCATAAACCAAAAGCGCGCCATGGTGGAATCGTACATGGCAACATAATCTTTACCGTATTCCAGCCCGGTCGCCTGAATATCTGGAATGAGATCGATATCCCCAGTGACATCCTTCATGCCGTGGTCGGAAATGATGTAGAGCGCCACTTCATCATATTGGCTCAACGCCAGTTCATATAAGGAACGAATTTGTTGGTCGAGCCAATTTATCTGTTTTTCAACGGCCGGGTGATTGGTGCCATATTGATGCATGATGCCATCGAGCCTTGGCAGATAAACATAGTTAAATCGGGTCTCACCCTTCTCTATTTCGGCGCGGTTACTGGCCAAAATCTCTGGTTCACTATGACGCCAGTTCGAACAGTAATAGGGAATATCTTGGTTGACACACCAGTCAAATATGGTGTCCGTAGCCATTATTCCACCGGGGACGAAGTAGTCACGCTTCTCCAGATAATCAAAATAGGGCAGATGAGCGAAGGGCACCGAATACATTTCGAAATAACCTGTATATCCGTATACCTTGGCCATGACCTTGCTCAGCCAATGGCGTACACGGCCACGATCGAAAATGGCACTGGGAAGATGTGCTAGGTATTTAAAGGCTTTGAACGGAGATTTTTCTGGGTTGTAATTAAAGCAAGACCAATGGGTATGTTCGTCCGGAAAGCGACCCGTGAGTATAGAGGGGTCGGCTCCGGAGGAAAAACCGAAGGTGGTTTGCAGCGGATGGGCATCTTCAATGATCCCTTCAAGAAAGCCGTATCTCTGGTAGATCTCCCAACCAAATGCATCAATAAATGTAAAAAGAGTCAGTTTCTTTGTCATGGGCCTTGCTCCAGTTGTTTTTTGTATGCTCCTGATAATAGTCAATCAATCGTCGTGCCAAATCTTTCCAGCTATACTTTTCCCTCACAAGATCAGCGCCTTGCTTTGATATTTTAAGGGCGAATGCTAGGTCTGATAGGGTCTTTAAAATGTTATTCGCAAATTGGGATGCATTGTCGGCGTAGTAAATATGTTGCTGGTCGCATAATGCCAAGCCTTGTGCACCGACCCGGGTGCTAACCACAGGCCGCTCCATTGCTAAGGCTTCTACGAGTTTTAGTCGGGTGCCACCGCCGATGCGAAGGGGGCAAATATAGACATCAGCCATGGCGTAATAGGGACGTATATCGGCGACTTCACCTGTAACGACAACTTGTTCACCATTTTGCCAAGAGTAAACTTCTTCCGTAGGCTTAGTTCCAACGATAATTAAGCGAGCATCAGGAAGTTTTTCTAGTACCTTGGGCCAGATATCTTGTATAAACCAGCGCATGCCGTCTAGGTTAGGCTCGTAGTCCATGGTGCCAGTAAAGACTAAGGTTGGATTATTATTAATGGGTTTTTCTTGTGGGTAAAAATAGTCACTGTCGAAGCCATTTTCTAATACCAATGGAGGCGTGTCGAGTTGCTGGTGGTGCATTAGGTAATCTTTGTCTTCTCTTGAGCACACCACATGCAGGGGGAATCGTGTGCTTAATCGCTTCTCGAAACGGCGCGTTTTAAACATGTTCTCTCTGGCTGACAGACGGCGTTTCCAGCCCCGTAAATAGGGCAGTTGCTCTAATTGGTATTCGCTATCTATCCTGCTATGGTCGTTAATTAGCGGGCATCGACAATCTATGTCCTGAAAATACTGAGTCATACATATATCACTACAATGCACTAGGTCAAATGAATTAGATTGCACCAACTGCCTGAGTGCATGACAGATCTCAATATCAAACCAGTGGTGTAAGGTATCGGGAATAGGATCCAATATGCGTTTTGACAGACTGCGCCAGGCTTTTAATTTTATGGGCTCAGTGTGGAACTGGCTAAATGGCAATAGTGACTGTAATTCTTCGGCTCGTGATAGCTCGGCATCGTTATGGGTCAGGCTAAAAAAAATCACCTCATGCTCATCACATACGGCCTTAAGCAGGTTAAACACGCGTTGGTTGGTTCCACTGTTAAGGGGATAGGGGATATAAGGTGTTACAAAAAGTACCTTCATTATGTTCTCCTTGTCTCGATTGTTTTTGAGATCTTGTTAAGTGATCAAGTGTTCATTTTTTCCTGCTGGTTGCTTAACGTATTGAGTAACATTCTGGTATGTACTCCCCAGTCGAACGCCGTTACCCGTTCGAGTCCCCGCCGGATCAATTCTTGCTGACAAGACGGCTGTGTGAGTATTTTTCCTAGGCATTGGGCCATACTTGTTGAACTTTCTGGGTCGAAACAAAGGGCTGCCTCTCCCACAACTTCCGGCATCGCCCCCCGATTAGAGCAAGCCACAGGTGTTGCGCATGCCATTGCTTCCACAAGAGGGAGTCCGAAGCCTTCATAAAGCGAGGGCATCACAGACGCTGCTGCGCCGTGATACAGGCTAGGCAGATCGCTGCTATCAACAAAACCAAGCACCCTAATGGAGTTTGCTGCAGGTGAGTCGGCAATTCGCTTAAATACCACTTGGGCCCCTGACCAGGCACTACCGACAAACACCAAGGGGTGCTTGTTACGTATGGTCTCGGGCAGTTTTTCATACGCTTGGATCAGGCCGATATGATTTTTCCCCGGATGTTCTATGCGCGAGACATATAACAGGTAATCCGGTTTAAGCTGCAGGCGCTGCAAGCGTTTGGCGTGATCAGTGGGTTGTTGCTCATTGAACAGACTCTTGTCGTATCCATTGTGTAGCACACTGATATGATGAGCCGGAATGTGCAGAAACGTTTCCATATCCTTACGGGTATTGTCACTCACGGCAATGAGATGAGGGCGGTAGGGACTGGTTCTGGGTTGTAGACATTTGGGAATAAGATGACGAATGTAGTGCATACGAAGCATATCGTATTTATTGGCGATATGGCATTGGGACAAATCGTGAAACGTGGCAACCGTAGGCAAGGGATAATGACTCAATACTCGGCGATTGGCAGCCGGTAAAATAAGCGCATCATAATGGCTAGTCTTGAGTCGTTGCTTGAGTCTGTAAGGCAGTACCCAGGTGTGGTAAACCATATTGGCAATGGGGTGGTTTAAATACCAGGGCAGTACCAGCAGTGTTTGTCTTGGGTGTTCGATGGGCCAGAACTTTTGATCCCTGTTATTGATTAACACAGTAACATGATGTGATTTGAGTAATTCAGTCACCACATTTTGCATATATTGAGAAATGCCTGATTTGCCGCAATCGAAGCCGCAAGCACTAAATATAAGGCGCATATTTTTCCCTCTTGTTAATATCTTATCCATGAGATACTAAGTCCTGTGACCCGTTCATTCGCTACTTACTGTAATGCCAGTTCTCTACGGTTCGATAAAATGCCTCTAAATGGGAGACCAGTCGAGGCCAGCTGTATTCGCTTTTAACTCGAGCAAGCCCATGTTCAATAAGACGTTTCGCGAAGGATGGTGAGCTTAATACCTTGCAGACATTCGCCTGCAGTGAGTCCAGGTTGTCTGGATTAAAAAGCAAGCCATCTTGATTGTGCCTGATCAGGTGAACCAGGCTGCCGACACGACTGGCAACCACAGGTAATCCGGCGCTCCATGCTTCCAATACCACAATGCCAAAGGGTTCATGAGTGGAAGCGAGTAAGAAGCAGGACGATTGTTGATACAGAGCTGGCAGCAATTCATCATCGGGCTCAATGCCTGGAATAATAGTGACATGGGCCTGCAGTTTAGTGCGCTCTATGCTTCTGAGTAATTGACTCAAGTAACTTGACTGGATCACCGGGCCTGCCAAAATCAATTGATACTGAGTATGTCCCCTCGCATGTAATCGGCTGAGTAATTCGATAAGCATCAGTTGGTTTTTCTGACTGTCGATGCGCCCGACCGATAGCAGTAATTTTCGGCCCTTGGGTATGTGCAGATGTTGGTGTACATTCAGGCTCACGGGTGTTGAAAAACGGCTGGAATCCACTCCGTTTGGCAAATAAATTACTGGTTTATCAGGGAAACATACTTGGGCTTTAAGGTACTCATTGTAGCCAATACAGATGATGCCACTGGCATCGGTCAATACTTTGTGCGGTTGCATAAGCAGATCGATAGCCTTACCGGCATTGAGGGTGTTTTGCAAAGGTTTGCTCAGGCTGTCTATTTCGGTCTTTGGAACCGTAAATTGACCGCCGTGTAAGGAGATGACATAGGGCAGTCCACGCCGCATGGCTGCATATCGCACCATAGCAGCCATACGCTGCATGGTGTGGCAATGATATAAACGAAATTCACCTCTCAATAGTCTCTGGCTAAGGGAGAAGGAGTAGGGATTTCCGCCTTTTTTATCCAGATTGAGCCTCTTTTCTTTGGTTAACCCTATATAAGGGTAATGGTAGCGAAAGCGTTCGATAGGGATGTTATCTATCACCTCCGATGAAACGCTATTGAGTGCTTGTGTACACAAAATATGACTATCGATGTGATGTTGTTGTTTTAAGCCCAAGCTGGTATTCCAAACGACACCTTCCATGCCCCCCCATTCCTTTATATGGAATCTACGCATGACTTGAGCGATAGGGTATTTGTCGCGATTTTTCATATTAGGTCCCTGATATAACTTGAGCCATATAGGCATATCTCTGAGTTACTGAACGTATTCAAGGGTTGAGATCACTGGTAGCGGGATAACACGGCTTGTTGACCAGTCGAGTCGTTTTTTAACTGCAAGCTAATCCGGGTGTTACCCCAGCGTAAGCCGGAATAATATGCCCAGTGGTAGACACACACTCGACCCGGAGTGGCGAGCAGCCCTGCTAAGTCAGCTGTGATGATGTGGTGATAACAGCCGCGGATAAATCCTTTGCAAAAACGAGTAAAGGCTGAGATAAGCTTATGCTTTTTATGATAGATAAACGCATCCGCTTCTCCCTCCACAAACCGTCGACCGTACAATTGTTTCAAGGTGTAATTATGAGAATGCATAAGAAGTGCCTGGGGAACATAGGCTATTTTGTATCCGCAAGTTTGCGCCCAATGTCCCCATTCAGTATCTTCAGATCCCCAGGCATCCTCATAGAAAGGATGTTGTAGCCAATATTGTCGGCGCATGGCGGCGAAGGGTAATGACAAGGTTATCCAGCTTGGGGGAGTGCCTGTTGCAGGAAAGCTGGTGGCATAATCGCGCTTTACCCATTGATGGGCTTCGGGGCGGGGGATCTGACGGCCAAATGCTGCGACAGTGTCGGGAGCATTAAACGCATCGAGTAAATGAGAGAGGGAGTCGTCCCTCAGTAATACGGCGTCTGAGTTTAGAAAAACCAGGATATCGGCCTGACATTGCTCAATGGCCTGATTGAGCACCTTACCCGGGTAGTAATCGCCTGGCTCTATATGGATGAGTTGGCAATCATAGAAGCGGGCGATGTCTAGAGTTGTATCTGTCGAACCTGAATCCACCAGAATCAAATCATAATCTTGGAAGTCTTGTGAATGTAGCGCCGCAAGTGTGTTGGCGATGACCCAAGCTGAGTTCTTTGAGCGCATGATGATGGCTAATCTGTGGCTGCTCAAATTAAGGGGCGCGGCGATTGTAGCTTTCTTATGCTCTTGTGAGGCTGATTCAGGCATGGCGAGTTTCCTCTGTGAAGTCCGGTGAAGATTGAGGGACTGGGATTGCGTCACTGAGCCAAGCCGTCTCTTGGGTACTTATGTAGTCGAGTATCTGGTCGAAGCATTGAAACTTGTCACATAAGTACATGGTGATGGGGTGGATCAATAAGTTGGCATCGAGCCCCTTGGCTTCACACCTTTTCAGCTGGTTTAACACCCGCTCTGTCCATTCGCGGATATAGTAGCTTTCGCTGCCAAAATCATCGGACCATGAGTAACGTTTTTGCCAGTGTTCGACCCATTCAGGGGTGCGCTCTGCGTGGTAGAGGTGCTCATGGTCAGGAATGATGTTAATAGGGAAGTTATACACCCCATGCTTGGATTCGAGGGGCTGAAAATTGTTGCGTTTTACTCCATCGGAGCACAGCTTGATCCCGAGCTGGCTCAATACTCTGTCGGTATTGGGACCATGCATATACATGTGGTTTCGCCAGCAGGTTATCCGCTTGCCAGTCTTGCGTTCGATGATCTTGATGGTGCCTAGAGTATCTAAATATTGATACCAGTGCGGGCCGTTATAGTTGCCTAACAGCTTGTTACAGATGCGGTGCCAAATCTGTGGCGTAAAACCACTCCAGGTGTGACCACCAATTTCAACCCAGTCACTCATGCATAGCACCCGTGTATCGGCCCATTCTTCGACGAAACAGCGACCGGTAATAAAGCAAGTTAACTTGACGTGCGCCTGTTCGATACGCTTAAGAAATAACCTTGCCGTGCCTAGCTCTGAGATATCACAATGGGCTTGATTGCCGGTGCGCAAACTGGCGTGATGAATATCTGCACTTAGATAAATCATAAGTTAGCCTCCTCCAAGGATAAGCCTAAGCCGTCCAGTAGATTAGCTAGGTTAGTATCCACAAAGTTCTGCCAGTTTTTAAGGTAGCGCCGAGTCAAGACATCGGCAGCGCCTTCTGCTTGTTTCCCTTGACGATAGAGCACATAGGGAAAGCACAGCGGCAGTTTTTCCGCTTGAGTCAATGCCAGATAAGTCCAGGGAGGAGCCTCTTGGATAATGGTAAGCCTTCGCGTCATCATTCCCTCCTGCATTAGCCGTCCCAGAGTGCGCTTCATCAGATTTTTAAACTGGTTGTCGTTATGCCAAAAGGCATCACTGGATGCGTATTTAAGGTAGCTTGTCCAGGTGAGATCCGCTTGGTGCAGACGCTGGCGCTCACAGCGAAGATGGACAGGCTGCAAGGCGGTTATGATGGATTCGTTCCAGTCGTTGAGCTCGATATTCTCAAACCGAGTATAGCTGGGGGAAAAGCGAAAACTCATTGCCTCTAGATACAGCTGTTTGAACCCTGGTTCTATGCTGGTTTCATGGGTCATACGCAGCTGTTTTTCTGCATAAGACCAATGGTATTTCCCTAAGGAGAACAAGAGCGCATCACCATAGCCAATGATCGCTTTCATGGTATGTTTAATGATGGTGGTTCGATAACGATCGGGTTCGTTTTGAGCCAATAAAAATCGATTGATAAGCAATAGGGAACCCCTGTTAATCAAGAGGTTTCGTGCATCCCAAGCCGGGATGTTCTGCAGCGTATGTTGGGTTAATGACGGCACGAAATCTTCATCCCCTAGCAAGGTTCGGTGACCGTGTCGCATGTCATACCAGATCACGCGACAAGCCGAACTACGCATCTTAGCTCGGGTGGTAAAAGAGATATCAATTCCTAATCCCGCTTGCTGGCTAATAGGCTGCAACGCCTGATTAATGGACTTTTTTAGCTGTGGATCTGCATATATCTGCCGGTTAAGGATCAGTAGCAGATCGAAATTATTGTGTGGATAGAGCTTGCCACTCACAGGGTGGCAGATCAATCCTCCTTCACCGCGGCCATAACCGCCTAATAAGACTAAGGCGCAGACTTGGTTTTTATCCAGGTATGTCTCGACGGTATCGCACACCTGTGTCAGTACATCTTGGCAAAAATCTTCCGCCTGGGGATCTTGTAGCAGAGTGACGTGTTTAATGGTTAACATGGCTGCTCCCTTCGGTGATTGACGTTGACGTTGCCGTGATGGTGTGGCTTGAATTTTCCCTCTGGACATGGTGAAAAACCTGTAGAAGCTGGTTAATATGAGTCTCTAAATTGTATTGCTGCATAATATCTTGCTGAGTATGGCTCTGAGTCGTTTGGGGGTGGAGAAGGTGCTCCCGAATAGCGTCACTGAGTGCGACAAGATTATTGCTCTCTACTAGAGTGCCGTTTACGCCATCTTGTAACCACTCGGGGATCGCACCGACACGGGTTGCGATCACGGGGCAGGCATAGGAAAGCGCCTCTATACCCGTCAAACAAAAAGTTTCAGGCGTGCGAGATGGGATCACCAGCGCCGATGCTTGTTGGTAGTATTTGGCCAATGTCTCTGGGTTACACTGGCCCTTAAATTCCACTCTGGTATCAATTCCAAGTTTTTGGCTGAGTTGTTGCAACTCCTCTTTTTGAGGACCCTCTCCGCAGATCAGTAAGTTAGCCTGCTTATTCTGCCTAGCAATCGCATGTAATAACAGGTCGACGCCCTTGCCGCGCATCAGGCTGCCAACGTAGAGCAACTGGTTCGAGTATCGAGGCTGTGGCAGCTTGAAGGTTGATTTGTTGGAGGTGGTGAATAGCGGGATCACATGGGTTTTACTCACGTCAAACTCATGTTGTTTGAGGACCTGTGACATATATTGAGAGCCAACAATAAACCCGGCTAATTTTTGATTACTGTGTTGTTGAGCGCGTAAATTACCCAGTCGATTCAGGGTTAATTTATGTTGGGAATTTCGACCAATAAAACCTAAGCAGGCATAGCAGGTTGGCCCCGTTTTTCGCTGACAAGTGTTGAGCCCTATTGTGGTGTATTTGTGCTCCCTAAGGCAGAAGAGTTTATGGTCGTGATAAAAACGAATACTGGCAATACCACTGTGAACGCAAGTCTCTATATCCTGTACATGGTCTAGCTGATGGAGGTAAATAACAGTGGCGGCGTGGTTTTTGAGTTGTGTTTTAAGCTCTGTGATTGGATAGACACTATTAAATACATGAGTGAATCTGGGATGGATCTTGCCGTCTAACTGATATAGCAAGGTTGATTTAATGCCTTTTTCAGCTAATGCCTTCACGGTATCGTGGATATAGCGCTCCGCTCCACCGACAAAATCCGCATGTTTATTTATCCAGAGAACATGTAATTCATCGGAATTTGTATTCTGCATACGACTATGCGACTGAGTGGCTGCATTATTTGCCTTTTGCATACCAGCTATCCTTTTTGCTTCAGGGATACTGAGTTACTGCATGGAACTTGCCAATATGGCTGATAGGCTGAAACTGCTAGCTTGATCCATCTGGTTAGTTTGAATTTTTCGTTGAAGTGAAGTTTATTTTCAGTTTCAAGAAGTGCTGTTCGAACCGGTGGAAATTGCTTAAACCGAGTAAGCTGGTGAAAACGATAGTGGCTGAGAATGTGATGTCAGGCCTTTTATTGCCACAGAAGTCGGCATAGCGATGAGAAATATAGGACTGGCTCCAGATCTTGTAATGAGAGGTGATATATAAGCTGATGACTCTTCTTGTTAGCGAATTCATAGGGCTATTCTCCCTTATGTTCCATACTCGTTGCCTTGCCCCTGAAGCGCTAAACTCGCTTCCCTGAACATAAAATCGAATCAATCTGCTCGCTAGGCAAAAATTAACCAATATTGTGCATAAAAAGTGACTTGGATCGCATTTTTATGGTAGAAATAGGTTACACTTTTAGTCAGATATTGAGCTAAACTGAGTTGTAAACAACTTGCGGTTATTCGGTGTCAGTTTAGTTTAAAGTGCATATAAGTGGTAACACGTCTAGTTTCAATGGAGTTAATTGAAAATGAGTTCAATGGCTGAAGTCATACAATACCCAGATCGCCCTACAGAAAGCAGAGAATTACTCAAGGTGATTAAAATGTCAGTAGTAGATAAGCGAAAACGCTTAGGTTGGCAGCATAAAGACTTAGAGGCTCGTGAAGTCATGGGTCGATGGATTGATGGGCGTGACAGCACTTCAAACACATTAACGCTTTATAGGCAGGACGATAAAATTTATTTAGAAATTTGGTCAAGCGATGGCTGTCATAGCTTAGATGTAATGCTGTGCACTCAAACAGAGGCAGGCTTAAAACTCGAAGATAAAGGTGGCAATATTTTTGGTGAATATTTCTTGTTAACAGATGATAATTCACTGAAATTTTGTAATTCGAGCGAGTGTTACTATACCGCTAAAGCGGCATAGTTTGATTGCAAATCACACAGCTTGCAAGCAGGATAGAAGGCATCAGGGTGAAGGAGTCTTGCCGATGCCTATCTTAAACTAGTGTTTCCTTGAGACTTTCTTCACGAATTTAGCTTCTTCGAAAAGGGTGAAAGCTCTTAAATGTCATCTCTTTCCCCGAAAATGGATGGCCGATGCTCAATGACATCGCATGTAATCTAAGCCTGTTTGAAGCCGCTATTACCTCTTCATCCCCATAAAAATCATCGCCTAATATTGGATGACCTATAGCCAGCATATGAAGTCTGAGTTGATGCGTCCTGCCTGTCACAGGTGTTAACTCTACCAAGGTACTGCTTTCTCTGCGCTCCAGCACCTTGTAATAGGTCTTAGAGGCTTTGCCATCTGCGGCTATCTCTTGCAGCGGAGGCCGGGTTTTATCGGCTTTCATTGCCAGCTCTATCACGCCTTGATCTTGGCTCAATAATCCACGAACCTCAGCAATGTAGGTTTTCTTACTCATTCTATTCTGAAATTGAGTCTTAATATTAGACTCTGCCTGCTTATTTAGCGCAAAAACCATAATGCCAGAAGTCGCACAGTCGAGACGATGTACCAGTATGGTTTCAGGGTATCGCTGCAGTAAACGGGTGAGTGCGCAATCAAAGGTATGCTCTGCTCGACCGGGATTGGAGAGTAGACCCGAAGGTTTATTGATAACGAGTAAATCTCGGTCTCGATAGCGTATATCTAACCAAGGCACTGAAGGGGGGGCGTAAGTGAATATCTGCATGAGTTCTCCTGTAGCGGCGAATTCTAGCAAAAACAGATCCCGTTGAGAATTGCTAAGACTGAATTTTATTGGATTTTATGCTGCTAAAGCCCTAAAGCCCTAAAGCCCTAAAGCCCTAAAGCCCGTTATAAATATTCTGTCGGTGTCTTACGGGCCCAAATTCGGCTGTAGGCCATCAGTTGTGGATAGAAAGTTCTAAAGGCAATCTCTATCTCGATATCCAGCTTGTCGACCGCTTGGGTTGCACCTTGGAAAATTTCCGGTTTAGAGAGGCGCTGCGCGACAGAGTTGATGGTTCGGTGGAGACCTTTCTTGCTTCTATACGCGCTAAGCCAGTTTTCGCTGCGGATTTTCGGCGCGAGTAGCTGCAATTTTTCTGGCAAGTGTTCACAAGCATCTATGGCATCGTAAGCATTATCGGCAAATTGTTGCAGGGTAAGATGATGATATTCATCCCAATATTTCGCCAACATATGATCGAACGCCAGATCGACAATAATTGGCGCGGCTCTGGTTAAACTCTTGGGAAACTGGGCGACTAGGTCTTTGGTGAGTTCGTGGCTGTCTGTGAGTTGGTCAATTTGTCTGTGTATCCAGATCCCTTGCTGTAAGTGTTTAGGATAATTGGCTATGTTGCCTTTGGCAAAATCGCCGGCAAGATTAGCCGCTAAACTGGTTTTACAATTATCGGCAAGATGTAGGTGTGCGAGGAAGTTCATGATGTTTTTGTTAATTTTCTTGGTTATAACTCAAGTTTCACGTTATCATGGCCTCAGATGCTAAGATAGTTTTTCTCCAATTAAAATGGGTTTTAGAGTGACTTCTTAAGGATGTGCATCGTTTTGGTTGTATTCTCATCAATTATCGGTTTAAGGGTCAAGGACGATGTGGAACTGGTTATCTAAAGTGTTTCTCAAGAAAGAGCGATCTCAGCGAAAGCGTGTGCAAATCGATATTCCCTACGAGCAGCATAGCTACCGCAAGGAAGATTTCGATATCGGTGAGCAGTCAAGCAGCCTGGAAGATGGTAAAAGCAGTAACTGATCCTTGATCTTATCTGTCTCTGTTAATAGACTAGCGCCGGATTTATGTTAAGCAGAGACTAACCATGCGTGTGACCGATTTTTCTTTCGAACTTCCTGACGAGCTTATTGCTCGATATCCTACCGCCGAACGTACCGCGTCGAGACTACTCTCGTTAGATGGTAATACTGGTCAGGTCACAGACAAGCAATTTACCGATATTCTCAATTTGGTCAATCCTGGCGATCTTATGGTGTTCAACAACACTCGGGTGATCCCGGCGCGACTGTTTGGCAAGAAGCAGACCGGTGGCAAGTTGGAACTTTTAGTCGAGCGTATGCTCGATGATAAAAGCATATTGGCTCATGTTAGGTGTTCAAAATCCCCTAAGGTCGATTCGATTATCTGTTTAGATGGCGGCTATGAGATGATCATGCTTGCCCGTCACGACGCCTTGTTTGAGCTTAAACTGCTGTCGGAAAAAACCATACTCGAAGTGCTCGAAGATGTAGGGCATATGCCTTTGCCGCCCTATATAGATCGCCCAGATGAAGACGCAGATAAAGAGCGCTATCAGACTGTCTACAATGAGGCTCCGGGGGCTGTAGCCGCACCAACGGCGGGATTACATTTTGACGATGCTATGTTAAAGGCGTTGGCCGATAAGGGTGTCGATACCGCGTTTGTCACCTTACACGTTGGCGCCGGGACCTTTCAGCCGGTAAAAGTGGATAATATCCTCGAGCATAAGATGCATTCTGAGTGGGCCGAGGTCACTCAAGAGGTTGTCGACAAAGTCATACAAGCTAAAGCGAATGGAAAACGTGTTATTGCCGTAGGCACCACATCGGTGCGTTCATTAGAGAGTGCGGCCAAGGCCAGTATTGCTGAACTGGAAGCATTTTGCAGTGACACTGACATCTTTATTTATCCCGGATATGAGTTTCAGGTGGTCGATGCCATGGTGACCAACTTCCATCTGCCCGAGTCGACCCTCATCATGTTACTCAGTGCCTTCGCCGGCTTCGATGAGGTAAAAAACGCCTATCAGCATGCGATCGCGCAAAAATACCGCTTCTTTAGCTATGGTGACGCCATGTTTGTGACTAAAAAAGCGAACTAATTTCGAAAATTGTTTTAAAATACCCACCCACAAGATGAGGTGGGTATTTTTTTTCTGCTATTTTTGTACATATTTTGAGGATGTAGGGTTGATACTCAGTTGTTTGCCCTTATCTCTAGTCTTAATGTTAGCTTGTACAGGTTTCTTAAGCCCTGTGCGGGCAATTGTGAGTCAGACTGTTTATCTGGCGAGGTGAAATCATGAAATTTGAATTAGATACAACCGATGGACGTGCCAGACGCGGCCGTTTGATTTTTGACCGTGGCACAGTAGAGACGCCAGCCTTCATGCCAGTGGGCACTTATGGCACTGTAAAAGGCATGACACCGGAAGAAGTGCGTGAAACTGGCGCCGAAATTCTTCTGGGTAATACGTTCCACCTCTGGCTACGCCCGGGTGAAGAGATCATGCGTAAGCATGGTGATCTGCATGACTTCATGAACTGGCAAGGTCCGATTTTAACCGACTCGGGTGGATTCCAAGTCTTCAGTTTAGGTGATATCCGTAAAATCACCGAAGCAGGCGTGCATTTCCGTTCACCTATCAACGGTGAGAAGATTTTCCTGGACCCGGAAAAATCCATGCAGATCCAGAACTCTTTGGGCAGTGATGTGGTGATGATTTTCGATGAATGTACCCCGTATCCAGCCACCGAAGATGAAGCGCGTAAATCGATGCAGATGTCGCTGCGCTGGGCTCAACGTTCACGGGATGAGTTCGATAAGTTAGAAAATACTAATTCTCTGTTTGGTATCATTCAAGGCGGCGTCTATGAAGACCTGCGTGATGAGAGCGTAAAAGGGTTAGTCGATATAGGTTTTGACGGCTATGCCGTCGGTGGTTTAGCAGTGGGTGAGCCCAAAGAAGATATGCATCGTATTTTAGAGCATGTCTGTCCGCAAATCCCTGCTGATAAACCTAGATACTTGATGGGGGTCGGTAAGCCAGAAGATCTCGTTGAAGGTGTGCGCCGCGGTGTCGATATGTTTGATTGTGTGATGCCAACACGTAATGCCCGCAACGGTCATCTGTTTACCAGTGAAGGTGTGATTAAGATACGCAATGCGCGTCATCGTGATGATACTGCCACACTCGATGCTAAATGTGATTGCTATACCTGTAAGAACTATTCACGGGCATATCTTTACCATTTAGATCGTTGTAATGAAATTTTAGGTGCGCGTTTAAACACCATGCATAACCTTAGGTATTACCAAAGGTTGATGCAAGGTTTGCGCGGTGCAATCGAGACAGGTACATTAGACGCCTTCGTTGAGGAGTTCTATACCAGTCAAGGTCGTGAAGTTCCTAAATTATCTGATTAATTTTAACTACTGCTAAATAAGAAGAGAGAACTATGTTCATTTCAAATGCGTACGCTGCAGATGCTCCAGCAACTGGTGGCACCATGGAGTTAATTTTCATGCTGGTTATATTCGGCCTGATCTTCTATTTCATGATTTTCCGCCCGCAGTCTAAGCGCGTCAAAGAGCAAAAGAACCTAATGGGTTCATTGAGCAAGGGTGACGAGGTACTCACCAGTGGTGGTATTTTAGGTAAGATTGCTAAAATCAGTGACGAAAATGATTATGTGTTACTGACAATCAATGAAACATCTGAAATTACGATTAAAAAGGATTACATAGCGGCCGTATTGCCTAAAGGCTCTATTAAGTCACTTTAAGCCAAGAGGGCGATGGTGTGTTAAATAAATACCCAATGTGGAAAAACGTGATGGTGGCTTGCATCATCTTTGTCGGTTTTTTCTATGCAATTCCGAATCTCTTCCCCGAGGACTACGCGGTACAGGTAGTTGGTACTCGTGGAGCCGAGGTGACTGTGGCGACTCAGTCGACAGTCAAGGATATTCTTGCCAGCAAGAATATTGTGATGAAGCGTTCAGAGCTTGAAAATGGCCAACTGCTTGTTCGTGTGATGGACGGCGATCAACAGTTACTCGCCAGAGAAGCGATATCCGCTGCACTGGGTGACAAATACACCGTCGCCTTAAACTTAGCGCCAGCCACGCCTGAATGGCTGGAAGCTATGGGCGGCAGCCCAATGAAGCTAGGCTTAGATCTTCGAGGCGGGGTTCACTTCTTGATGGAAGTGAAGATGGGCGAAGCGGTCCGTAAGATGACCGAGTCTAAGATGGCCGATTTCAGAACTGACCTGCGTGGTGAGAGAATTCGTTATGCCGGTATCCGTGACAGTGCTAAAGGCATAGAGATTAAATTCCGTGATGCCGAGAGCTTAGCCAAGGCTGAGCGTTTCCTCAAGTCTAGTGGCAATGACATGGTGTTCACCGATACCTCATCGGGTGGCAACTATTTCTTGATTGCCAATCTCAGTGAGACTTACCTTAAACAGGTCAAAGAGGATGCATTACAGCAAAACATCACTACTATCCGTAATCGAGTCAATGAGCTGGGTGTTGCTGAGCCTGTGGTACAACGCCAAGGTGCAGAGCGTATTATCGTGCAGCTACCTGGTGTACAAGATACCGCTCGCGCCAAGAAAATTTTGGGTGCTACGGCATCAATCGAATTTCGCATGGTTGATGAGAAAGCCGATGCAGCCGCTATAGCCAGTGGTCGTGTCTCACCTAATTCTCAGATTTACGAGCGCCGTCGAGGTGGAGAAGTTGCCCTCTATAAAGAAGTCATGCTATCTGGTACCCATATTCAAGGTGCACAGCCAAGTTTCGACGAATACAGTCGTCCTCAGGTAAGCATCAACCTAGATTCCAAGGGGGGGTCAATCTTCTCGAATGTGACTAAGGATAACATTGGTAAACCAATGGCGACCTTGTTCATCGAGTATAAAGATAATGGTGCCAAAAACCCGGATGGCAGCATTAAGCTGGAGAAGATAGAGGAAGTTATTTCAGTCGCGACCATACAAGCGCGTCTGGGACGTAACTTCGTTATCACAGGTCTGGATCATGGCGAAGCACAAAGTCTCGCTTTATTGCTGCGTGCCGGCGCCTTGATTGCGCCTGTGGTTATCGTTGAAGAACGTACTATTGGCCCAAGCTTAGGTGCTGAGAACATTCAAAATGGTGTTCAAGCTATGATCTGGGGTTTGGCCGTTGTGCTGCTGTTTATGCTGGTTTACTACCGTGGTTTTGGTCTGATTGCCAATCTGGCACTGACGGCAAACTTAGTCATGGTGGTCGGTGTGATGTCGATGATCCCTGGGGCTGTGCTAACTCTGCCGGGTATCGCTGGTATGGTATTGACCGTAGGCATGGCAGTCGATGGCAACGTGCTGATTTATGAGCGTATCCGTGAAGAGCTAAGAAACGGTCGTAGTGTGCAGCAGGCCATTCATGAAGGTTATGCTAATGCATTCTCTACCATTGCCGATGCCAACATCACCACTTTTATGACAGCACTTATTTTATTCTCTGTCGGAACGGGTGCAGTGAAAGGTTTCGCCGTTACTCTGATGATAGGTATCGCGACGTCTATGTTCACCGCAATCGTGGGCACCCGCGCAATAGTTAACGCTGTTTGGGGTGGTAAGCGCGTTAAGAAACTGTCTATATAAGGGAACTTGATTATGTTTCAGATTTTATCGATAAAAGGCACGGTCAACTTTCTGCGTCATGCGGTGCCAATCAGTATCCTGTCGCTTATTTTAGTTATAGGTTCTTTGACGTCGCTCGCGACTAAAGGCATTAACTGGGGGCTAGACTTTACCGGCGGTACCGTTGTTGAGCTAGAGTTCTCATCGACTGCAAACCTGCAGGCACTGCGCGCCGAACTTACTAGCGTAGAAACTGAAGGCGTGGTGGTACAGAATTTTGGTTCGAGCCGAGATGTGATCACCCGTCTTCCAGTTAAAGAAGGTGTGAAGAGTGAAACCCAAGTCCAGCATGTGATGGAGGCGGCGACTAAATTAGATCCCCAGGTGATCCAGAAACGTGTGGAGATGGTTGGACCTCAGATTGGTAAAGAGCTTGCAGAGCAGGGCGGACTCGCCGTGTTAGTGGCACTGATCTGTATCTTGATTTATGTCTCTTTCCGCTTCGAGTGGCGCTTAGCGCTCGGCTCAGTGGCGGCACTGGCACACGATGTGATTATCACCTTAGGTGTGTTCTCTGTGTTGCAGCTGGATTTTGACCTCACGGTACTGGCTGGTGTCTTGACGGTTGTCGGTTACTCACTCAACGATACTATCGTGGTATTCGACCGTATCCGTGAAAACTTCCTTAAGATGCGTAAAGGTTCGCCAGAGGAGATTGTTAACACTTCAATCACTCAGACCATGAGTCGTACCATCATTACCACGGGGACGACTCTGGTTGTGGTCATCGCCTTGTTCCTCAAGGGCGGCACCATGATCCATGGGTTTGCAACGGCGCTGCTGATGGGTATCTTCGTCGGTACTTTCTCATCTATCTACGTGGCGAGTTTCCTGGCGGTTAAGCTAGGGATCAATCGTGAGCACATGCTGCCCGTCGAAATAGAAAAAGAGGGCGCAGATCAAGATCAATTGATGCCTTAAGCTTTTTAAATCTTATAAAGCATAAAAAACCACCTTAGGGTGGTTTTTTATTGCCATTTTTATATTCACAGCATCGACTGTGCTCCACAGCAAAATAACTGAATTCTTGTGCGTTATCCGACTTGGCCTCGACAGACTCGCTAATTTAGCAGTAGGATATTGCACTCATATATCAAATCTCAAATTTGCCAGAGGAGCAAGAGCTGTAGGGAATAGCATGGAAGAGCTACGTTGAATGGTTGCGGGCGGTAATTTATTACAAGCTCACATGTGGAAAGGTCTGTTAGAAACCAGTGGAATTGAAGTAGAGCTGCGTGGTGAAGCCTTACTCGGTGGAGTAGGCGAGCTGCCAGTGGATCTGCAAAATGTAGAACTCTGGGTATCTGAGTCTAGATATGAGCTCGCTAAGGCTCAACTCGGATCTCTTAACGCCGAAGGTTCTAGGTGGCGCTGCGTAAAGTGCCAAGAAATGAATGAGGCTAGTTTTGACTTGTGTTGGCAATGTGGCACTGAGAGTTGTGAGATACATAAGTCACTAGCAGTTACACATCAAATACATATACTCTAGTCTTCTGTTTCGCTGGAGCCTTTAGCTCCAATTCGATTGCCATTAATACAAGTTTAGGAATTGAGCATTAATGCGGTACTTTCCCCTCTTTGTCGATACATTCAAGCTGAAAGTCTTGTTGGTGGGCGCTGGCGATGTAGCCAGTCGAAAATTAGCCCTGTTAGCCAGAACCCATGCTGAGATTCTGGTTATTGCCACAGATATCTCTGCAGAGGTGTCTAAGTGTGCCCTGCAAGGCCGTATCACGCTCGTTAAGCGTGGTGTGGTACCTGAAGATATCCAAGGGGTCGATCTGGTTTATCTTGCGACTGCCGACGACCAGCTTAATGCAAAGTTTGCCAGTATTGCCGATGAACGTGGGATCTGGGTGAATGTGGTCGATAGCCCCGAATTGTGTCGGTTCATCACCCCCTCGATAGTCGATCGAGGCCGTCTGCAAATCGCCATAAGCACGGCCGGCGCAGCGCCTGTTTTCGCTCGAGAGCTAAGGGCACGACTCGAGTCCTGGTTACCTCCATCTCTCTCGCCTCTGTTTGACTTTGTGGCGGCTAAGCGCAAAGAAGTGCAGCAAAGACTGCCTGAATTTAAGCAAAGAAAGCTATTTTGGGAGCATTTTTTCAGAGCCAATGGTGATAAGTTTGATGATGAGACGCCTGTTCATTACCATAATGGTTTTCAAGGCTTGTCCATAGGTGGAGAGATCTTACTCATCGATGATGAGACTCAAGCCTCCTTGTTACCCATAGCTGCAATGCCATTAATGCAGAAACTCGATCATATTTTTAGTCTTGAAACGCTGCCTTTTATGCTCAATGAATTTGTCAGACGCGATGCCCATAGAGGGACGTTACCCACTCTGGGCGAGCTGAGTAAGCTATACGAAGCGGGTCAACGTTGTCTTGTGTATGCCGATAACGAGACTGTTAGCCAATTTAAAGCCCACTTCCCCGTGGCGAAACACTTGAGAGCCGGGAAAATCTAATGTCAGCGCTAGTGAGTTTATTCATCGAATTCAGCGCGACATCGCTCATTAGGCGTGAGATTGAGTTACACTAGCGCCAATTAATTGAGAGAATTAGAAGTTATGGCACCAAAAGCTACCGTGTACAAAGTCACTCTGCAGATAGCCGATATGGATCGTGGCTATTATCACGATCATCAACTGACATTAGCCCAGCATCCTTCAGAAACAGACTCCCGCATGATGGTCCGTCTGCTGGCTTTTGCAATGAATGCCAGTGAGTCATTGGCATTCAGTAAAGGGCTTTGCGTCGAAGATGAACCTGAGCTTTGGGAGAAGTCGCTAGTGGGCGATATAGAGCTTTGGATTGAGTTTGGCCAGAGTGATGAGAAGTGGTTAAGAAAAGCCAGTGGCAGAGCGAAACAAGTACAGCTATTTACCTATGGTGGACGAGCCGTTCCTATATGGTGGCAGCAAAATGAAAAAGCATTAGATCGTTATAAAAACCTTAAGGTGTGGAATATCCCTGAAGAGGCGGTGAAGCAGATGGGAGAGCTGGTCACGCGTAATATGGAGCTTCAATATAATATCAGTGATGGCGAAGTTTGGTTGTCCAGTGAGCAGGGCAGTGTTCGATTTACCCCAGAAATACTGAAAACCGGATAAAAATTCTGATGCGGCGTGAGCGAGTGATTTTTTCTCAACCGCTATGCTGTCTAACTTCCCTATTGTAGCTTCAGTTAGAGAGAAAATAGCCTGTTTATAAATTCAACTTAACAAGCGCGATAGTAGTGAGGGAGTGAAGGGATTTACTCACCGAGCATTGCTACCGATTGGTATTAGCTAGGGATACTTGGTGAGGGAAGTGAGTGCTTGCTGGTTAATGCTCTTCTTTAGGTGGGTAAGGAAGTTTAAGCTGACCCCAGCGAATAACAATAACGGTTATTGAGAGTACTAGTGTGGATAATGCTATGGTCATGATTCGCCAATCATCCATGGCTTTTATGTCTAATATCAGGTAACGAGCCAGTGCAACAATCGCGATATAGATGGGCATGCGTATCGGTAGCTTCCCAGATTCGGCATAATTAGCCACCATAGCCAGTACTTCTAAATAGATAAAAAGCATTAATAGATCGGCTAAATCGACCCTGGCATTTCCGACGATATGCACTATCTCCTGACCTATGGCGACAATTGTCGCGATGGCAATGATGATGAGCACGAAATGTTCGACAGCTTTAAGACTTTTCGAACCGTATTGACTGTATAGCTTTCCCATAGCGATCTCTTGCAGGTGTTTATTTTATGGTAGCAATATTTGAGGATTCTGCTTATTTATCTATGTGACGGAATTCACATTATGGGTATACGTAGAGAAATGGATAACCAGCGAGTGTTGGCTGCTTGGCTTGGAAGTGATGAACTATGATAATCGGTGAAAATTTTAACACTTGTTGAAACAAAAAAGCCATCAGACTGATGGCTTTTTAATCTGTTCTTTTAAACGCTAAGATTAACGTTTAAGTGCTTCGCTCAGTAATGGGCGAGCCGTTTTCACTATGGCAGATGTCGTTTTCGGCGCACCTGCTACGATATTGCCTGACGTCATATAGCCGTGATTACCGGTAAAGTCGGTAACTGTGCCGCCAGCTTCACGCACGATAAGATCGCCTGCAGCAATATCCCAAGGCTTGAGACCAATCTCGAAGAAACCATCTACGCGACCCGCAGCAACATAAGCAAGATCCAGGGCGGGAGAGCCTGCACGGCGTAAATCTGCACATTGGGTAAACAATGAAGCGAAGATTTTCATGTAGGTTTCTGTGTGTTGCTTGGCTTTGAACGGGAAGCCTGTCGCTAAAATAGTGTCTTTAAGATCATTATGCTTAGATACGCGCATACGGTAATCATTGAACTTAGCGCCTTTGCCACGTACTGCGCTAAACAGTTCATCACGGATTGGATCATAAATTACTGCAACTTCTGTCTTGCCCTTGTATTGAACGGCAATAGATACTGCGAAATGAGGAATGCCTCTAACAAAATTGTTAGTGCCATCCAGAGGGTCAATGATCCAAATGTAATCTTTATTCTCGCCTTTGTTCTCACCACTTTCTTCACAAATGATGGTGTGATCTGGGTATGATTTACGGATCTGATATGTAATGGCGGCTTCAGCTTCTATGTCTACATTCGTCACGTAGTCATTCACACCTTTCGCTGTCACTTCGACTTTATCGAGTTCAGCAAAAGCACGTATAATCGTTTGGCCGGCGGCGCGGGCAGCGCGCACGGCAATAGTCTGCATCGGATGCATTACAATCCCCTGGATGTTAAAGAACAGATATAATAATCGGGACGTAGTATACGCCAACAAGTGAATATATCAAATACCGATTTTTGTATTAAGCAAACAAAGTTCACTGTGTTAATATCTATGCATTGTTTAATCATCAAAATTAAGTAGTTTCATGCTTAGCAACATTCGTGTAGTACTCGTCGGCACATCCCACCCTGGCAATATTGGCTCTACCGCCCGTGCAATGAAAACCATGGGACTCTCTACTCTGTATCTAGCCGAACCTAAGGTCCAACCCGATGGCCACTCGGTAGCCCTGGCAGCCGGTGCATCTGATATTTTGAAACATGCAGTGATAGTGGACAGTGTTGCCGAGGCAATTGCCGATTGCAGCCTGGTTATCGCGACTAGTGCGCGTAGCCGCACGTTAGATTGGCCCATGCTGGAACCGAGAGGGGCTGGCGAGAAATTAGTCGCATCGGCACTAGAAGGTCCTGTTGCGATCGTATTTGGTCGTGAAAATAATGGTTTGAGCAATGAAGAGCTGCAGAAGTGTGATTATCATGTCGCTATCCCAGCTAACCCTGAATACACCTCATTGAATCTTGCCCAGGCCGTGCAGATCATCTGTTACGAAGCCCGTGTCGCTCATTTAGACCACGAGAAGCGTGAATTTGAAAAAGGCCGTCCAGTAGGTTATGTCGAAGAACAAATCGAGTATCCTTTTGCCAAAGAACGTGAAAACTTCTTTGATCACTTGGAATCAACCTTATTAGGCACTGGATTTATCGTTAAACAGCACCCAGGTCAAGTGATGACAAAACTGCGTCGTCTGTTTAGCCGCGCTCGCCTTGAAAGACAAGAGATGAATATCTTACGCGGCATGCTGACTTCGATAGATAAGCAGATGCCATCGAAAGACGACAAACAAGCATAAGGAATAGAACCATGGGAGTCATTGCTCGATTAAAAGATGATATTAACGCTATCTATCATCGCGATCCTGCGGCTCACGGCACCTTGGAGATATTATTGAACTACCCAGGGATGCAGGCGATTTGGATCCATAGGGTAAGTCACAAACTTTGGCAACGAAAATGGCGCCTGGTCTCACGTTGTTTATCTACTTTTTCCCGCTGGTTAACCGGTGTGGAAATACATCCGGGCGCCACCCTAGGTGATCGATTCTTTATCGATCACGGCATGGGCGTGGTGATCGGCGAAACCGCTGAGATTGGTGATGATTGCACTCTATATCATGGGGTGACACTAGGCGGCACCACGTGGCAAGCGGGTAAGCGTCATCCTACGCTGGGCAATAATGTGGTGATTGGTGCCGGTGCCCAGGTGTTGGGGCCAATCACCATCAATGATGGTGCGCGTGTGGGGTCTAATTCTGTGGTGGTGAAAGATGTGCCTAAAGATACCACTGTCGTAGGCATACCAGGGCGTATCGTTGCAACGCCAAATGCTGGTCATAAAGCACAGCATAAAAGACGCAGCGAGATAGCCAAGAAGTATGGCTTCGATGCTTATGCCGTGTCTCCTGATAACCCAGATCCAGTCGCTAATGCCATCGGCCAGATGCTAGACCATATGCATCTGATGGACTCAAAAGTCCAGGAAGTCTGTCAAGCGATTCAAACCATGGGCGGGAGTGTTTGTACCGATAAACTACCAGAACTTGACGTCGAAGATTTTAGCGATGCTGAGTTGGCTGCGGCAAAGCAACGCGAGAAGGCAATTAATGAGTTTGATCCCATTATCTGATTCTCAGTAACAGAAACCCAAATCATTGATTGAATATTGAGACGCAAACGGGTTAAATACCCCAGTCAAATGGACGGTGTTATATATGAGCTATAAATTCATAATACTTGACTGTTTTACTAGGTTTAATACTTGACTAAATTACTCGGGTATGTTTGAATTCCCTTATGCATTATTGGGAGCCATTGTCGCTATGAAACTTACCTCGAAAGGCAGGTATGCAGTTACTGCTATGTTAGATGTTGCTATGCATTCTACATCAGGGCCTGTACCTTTAGCCGATATTTCTGAGCGTCAAGGGATATCTCTTTCTTACCTCGAACAACTTTTCGCAAAACTCAGAAGACATGGACTGGTTTCAAGTGTCAGAGGACCCGGCGGTGGCTACCGTTTAGGTGCCGATGCTGTCGATATCTCAGTTGGTATGGTCGTTCGCGCCGTCGACGAGTCAGTCGATGCAACCAGGTGCAAAGGCCAGGGGGCTTGTCAGAATGGCACCCGTTGCCTCACGCATTCCCTGTGGGGTGACTTGAGCAAACAAATTTCAGATTTCTTAAATGGGATCAGCCTTGCTGGCTTAATGAATAAACGAGACGTTCAATTTATTTCAGTGAAGCAAGACGCAATGCAACAGGAACAAAGAGTAACGTTATAAGTTAACTTTGTATTTTTATATTATTTTTTGTACATCTGTTTTGCCTCTCTGAGGCTACGCTGTACGGAGTGTGTGATGAAGCTTCCTATTTATCTAGATTATGCTGCGACAACGCCGGTTGATCCACGTGTTGCAGAGAAAATGATGCAGTGCCTGACTATGGACGGTAATTTTGGTAATCCTGCGTCTCGCTCCCATCGCTATGGCTGGCAGGCTGAAGAGTCGGTTGATATCGCTCGAAATCAGGTCGCTGATTTGATCAATGCCGATCCGCGTGAAATTGTATTTACCTCGGGTGCCACTGAGTCAGACAATCTGGCCATAAAAGGAGTTGCTCATTTCTATCATAAGAAAGGTAAGCACATTATCACCAGTAAGACAGAGCATAAAGCGGTATTGGATACTTGTCGTCAGTTAGAACGTGAAGGTTTTGAAGTCACTTATCTTGAGCCTGAGTCAAACGGATTCCTACCTCTTGATCGAATTGAAGCGGCTATGCGCGACGATACCATTCTTGTCAGCATCATGCAGGTTAACAATGAAATTGGTGTTATTCAGGATATCGATGCCATAGGTGAACTTTGTCGTAGCAAGAAGATAGTTTTTCATGTCGATGCAGCCCAGAGTGCGGGCAAGTTACCTATAGATATGCAGAAAACTAAGGTTGATTTGATGTCAATCTCGGCTCATAAGATGTACGGGCCTAAGGGTATCGGTGCCTTGTATGTGCGCCGTAAGCCGCGTATTCGCCTCGAAGCGACAATGCACGGTGGTGGGCACGAGCGTGGAATGCGCAGTGGTACATTGGCGACCCATCAAATAGTGGGTATGGGCGAGGCAGCCGCTGTGGCTAAAGCCGATATGGCATCAGACAATGCCCGTATCAGAACATTACGTGACAGATTGTGGGATGGCGTCAAGCATATCGAAGAGACCTACATCAATGGCGATAAAGCACAAGGTTATTGCGGTAGCCTCAATGTGAGCTTTAACTTCGTTGAGGGTGAGTCCTTGATGATGGCATTGAAAGATCTTGCCGTATCATCGGGTTCAGCCTGTACCTCAGCCAGTCTGGAACCAAGCTATGTTTTACGTGCGCTTGGCTTGAATGATGAGATGGCACATAGCTCGATCCGTTTCTCAATCGGTCGTTTTACCACCGAAGAAGAGATAGATCATGCTATCGAAACTATTAATAAGTCTATCGATGACTTGAGGGAGATGTCTCCACTTTGGGAGATGTTCAAAGATGGTATTGATTTGAGCACGGTTGAGTGGGCCCACCACTAAGTCGCATATTAACGAATAAATATTTTGGAGTAGTATCATGGCTTATAGTGAAAAAGTAATCGACCATTATGAAAACCCACGTAATGTAGGGTCTTTCGATAAAAACGATCCCTCAGTTGTGACCGGCATGGTCGGCGCACCGGCCTGTGGTGATGTGATGAAGTTACAACTTAAAATCGATGACAAGGGCATGATTCAAGATGCCAAGTTTAAGACTTATGGTTGTGGCAGTGCCATCGCATCGAGCTCACTGATCACCGAGTGGGTTAAAGGCAAGTCTATCGAAGAAGCTGCTGCGATTAAGAACACAGATATTGCTGAAGAGCTTGCATTGCCTCCAGTGAAAATTCATTGCTCTATCTTGGCTGAAGATGCCATTAAAGCCGCAATTGAAGATTATAAGTCAAAGCAAGCTAAGTAATTTCCGGAGTTAAGATGGCTATTTCAATGACTCCGGCCGCCGCAGATCGCGTTAAAAGCTTTCTGTCTAACCGCGGTAAGGGGATTGGTTTACGTCTGGGGCTTAAGACCTCCGGATGTTCAGGCATGGTTTATGTCATCGAGTTTGTCGATGCATTGAATGACGATGATGAAGTCTACGAGGTCGCAGATGTTAACATCATTATCGATGCGAAAAGCTTCATCTATCTTCAGGGCATTGAGCTGGACTTCGTTAAAGAAGGGCTCAATGAAGGTTTTCAGTTTAATAACCCTAATGCAAAAGGCGAGTGTGGTTGTGGCGAAAGCTTCACAGTCTAACTAGCCGAAAGAATTAAACCATGAACTATTTTGAGTTGTTTAGTCTCACGCCCTCCTACGACATTGACACCGCCCTACTTGCAGAACGTTATCACGAACTGCAACGGGCGGTTCATCCCGATAAGTTTGCTCATTGCAGTGAACAAGATAAACGTATCGCCGTGCAACGAACCGCTCAGGTTAATGATGGCTTCTCGACATTGAAAAATCCCCTGTCGAGAGCCGAACATATCCTGGCGCTTGCAGGCATAGATCTTAGCCATGAGTCGACCACGGTGAAAGATACGCAATTTCTGATGCAGCAGATGGAATGGCGTGAGTCGTTAGAAGATATTGCTCACAGTGAAGATCCCGATGCTATGATAGCCGAGTTATATGCTTGTTTTAATGAGTATAGCAACTGCATCAGTCAGGACTTAGCTGGCTTGTTACTCAGCCATTCTGAGTCGGATCTCGCATCCGCAGCAGACCTTATCCGTAAATTGAAATTTATGGCAAAATTACAAATCGAGCTGGAACGCATCGAAGATGCACAGTTTGACTAGTCGTTTTTACTCTTTTTTTGATTAGCTATCCTTTCTCAATGGCTAATATTTAGGTTGGAATTTTATGGCCCTTTTGCAGATCGCAGAGCCTGGACAGAGCACAGCACCACATCAACATAGGTTGGCTGTTGGCATTGACCTAGGTACTACAAATTCGTTAGTGGCTACGGTTCGTAGCGGCGTTGCTAACACCTTGGCCGATGAGCAATCCAGACACTCGTTGCCTTCGATTGTACGTTATACGGACGATGCCATCCAAGTCGGCGCCGAAGCCGAATCATATTCGGCACAAGACCCGCAAAACACCATCATCTCTGTTAAACGTTTTATGGGTCGCAGCCTCAGTGACATTCAGTCAGGTAGCCAAGATCTTCCTTATCGATTCGAAGCCAGTGAAAATGGCCTTCCTCTGTTTGTGACTAAGCAAGGTCAGGTGAACCCGGTGCAAATTTCGGCCGAAATTTTAAAGCCGCTGATTTCGCGGGCAGAGAAGACCTTAGGTGGCGATCTCGAAGGGGTAGTGATCACAGTACCTGCCTATTTCGATGATGCTCAACGCCAGGGAACCAAAGACGCCGCAGCCCTTTTGGGAGTCAAGGTCTTACGTTTATTGAATGAGCCAACGGCTGCTGCGATAGCCTATGGCTTGGATTCGGGTCAGGAAGGCGTGATTGCCGTCTATGATCTGGGTGGTGGTACCTTTGACATCTCCATATTACGCCTCAATAAAGGCGTGTTTGAGGTGTTGGCCACCGGAGGTGACTCGGCGCTTGGTGGAGATGACTTCGATCATCTCTTGCATCACTATTTATTAAATGAATGGCAGCTGGTGACTCCTTCGGCAACGATCAGCAGACAACTGCTTATCGAGGCCAGACGCATCAAGGAGCAGTTGACCCAAGATACTGAGGTTATGGCTTCATTGACGTTAGCGGATGGTAGCCAATTACAGCACCAGGTTACCAGAGCCTTATTTGAGTCATTAATCGGTAAACTGGTGAAGAAAACCATCAGCAGCTGTCGTCGCTCTTTGCGTGACGCTGGCATTAAAACCGATGAAGTGCTTGAAATTGCCATGGTGGGAGGCTCGACTCGGGTGCCTATGGTCAGAGAACTCGTCGCCGACTTTTTTGGTCGGGCGCCGCTGACATCCATAGACCCTGACAGAGTCGTTGCCATAGGCGCTGCTATTCAAGCGGATATATTGGTCGGTAATAAACCTGAGTCCGATCTCCTGTTGTTGGATGTGTTACCCCTGTCTCTGGGAATTGAGACCATGGGAGAACTGGTGGAGAAGGTGGTATCACGTAACACCACCATTCCGGTCGCCAAGGCGCAAGAATTTACCACGTTTAAAGATGGTCAGACAGCGATGGCGTTCCATGTGGTCCAAGGCGAACGCGAGCTGGTGGGTGACTGCCGCTCTCTAGCAAGGTTCACCTTGAAAGGCATACCGCCAATGGCTGCTGGTGCCGCTCATATTCGAGTCACGTTTCAGGTCGATGCCGATGGCTTACTCAGCGTCACAGCGATGGAAAAGTCTACCGGAGTCAAATCCAGTATTCAGGTGAAACCTTCATTCGGGCTAACCGATGTGGAGATTGGTACCATGCTCAAAGATTCCATGGCCAATGCTAAGGAAGATATCACCAGACGCATGTTGGCAGAGCAGCAAGTAGAAGCGGCTCGGGTGTTAGAGACCCTGACAGCCGCGTTAACAAAAGACGCTGATCTGTTATCTGCAGGTGAACGTGTCACTATCGAGAAGAGTATGGCTGAGCTCGCTCAGGTTGCTGCGCTGGATAATACCGATGCCATTGAAAAAGCCATCGAGACATTAGATGCTTGCACGCAAAATTTTGCATCTAAGCGTATGGATAACTCTATCCGTTTGGCACTTACAGGCCAGTCGGTTGACAGTATTTGATCAATCATCAATCACAATCATCAATAGATTAATTGGTAATCAATAGGTAAAAAAGATGCCACAAATTGTATTTCTACCCCATGAAGAGCTGTGTCCAGATGGTGCAGTCGTCGAAGCCAACGTTGGTGAAACCATTCTTAACGTTGCCTTGAAGAATGGCATTAATATCGAACATGCCTGTGAGAAAGTGTGTGCATGCACAACCTGTCATGTGATCGTTCGTGAAGGGTTCGATGTGTTAGCACAAAGCGATGAGCTCGAAGATGACATGTTAGATAAGGCGTGGGGACTCGAGCCCGAGAGCCGTTTATCCTGCCAGACCAAAGTGCCTGATTGTGATCTCATTGTCGATATTCCTAAGTACACAGTTAATATGGTGAGCGAGGCTAACTAGTCTTAATCGTAACTCGTGTCGATTTGAAGATAGTGAGTCGAAAATAGTTAAGCCAGTCTCTCAGACTGGCTTTTTTTATGGGATGTGATGCCAGCTATACTCTAGTCATAAACAAATATGCTCAAGGGGCTAGATATGCCGTTAAAGTGGCTAGATTCACTCGATATTGCCTTAGACCTGTTGGAAATGTATCCTCAAACCGATCCTGAAACGATCAGATTCACCGATTTGCGTGAATGGATCTTAGCGCTGGACTCATTCGATGATGATCCTGAACACTGTAATGAGCGCATATTGGAAGCCGTTCAAGCCTGTTGGATAGCCGAGCAGTGAGCTCAGTCAATCTACTACCGTAAACCTTAGAGTGTGTTCGGGCTTATTAGGCCGACGTTTAGCTCTGGTTCGTGCAGAAGCCAGACAAAGTTAACCCAATATCCTATTCATCTAGGTATAAAGGTAGGTTTTTGGTGTCAAATTTCGTATAATCCGCGCGAAAATTAAAACCTGTTTATTATGAAGGAAGCTTCTCATGGCTATCGAACGTACTTTTTCTATCATTAAGCCCGATGCTGTTGCAAAAAATAACATTGGCGCTATCTACAACCGTTTTGAAACTGCTGGCCTGAAAATCATCGCTTCTAAAATGGTTCACCTAAGCAAAGAGCAAGCTGAAGGCTTCTACGCCGAGCACAGCGAGCGTCCTTTCTTCGGTGCGCTAGTTGCATTCATGACATCTGGCCCTATCATGGTTCAGGCTCTTGAAGGCGAAAATGCAGTTCTGGCTCACCGTGACATCTTAGGTGCTACAAACCCAGCTGACGCAGCCCCTGGTACTATTCGTGCCGATTTCGCAGAAAGCATCGATGAGAACGCGGCTCACGGTTCTGATTCTGTTGCTTCTGCCGAGCGTGAAGTGGCTTACTTCTTCAGCACAGAAGAGCTTTGCCCACGCACTCGTTAATTTGATGCTAAGTAAAGTTGAAAAGGAGCCTGATGGCTCCTTTTTTGTTGTCCGTATTTTGAATGTTTACTCGTCTCTCGTCTCGGTAACGGTCAATTCCTTGCTTATCGAGCGCGTCCTCATATCGATCAATGTAGCATGAGTATGTCGCTTTCCTTTTCTTTCGAGTTAAACACCCTGACAACTTGTTAATGTTTTGATTTTTAAATCAAGCCAATCTTGTATTTTTAGCGTTATCAGCCTGATAAGTTAACTCGCTCGGCACCTGATTGCTTGATAAATGTAAATTTTGTGGTTCGTATGTCATAGCGTGATATTTTGGGTTTTTATCTCGAACATAGGCTATTAGTCGAGGCTATATTTCGAGATTTGATATTTAGTCGGTTTATAATTTTGCCTCGCTTGTTTATTGTTATGTTTTATTAGTTTTAAATAAACGCACTCGTTAACTGTAGCTAACTGGTATTAACAATTATCTCAACTTGTATCTTGCTGGTGTTGTCACCTGCAACCTAGACTACTCAATCGTTACGTAATTATTTATTGTTTATAACTTTTTGTTCTTGTGCGTTTTATTTCTATTTCGCTGCTTTATTTAAATATATTACCTTCTTGCAAATGTATCAATTGTTATCAATTAGGTTGTTTAGCTGTAACTGCTGTTGACTTAAGTGCTGTATTTTAACAATATTCACCGCGTAGGGTTAACTGTCTATTTACAGCCTCGCAATATTCAAAACAATAAAACAATAAAATAATAAAACAATAATCATTATCACACCGGCAGTGTTAATCGTTCAGTGATTAATTAATGTCTAGTGATAAGGGAGAATATATGAACTCAATGACCTTAACAGCCAAAGCAGTCCGCGTTGGCTTATTAGCCGCAGCAACAACAAGTGTTGCATTTTCTGGTTTAGCGTTTGCTGCAGAGCAAAATGATGGTGCAAAAGTAGAACGAATCACTGTTACTGGCTCGCGTATTAAGCGTGCAGATATGGAAACATCTAGTCCTGTCACTATTATTGATGCTTCAGCAATCATGGCATCAGGTGCAACGTCAATAGATGGTGTGCTACAGAAAATGACTGCTTCAGGCGGTGCTATGACGAATGCTGCCGTAAACAACGGTTCAGGTGGTAATTCGCGAGTCAATTTACGCGGTTTAGGCTCAAACCGTACCTTAGTATTGGTTAACGGCCGTCGCATGATAGCCTCTGGTACTGGTGCCGCAGCATCGGTGGATTTGAACACTATTCCAGTGTCTATGATCCAGCGGATCGAAGTACTGAAAGACGGCGCTTCCGCTGTTTACGGTACCGATGCCATTGCCGGTGTGGTAAACATTATCCTGAAACGTGATTTCGACGGCTTCGAAATGAACGTTCAAACGGGTATGTCTGGTCAAGGTGATGCCGACGAAACCAGTATCGACTTCACCATAGGCAATACCTTCGATAAAGGCAATATCGTTATCAACGCGCAGTATACTAAGCGCGGAGAAGCCAGCCAGGCTGATCGCAGTTTTTCAGAATGTCCGATCACTGAAACCTCCGATGGCAGTGATATCTATTGTGGTGGTAGTTCATATTCTCAAGGTGGCCATATCTGGGGGGATTCACAGCATCTGATGACAAAAAGTGGTGTCGATGCAGATGGTAACTCAATCGTTGCTAATGGGGATTCAGGCTATTATGGTAAGTATGTTCAACGATTAAATGATGATGGTAGTGTGTGGTTAGATGCCAAAGGCGAGAGTAACGATGCTTACTACCGCAGCTGGAGTGCAGTCACTGATACAGCTTCAGTTTATTTTGATTCAGGTGTTGATTCATCCTTTGGTGAAAGAAGCGTTCCAGATCTGAGTGGACGAGGTGGTGAATACCATGATTTCACTAACGAAGATAAATACAACTATTCCAAAGACAGTTATCTTTCTACACCAATGGAGCGTTTGAATCTCTCTTTTTCGGGCACATATGAGCTGTCAGATTCAATCATGTTCTTCTCTGAAGCAATGTACTCTAAGCGTTGGTCTAGCCAGCAGATGGCTCCACAGCCTATTTGGAACAGCACTGCCTGGGCGTATGATTCATCTTGGATGACTGACGAGCTGAAAGGGCTAGTGCAAGAAGGTGAAAAATTAGATTACGGTCGCCGCGTGGTTGAGTCCGGCACTCGTGATTTTGCACAAGTCGTGGACACTGTACGCCTCGTTGTTGGCCTTGAAGGTGAATTCGACAATGGTTGGACATGGGACGCATCATACAATAAGGGTAAGAACGATTCTGTCGATACGCTCGCTAACTTGCATAACCTTGGCTCAATCGATGATGCCGTATTAGCCAAAGACTTCGATCCATTCCTACAGTCATCTTGGGAAGGTGCGAGTATTGCGCCTTATATTTATACTGAAATTAACAGTGGTGGGAGTGAGTTAGACATAGCTGCCGCAACGCTTTCTGGTGAGATATTTGAGCTACCTGCAGGTATCGTTGGTTTTGCCGCTGGGTATGAATACCGTAAAGAATCTGCACATTACACACCGGACTCGTTGACTTCACAAGGCCTGGCAAATGACCCTCGTGTTGAATCGACATCAGGTTCATTTGACGTCAATGAAGTCTATGCTGAATTGGCTATCCCATTGCTGAGCGACTTACCACTTGCACAGCAAGTTGATTTGAGCGCTGCAATTCGTTACTTCGATTACAGTACATTTGGTTCTGATAATACTTGGAAGCTGGGGTTAACTTGGCGCATGACGGATGATCTAATGGTTCGTAGTGGCATGTCCACAGCGTTCCGAGCACCGACTGTAAACGAGCTATTCGGTGGAAAGTCACCGTCATTTGATCAAATCAAACATGCGGCGACGGATCAGACTCAAGCTCAGGTGACAGTGGGTGGTAACCCTAACTTAACGCCTGAAGAAGCAGATATCACCACGCTTGGTTTAGTCTATTCGCCAAGCTTTGTTGAAGGTCTATCTTTCACTGTCGATTACTTTGATATACAAATAAGCAATACGATAACTGCGGTTGATTCAAACTACATTGCTAACCAGTGTTTGGATGCAAATGGTATTAAGATCAATACAGAGACAGCTCTATGTCAATCTTCCAATATCGAAATAGACGGTACTGGACGTATCTCGTTTGATAATGGTCTACAAAACATTGGCCAAACCAATACCGCGGGTTACGACATCAACGTCGCCTATGCGTTTGAAGGTTTTGGTTTAGACTGGAAAGCGGGGCTAGATACATCCATCTTAGATAAGTATGAAGAATTTGACCAAGATGGTGTAGCTGTTGATTACCGTGGCTATATTACTGGTGGCGCAGGTGCATACGCTAAGCTGAAGACTAACTTCAACTTAAGTGCAGCGGGTGATAACTGGAGTGCAACATACGAAGTTCGTTATATCGATGGAATGGATTCATTTGCATGTAAAGATGCACCTTCTGAGTGTTATGCGCCGAGCGTAGACAGTATTTTTTATCACGACCTATCAGCAACTTATGATGTGAATAATACAGTCCGTTTGTCTGGCGGTGTCAATAACATCTTTGATGAAGAGCCTCCATATTACTCAGGTAATAATGACTCAAACACTGATCCATACACGTATGATGTACTTGGGCGTTACTTCTTTGTAAGAGCGAGTGTTAGATTTTAATTTTCCATATCTTGATTAAGAGCGACAAATTACGTAAACCTTAGCTCTGATTAACTTAGTGTGAAAATAAACATCTGATTATCATATTGATGAGTGAATAATCCGAGTTCTGCCAAGTTCTCGGATTTTTTATGAGTGTGTTTCAAGCATGTAATACCATAAATGGAGTATCTATTTTGTTAGACTCGCTGTCTCTATCGTTCATTGAATCGGGACAATATTGTAAAACTAAATCTTACTATCTTAGTGAAACCCTCAAAAATACCTTTTCAACAGACGTGAATTCTTATACAAAATAGCTCAAGACAATAAGAAAGTAGGTGCTGGATGAAACAGGCTCACAATTATAAGCCGAACATGATGGTGGGAGATC
Source organism: Shewanella sp. (assembly GCF_013214165.1). Classification (GTDB taxonomy): domain Bacteria; phylum Pseudomonadota; class Gammaproteobacteria; order Enterobacterales; family Shewanellaceae; genus Shewanella. The sequence continues at coordinate 62,496 of NZ_JABSSM010000001.1, read as the reverse complement.
AGTCCTACCCAGCTTACCAATTACGTAATTTACTGGCTTATCTCCGTCAGCATTATGGTGAAGAGGTGGTTGAGTTATTGTGCTCTCAAATCGGTGCAGTTGGCACGATATCGTAACCGAGCTCTCCACCGCCATAGGCGACAGGAGATTTACAGGTGCCGTGACCGTCAGCGTAGGGTCGCCAATATTCCAGTGTGAGGCCTGTGTTGGATGCATTGCCTTCTGGACGATGACAATGGGCACAGTTTACATCCAGATACCCCTTAGCCGTGTCCATCAGCTGCTCATCGCTTAATGATGCTAAGCCTATCTCATCGCCATCTGAATAAGCCGGCACAGTATCGATAGTCGTCACATCGGGGACACCTTGGAGTATTATTCCTTGCTTAGATTGCACTGACGTACCATATATACAATGTGAAATCCGGCCAACAAGTTAATATCAAGCTGTCATCATTGGCTTGGCGTTAAAATGTTAAACAAGTGTTTAATATTTTGTCTATATAAAACAGAATGAAACGGGCTGAGTTAAACGCAGGAGTGGGGTTGGATTAAATTTGTTGTTTTTACGCTAGCTTGTATTGATTTGTAACAACCTACTTGCGAGCAAGATAAGCGGAATAAATTAGTTGGGTGGTATGACCCCATTTTTAGGGGTACCAGCTGATTGGGGCCTCTGTAGCTGTGATTTTTCGGGTCGTTAAATCTAATCTAGGATCTAGTGATAGCACTAAGCACAATAAAGGCCGCTATGGTGCATCACTCTAAGATTTGTGTTACCCAAGGCTGTACGAAGCCGGCAATCTGCATCTGCGCCTGAGCATTGGGGTGAATGCCGTCTCTTTGCATCAATTCGGGATAGATGGCGATATCTTTCATGAAGAAGGGCATCAGGGTTATTTCATGCTCCTTGGCTAACTCGTTATAGACATCGGCAAACATCTGCGCATATCTGGGGCCATAGTTTGGCGGTACCATGACCTCACTCAAGAGCACTTTTGCATGGGTTTGTTTGGATAAGATGATTATTTTTGTAAGATTTTCTTTCAGTTGTTGGGGAGTAAAGCCGCGTAATCCGTCATTGCCTCCCAATTCAATTAAGACCAGCTTAGGCTTACCGGATTCAAGCAGGGCGGGGAGTCTACGCAATCCTCCAGCTGAGGTTTCACCACTCACTGAGCCGTTTATTATCTCATGTTGCGGTAGTTTGGCTCTCAACAAATTGACCCAACCTTTATCTTCATCGATACCATAGCTTGCACTTAAGCTATCTCCCAGGATTAATATAGGGGCGGCTAATGCTTGAGTGCTAACGAGCAGACAGGTTAAAGTTAACAGAGTCAGCAAGCGTCTAAGTAAGATGGAATAGAAGGGTTTTATGTCAGATATCAGTGCTATCACAGTTAAAAATCTCGTTAAGTCAGTGGCTACCCAAGAGGGAGAGCTTACTATCCTCAACGGCATCAATATGGATGTCAAGCATGGAGAAAGTATCGCAATACTTGGGCCATCAGGATCTGGGAAGTCGACCTTGCTCGGCTTACTTGCGGCGTTAGACTCTCCAACTTCCGGTGAGATCATCTTAGATGGCATTGCCATACAGCATTTAGATGAAGAGAAGAAGGCGGCAATGCGCAAGCAGAAAGTCAGCTTTATTTTTCAGTCATTCATGTTGGTCGATACACTCAATGCCCTGGAAAATGTCATGTTGCCCGCCGAATTGGCTGGAATACCTAAGGCAAAAGAGAAGGCTAAGTCCATGTTGGACAGAGTCGGGCTGAGTCATAGACTGAATCATTTTCCCAATCAGCTCTCCGGTGGTGAGCAGCAACGCGTCGCCATCGCCAGAGCATTTATCTGTGAGCCCAAGGTGTTATTTGCCGATGAGCCCACGGGAAACCTGGATGCGGCCAATAGCAAGAAGGTGGCGGACATGTTGTTTGAGCTTAACCGCGAGTGCGAGACGACACTGGTGTTAGTGACTCACGATCTGGTGTTGGCTAAACGGTGTGAGCGTCAGTTGTTGATGGACTCGGGTGAACTCACAGAGGCTAGGAATAATATGTCAGATGCCACCAAACCTGCGGTAGCTGTAACAGATAGTCAGCCGGCTAAGGCGGAGGCGAGTTAATGGAGATGACTCTGGCGTGGCGTTTATTTAAACGTGAGCTCTTACAGGGGCAACTCGTGCTCATCGTGTTGGCTATCACTCTGGCTGTGTTATCTGTGACTGGATTAGCGCGAGTCAGTGAGCGATTACAGCTAGCCATCAATGGCCAAGCAGCAAAATTTATCGCTGCCGATAGGATCATCAACTCACCGACTAAGATTGATGAGTCGATCCTCAATAAAGCCGATGAGATTGGATTGGATCGAGTCTCCAGCTTACAGTTTAATTCTATGGTATTTGCGGAAGATAAATTTCAATTAGTCACGGTCCGCGCCGTTGAACAGGGCTACCCTCTCAAGGGCAAGATAGAGCTTAATTCGGATAGCCGTGTATCCTTACCTGGCTCGGGAGAAATTTGGTTTGAAACCCGTTTGGGGGGCTTATTGGGTTACCCCAGTTCCTTAGAATTAGGTCATGCTCAGTTTACCTTGAGTGAGGAGATAGCACGCTTACCCGACGCCGGATTTAACCCCTTTGCCTCCTCTCCCGTGGTCTTGATGCGTATGGCGGATGTGGCCGGAACTGGTGTGATCCAGCCTGGCAGTCGAGTGACCTATCTGGCGCAATTTACGGGTAATGAGACGCAACTTAAACGGTTCGAAGCCTATGTTAAACCGCTGCTTAATAACAGTCAGCGCTGGATAGATGTGCAAACGGGTGACTCACCGATCGCCGATGCAGTTAAACGGGCGGAACGTTTCCTCTTGTTAGCCAGTCTGTTGGGTATTGCGCTGGCCTGTGCGGCAATCGGCATCGCCGCACAGAGATATTGCCAGCGCCATTATGATGTCGTCGCCATGCTGAAGACATTCGGCGCTTCGGGTAAACAGATCCGCACTTTATTTGGCATGCACCTGCTGTTAGTGACCTTGCTCGGGGTCGTGCTTGGCTTGATCGGTGGTTTTGTTTTAGATATGGTAATCACCTTCTTGTTACCGCCTGAAATCGCCGCCTATTCACCGCCTTTATACAGACCAATATTACTGGGGCTCGCTACCGGGTTTATCAGCGCTTTTATGTTCTCAGCCTACCCCTTGTTGCGGTTATTATCGATTCCACCGCTACGGGTGTTGCAGCGTCAGTTAGAGGGGCTACAACTGGGAATGTGGCTGCACTTATTATTGAGTCTGACAGCCATGGCGCTCTTGGGTTACCTCTACTCAGGCAGTCTGGTATTGACCCTGACGGTTGTCGCCGGTGTGCTCTTGCTGGGCTTACTATTGAGCGTGCTAGGCTTTTTCATGATCCGTATGGGTCATAGTGTGGGCATGAAAACCACTAACCCACTGCAGTTAGCCCTGGCGGGTCTGAGACGTAGGGCGAAACAAAATGCCATACAGCTGGTCGGGTTCAGTAGCGCCCTAGTGTTATTGTTGACCATTTTCGCCTTGAGGCAAGACTTACTCAATGAATGGCAGAAGCAGCTGCCCGAAAATGCGCCCAATTACTTCTTAGTCAATATCGCTCCCGATGAGGTCAGCCCTTTAAAGCGCTATCTGACTGCCAATACGGTTAAAACCACAGATATTTACCCTGTGGTCAGAGGTCGCTTAACGGCAGTGAACGGCGAGACATTCCTCACATCTGATCAGGTAGAGGCTGGCGTCGAGGGCAGGCAAGGCATCTCACGTGAGCTCAATCTCACCTGGCGAGACAGTGTACCGCCCAATAACGAAATATTAGCAGGGGAATTTAATGTTAACTCTGACGAGGTGTCGGTTGAGTCTGGGATTGCGGAGCGCTTGGATCTTAAGCTAGGCGACAGCCTGACCTATATCATCGATAACCAGACCTTAATCGTCAAGGTTGGCAGTATTCGCGCCGTGCATTGGGAGACCATGCAGCCTAATTTTTTCATGATCTTCACCAAAGAATCACTGGGGGCATTTTCCTATACCTCGATGGCGAGCTTCTATCTCGATGATAATAAGTCCCAGGTTATTCTGGATATCATCAAGCAATTCCCTACGGTATCCATCATAGATGTGGGCACCATGATCAAGCAATTAAGGCAGATAATCGATCAGGTTTCCCTGTCCCTCACCTTGGTATTAGTGCTGGTGGTGTTGGCTAGCAGCCTGGTCATGATAGCGCAAACCGAGGCGGGCATGGCGAGCAGGCAAAGAGAGCTGGCGGTGTTACGCACCTTCGGGGCTTCGGGCTGGTTATTGAGGATGGCAACCGGACTCGAATTTGCCTTGCTGGGTACCATAGCCGGTTTGCTGGCGGTGATTGTCGCCGAGTTTATTCTGTACTTGCTCAAGACTCAGGTGTTCGAATTGAATGTCTATATGCACTGGCCTTGGTGGGGGCTAGCACCCTTGTGTGGTGCGGTCACAGTCGCACTCTTGGGTGTGTGGCGTTGCCGACAGTTGCTAAAAAAGTCTTGCAGCGACTTGCTCAAAGCGGGCTAGCGTTGACATTAAAAATGAAGGTGAAGCCGCAAGGCTTCGCCTTTTTTTTTGATTTATGGGACACACAGGTGGGGCGATATTATCGTTATTGGACCCAGAAGAACCAGTACGGACCAAAACCGATTGCGGTGGTGTGTGATGGCAGCAGGTCGCTCACTGTGGGAGAAGATGGACGAACTCAGGCGACGTACTGGCTCTATACCTATCTTGCAGGCAGTATTTCGGCTTGGCTTGCCAATACGGTCAACCCCTGCGGGCTGTACGATATCTTATAGAGCCCAAGATCTGAGTTGGCAATCGTCTCGTTTCTTTGCTTGCGGCATTGTTGGCTATTAATCTATCAGTGCAGCAAATGCCTGTGCTAATTCTGGGTAGGTAAACGTAAATCCAGCAGCCTCTGCTCTGGTGGGAAGTACGTACTGACCTTGGGTTAACAAGTCTGACATCTCTCCGAGCAGCAGCTTTAAAATAATAGTGGGCATTGGTATGAATGCCGGGCGAGAGAGTGCTTGTCCTAGCAGTTTAGAAAACGTGCTATTACTGACGGGACGAGGCGCGGTGGCATTGAAAATCCCCTGACATTTTTTCTGGTTCAATAAAAACACGATTAAATTAATGTGATCGTCTTGATGGATCCAACTCATCCCTTGCTGGCCTGTTCCTATGGGGCCCCCGAGACCTAATTTAAACGGTAACAGCATTTTGGCCAGTGCACCGCCTGATAAACCTAATACCAGTCCAGTGCGAATGATGCAGACTCTGGTGTTGTCAGACTGAACCGATAGCGCAAGCTCCTCCCAGTGAGAGCATACTCTCAAGGGGAAGTCATTGGTGGCTCTTTCATCGACAGAGGTTAACAGATATGACTCATCGATGGGCTGAGTGCCTTGTTGGCCATAGATGCCTATTGCAGAAGCACTGATCAATACCTGAGGCGGATTATCACTGGCTTTAATTAACTCGGCAATACGTGAAGTCATCTGCCATCGACTCTGACAAATCAATTGTTTTTGTTTTTCTGACCAACGTTTATTGGCAATTGGCTCACCCGCAAGATTAATCACAGCGTCAAATTCATTAAAATTTGCCAGTGAGGTCAAGTTCCCCAAGTATTGATGTTCAGCACCAAGCTGGTGGTGAGCCGCGGCGGGAGAGCGGGTTAAAATCGTCAGTTTATTTTCATGACTCAAGACTCTGACAAGCTGGTGGCCAATGAATCCTGTCGCACCTGTGAGCAATATTTTCATGGTTCAGATTTTCTAAGAATGAGACTAGTCATAGATTCAATTGTAGCAGAGCTTTACCGTACAAGACCTTTATATTTATGGTGTTTTAGGCTCATAACCGAGCTGAAATTGATTTTTTTGTTAATAGCATGGGCAAATGTTTAGGGCTAGTTTTGCTAAACTCGGGCCTGATTCAACCAGGGGCAGAATAATCGCGGTAAACTCTGACGTGGCAATATGTGGTGGCGGAAACCAGAACCTGAGATATCAGGTTCTAGTTTATAAAATCACTCAAACTGGTTCAAATGTTTATGGGGTAAACGCTGAGTCACTTGGCTATGACTAGGTGTTATTTTTGCTGTAGCAAAGGGAGAGAGACACGGAATCTGCGAAACGAAGTGCGTGAGGCTTGTCTATTTCGACACTTGCAAACTCGACCCAAGCGTGGTCGCTGGCGATGTTGAGCACCTGACTCGTCAGGTTTTCTAATAAATTAAATCGATTGTGTTCAACTAATTCAATGATTTTTTTCGTGATTGTGCGATAATTCAACGCATCGTCCATATTGTCACTGTTACGGGCTTCAGCGGCGCTGTAATGGATTTCAGCATTGATTAAGATATCTTGTTTGTTTTGAATTTCGTCATCCTTGATGCCGATAAATGTCCTTAGGCGTAGATTTTTGATGCGGATGATGGCAATTTCTGGTCTCATACTAGTCATAGCTCCATGCTGAAGTTAGTTTTGTTACAAATTACAAGTTATTAAGCCTATCAATCTATTAGTTAATCATGAAGGAATTATATCCATATGCCAAGAGTTGATACCCAATCTGTTGCGTATAAAGGGTTTGCGATCATGGCATTCACCGTCGTGATCTTAGCCGGAATTAAGGCGGCAAGCCCGATTGTGGTGCCATTTGTACTTTCGGCATTTATTGCGGTGATCTGTAATCCGGTCATTGGTGCAATGACACGGTGTAAAGTGCCCAGATCTTTAGCTGTGCTCTTCTTGATGGTGTTTATTGTCATGATGGGCCTGTGGTTAGCACAAATTGTCGGCAGCTCAATCAATGAGTTTTCTAGTCAGTTACCTCACTATCGTGATCAGCTGGTGGAACAATTTGGTTGGGCAACGGAAAAATTACAACATTTCAATATCATCATCTCCAAAGAGCAGATATTGGCCTATTTCGATCCCAGTATTGCGCTCTCCATGACCACCAATATGTTAACCGGTGTGGGTGGCGTGATGGCTAATCTATTTTTGATCATTCTCACCGTGGTATTTATGCTGTTTGAGTCCCAGACCATGCCTAAGAAACTGCATTTTGCTCTGGATGATCCTGAGATGAGATTGCAGCAGATTGATAAATTTTTGAATTCGGTCAATCAATATATGGTGATAAAGACCCTAGTGAGTCTGGCGACCGGTGTGATTGTTGGCATAGGCCTGACGATTATCGGGGTAGATTATGCGCTGTTATGGGCGGTCATCGCCTTCCTGTTTAATTATATTCCCAACATAGGTTCAATGATCGCCGCCATTCCTTCGGTGTTATTGGCCTTTATTCAACTCGGCCCTGGAGCTGCTGGGGCAACGGCTCTGCTCTATTTAGGCACCAATATGGTCATGGGGAACCTAATAGAGCCTAGATATATGGGCAAAGGCTTAGGTCTTTCTACCTTGGTGGTTTTCCTGTCATTAATCTTCTGGGGCTGGTTATTAGGTTCTGTGGGCATGTTATTATCGGTACCCTTAACCATGATTGTCAAAATCGCCCTCGAATCGAGTAAGGGAGGGAGCTGGTTAGCGATATTGCTGGCCGATGATGTTGATGATGTTAGGCCGGACGATAATGACGGAGAGGACATGCCTAAGACCGTTTAAGCGAGACTCGTGTATTAACAAGGCCACTTAATATGTGGCTTTGTTGTTTTTATAGAGAAATAAATATTTCAAGTGAGATAAATGCAGTTATTTTTTGATGAGTTGAACAAGATGACTCTGGGGGAGGAGGTTAATCGCCTTTTTCATGGTCGTGGTGGCCTATATCCGGCAGCTGAGCATATCTGTTTGGATTGGTACCCGCCCGTACTCCTGTTAACCAGTTTTAAGCCTCTGGAGCCCGATGCCTTAGATGAGTCGGTAGAATTGATTAAACAGAGGTGGCAAGCCCTTAAGGGAAATGAAGCGCTAAACCTTGTTTATCAGACCCGCAGCGGCGGACGCACCCAAACCGATTTGATAGAGGGAAGTGTCCCAGATAGGCATACGGTCTTGGAGAACGGCGCTCAATACCATGTTCATCTACTGAAAGGGCAGAATCATGGCCTGTTTCTCGATATGAAGAATGGCCGTCAATGGGTGAGGGAACATGCTCAAGGTAAGAAGGTACTCAACCTTTTTTCATATACCTGCGCATTTTCAGTGGCCGCACTGCAAGGTGGCTGTGACAGCGTGGTTAATATCGACATGAGCAAGGGGGCGCTGTCGATTGGTAAACAGAATCATCTCGTCAATGGATTCACTGCTGGTGCTCGTTTTTTCGGCCATGATATCTTCAAGTCTTGGGGCAAGTTAACCAAACTTGGTCCCTATGAGATGATTATCGCCGATCCGCCAAGTAACCAAAAAGGCAGCTTCGTGGCGACAAAAGATTACTCCAGACTGCTGAAGCGTCTGCCAGAGCTGCTGACCGAAGACGGTGAGGTGTTGTTGTGTCTCAATGCGCCTGAGTTGACTATTGATTTCCTGGTGCAGCAAGTTGCAGAGTTTAGCCCTTCACTAGAATTTGTTGAACAACTGGCTAATCCAAGTGTTTTCGCGGATATCAGCAAGGACAAGGCGCTCAAGGTGCTCAAATATAGACGTAAAAACAGCTAAACTGGTGTTTTATAGGCAAGGAGTCAAGTACCAGTTCGAATGTAGAACTGGTATCTTGATAGCAGATAGTGTCGAGTTAGCCCGTCTTGCTAAAGAATCAATAACTCAGTTTTTCATGGATCGTCGATTGACCATGGGACTCGATAATATGCTCTACTTTTGTTTTATCTATATATTTCAAGGCTGATATCTCAGAGAAGAGTCTGTCCTGTACATCAATTGGCATGTTCATCATGTCCATAAACATGAATATGTTGAGCGTGTCACCTTGACCAAATAGGTCCACCAGTCTTCCAGCTTCAAATTCAACAAGCGCATTCATTATTTAGCCCTCCAAAAAACTCAATAGCGTTCCCGTAAATATTAATAGGTATCCTTAATTGATAGCAGTTCGAGGGCTGAAGCCTAGATTGTTTTGCAGCAAAAAAATCACACTTAGGCCTTAAACGCATAAAAGGTGAAAGTCTTTCATGTTTTGCAACGAGATCTGGCTGTTTTTAGCGAGTTTGCTGATGTTTGAGGCTTTCGAGTGAAACGAAACTGAAAGCTTTGTGTAATTACGTATCGATGCCTGATATAATTAGTCCAAGAAGTAAGTAGAACATCTGCCACTTCCTATCTTGGCAAAATGTTATCGAAGTAATGACATGCCTCAGACCTTACAAACTGGATTCGGAGTTGTTATGGAAGTTCAAGAATACGAAAGCGCATACTACCAAGTACAAGACGAAGTGATGGAGTCTTTACCCGTAGAGAAGGATGAAGATGCGTTTTTGGATTAGGGAACAATCCTCAATTCGAGAGTAAATCTAGCATCTGCTGGAATAAAAATAGCAAGCTAAGCTTGCTATTTTTTTGTCTGCTTTTTCGTTCTACTTTTAGTTTAGATTGCCTTTCTCGGGTAAGACTTCGACAATGACCCAGCTCGAGGCTATCTTGTGCAGTCGAATTGTCCTATCGTCTATCCAGGCCTCTCCCCCTTTGAGTCCCTGCATCTTTACGATAACAGTAACGTCGTCGGTGAACTTTCTGAAGAAGTCGATATCTATCTCTTCGATCTCCATGGTGACCTCTGTCATGGAGAGGTTGAGGACGTGCCTCTGTACAGCCGAAGCAATGTAGTAATGGTCGAGTACCTCTTTCATAGGCTCATTGACAAATTGCTTGGCCTGGTCGACGTCTCGTTCGACATAGATGGCGTGAAAGAAGCCGAGAGAAACCTGTTCGGGTGTTCGGGTCGGCGCGCTATCAGGACTGCAGCCAGCAAGAAAGAGGAGACTAAGTAGGGCGATAATTTTCATAGAGGTTATTTGTTTATGGCTCGAGTAAGGTTTGAGCCAGTATCGCTATTCTATTGCTGCAAGGCAAGGCTGATGAATTTTAAATCTTGACAGGTAAACGTTAATCAGTCATATCTGAATGAATAAGGTTTGCTGGTTATCCACAGAATCTGTGGACAAGTGTGTTGAAGACTCGATGCATAACTTTTAAGTTCATGTTTAATATGGGCTTAAACTGCTGGTTAAAAAATGACGCATTCTTGTTTCGAATGATTTATCGACATCTGCTGCAGCGACTTATCCCCAGATCTAAAAAAACCTCTCTAGCTTGTGGCTAGAGAGGTTTTTTGTTTTATAGGTTAACCGACAGCGACAGGTTTGATTTAAGCCTGCTCACCTTGTGATGCTTGAATCGCCGTCAAGGCTATGGTGTAGACGATGTCGTCTACCAGAGCGCCACGAGACAGGTCATTGACCGGCTTGCGCATTCCCTGAAGCATGGGACCTATGCTGATTAGATCGGCACTTCTCTGTACCGCCTTGTAGGTGGTATTACCCGTATTGAGATCTGGGAATATAAATACCGTTGCCTTACCGGCGACAGGGCTGTTAGGTGCCTTAGACTGGGCAACATTTGGCATTACCGCGGCATCGTATTGCAGTGGTCCGTCTATGATAAGGTCAGGACGCTTCTCTTTGGCGATTCGAGTCGCTTCACGTACCTTATCCACATCTGAACCTGTGCCTGAGCTGCCGGTAGAATAGCTGATCATGGCCACTCTAGGCTCGATGCCGAATGCGGCGGCCGATTCGGCAGACTGGATGGCGATATCGGCAAGTTGCTCGGCAGTGGGATCCGGGTTGATGGCACAATCGCCGTAGACTAATACCTGATCCGGCATCAGCATGAAGAAGATTGACGAGACCAGACTCGCGCCTGGTGCTGTCTTAATCAGCTGTAAAGGAGGGCGTATGGTATTGGCTGTGGTATGAACTGCACCAGAGACGATACCGTCAACTTCGTTTTGAGCGACCATCATGGTACCCAGCACCATGTTGTCTTCCAGTTGCTCACGAGCAACGACTTCGGTGAGTCCCTTGTGACGACGCAGATCCAACATAGGCTCCACGTAACGCTCACGGACAGTTTCCGGCTCGATTATCTCGACACCTTCGCTTAAGGTCACTCCTTGTTGGTTTGCGATGCGTTCGATCTCTTCTTTGTTACCAAGCAAGATACACTTAGCGATGCCTCGCTCGGCACAGATACTGGCCGCCTCGATAGTGCGAGGCTCATTACCTTCGGGTAAGACGACGGTGCGGCGGGCCGCTCTCGCCAGCTCGGTAAGCTTATACCTGAAGGCCGGTGGTGAAAGGCGATGCTCACGAGGTGAGTATTTGGTGGCTGATTCTATCCAATGTTGATCGATATGGCTGGCGACGAACTCCTGCACCTCTTCGATACGCACGGCATCATCCACAGGGACTTCGTGATCGAAGCGCTGGATGTTAAGCGATGTCTGCCAGGTATTGGTATCGATAAGAAATATCGGTAGTCCGGTTTCCAAGGCTTGCTCACATAGGGCCATGATCGCCGGCTCTGGCTCATAACTGCCTGTGAGCAGCAGGGCACCGATCTTGATACCATTCATCGAGGCTAGACAAGCGGCGACGATGACATCTGAGCGATCGCCTGAGGTGACCAGTAGCGAGTCAGTCTTGATGTGGGTGACCATGTTGGGAATGCTGCGGGCACAGAAGGTCACTTTACGCAGTCGGCGGGTGTGCATATCACCGGCATTGATGATCTTAGCCCTAAGGTGCTTGGCAAGATCAGAGGCGCGAGGCGCAACCAGATCCAGATTATAGGGCACGCTGCCTAATATGCGCAGTGAGCTCTTACCCGGTAGTTGGAACATGTTTGCCGCATAGGGTCGCTGGATATCCTGATTCTCGAAGACCTCTGAAAGGTCTGGACGCGTGCGACCTTCCTCATCGACCGGGGCACCAATCTTATTGATGATGGCACCTATGATACGCTTGTTCTTCTTGCCGCCCCATGAGTTATGGGCTATTTCTAAACGGTTCATCAAGGCCGTAGCTGTCTCATTACCCGGTGTGGCCACAAAGATTACATCGGCATCCAGCGCCTTGGCGATGGCATAGTTGACGTCGCCGGAAAATGGATGATTATGGGTCTGTACCAGGCCTTCGAGTACCAAGGTTTCGGTCTCATCGGTATCTTCACTGACGCGAGCGATGATCTGCTCCATCAAGACATCGGTTTTATCGCCGCGAACTAGGTTTTCCGCATGTTCCATCTCGAACGGTTCGAGTGGGTTAACCGTTGGAGACTTGCATAGGATGGTGGTCGAACGTTCTGGACCCGCATCTTGTGGGCGCTGTTGGGCGATAGGTTTGAAGAAGCGAACCTTAACACCGTGGTGCTCGAAGGCGCGAACCAGGCCTAAACTGATAGAGGTGAGGCCTACGCCTGTACCTATGGGGATTAACATAATATTGCGAGACATAACAACCTCTTGGTGACGCTTAAATGGCATGTTCTCTAATGAGTCATGCCGAACTATTTAGCATATTCTATGACAGGCTCGGGCAATAACCGCTCCCAGCCTGTATTCATTTACTTCAGCAGACTCATGGCATCTTCTGCGATGACCCACTCTTCATTAGTCGGGATAACCAATGCGATAGGGCCCTTGTCTGTGGTGATTTGACCTTGGCGACCGAAACGTGCCGCTTTATTGCGCTCATCATCAAGCTCGAAGTTAAAAATTTCTAACAAATTAAGTACCTTAGCTCGGATGAGATCTGAGTTCTCGCCTATGCCGCCGGTGAATACTAAGGCGTCCAAGCGACCTAGAGGCACAGTGTATGAGGCGATATATTTAGCTAAGCGGTAGCAGAAAATATTCAATGCCAAGGTGGCACCTTTATGACCTTGTTCATATGCTTCTTCTATGCCGCGACAATCGTTGGTCAGTTCAGAGATCCCCAGCAAACCGCTCTGCTTGTTCATCAGGTTGTTAACTTCATCTAAGGTGTAACCTAGACGGCTGACAAGATGATGTATGATGGATGGATCGATATCGCCACAACGTGTCCCCATGACTAAGCCTTCCAGAGGCGTTAGTCCCATGGATGTATCGACACTCTTTCCACCTTTGATGGCAGTGACCGAGGCGCCGTTGCCTAAGTGAGCACAGATGACATTGGTCTCTTCGATATTTTTACCTAGAGCCTTTGCCGCTTCACGACTGACGAACAGGTGGCTGGTGCCGTGCATACCATAACGACGTATGCTGTTTTCACGATATAGCTTATAGGGAAGGGCATAGATAAAGGCTTTTTCCGGCATGCTTTGGTGGAAAGCGGTATCGAACACGGCAACCTGAGGCAGGCTCGGGAAGGCGGCTTGGGCGGCGCGAATACCGATAAGATGAGCCGGGTTATGCAGTGGAGCGAGTGCGGCGCAGTCTTCGATGCCTTGGACTACAGATTCGTCTATGATGACTGAATGAGTGAATTTCTCACCGCCATGAACCACACGATGACCGATAGCCAAGATTTGTGCGGCAATTTGTGGGTGAGCGCCTAAGATATTAGCGACGATATATTCTACCGCTTCACTGTGAGCGGTGAATGCACCTAGGCTGGCTGTGTGCTTATCACCATTGACTTTCCACTTGATACGAGAGTCTTCTAGTCCAAAACATTCAGCCAGACCTGAGATCTGGTCATCGCCCGTAGAGGCGTCGATAACCGCAAATTTCAATGACGAGCTACCGCAATTCAGTACCAATACCAGTTTGTTTGACATGTTTAAACCTTTTGTAATGCTGTGATTATTTATCACTGAACAATATGACTTCATTAGCAATAATAGCCGAAGTCGTTAGACGTGCTCCGATGTCGGAGCCAGGAGCTGCTTATTTAGCTATCGCAAGGCCTTGGGGCTCTATTGCTGCATGTGCTATTGTAAAAGCAGTATCCATATAAATAGGTGTTTTAGTTGAGCATTAAAGTTATCAAAACTCTGGGCGATGGTCGTCGATATATGAAGACTTGGCCTATGGTCAGACAACTTAGTTTTTTCTTTCCCGAATATCGGGTCATCAGGGCGACTCAACTCGCGTTGACCTTGATGCCAGTGCTCGCCCTCTTGGCTGCGATGAGTCAAGTCTATATCCATGGTTGGGGCTTCTTGCCCCAGGCCATCACAATTGCCCTGTTTTTTCTTAGCTTGCCTGTTCAAGGTCTGCTTTGGCTTGGCTGGCGTGCTCGCCATCCCTTGCCTCTGTCTTTGCTCGATTGGTGCGATCAACTGACCGCTAAACTTTCGAGTATGGGAGTCATACATAGCCCCCTTGGCCCGAGAGCCTGTTATCTCGATATGGCGCTGTTATTAAAGGCGGCATTCGAGCGATTAGATGATACTTATTGGCAAGAGCTTTAGTTTTATCACAAATATTGAGGCGAGTATCATACATTCTGCTAGTAGATGGCCTCGATCCCTGCGTCAACAAAGACCTGCTTAATCAGTTCCATGGTTTCACTCGACGGTGGTGAGATATTATCGAGTTGATATGTCTCTCCCATGGCTTCCCACTTATGTTTTCCCAGCTCGTGATAGGGCAGCAGCTCAACTTTTTCGATATTCGTCATGGGTTTGAGGAAGTCCGCCAGGCCTTGTGCCGCTCCAATATCATCGGTAAAACCACCGACAACCACATAACGTATCCAGGTTTTTTGTTGTCTTTTATTCAGGTACTGGGCAAAGGCCAAGGTGCGGTGATTGCTGACCTGTGTCAGGTCTATGTGTCTTTGACAGTCTATATGTTTTATATCGAGCAGCACCAGATCGGTATTGTCTAGCAGCTCATCTATGATAGGCGTGTATTTGCGTACAAAGCCATTGGTATCCAGGCAAGTGTGAATGCCTTCTTGTTGACATTCTGCGAATAGAGCCGAGACAAATTCGGCCTGCAATATGGCTTCGCCGCCACTGGCGGTCACACCGCCGCCGCTCGCTTCGAGGAAGGGGCGATAGCTGATAATTTGTTCCATGAGCTGTTTCACTTCGACTTCTTCGCCACCGTGAAGATCCCAGGTATCGCGGTTGTGACAGTATTGGCAGCGCATCAGGCAACCTTGCATAAAAGCGATAAACCTTATGCCTGGTCCGTCTACGGTACCGAAGGATTCCAGTGAGTGGATTCGACCTTTTACTGTCATTATTTCTCCTTATTTGACTCAGTCAGACTGTAGATTATTGGGCTACAGCCTGACTCTATTGAGGTTGACTAGGACTCATCTATAGCAGATAAGTTCATTACATTCCTTTAGTAAAGGTACGTGTGATAACGTCTTGTTGTTGCTCTGGTGTCAAGGCATTGAAGCGAACTGCATAACCTGAAACTCGGATAGTTAGCTGAGGATACTTGTCTGGGTTGACGATGGCATCTTCGAGCATCTCACGATTCATCACGTTGATGTTCAGATGTTGACCACCTTCACGTGACTCGTTATGAGAGAAGTAGCCGTCCATGAGGGCTGCCAGGTTAGTGCGTCGGCCATTTTCATCTTTACCTAGTGCATTTGGCACGATAGAGAAGGTATATGAGATACCATCTTGGGCATGGGCAAATGGCAGTTTAGCCACAGAAGTCAGCGAGGCAACGGCGCCTTTCTCATCACGACCATGCATAGGGTTAGCACCCGGCGCGAATGGTGCGCCTGCTGGGCGTCCGTCCGGTGTGGTACCTGTCTTCTTACCATAAACCACGTTAGAGGTGATGGTGAGGATAGACTGAGTCGGTATGGCGTTGCGGTACATTTTCATATGACGAATCTTCGCCATGAAACGTTCGACCAGATCACTGGCTAAGTCATCGACACGAGCGTCGTTGTTACCAAACTTTGGATAATCACCCTGGATGTCGAAGTCGATGGCGATACCATTTTCGTCGCGGATAGGCTTAACTTGGGCGTACTTGATAGCAGACAATGAATCGGCGGCGATAGATAAACCTGCGATACCACATGCCATGGTACGGCGAACATCCCGGTCATGAAGTGCCATCAGGGCGGCTTCATAAGAGTATTTGTCATGCATGAAGTGGATAGCATTGAGAGCAGTCACATATTGAGTGGCTAGCCAGTCCATCATCTTATCCAAACGGCCCATGACATCATCAAACGCTAACACTTCAGATGTGATGGCATCGAATTTCGGTCCCACTTGGGTCTTGAGCTTCTCATCGACACCACCGTTGATGGCGTACAGCATGGTCTTGGCTAAGTTAGCACGAGCACCGAAGAACTGCATATGTTTACCGATAACCATAGGGCTCACACAACAGGCGATGGCGTAGTCATCAGACTGGAAGTCAGGACGCATCAGATCATCATTCTCGTACTGGATTGAGCTAGTGTCGATAGAGACCTTGGCACAGTACTTCTTAAAGTCTAATGGCAGCTTATCAGACCATAACACTGTGATGTTTGGCTCAGGACTCGCGCCCATGTTGTACAGAGTATGTAAGAAACGAAAACTGGATTTTGTGACCAGAGTACGACCATCCAGCCCCATGCCGCCGATAGACTCAGTTGCCCAGATAGGGTCGCCAGAGAATAGCTCATCGTATTCAGGAGTACGCAGGAAACGAACCATACGTAGCTTCATCACGAAGTGATCCACCATCTCCTGAGCTTGCTGCTCGGTCAAGGTACCGTTTTTAAGGTCACGTTCGATGAAGATATCGAGGAAGCTTGACGTACGGCCAAGAGACATGGCTGCACCGTTCTGGCTCTTAACTGCGGCTAGATAACCAAAGTAAGTCCACTGAATGGCTTCTTTAGCATTGCTTGCAGGCTTAGAGATGTCGAAACCATAGTGGGCCGCCATTTGCTTCATCTGACCCAATGCCTTGTGCTGCTCGGCAATTTCTTCACGAAGCTGCATGGTTGCACTTAAGTCTTCACCGGTTTCGAAACGCGCTTGCAAGGAACCGAATTGGGCAAACTTGTCGGCCATCAAATAATCGATGCCGTAAAGGGCGATACGACGGTAATCGCCGATAATACGGCCGCGGCCATAGGCGTCGGGTAAACCAGTCAGTATGCCTGATTTACGACAAGCCATGATTTCCGGGGTGTAGATATCGAACACGCCCTGGTTATGCGTCTTACGCAGTTCTGAATAGACGTATTTGATCTCAGGGTTAAGTACACGGTCATATGCCTTGCAAGAACCTTCTACCATACGAATGCCGCCGTTTGGCAACATGGCACGCTTTAGCGGTGCTTCAGTCTGCAGGCCAACAATGGTTTCCAGTGATTGCTCGATATAGCCGGCTTCATGGGAAGTGATGGTCGATACCTTGTCGGTATCGAAATCCACAGGGGCATGAGTCTGGTTTTCTTGCTTGATCCCAACCATCACCTTGTCCCAAAGCTTGGTGGTCGCTTCAGTCGCATCGGCTAGAAATGACTCATTGCCTTCATAAGGGGTGTAGTTCGCCTGGATAAAGTCACGAACATTGACTTGGTTTTTCCAATCGCCGGCGATGAATCCTTCCCATGCGTTGGCAAATTGTTCCGTTTTTTCGGTCATAGCGCAAATACCTTCTATTAAGAATTAAACTTGATTATCTTTCTGTGCCTTCGCTATAGCGGGGCGGCGATAAACAAACCAATAAGTGAGTCCTACGAAAATAGCGCCGCCCACTATATTACCTAATGCTTAGCGGCGATCATGAGACCGACCAAGAGCATGGCACCGATAAAATTGCCGAGATAAACCAGTCCCCAGTTACGCATTAACGCTTTAGTGGTGATGCGCTTGCTGGCGCGGGCAGTAATGGTCAATACGGTAGAGGTAAATAGCTCGCCTCCCAAGACGACCACTAACATCAGACCTAGGCTAAAACAGAGGCCGCCGATAAGCTTATTCAGTCCGTAGGGCAGGGCGCTGCCTCCGGCCGTCACAACGACATAGAAGACGAAGGCTAGACCGATAAATACGCCGGCTGTCATCGCCAGGATCAGGGTAGACACAGAGTCTCGATTGACCTTAATGACGGCAGCATCCTCCACTTTCAGTGCGGTGGCATCTGGAGTATTAGCATCAAATGGACTCGGACTATTGTTCATGTTTCGCCTTGCAATTGCCAAATACTGGTTATTAACACCAATATTTACTTGATTTTTAGTGAATTAAACCGCTAAGCAGTCAATGAGTTGCCGATAAAGTCAGTATAAAAAATATGTAATTAAATTTCGTGTTCTCGGTCAAATTAGCGGCTTAAACCCAAAAAGGTTGTAATTTATTTACAGGGTTTTGCCAGTTCCAATGCTCGCTATTTAGCTGAAATCTTTGTGGGTCATTATCGGCGACCACTGACCTAAGAGTAAATTGGTAAGACCAATTTACCATCTGGATGATAACACAATCTAAAAATGACAACACTCCTTGTCGGCGCTACTGGCTTGGATAATCGAAATTTTGCGAGCGAGGTAACAATTGTCTTGGCTAAGCCTCATTATCGGGAACTTTCGGCACGTAAATTGCCTCTACTTTACACCAGGATCTGGGAGCTTAAACATATAAATTGTTTTCGGGGGGGTATGTGGCAAAAGAATTTAAATCATGCAGTGACTTGAGTGTTAATCATGTTGGCGCTATGTTTTATTGCTAGTTAAGGGGGAATAGGTGCACACGACTTGGGGGTAGTTAACTCCCATTATGAGTAGATAGTGAATATAAAAACGGCATCAAATGATGCCGTTTTTATGTTTTACTTGGGTTTAGAATTTGAAGCTTGCAGTTGTATGGAAGAAGCGTCCAACATTGTCGTAAGCTGCAGAGCCTCGTCCTGTGCCTATCGTTCCATATGGTAAATCTTTATCAAAGAGGTTGTCTATGCCAAACTTTAAACTTATACCAGATTCGAAATCATAAGCGACAGCAATATCACTAATAAAATAATCGTCATAGCTTAAGTTGCTGTTTGGATTGGCATTAAGTTCTAGCTCTTTATCTGTGTATAAGTTTACTCCTTCAACGAAGCGGGTTCTCCAGTTTGCACTCCAACCATCAATTGAATAATTTAAGGTCCAGTTAGCTTGCCATTCAGCGTATCCTAAAGTACCTGCTAATTCTTCAAACGAATCAGGCTCATCTTGGAAAGAATAATCTTTGCGTGATAATAAGCGAGTGGCGATTAGATTTGTTCTAAAATCACCATCGAAAGCTTCGAAGTTGTATCCAATGTCAAAGTCAATACCAGCAGTTTCCAATGCTGCAATATTAAGATCAAACTGCTTAATAAGAGTTATTTCATGTGAGGTCGCATCACGTGTAATGAGATCACAATATTCATTGTCTACACCAGATGTGGAATCTAGGCATCGATCAATAATATTTTGTGAACTAACGGAATCGATTGCATTATCAATCACAATATTCCAATAATCGGTTGTGATTGAAAAGCCTTCAATAAAATCGGGTTGATAAACCAATCCAATAGTGTAGCTTGTTGACTCTTCGGCTTTAAGTTCTCTATTACCGCCACTCAAACCTTCCAGGGTTTTCGAGTCATAATCAGGGTTGAAATCTGCTGGTATACCCAGTGCAGCACAATTAGCTTGACGTATTTCTGGATTCGCGAGTTCGTCAAGGTACTTGGTACGACAAGAATCCTCAACATTGAAAAATGTTTGGCTAGGGGCGCCGAAAAGTTCGGATATATTAGGTGCTCGAATTGCTTCAGAATACGTAGTTCGCATACGAAGTTCATCGGTGACTTCCCAACTTAATCCAGCTTTCCAAGTCGTGGCATTTCCGATAGTACTGTAATCAGCTAAACGAACGGCTAATTCCATATCAAGTTGGCGAATCATGGGTAAATCTGATAGTAGAGGAATATTCATTTCAGCGAACACTTCTTTTACATCGAATTCGCCTTTATCTTCACCTAATACATTGAAAAAAGTGCCTTCAGCATTCTCAGGTTCGAAAATTTGACTCTGTTCTTTACGGTATTCAATACCTGTAGAAAATCCTACGTAGCCAGCGGGCAATTCAAACAATCCTGAATTAGTGACAGAGCCTCCAAAAACAGTTTGTTTGATGACAGAGGTTCCTGTGGAAACCGTATTTATGTAATTAATTGCGTCTTGACTTGGCTTGCCAAATCCAAAAATATCTACTGGAACACAGCCTTCTGCTCTTGCATCTTTGTCACGACATACAGCCACGCCATTTTCTATAACTGAATCTAAAGAGTGTTCATAATTAGCGTAAACTAGGTTATTCTTGTTTACACGTTTGAGATCAGTTTGACCATAAATGGCGTAAACATCATAATCCCAATCTTCAAAAGCTATGCCTTCTAGTCCTAATACATAACGTTGAGTTTCACGAGTATCATCTTCCATTCTTTGACCTAAATCGGTCATGAAACGACGAATGTTTATGGAGCTTAACGGGGCTGGGTTACCCTCATCATCTTTGTTCGCTTTCATTAAAGCGATAAGCTCTGGATTTATAAAAGCGTTATCAATGCTTATGTCGTTGCGCTCGTTACCGAAGAAAAAAGCTGGTTGACCTTCATCTGTTGATTGGCTGTTGACATATTTCGCTTCAAAATATGTATTCATGTTGTCATTGATTTGATAATTTGTTTTTAGATTAATGTTGTAACGTTTAAACTCTGGCTGTAATTGATTAAATTGGTTCAAGTTAGTCACGTCACAATCGGCACACCTAATGCCATCAATATTTGTTCCGCTATAAACATCACGAATAGAACCATCAGGATTGAATGTTTTCCAACCGTCTAAATCAAATGTACCTGCATTACTGATAGTGTAGTGACCAGCATTCGGTGTTAAAATTCTATCAGGATCAGAGGGGTCGTTTGAATCGATAAATTTTCCGTCTGGACCAATAGGTCGAGCAGTATTTTTCAAGCTACTGAATGGAACTGATGTTTGATCGCGATCAAATGCTCTTAGTTGATTTTGAGCACTATATTCTACAGCAACTGCGATATTACCTCGATCTTGATCGAAGTTAGTACCGTAAGATAGTGCGAAACGGTCTTTGGCATGTGGACTATCGGCAGCCCAGCCTTTTGTGGCTGAAACATCAAGACCTTCTATGTCTTTTTTTAATATAAAGTTAACAACTCCAGTTACAGCATCGGCCCCATATATAGCTGATGCGCCACCAGTAATGACTTCAACTCTGTCAACCCAAACACTAGGTATTGCGTTAATATCTACCGAAGAAGTACCTGCAGAACTCGATACGTGGCGTTTCCCATCCACTAACACGAGCGTTCTATCTGTTCCCATATTTCTTAAATCTAATAGATTTAAGCCTGATGTCCCAATAAACCGACCTGAATTAGCTAAAGAATATGTGTTGCCTAAAGCAGGTAATTGGTTCAATGCCTCACCGATATTGGTAACACCAGTGGAGAGTAGTTCCTCACCAGTAATAACCGTTACGGGTGTCGGTGCTAATGCCCCTTCTCTTACGATACGAGACCCTGT
Organism: Shewanella sp.; assembly: GCF_013214165.1. GTDB lineage: Bacteria > Pseudomonadota > Gammaproteobacteria > Enterobacterales > Shewanellaceae > Shewanella. Next base: position 40,940 of record NZ_JABSSM010000001.1, on the reverse strand, counting down.
CACTGCAATTCTTTCTACTTTGTCATCATCACTGGCAGCGAATACGGCTGGCGCAGTTAATGCGGCCGTTGCAGCACCACTGATTAATGCGAAACGTATGGCTTTAGCCATTTTTGAGTTTGGCAACATCTTGTCTCCCTGACACTTATTATGTGTTTAATAATTTGGTTTTTAATTTTTATATAGCAACGCATGTAACCAGTCATAGGCTTGTTAATGTTATTAAGCTAATACTGACTTATGTTGCTAGAAGGAGGATATAAGCACGTAGTGATAACATCTGCAATAGTATGTCAGGCGGAGAAATTAAAGCGCTTTATTACCTTGAAGCAACCATCTCGCATCTTGTTGGTAACATTGTGGTTTGTTATAAACATGTTAATCAATGGCTTACGACGGTGTTGTGAGCGGGATGTTAACTTTTGGGCGTTTTATGTTCTACTTCTATTTGTTCGAATATCTGTATAAATGTTTCCTGATGTCAGTGTTGCAACATTTATATAACTAATTAATCATGAATAAACCGTTCAACCGAAACAAAAGTAACCACTTTGTGATCCGCGTCACCTTTTCTATCTGCTTAGTTTGTTTTTGGTTTGTTTGAAATATCATCAACTTTACAAGTTTGATGTATTTGTAAATAAGTTTGATGTTTGGTTTTGTTGTTTTTGTGAGCGCTTTGTGGTCGGGGTAAATCTATATTATAAGGCGGGAAGTCAGCCATCTTAAATTGATGGCTGTGGGCAATGCTGAATGGTATGTAATATAGAGTTGACCACAGGGTTGCGATAAATACTTAGTCCTTAGCTGCCAGTTCTATAAAACGGGTGAATTAATGCTCTGGTTCAATATTAGCTTGGTTTTAGTTTACAGCGTAGCAAGGTATGCCCGAGCCCAATGCCGTCGATATCCTCATCGACATACAGACCGGCTTGGGAGATGAGACTCAACATATCTTTAGAGTGATACATTCTACTGTCACCATTAGCCATAGCGGTGAAGTAGATAGAGGTGGCATTGACACAATATGCGCCCGCCTCGAACGCTTGCCTGTCCCAATAGGTCTCTAAAATACACAGCTCACTTCGCGTCGTCATACTCTGAGCGGTACGTTTGAGAATGCTTAATATTTGCGGTTTGGAGAAGCAATCCAAGAATTGGCTCATCCAATAAAGGTCGCCCTCACGGCAGAAAGCTTGTGACTCATCGAGGAGATTGCATTCATAGCCCTGGACTCGGTCTGCTACATCTTTATCTTTAGCATTTTTTAAGGCGACCTTCAGCTGGCCGGGGAGATCCATGATGGTGATATTAACATCACTGTTATACCCAGTGCATGCCAGAGCCCATTTTCCGGTATTTCCGCCGACATCGACGATATGTTTAGGCTGGTTTTTAAATATTAATGGCAGTAACTGGCCAAAAGCATGATCTGAATAGTAGTGATCGAACTCGAACCAACTCTGTTTTACTTGCTCTGGTAGCTCACTCAGAGTCGGGTAGATGGTTTCCCAATCGCCGAATACCTTAAGCCCCTTTGGCTTGCCCTCGACGAGTGATGCCTCTAACTCGTATACACCTTGGTAGCAGACATCATGGACAAAATTGAGGTTTACCTTGGCCATATCATCGTGTAGTAGGAAGAAACCAATTTTATCTAAGTGATAACGTTCATCTTTATGCCAAACGAGTCTCATACTCAGGCCCATATCCAGTAATACGCTAACAGCATATTCAGATAACTGGGTGCTGTGCTGAATGTCTTCGAGTATACAGCCCGATTTACCCGCAGCATCTATCTGCGCTAATATGCCAAATTTGAGTAAACAACGTGCGACTTGAAAACTGATCGGCGCGAAAGCAATTTTTTGTGCTTCAAATTTTGCATCGAACGCACTGATATCTTGTGGTTTCTGATAGAAAGGCATAATAAATGTAGACTCGATTATATAAGTAAAAGCGCAAGTCACTCTATCATGTTGCCAGAAAATAACAGCATGATTTATCCGAGTTTGGGTCCCTTTATATTAACTTGTGATGCAGCCTGTACTCGTCCTTGATAACGCAGATCAGTGGGTGACAGCCCTGAGCATGTCGGCAAATACACTTGGAAATGTGCCTATGCCTATGACTGTTACGATAATGACCCAAGAAGTCACGCTTTGCCTCATATCCAGTTTCAATGAGACTGAGGAGCGTTCAGCCTTAGCGAGCATGATCATGATGATCCTCAGGTAAAAATAAAGGCCTATCACACTGGCAATCACCAAGAAGCTCATCGGCCACCAAAGCTGGCCGGAGATGGCGGCAGCGACAAGATAGAACTTCCCCATAAATCCTATGGTTAATGGTATGCCAGCTAAAGACAGCATGAGCACACTTAAACATGTTGCCTGCAGGGGTTGTCGCCAGAAAAGGCCGCTTAATTGCTGGATTGAGGTGTTGTTTTCCAGCTGCATTAACACTGAGAAGGTCCCCGTTAAGGTGAGCATATAGGCGAGTAGATAAAAAATCATTGCCTCAAGATTAAAGCCCATATCATTGAGCAGGTTGGTATTACCCTCGAGTAATAACATAATCAGTAGATAACCAAAGTGAGAGATAGAGGAGAAGGCCAATATTCTTAACAGTCTATCTTGCTGGAGTGCTAACAAGTTACCGATTAGCATAGATGCGACCGCGACTAGGGTGATGACGTCTAAAATCGCACTATCGGTTTGCCACTCTCCATAGCTGAACATTCTCCATAACACGATAAAAGCTGCCAATTTCGAGACGATAGCCAAGAGGGCCGTAGTGGGCAGAGGGGCGCCTTCAAAAATGTCTGCGACCCACAGATGACAAGGTACCAGAGACAGTTTGAAACAAAGCCCGGTGAGAATAAAGATCATCCCGCTAGTGGTTAAACTCAGTGGCGAACTCCCTAGGTGTTGCAGCTTGCTTGTCGACACAGCATCAAATGTCAGGCTGCCCGTTTGCAGATAGATGAGCGCGATACCCATGAGTATCAAGGCCGAAGCACCGGCCGACAGCACCAGGTATTTAATGCCGGCCTCCTGACTATTGCGATTGTGATTTGAATAGGCGATAAGCCCGACGAAAGAGAGGCTCATTAGCTCTAATGCCAGGAAAAAACTGGCGAAATGCTGACTGGCTATCATGGACACAGCGCCCAGACTCGCCGTCAATAACAGCAGATAATACTCTTCATTGGTGTTATCTGACTTATCCAGCCAATGATAAAGCTGGGACCAGAGAAAGACTAAGATGACTAATAACACCGCTGAGACCAGGGCATTTACCGGGGTGAAAATAAATAGCAGTTCAGACGTGGCAGGGGCTGTAATCAAGGACACTTGAACCAGGCAGGCACCAATTAGCCCCACACCTGTGATCAAAAAAGCATGAATGTGTGAGCGCTTCAAGGCAATACTCAGTAGCAAGATCAAAATGGTGCTCAACAATATGCCTGCCGGAAGGTAGTAGCTACTCATGATGCACTTCCTGTTATGGTGTATAGCGCGAGGACTTGGGCTAATGGCTGCGCTAGCATGTCCAATAGTGGTTGTGGGTGTATTCCCAAAAGTAGCAAGCCTGCTGCTATCGACATAAGAGTCAACTTCTCCTTCAGGCTAAGATCAGGATATGGGCTGGGGAGGGTCGGTGGTTTTACTTGTTCAGCCTCTTTGGCGCTTGCTTGATCTCCTGTGGCAATGGAGGCTAAATTCGCTTGTATTTCTGTGTCTGTGTTGTGGAGTTTTTCAGTGACCCTGCTGTGGATCATCGTCTCTGTGGTTGAATCCTGTGGCCTCGAGTCTGCGGAGCTAAAAGGTCCGAAGAAACTTTTTTGAATCATGCGCAGGGAATACACCGCACCAAGTATCAAACCCAAGGAGGCCAGAACGGCAAAACTCGTGTGCTGTTCTAAGGCGCCGACCAGTACGAGAAATTCTCCGATAAAATTGCCCAGCCCCGGCATGCCTAGGGTGGCAATGGCGAAGAAGAGCCCCATGGCGCTCAGTTGAGGTAAATAGCGCCATAAGCCGGAAAATTGATGCAGATCTCGGCTATGAAATCTTTGTTGTATCAGGCCGACGAGCATAAACAGGGCCGCGCTGCTCAGGCCATGGGCGAGCATCTGCATCACGGCGCCCTGAAGGGCGATCATGTTGAGGCTAAAGCAACCTAAGAGTACGAAGCCCATATGGCTCACACTCGAGTAGGCCACGATGCGTTTCAAGTCATGTTGAGAAAAAGCCATCAAGGCGCCGTAGATGATGCTTGCCACGGCTAGGGTCATCATCAGCGGCGACCAAAACTGCACCGCGTCGGGAAACAGGGGGAGTACGAATCGTATGATGCCGTAACCACCTGTCTTTAAGAGTATTGCCGCCAATATGATACTCGCCGCAGTGGGGGCTTGGGTGTGGGCATCGGGTAACCAAGGGTGAAAGGGAAAGGCGGGCAGCTTGACCAGAAAAGCGATAATAAAACCTAAACAGATCCAGATGGCCATCGGGGAAGCGATGGGCGTGAGAGTGAGCACATGGTAGTTGAAGCTAAGCAGGCCTGTCTGCTGATAATGAAATACCACTAAAGCTATGATGCTCAGTAGCATCAATAATCCGCCAGCCTGAGTAAACAAGAAGAATTTCAGCGCGGCATATCGACGATTTTCATGTCCCCATATGGCAATAAGAAAATACATGGGAACCAACATGACTTCCCAGAAGACGAAGAAGAGCAGTAGATCCATCGCCAGAAAAACGCCGATGATCCCGGCCAAGGTCCAGAGAAAATTAAAGTAGAAGAATCCCTGATGTTTGTCAATTTCACTCCAGGCGGAAGAGAGGGCGGCTAGCCCCATCAATAGGGTCAGTAATATCAAGATCAGGCTTAATCCATCCATGGAAAAGTGAGCCGTGATATTAAACCTGTCAATCCAGGCATGGCTCTCATCGAAAAGCCACTGACTGCTTCGGGCAAGTGGGCGGGTTAATGTCAGAGCAGTGATATAGACCAAGCTGGTTATCAGTGTGAACAGAGATATTCTGCGTGGCAAATTTGGATTAAAGCCTTGACTGTACCAGGCCAGCAGCCCGCCTAGGAGTGGAATTAAGATTAAGCACAGCAGGGTCATCTTATCAGCCTTAATAGGTTAACTAATGCATGGGTTAAAACGAAACAAGGCAGCAAACTATAGGGCTGGCGAGGTGAGTTCATCTTATGACTCCCCATGCGATAGCTAAGATGCTAAATACGATCAGACTGGCGCTGTAACGTCTTAGTTGCCCCGTTTGCAATCGATTGAACATCAGGTGGAGGCGATAGCTGATTGTCTCGAGTGTTCGAAAACTCGCATCGATAATGTCGTGGCGATTGAGGTAAGTGAGTTTTTTAAAAGGTGTGATAAAAACGCGAGTGAACAAGGTATCGAAACCCCAGCCTGAATGTATAAAACGGCCTAAACCCAGTTTATCGGCGGGTTTATCTCTACTGCTTTGACCAAAACAAAACCAGGCTAAGAGCACACCGAACAACGGCACTAGGATAGGTAAGCTATGTTCCAGAGGTGTCAGGCCTGAAGATGAGTCAAGGGTTAACTCGCCAAACTGGTGCACGACCCCTTGTGGCTGTATGCCACCGAGTAAGGCCAGTGTCATCAAGACAATAAGGACGGCCCCCATAACTGCCGGGGTTTTATGGCTAGGCGCATGGCCAGGCTTTCCCATGAAGATAATAAAGAATAACTTGCCACTGTATAGCGCGGTAAATAATGCGCCTAATAAGGCTCCCCACCATAAGAGTGGCTGCTCAGCCATTGCCACCTGCTGTAAAATTAACTCCTTGCTGAAGAATCCCGATGTCATGGGCAGAGAGGCAAGAGCGGCGCAGCCTATGGCAAAGCTCAGAGCCAGTAAAGGCAGCTTCTTTCTCAGGCCGCCCATCTTCATTATGTCTTGCTCATGATTCATGCAATAGATCAATGCCCCGGCGCTGAGAAACAGTAGGGCCTTGAAAAATGCGTGGGTCATCAGATGAAAGATTGCCGTAGATGCGGCGCCGACGCCTAAGGCTAAAAACATATAGCCAAGTTGACTGATGGTCGAGTAGGCCAATATGCGTTTCAGATCCGTTTGCAACAGTGCCGAAGTCGCGCCGAGCAGTAAGGTCAATACCCCAACTATGGCGATAAGCAGCAATACCTGAGGGGCAAGTTGGTACAGGGCATCATTTCTTGCTATCAAGTATATACCAGCGGTCACCATAGTCGCCGCGTGAATGAGCGCACTGACTGGTGTCGGGCCCGCCATGGCATCGGGTAACCAGGAATGTAATGGCATCTGCGCCGACTTTCCCGCGGCTCCGGCAAATAAAAGTAGGCAAGAAAGTACAATTAACGGGTTTTCTTCTGGGGAATTAGCGAGTAGAAATGTTTGAGATTGCTGCTGTATTTGTTGAATATTTAGGGTGTCGAACTGATAAAACAGCAGTATGATTCCGATTAACATGGCTGTGTCGCCGATGCGGGTGATGATGAAAGCCTTGTTGGCGGCCCTGTTATTGTCCGTTTTCTGATACCAAAATCCAATTAAAAGATAGCTGCACAGGCCCACGCCTTCCCATCCCAGATAGAGGAGCACCAGGTTGTCGGCCAGCACCAGAATTAGCATGGAGGATACAAACAAGTTTAAGTAAGCGAAGAAGCGGCATTGATCGGCATCTTGGAGCATATAACTTGCCGAATAAACATGGATCAGGGCGCCGATGCAGCAGATGATGGTGATCATCACCAGGGATAAAGGGTCCAGATACAGGCCAAAGCTCAGCTTGAGTGCACCTGTATGTTGTGCAGCGCCCCCCAAAGAAGCTAATTGTGAGGTGTCGATACTCAGCCACTCTCCCAAGGAAGCCTGAATGATAAATAACTCTTCATCCCAGACTTGTACATTGAGTATTAGGGCCAACAGGGCTGCCAGGCTCACTGAGCTAACCCCGAGTATTCTTGTCCACCGATCATTGGGCTGAAATAAAATCAATACTGCCGCGCTGCACAGGGGAAGCAGAGGAATGGCCATCAATAGATTATTTACCAATAGATCATTCATCAATAAACTGTTCATATTATCCCTTCAGCTTAGTGAGTTTATCGACATCTAAATCTTGCTGTTGTCGATAAATATGAATAACCAAAGCCAGACCAACAGCGACTTCACAGGCGGCCAGCGTGAGGATGAATAGATACATGATTTGGCCATCGACATTGCCATGCAGACTCGAGGCGGCGACAAATATCAGGGCTACGCCATTGAGCATTATCTCCAGTGAGATCAGCATAAAGAGTAAATTTCGGCGACTCAATAAGCCGAACAGACCGATAGCGAACAGCACCCCACTTAACACCAGTATCCAAGTGATCGCTATCATCGGTATTCACCTCGGGTTTGCTTGTTCGTCTCTTGCTTGGTGATGTCGTTGACATTGACGTCTGGGGTGAATTCGCTAGAACCTAAACTTGGTGCCTGCCCAGCTTCAGTATCCGTGGATGAATGTGGGATGCTGCCTTGCTTGGTGATATGGATGGCAGTGACAAGCGCGGCCAGCAGCATGATGGCAGCTAACACGACCAGGACCCGATAGGAGCCGAAGAGCTGTATGGCTAGCTGTTTCACCGTCTGATCCACAGGTACTGCGCTAGCGATTATCTCTCGATGTAGGCCAACTGAGCCTAAGGAGATCAAGATGAGCTCTATGACCAAGAGCGTTGATAATATCAGGGGGCCTTTAGCCACCTTAGGATTAAACAATAGCCGCTCTGCTGTTAAGCTGCGTTCTCCCTGGTGCAGCATCATGGTGACAAAAACGAATAGCACCATGACGGCGCCTGCGTAGACAATGATCTGTAGTGCAGCGGCAAAAGGCGATCCCAGCAGGAAGAAAATCAGTGCGATGGCCAACATCATGGTGACCAGATACAGCAGAGCATGTACCACATTATGGGCGCAAACAGTGAGAAGCGCCGATATGATGGCGACGGCGGCTGTGATGACAAATATGATGTCAATCATGGCAGCAGACTCCTGACATTGATGGGGGCTTGCTCGTCGATGGCCTCACCTTTAGCCTTGCCCGTTATGGCCTTACCACTGACCTTATAGAAATTATACTTGTGATACTTCCCCGGGCCTGAAATCAGCAGATGATGCTTCTCGTAGACCAAATTTTGCCTGTCATATTCCGCCATCTCAAAATCAGGCGTGAGTTGAATCGCGTGGGTCGGACAGGCTTCTTCGCAGAAGCCGCACAGGATGCAACGGGAAAAGTTGATGGTGAAGGTCTTTGCCTCCCAGCGACCATCGGGTTTCTCGGTTTTCTCTACCGAGATACAATCGACGGGACAGGCGACTGAGCAGAGATTACACGCGACGCAACGTTCCTCACCATCGGGATCTCGTGTCAGCACAATTCGGCCTCGATATCGGGGAGAGAGGTAAGGTTTTTGCTCCGGATACTGCACCGTATCGGCGGGGGTGAAGGTATGCTTCAAGATGGTGATCAAGGTTCTTATTTGGCTGAGCATGATCCACTCTCCGATTAGAAACCTAGTGTTAACTGCCATAGGGCGGTTAACAGCAGGTTGAGTAAAGTGAGCGGCAATAATACCGCCCAGCCCAGTCGCATCAGTTGATCGTATCTGGGCCTAGGTATAGCGGCTCTCAGCAGAATAAAAAACACCACGAAGAATCCTGTTTTTAACAGGAACCAGATAATCGGTGGCAGCACAGGTCCTTGCCAGCCCCCAAAATAGAGGGTGGTGATAAGCGCGGAGACAAAGATGACGCCCAGATACTCACCAATGAAGAACATGCCAAATTTCATGCTGGAATACTCGGTATGAAATCCTGCCACTATCTCAGTTTCGGCCTCGGGGAGATCGAAGGGAGCACGGTGACTCTCAGCCACGCCCGCGATCAGAAACAGCACAAAACCCAAGGGCTGACTCAGAATAAACCAGTAATTTTCCTGAGCCGCCACGATGTCGTTGAGGCTAAAACTGCCGGTGATGATGACAACGCCCATCAGAGCTAGCCCCATAAACACCTCATAAGAAAGCATTTGAGCCGCGGTTCGCATCGCGCCCAATAGGGCATACTTACTGTTGGAGGAGAAACCCGCGAGCATGATGCTGTAAACCGACAGTGAACTCAGCGCCAGGATAAACAGCAAGGCATTATCGAAATTGGCTATCTGAATATCTGGGGAGAAAGGTATGATGGCGAAACCGAGTAAGGTCATTATCATCAAGATCATCGGCGCGATAACAAACAGGGCCTTATCGGCGAAGGGCGGGACCCAATCCTCCTTGGTGAAGATTTTTATCATGTCGGCAACCACTTGCAGCAGTCCCCAGGGGCCGACCCGATTGGGCCCCAATCTATCTTGCCAGACCGCGAGTAATCGTCTCTCGAGCCAGGTAGACCAAGCAGCGCTTAGCAGTAATAGCAATAACACGCTGGTGGGAACCAGTAACACCTCATGTAGGACCATCACTGTTCTCCTTAGCCTTGAGTGAGATTATCTTAGCTCGCTGCCCCAGTAAGGTGAATATCAGGTTGGGTACTAATGCGATATCGGGAGACATATTTTTATCGAATTTACACATGAGCTGGGCGGCGCTATGCTCACCTTGGATCTGAGCTTCCTCTCCTTCGATGAGATTGAGCGAGGCGGCAAGGCTTGGGTGGATTTTTAGGCAGGGCTTAGGACTCATGGACTGTATCGACGATGAATAGCTCGCCAGCTCAAAATCGGCATATAGGTTAGCCGAAGGCATTAAGCGGATGCTGGCACTGGTTAACGCTGAGCTATTGGTTTCCTTTCGACTCGCATTGGTTTGCAGCCCATTTTCTTGCTCAGTTTGATGAGCATCTGAGCATGCAGACAGGCTCGATGGGGAGGCTTGAGAGAAAAGGGTGATCCCCAAGGTCCAGGGGGAGTGGCTCTTATTGCAGGCATTGCCGCAACGATGGGCGCCTTGATCTGAGTTCCATTTTGGTGACCAGGCATTAGCCGGCAAGACAGTGATCATCTGTACCTGACTCTGACGAAATCCCTCGACGCCTTCCATAGATTGAACAAAAGGCGTGCCAGAAGCCGATATTGGCATCTGCTCTTTGACATCATTAACGGCATGTATCGCCGTTCTTGCACTGGCACGTTGTGGTTGGCTGGCGATACGGAACGGGGAGTCTCTATGTATATGAGCGAGATCTGAGAATGTCTCTATGGGGGCCAGTACAAGAAAATGCCGAGATAACCAACGATGGATCTCTGCTGGGTTAGGTAAATCCGTCAGCTCTGCCAGCCAGACCCAGGGCATCATGCGCTGATTAAGCCCCGATAGGGTGGCAAACCCATGCTGCAGTCTTCCTTCTGAGCTGAGGTAACAGCCTTGGGATTCGGCAAAGGAGCCGCTGGGCAATATTAGATCTGCCATCTTCGCGGTTGGGGTTAACATGTGATCTATGACGATAATATTATCTATCGCATCCAATGCGGCTTCTAGTTGCTCGGCCTCCATATAGCGATACAGATCTGTCTCTAGAATAATCAAGGTATCAGGGGCGTTATGAGCCGAGTTTTCTTGGTCTCTTTCGCCCTCTTGGCCCATAATTCTGGCGATGAAGGAGTCGATACCCAGATAATTCGCCTCAGTCGCCTTATTCTCGATAAGCAGGCCAAAATGAAGATCGTTTACCTGCTTGGTCACCCCATAAAAACCCGCATGTGGCTTAATTTGTTTGAGCAAACTGGCAATGTTAAGGCTAGCGCCGAGCAGCGCCGGATCTTGACTCTGAAGGCCGCAGATCACCAAGGGAGTGTCGGCAGCTAACAGGGCTGCGACTATGCGCCGCGCCGAAGCAGAATATGACCCTGTATTTGTGTGTGTTTCTATGTCGTCAAGGCTGTTCGTTTCGTCAAGGCTGTTCGTTTCGCCAAGGCTGTTAGCTTCGTCAAGGCTCTTCGTTTCTTCAAGGCTATTTGCTTCGTCAAGTCTGTGCGCGAGCAGATCCTGTATCTCTTGGAGCAAGATCACCTGCTCACTGGGGGAAATGATCACTTGCTCAGTTGCCAGATTGGATAATTGACCGGGTTCGCTGGCGATAATCGCTAAAGGCGAACGGCTGGTTTGCGCTATATTTCTCACAGGACCATCTTGCCAAGCGGCTAGGCCCAATTTTGCGGCTTTTTTTATGCCCAAATTACGGCTCATCTGCCTGATGGCGAGTGCGAGTCTGGGCGCCGTGTGGCTAATGTCTTCATTGATGATCAAGGCGGCGTCGCAAGCTTGGGCCTGTTTGATGGAAAATGGACTGACGCTATTGCTCCGATAAGCACTGCACAGCATGTGTAGCATCTGGACTTGCAAGTCCGGCACGCCCAGATAAAAGTTGTCCTGACCCACAAGTTTCATCAGCGCGGCATTATTTTCTATCTGTGTTCTGGCGGAGCCGATGGCAATGCACTTGCCTAATTTTTGCTGATTAAGTGCGGCTTGCTGGTTATCGATAATTGCCGGTGAAAGAAGCTTAGCGAGCTGCTGTTTGGCCTCCGCGGTGGACAGGATAACGCAACGCTTGTCGGCGTTATTGCGCAGCAAGGGAGCATCGAGTCGCTCACTGTGATTGACATGTTCATAACCAAATAAGCCGATGTTGCACAGAAAATGGCCGTTGATCTCATCATGCCTGCGGTTAGTTATCCTGCGCACCTTGTGATCTCTTTCACTCACTGTGATATTACAGCCCAGGCTGCAGTGGGGGCACACAGTAGGGGCGGTTTGCAGGTCCCATTTGCGTATGTAGTGCTCGGAGAAGGGTTTATCGGTAAACACCCCGGTCGGGCAAACCTCGGCCAAGTTACCCGAGAAGCTATTTTCTAGGGCTCCGGCGCTTGCCCGGCCAAAATAGAGATGGCTTTTCGAGCCAAACACATTGAAGTCGTCTCCACCACAGTAGTCCCGATAGAAGCGGACGCAGCGATAGCATCCGATACAGCGGTTCATCTCATGATTGAGCATGGGACCTAAATATTGATTTAGATGGGTGCGTTTCTTGCCTGTGTAACGTCGGTTGATATGACCACTGATGACGGTCATATCCTGCAAATGACAATTCCCCCCCTCTTCACACACAGGGCAGTCGTGAGGGTGCTGGGTCATGATGGCTTCGATATTGGTTTGTCTAAATTGTGTTGATTGGCTATCTTGCATCGAGATTATCATGCCATCCACTACTGGCGTCATACACGCCATGACCAAGCGTCCGACCTTGTCCTCATGGTCTCGATATTGCGTAATAGCGCATTGTCTACAGGCGCCCACCGAGCCCAGCTCAGCATGCCAACAGAAATAGGGCAGATCTAATCCAAGTGTCAGACAGGTTTGCAGCAGATTTTCATTTGGCGATACTCGGTAGGCCTGGTTATCTATGGTGATGCTGACCCTGTCTGTTTCAGTGTTGGGATGATTCATCACGTCCCCTCGACTCGGTTAGCATTTATCTTGCTAAGTGTCTCAGTTGTAGATAGCGCGTCATGATAGGGACAGCATTGATGACTGATATGTGCCTCAAAATCTTGCCTGAAATAGTTAAGCGCACTTTGTAACGGTTCGACCGCGCCAGGGGCGAGTGCGCAAAAGGTATTGCCGGGCGCGGCGAAATCGCACAGTTCCTGCAGCTGATCTATGTCCTTTAGTTCACCTTGTCCTCGCTCAATTTTTTCGAGTAAGGACACGGCCCAGGGCAGGCCATCTCTGCAAGGTGTGCACCAGCCACAAGACTCCTGAGCGAAGAAGCGCACCAGGTTGAGCACCATGGCGACGGGGCAATATTGATCGTCCAAGATGATGATGGTACCTGTGCCCATGCGGCTGCCTAACTTGCCAATTTCGTCGTAATCCATAAGAGCATCTAAGTGCTCTTCGAGGAGGAAATCAGTGGAGCCACCGCCGGGAAGAAAACCTTTGATTTGATAACCATCGCACATGCCGCCGGCATGGCGTTCGATGATCTCTCTGATGGATGTGCCCATGGGGAGTTCCCACAGTCCAGGACGCTTGACTCTGCCGCTGACGCCGAAGATTTTTGTGCCCGCGTCTTGTCCCTTGCCGAGCGAGTTAAACCAGTCGCTACCGAAATTGATGATATGAGGCAGATTACAAAATGTCTCAACATTGTTGACTATGGTTGGTTTTCCCCAAAGACCGGCCACTTGAGGGAAGGGGGGCTTAGCCCTTGGCGTCGCTCGTTTGCCCTCCATGGCGTTGATAAGCGCAGTTTCTTCGCCGCAGATATAACGCCCGGCACTGGAATGGATATGAATGTCGAAGTTAAACGCTTGTCCTTGAATGCCTCGCCCTAAGATGTCTCGGCCGAGTAACTGGTGTTGCTTGCATTCCTCTATCGCCTGCTGCAGTCTTTCCTCGGCGAGATAGTAGTCACCTCGAAGGAAGATGTAGCCCTGGGTCGCCCCTAAGGTTAATCCGCCAATCAGCAGGCCTTCGATGATCTGGTGTGGGGTCTGTTCAAGCAGCCAGCGGTCTTTAAATGCACCAGGCTCCATCTCATCGGCGTTGACTATCAAGTATTTTTCCCGAGGCGCGTCGACTCCGCGAGGGACAAAGCTCCACTTGAGTCCGGTGGGAAAACCAGCTCCACCGCGGCCCCTCAGGTTCGATTGTTTGATGCTGGCCAGCAGCTCATCCGCACTCATCGCCATCGCCTGGGTTAATCCATCATATCCGCCATGACTCAGGTACTCAGACAGTTGCCAGCAATTAGCATTATCGGTAATGAAACGAGTCAAGGGATTTTGAGGAGGAGTCATATTTTATGTCCCTCAAGTTCATCGATCAACTGAGCTATTTTACTCACGGTTAGGTGCGGGTAGACTCGCTTCGACGCGATCATTACCGGCGCTTTATCACATGCCCCCAGGCAAGGAAGAGGAATGAGGGTGAAGCGGTTATCCGGCGTCGTTTCACCGGGGTTAAGCTGTAATTTCTGGCAAATGGCTGCGCGGACCTCGACTCCGCCCATCAAGTCGCAACTGATGCCATCACAGGGGTGCAGCACTACCTCACCTACGGCTTGCCTAAATATCAGGTTATAGAAGGTGGCGACAGAATCCAGATCCGCAACCGACACCTGAATATAAGCGGACAGCAGAGATAAACTGGCATCGCTCACCCAGCCTCTTTGTTGTTGAATCACCTTGAGTGCATCGATGGAGACTGCTGCCGGATATGGGGCCGATGCCAGCAGCTTATCGAGCTGCTTGGTTTCGCATGGTTTCAGTTGGGATGAATCAGCAGCAGCTTGCCTGTCTTCAACCTTGGCTAGAGTCTCTGCGCTGGGGGTTAGCCTCGACTCAGCCAGTGTGCTACGGACTGGCAACTCACCCTGAGTATGGCGCTTCTCTGGTGTGGTGAATGTCGCTTGTGTGTGATTGCCCGCCTGCTCATCGGTCGAAGCATCGCCGTTCGAGGGAAGGTCAGTGGACATGACTTCCTGAATAGAGATCCTCAATAGCTGCTCATAATTGTGTGTCATATCAGCCCCTACCTGTCCACATCGGCCATAACAAAATCGATACTGGCTAAGATCACAATCAAGTCGGCCACCATTAGCCCCTTTGCCAAGGTCGGGATCATCTGCAAATGGGGGAAAGAGGGGGTGCGGATCCGAGTGCGATAACTTGAGCTGGTACCGTCCGATATCAGGGTGTAAGCGTTGATGCCTTTAGTGGCTTCAACGGCAAAACTTGACTCACCCTTGGGCATCACAGCGCCCCAACTCACATTCATAAAGTGTTGGATCAGGGTGTCGATATCTTGCTTGCTCCTGTCGCTTCTCGGAGGCGTGGTTAATGGGTGGTCTGCCTTATAATTTCCCTGTGGCATATTATCTATGCATTGTTGGATTATCTTTATGCTTTGTCTCATCTCATCGACTCTGAGTTGGCATCTGTCATAAGCATCGCCATTGTGAGCTATTGGAATATCGAACTGATAGTTGTCATAACCAGAGTAGGGGCGGGATTTACGCAGATCCCACTCTAGACCCGTGGCTCTTATACCCACGCCGGAGATGTTCCATTCGAGGGCCTGCTGGGTGTCATACTGGCCTATGCCAACGGCGCGATTTTTGAGTATGCTGTTTTGCATCACCATGACTTCGTATTCATCTAGCTTAGCCGGGAAGTAATCGACGAATTCCTGCATCATGATATGCCAGCCCTGAGGCAGGTCTTGGGCCACACCACCAATACGAAACCAGCTTGGATGCATGCGAGCGCCTGTGATGGCCTCTATGATGCTGAACAGTTTTTCTCGGTCGATAAACAGATAAAAGATGGGAGATAGCTGACCGACATCTTGGGCAAACGTGCCGAAGAACAACATATGACTCAAGATGCGAAAGCACTCGGCCAACATGACTCGGATGCACTCGACTCGCTTCGATACCCGAATGTCGGCTAATTGTTCTATGGCCAAGATATAGGGGAAGTTGTTCATCACCCCACCTAAATAGTCAATTCTGTCGGTGTAGGGAATAAAGCCATGCCAGGTCTGACGCTCCGCTATCTTTTCGGCGCCTCTATGGTGGTAACCGATATCGGGTACCGAATTTATAATCTGCTCACCATCGAGTTGCAGCGCGATTCTAAATACCCCGTGTACGCTGGGATGGTTCGGGCCCAGATTGAGAAACAGGTAATCATTATCAGCGCTACTTTCATCCATGCCCCACTCTTTAGGATTGAATCTGAGTGCATCTTGCTCTCTGGCAAGCTTCTCATCATCGAGAGTGAATGGCTCAGTCTCGGTGGCGCGGCAGGGAAACTCTTTGCGTAGGGGGTGACCCTGATAGGTCGGTGGTAACAGAATACGGCACAAGTTAGGGTGTGCATCGAATACGATGCCGAACAGGTCCCAGACTTCACGCTCATACCAGTTTGCCGAGGGCCAGATGGAGGTGATACTGGCTTGATGTTCGTTATCCTCAAGCGCCACCTTAAGGCGAATATCTTGGTTTCTTTCTATGGACAGGACTTGATACACCAAGGTGAAGTCTTTGGCCGGCAGCAGGGCTTTATCTAGCCTAAGGCGCTCGTCTACGGCATAGAGGTCGAACAGAAAATTGAACGGCTCAGGAATCGATTTGAGCAGGATTAAGGCGGGAATAAGCCGATGTTTATCTATCCAGAGGGTGAGAATATTGTCCGCCGTGCTCTGCTCAATGGCTTGGTCTTCCAGGAGTCGCTCTAATTCAGGCAGCATGGCTAATGTCAGCTCCAGCTTGAGCGTCTGAGAGGGTATTGCTGACATCTCCTTCGTCATGCTAGTCATCTCTATACCCTGTCTGGCGGCGTGAGTTTATCGCTAGCGACTCTTGCGGCATGTTTTTCATCCCGCAGGTTACGGCAGGCAAAACTGTCTATCTCTTCGGGGGTGATGACGCGATTGAGTGGCCTTCTCTGTCTGGGATAGCCATTCTTGATGGCCTCTTGTAGCAGGGTTAATCCGTACATCAGGGCTTCTGGTCTGGGAGGACAACCGGGAACATAAAGGTCTATGGGCAGGAATTTATCTGCGCCCTGAACCACGCTATAGACATCATACATGCCGCCGGAATTGGCACATGAGCCCATGCTGATCACCCACTTGGGTTCCAACATCTGGTCATAAAGGTGCTTGATCACCGGGGCCATCTTAAGAAATACGGTACCTGAGATGACGATAAGATCGGCCTCTCTTGGCGTCGCGCGTATGACTTCAGAACCGAACCTGGCGATATCATGACGACTAGTGAAAGAGGTTGCCATCTCGACGTAGCAGCAAGATAAGCCGAAATTAAACGGCCATAGGGAGTTGCTTCTTCCCCAGGCGACTAGGTCTTCTAAGCGGGTGACTAACAGGTTCTTCTCGACCACCTCTTGCATGCTCATCGAGGCCGTCGGGATCGACTGAGTGTCGTCAGGGTTAGGTTTTGTCAGCTGCCAACGCATCAAGAATCCTCCTCTTTACGAATGCCCCAATCGAAGGTGCCTTGTTTGATCTCATAAATTAAGGCGATGAACAGGGCTAAGATAAATAAACTGGCTGTGGCTAGACCGGGCCAACTTGTTTCCACCACCACCAAGGACCAGAGGTAGAGAAATACCGCTTCGATGTCGAAAATCACGAAGGAGATGGCGATTAAAAAATAGTTCACGTTCCAACGAATATGGGTATCACCAACAGGAACAATGCCAGATTCATAGGGGTAGGCGTTGGTTCTCTTATGACCTCTGGGATTTAAGGCATATGACACAATAATCATGGTCATGGTGACTATGATTATTGCGAAAACATAGAAAATAAAACTCGCAGGTAGCATAACTCAGCGCCTTATTCTTTGTTTCTTATTCTAATGAATGATTCGTGTTCGCAAGCTTGGTCGCTTGACTGCATTGGCGAGTGCAAGAGGGCTGAGCTGCCATCTAGACACATTAAACCAAGCGTATCAGATGAAAAACTACACTAAGCGGCTATGTCCACGCTTATACATGGCTCTTAAATGGTCATCTATGGCCTTCAATACCGCTGTACGATTAATGACACCGATCAATTTATCTTCATCATCGACGATAGGGTAAATCTTGGGCTGGTGGTGGGTCATTTTTTGCGCTAGGTCCAGTACCGAAGATTCCTTCTTCACAGTAAGAGGCTCGCCATGCATCACATCACCAACGTGATAGTGGTTTTCATTGAGGTAGGTGGCTTCTAGCATCTTGATTAAGCAGTCTTGCTCGGATAGAAAGCCTATGACCTTCCTATTTTCATCGATGACGGGTCCACCAATCTGTTGGTTATGCAAGAAGAGTTCTACGGCCTCTGCAATTGGCATATGCGCTGTAAATGTTACTGGACGTCTATTCATGTAGTCAGCAATTTTAATCGACTCCATAGCTCGCTCCCTTATTGCAACTGAGTGGTCCTGTCTGTCATATTGAGTTAACGTAATGTTAAATTGATATGTATGCTGCCTAAGCATCTGAATGATGCTCTGTTGTTATAAGATTAGACGGAATTCCTTGTTTTGTTAGATAAACAAAAAAAAGAATTAAAAACCAACACTGGAGCATTTTTTATAGTGACTTATATTGCTAAAGTTGAAAATGTTGAACTTAGTGCCTCATTACTCGCGTAAAAATAACATTTTGACTGACTAGAGAACCAAGGGATTGACTATGACTCATCCATTAATTGATGTGGGACGTCAAACGAGCCGAAGTGACGGCTGATTATTTTAGAAGCCAGCCTAAGGCTTATCGTTAAGGAGGGGATCCGGGGGTTCGCCATCGCGCCGTGGCGAAAGAAGCCGATGTACCTTTAGCTTCTACGACCTATTACTTTAAAGACAGCAAAGATCTTATCAGAGCTATCCTTGCGTAATTGGCAGGCATAAAAAAACCGGATATCAGATCCGGTTTTTTAATTCGAGTGTCAGTGATGTTTATTGAACGTTTTCAGCGTCAGAAAATTCACCCTGGAATAAGGCTGAAGAGAGATAACGCTCGGCAGCAGAAGGTAAAATCACCACTATGGTCTTGCCTTCAAATTCAGGAAGTTCGGCAATGCGATTCGCAGCGACGACCGCAGCACCGGAAGAGATCCCCACTAAGATGCCTTCCTCTTTCATCAAACGTTGGGCCATTTCGATTGACTCTTCGTTCGTCACAGCTTCGACGCGGTCAACCATTTCCAGATCCAAGTTGCCAGGAATGAAGCCGGCACCTATACCTTGGATCTTATGTGGCCCAGGTTGTACCGCTTGACCCGCAAGAGTCTGGGCGATAACAGGTGAGTCTGCGGGCTCTACAGCGACAGAGGTGATGGCCTTACCCTTAGTATTCTTAATAAAACGGCTCACTCCTGTGATAGTACCACCGGTGCCCACACCCGCGACTAAGACATCGATTTCACCGTCGGTGTCATTCCAGATCTCTGGACCCGTTGTTTTCTCATGGATTTCCGGGTTAGCCGGGTTATTAAATTGTTGCAGTAATACATATTTTTCAGGAGCAGATTGGCGAATTTCTTCGGCCTTATCGATAGCCCCTTTCATGCCTTTAGCACCATCGGTAAGCACCAAGTTAGCGCCCAAAGCTTTTAGCAGTTTACGGCGCTCCAGGCTCATGGTGTTTGGCATGGTTAGAGTCAGTTTATATCCGCGAGCGGCCGCAACATAAGCCAGGGATATGCCAGTATTGCCCGATGTTGGCTCAATAAGCTCTTTACCTTGAGTCAGCAAACCTTTCTTCTCAGCATCCCAAATCATATTTGCACCGATGCGACACTTAACGCTAAAGCTTGGGTTTCTGGCTTCTATTTTGGCTAAAACATTGCCTTTACTCACACGTTTAAGGCGAACCAGAGGGGTGTTACCTATGGTATATGAATTGTCTTCGAAAATTTTGCTCATTGCTTGCTGCTCCTTTGAATATTCAAGCTAATCATAATCGCCTTTAGCGGCAATAGAAGTGATAGTTTGTTCTTCGTTATTCCATTTTGTTATTAAACATCATATATCTAGTATTAAACCTTGAGTTGGATGATGGTTAAAAATGTTAAGCTATTGTATCTATATTGATTCCGGCTTATATCTGGCGCCAATCTTAGATGTTTAATATAGAGGTATTTACCTATCTTGGCATAAAATTTTTGCTCGCATCGGCATAAGTTTACCTGTGTAGAAACTAAAAATAATAACAATGGATAGCTATGACAAGTACAGCCCACGAGAAAAAACCTGCGCACGTCTCGCCAATGTCTCCTAAAACCGATCCTAAATCCATCGTCACTCCTTTTGCCTTCGAGATTGCGCCTCAGGTACTGTATACCCCGTTAGCGACCCCGATGAAGCGTGGCTTGGCCATCTTGGTCGATGGTTTGCTGATCTCAGTGCTCGCAGAACAGGCGGGCTGGGTGTTTCTGCTATTGGTAGGTTTGACCTTGCTGATCCAGAGAAAGAGTCGTCAACTCGGCAATTTTTTTAAATGGGGCCTGTATCTCTCCATGCTGGTGATGATGCTTTGGGTGACGATAGGGGGCTTCTTCTCCGGTGATGATCCTGATAGTGAGCCCGTCATTTCCGCTGCGCCGATGTCACTCGCAGCGGTAAGCCAGCTTATCGGTTATGTACCCAATATTATTCGTTTTAGCCATTGTTTAACGTTAGATTGCGCCGAAATTGAGCTAACCGAATTAGTGCCTGCACTGCGAGCATCACAACTGCCAATATCTGAGCAAGTCTCTATAGTCAATAATGCCATAGATGACATAGGCTTATCGGCAGCCGATAAGACTCTGCTTAAGCAGAACATAGCGCAAGACTTGGCCGAAATGGATGAGTTAAACAGGCTAGAGAAAGATAAGCTAAATGAGACCAGTGTCGCTAAGGCGGCTGAATTAGTGCCGTCACAGGGAGCTGAATCATCTGGCGCAGAGGACATCCCAACCAATACTCGGGTGTTACAAGAGCTGAACTTAGGGGAGAAGATCCAAGAACTGCATGAGTTGAGCCAATCGGATGAGGTGAGACAGTTACAAGAGTTAGACCAAGAAGATGATGAGGCAGACGACTACAGTTTAATTTCCTGGGCCAAGGGGATACTCAATGACTTGGGGCTGGGATTTGGTTGGGCTGCTTTTTACTTCACCGTTTTCACAGCCTGGTTTGATGGACAAACTTTAGGCAAGAAGCTACTGGGGATCAGAGTCATTCAACTCGATGGCACTAAACTCTCTCTATGGGATTCATTTGGTCGTTATGGGGGGTATGGTGCAGGATTTGCGACCGGGCTACTCGGATTTCTACAGATATTTTGGGATGCCAACAGGCAGGCAATACAAGATAAAATTTCGGCAACCGTGGTGATCGATCTCAAGAAGGCAAAAATAGATTCGGCTCGATGACAGGAAGGGGAAATTGTCAGGTTAGTGCTGTCGAAACAGGCAGCCTTAACCTTTGCTCTGCTGGATATCGATTTTTTAAGCAGGCCACGGATAGCTAAGGCCACTATGTGGGCAATGAAGTGTTACTTCGAAGGGGATATGTTTATCTACAGGCATTGCTGGGTGGGCAGATGATAACCTAGATGAGCCTATTCAAAGAGCCGATAAGGCCCTTTATGATGTCAAAGAGTCTGGCCGAAATCTAGTGTGTGTCTAAGCCTAGGTTATTCTTCTGCTTGGATCTGGCCCACCAGTAACACGGGAGCTGCATCGAGTTCCTGAGCATCCATCATAGTGGCGATACGCTCTACGGATGACAGCAGTTGGCTCTGTTCCCACCCTTCGAGGTTTTGATAACGGGTAATAAAATGCTCTTGGAGGGGCTTGGGGGCGCTGCTCAGTAATGCTTGTCCAGTTTCACTCAATGACAGGTGAACCTTGCGCTTATCCGTTTTACTACGAGTTCTGAACACCAACTTTCGGCTTTCGAGTCTATCGATAATCGTGGTCACAGTGGCGGGGCTCAGGGCAACTTCTTGGGCTATCTCTTTGACAAGAGGTGCGTCCAGATGGGCAATGTTTTGCATGACCATGAGTTGAGGGCCTGTTAACCCCGATTGCTTATTCAGCTGACGGGAATGTATATCGATGGCCCGAATCACACGGCGCAATGAAATCAATAGTTGTTCGTACTTTTCCATAATCCTCCCCTCATTTTTGAGCACATTAACAGAATTGTTTGTGGGACTCACGCGACAAACATGCAGAATAACGTTTAGCCGCTATTCTGCATGTTTTTGACTAGGTCACCTAGCTAAGCAAGGTCAAGTTAGAAACCAAAGGTGCGTGCCACAGACAATACCGCTCGGGTATCACTGGTATCTGTATCCATGCTGGTGTTTTCTACTGCCAGGTTAAAGTCGAAGCCTTGCCAGCTGGTCATATACTCGGCGCGGAAATGGTTGTAGGACTTATCTCCATCCCATGCCCATTTGTCTTCATCGAGAGAGGTTGAGCGATCGATAACGACTCGAATATCATGACCTTCGGCAACAGTAAATGTATGCGCCGCCATCATGATGTAATGACCTGCACCTTCACCAAAGTAATCCCATGTATACCAGAAGTTAAGTTCACTCTGTCCCATTGATGATGCATAACCGAATTTGGTATACAGTTCAGGGTATTGGTAATCGTCTGATCCCGAATCACCATGATAGGTGTAATAAGCGATACCGGCATCCAGAGTCACGCTCTGCGTTAGCTGGAAGAACTTGCCGCCATAGAAGTCTAACTCTAACCAGGTATCGTCAGCCGAGCCAAAATCGACATTTGAGGCCCAAGTGCCCACATACCAACCGGAATCTGCTGCATAGTCTAGGCTGGCCTGTATTGCTGGGCTATTATCTGTCTGGCTCACACCGTTGAACGTGTAATCAGACACCGCGGTGACGGTCGAGCTTACGCCTGCTATTGCCGTTGTAGGTAGGGCTATTAATCCCAGTAATGCCAGATTTTTTATTGTATTGTTCATCATCTTCTCTTTGTTGTATTTTTAGCTTAATTAGTTAGCTAATTCAATTTTATTAAAATCAATCTTGTTTGCTTTTGGTGACGCTTCGATGGCCGCCACTCGCTTATATTTCTTCGCCAAAATATAACAGAAGCAACCTAAAATCAGGCCGATAGCCACTGCACCTACCCACTGTATTTGTAGGAAATCCAGTTGGAACAGCAAGGTTAAGCCACTCATTAGCACTACGTTGCCTAAGATGTACTTGGTCTTACCGAAACGTTGCACTGTTAAGTTAAGGTTGTCGGTATAGAGTCGGATGAGTGAATCCAGTGAATTAATCACAAAGGTGATACCCACCATGACCATAGCCAAGTTATAAAAGCCGGTGGTCGCGATTTCGTTGGCGCTATAGTAATAGAGCACAGTGAACCAAACTGCGATGGGGATAGATGGGAACACCATCATGGCAATCAGCACTTGATAGGTCTTCATACCACCGACGAAACGAGAGGTAAATTGACCAATCATGATGCTCCAGGCAAACCACCAAAACAGGTAGAATTCATGGTAATCATTCATCGGTAATACAAAGTGATGTAGGTTGCCGAAGTAATCGCCGATCATGGCAAAGGTGGTGACAAACTCGCCGACACCCGAGCCGTCCGATAAGAAGGCACCAGCCCACATGATCACGATCAAGCCTAAGAACATCCAGGTGCTGACTAAGCTCAGGGTGCGAACGTAACGAATACTGGTACTGGAATAAACTGCGGTGGCAATCACGGCAAAGACTATCAGATAGAAGCTGCTGACAATGGTCTCACCGTCGCCCATCCCTGGCAGATACCAAGGCAGATTAGTTAGCAAGAGGTAAGCGGTGAAGGCACAGGTACCGATAATGACCAGGTTATTGATAAACTTAATCAGTGGGATTTCAAAGAATTTAACTCTAGGCTCTATCACACAGAAATAGAAGCAAGTTAAGAAGTAAAATGCCCAGATCAGAAATGCCCAGAAGCCAAACTCTATGGCCAAAGGATTGCTAAAACCGTATTCAGGGCTAGCAGTCACATCTGCATAGCCGGCAAACTCGGTGAGTGGGAACATGATGAGTCCCACGTCGAGGCCAGAGGTGAACAGTATGGCGATAAAGGTGAAGGTACGAACTGGGGTGACACCGATACACTCCACATTACCCCAACGATAAATCACCAAGGCAATGGCGGCGAAGGTAAATAATATCCCGATAGTAAGCCAGGTTGTCATTATTGAGTCCTCGCCTTAATATTATGATAAAACATAGGTTTAGTTCCTTATTTTTATTCTAAAGGTGCCAAGGGACAAGGTTTTATACTCGTAAGAATCCCTCAAGCCTTAAACATCGATGCGACAAAATTTAAGGATTGATAAATTGAACTTGGCGTTAATAGGGCCATTTAGCCGATATGGCTCAGGTTGGCCTTAAACCTGGTCTGCTGATGTCTCGGGTTAACGAGTCATCAGGTGTTATCTTTTGGGTGGATTTAGCCTCTGTTTCAGCTGCCAATCACTGGTTAAGGTGACGGGGGCCGTACTGGCTTTCAGAGGTGCATTGCCCAAAATAAGATCGGCGGCGCGCTCGGCCACCATGATTGTCGGTGAGTTAAGGTTGCCATTGGGAATGGTGGGGAAAATCGATGAATCAACCACCCTAAGCCCTTGGATGCCATGTACTCTGGTTTCTGAGTCCACTACAGCCATAGCATCTTCGCCCATCTTGCATGAACAGGAGGGGTGATAGGCACTCTCGACCGAGCTCCTGACGAAGGTATCGATCTCTTCATCGGTTTGAACCGACATTCCAGGCTGGATCTCTTCGCCACGGTACTCATCGAGCCCAGGCTGATTGATGATCTCTCGAGTCAAACGTACACAAGCGCGGAAGGCTGCAATATCATCTTGGTGAGAGAGGTAGTTAAATTGAATACTCGGGGCCCCATGGGGATCGCTGGATACGACCTTGACTGCGCCGCGACTCTTTGGCTTATTATGACCTATGTGAACCTGGAATCCGTGCCCCGCGAAGGCCTCTTTACCGTCATAACGCATGGCAGCAGGCAGGAAGTGGTATTGCAGATCTGGCCACTCGAGTCCGGGTTTGGAACGAATAAATCCACAAGACTCGAAATGATTGGTCGCGCCTAAGCCTGATTTATTTAAGACCCAGCGAGTACCGATAAACAGCTTATTGAGTGGATCGAGTTTACCATTGAGCGAAATGGGTTTAAGGCACTTAAACTGAAAATAGAACTCGAGATGATCTTGTAGATTCTCGCCCACACCCGGTAACTCATGTACCAGTTCGATACCTGCCTTGGCCAAAGTATCGGCCTCACCTATGCCTGATAACTGCAGAATGTGTGGCGAGCCGATGGAGCCAGCGCTGAGCACCACTTCATTGTTGCACTCGATATCGGTTATCTTGCCCTTGCGCTCATAACGAACACCGACCGCTTTTTTACCCTGGAATAACACCTTGTGTACCAAGGCATGGGTAACCACTGTCAGGTTACTGCGTTTCATCGCAGGTCTGAGGTAGGCATTGGCCGTCGACCAACGTACGCCATTCTTGATGGTCATATGCATAGGGCCAAAACCCTCTTGCTGGGCACCGTTATAATCTGCGGTTGCCAAATATCCGGCATCGACACCCGCATCGACGAAGGCTTGATATAAGGGGTTTTTCATGTTGTTGCCGTTATTGACCGCCAGAGGTCCCGCATCACCACGGTACTCATCAGCGCCAAAGGCCCAAGTTTCGGCTTTCTTGAAGTAGGGCAGGCAATGGGCATAATCCCAATCTTTTGCGCCGCTGTGCTGCCACTCATCGAAATCACGGGCATGGCCTCTTACATAGACCATGCCGTTGATAGAGGAGGAGCCGCCTAATACTTTTCCCCGAGGGCAATGCATACGGCGATTGTCCAGATGAGGCTCGGCTTCGGTCTCAAACTGCCATGCGTACTTGGCACTGTTCATCGGGATCGACAGGGCCGTTGGCATCTGGATGAAGATGCTCTTATCACTGCCACCTGTCTCTAATAAGAGCACCTTGTTCGCTGGGTCTGCCGACAGTCGATTGGCTAATACACAACCCGCACTGCCTGCGCCAACTATGATGTAATCGTATTCGGATTGTTTTGGTGTCTGGGTATTTGTCATATTCATGTCTTAAAACGGGCTTTCCAGTGGCTGCATACCGACATACACAGCTTTAATTTGAGTATAGGCTTTCAGGGTCTCGCTGCCGTTTTCACGGCCTATGCCTGACATCTTGTATCCACCGACGGGCATCTCAGCAGGAGAGGCACCATAGGCATTTATCCAGCAGATCCCAGCCTCGAGTTGATGGATAACGCGATGGGCGCGGGTGATGTCTTGGGTAAAGACCCCAGCGGCTAAGCCTAAACGAGTATCGTTAGCGCGTCTGATCACCTCATCTTCATCGGTAAAGGTCAGTACCGACATCACAGGGCCGAAGATCTCCTCTTTGCTCAGGGTCATCTCATCGGTGCACTGGGTGAAGATGGTGGGGGCGACGAAGAAGCCATTGGGGGCATTTTCTGGTCGTAAGGCATGGCCGCCTGTAAGCAGGTGTGCGCCTTCTGCCTTGCCTATCTCGATATACTCGAGCACTTTTGCTTGGTGGTCTTTAGAAATGAGGGCGCCAAAGTTGGTGGCCGGATCCATAGGATCACCGCAAACCATATTCTTCTGTGTGCGCTCAAGCAGTTTCTCGATAAAGCTGGGGTAAATGTCTTGCTGGACAAACACCCGAGTGCCGTTGGTACAGACTTCACCTTGAGTGTAGAAGTTACCTAACATGGCCGCAGATACCGCATTGTCGACATCGGCATCGTTGAAGATGATAAGAGGTGACTTGCCGCCGAGCTCCATGGTCACTTGTTTCAGTGAGCCCGCTGCCGCGGCCATCACTTTTTTACCCGTACCGACTTCTCCGGTGAAGGAGACCTTGGCGATATCCTCATGGGTAGTAAGCCAGGCACCAATGCGGCCATCCCCCTGAACGACGTTAAACACGCCATCGGGAACGCCTGCCTGAGTGAACACTTCGGCCAGCTTAATTGCCCCTCGGGGCGTCTCTTCAGACGGCTTAAAAATCATCACGTTACCGCAGGCCAGTGCCGGTGCCGACTTCCAGCAGGCTATTTGCAAAGGATAGTTCCATGCGCCAATACCGGCACAGATCCCTAAAGGCTCACGGCGGGTGTAATAGAAATCTGCGCCAACTTGCTGTTGATTGCCTTCGATACTTGGCGCTAGTCCTGCAAAAAACTCGATGGAATCGGCACCAGTAACCACGTCGACCACAGAGGCCTCCTGCCAAGGCTTACCCGTATCTTGTACTTCGATTGCGGCAAGTTCGTCATTGCGCTCTCGCAGAATCGCCACGGCCTTTAATAGAATGCGGCTACGTTCCATCGGGGTCATCTTTGACCAGATGGCAAAACCTGTCTTGGCACTTTCTATGGCCGCTTGCTGAATTTTTTCATCGGCGACTTCAACTAAATAGCTGACTTCTCCGGTCGCCGGATTAATGACTTCGAAGGTTTCACCTGTGTCATTGGAGAGAGAGTGTCCGTGGACATAATTTTGATAAACAACTAATGACATTGATGTTCTCCATGCTGGATGATCACAGCCTCAATAAAGGCTTTACATAATAATGGGGCTTGCTCGAATTCTTTCTCGGGGGATGCGCTTAATGCGCTGCGTAGCCAAAACCCGTCAATCATAGCCGCGGTCTGTCTTGAGGCCGTTATAGCCTCAGATTTAGGGAGTAATTGCTTGAAAGAAAACAGTAAGTTGCTATATAGACGTTGGCTGTTGATGTGCTGCAGCCTAGCCAAACCTGGTTCGTGCACCGCCTGAGACCAGAAGCTTAACCAGGTCTTAGTGGCCGGGGTTGAACGTTGAAACTCGGTAAAGTTAGCGTCGACAATCATGCACAAACGTTCGATTGATGTCAGACTTTTACCCGAGGTACGACTCAACAAAGCCTGTTTAAGCTGGTCGAGAAGATGCTTGAGTGTTGCTTCTATCAGACCCTGTTTACCACCAAAATAGTGACTGATGAGTCCGGATGATGTGCCGGCTAGAAAGCTAATGGTATTAATTGTGGTGTGATGTAAACCATGACGTTCAACTGAGATCAAAGTTGCGTCGATTAGCTGTTGTTGTCTCACTGTTTTCATTGGCGGCCTGGACATAAAAAAGCAAAACCCCGTGTTTTAACTTATTAATTGAACGTTCAATTAATTACAACTCTAATGGTTAGAGCTGTAACTATCAAATTTAATTTCCCAAGTGAGGCGTCAGTCACGGATTTTTTTAGGCGTTACAATTAGGGGTGCCTATATTGTAAGGTGTTGTTTGTTAGGGGTAAACGCAATGTTGAATCTGAGGTGGTTATCTAGAAAAATATTTTGATATTTTACCGAGAATTAGTTTCGACCCTAAGTTTTGTTGAGGTTTAGCGTTAATTTTAGTCGATTGAAATATCTGACAAGGGGGAGATTTTTTTGGAGATAAGTGTTTCATTGGGATGAATATCTAATTGTAGAGTCAGATTGTTTACAACATGGGCCACCGAAAAAGAGTAACAAAAATGGCTGCTTTTTAGCAAGTAAGCCGCTTTCTTACTCGTCTTAGTGACAAATTTCAGCAAGCAGCAAGCAGCAAGTTATAAGCCATAAGTTAGAGTAGCCAGACCTAACTCAGCCTCATAGCGTGTATGAGGTTTGCTCATCTTATTGTACTTAGTCTTACAATTTAGAGCAGCCCGGCGTAACTCAGATTTATGACGTGTATGAGGTTTGTTCATTTCCTACTGTATTCACTCACTAGCTAGAGCAGCCAGACGTAACTCAGATTTATGACGTGTATGAGGCTTGCTCATTTCCTACTGTATCCACTCACGAGTTAGAGCGGCCCGGCGTAACTCAGATTTATGACGTGTATGAGGCTTGCTCATTTCCTACTGTATTCACTCACGAGTTAGAGCAGCCAGGCATAACTTAATTTCATAAAGTAGGTCTGCTCATCCCTCGTCAGAGAATCGATATTGTCGTTTGACTGCATACCGTCTGAATACCCTAGGTAAAATACACTCTGTGGGTTGAGCTTATAACCGTAGAGGATCTCACTGCCCAGACTCTGTTCGCTCTCTTTTGGTGTGCTGTAGAGGTATAAACTGGGATCGCGTTGAATATCGGTATAGATACTCGAGATGCGAATGAAGTTGTTGATATTGAAATACCAGCTGAGGCGCACGTCCGTTAAGTTAGCGGTGAACAGCTCGCCATCATCAACATCCAAGCTGCGATACATATGGGATAGGTCCAGAGATACGCTGTCGGTGATATTCCACTCGACCCCAGGGCTGATAAACAGCTGAGTGCCTAGTCGGTCGTTACTATAATCTATGCTGTCGCCGTAATCGGCATCCAGTTTTATGCTGACTTGTCTCAAAGGAGTAAATTCTGAATAGAGCCAGCCAACATTTTCGGTAAACATCTGCGTGTTACCTTCGATGGCCAGGCTCGACGCATCATGGCGTCTGCCGACACGGTCTCGATTGACAAAGCCAATGGCGGTGAAGCTTTGCATCGAGCCCTCAAACTCTATTCTGGCCTCAGTCTCCTCTTCGATTAACTCGCCCGCTTGATTGTGGCTGATGTCCCAATCGCCACTGAGTTCGATACGGTTGAAGCTGGAATTAAGGGGGTACCAGATATAGCCACCACCCGCGACCAACTTAGTCACATCGACTCGGCTGATAAAACCTAGGTCGGCTCTGAAATCGTCACCTATCGATTCATATTGAGTGAAGGCAAACCAGTTACGGCGTTTATGGACGTATTTGAGTCGATACAAGTCATCACCGATCTCATCATCTAGTTGGGTTCGCAACACGCGCTCATTGATGCCACAATCACCCAACTCACATGAGTTGTCGGGAATACAGGTATCTTCCGAGCAGAATTCCTTATACAGGTCATCGGGATATTCCGTGGTCGAGAATACATATTGAGCGGTCAAGGTATCTTGTTGTGTCGGCTGGTACTTCACATCACCACTGGCGACATAGTTATGGTATTGATCGCTTTGCTTGGCTGTGACGAGCGCGCCGATGGAAAGCTCACTGCCAAAATCGGCTCGGTATCGTCCCGCAAGGTTATGGCTTTCCTCAGAGATACTGGCGATATCTGAGCTCAGGTTACCCGGTATCAAAAAGTGAGTCTTAGTGTCGTTAGTGACCATCAGGGCGAAGGTGTGGTTATCGACCTTGCTGGTGAGCTTGACTCCATAGTCGGGTGAGACAATATTTCGGGTATGCAGTAGCTGCAGTTGAGTATCGAAGTAGTCCTTGTTATCGAGGAAGAAGGCGCGTTTCTCCGGATAGAAGAGGGCGAAGGTGCTGTTAATATCCAGTTGGCCCGCATCGGCCTCGACCTGAGAAAAATCAGGGTTTATGGTGGCACTCAGTAAGGTATTTGGAGTGATCCCCCAGCGAATATCCAGTCCGGGCTCTATCTTGTTGTCATTACTCCAATCCTCTAACGGATCTAAATCTCGCTGACTGTTTCTGCTCATCACCAGTGACGGTGTGAGCTGTAGAGCTTGGCCAGACTCTATGCCGCTGAGGCCTGTCGCCGTGCCTAACTGGCAGAGTTGGCAGTTATTGTTTCTGTCAATGGAGTGAGTCGACAATCTATGGCTCTTATCTCTCGGGTAAAAACGAATAAACTCAATGCCCCAAGTCTGGACGTCCAGCTTGCTATCGAAATTGAACAGCCTTAAGGGCAACTCCATCTCTACCAGGTAGCCAGTATCGGTTTTTCGGGCACTGCTGTGCCAGATCCCATCCCAGGCGTTACTCTCTTGACCGGTAAGCTCATTTTCTATGGAGTCCATCTGTACGCCATAGGGGTTAACGAAGAACTGATAAGCGAGTCGCTCATCATTGAAGGTGTCTAGCTTGATGCCGACTAAGTCATCGCCCCAAAGAGCGTCGCGGTCGGTGATGTTGGCGCGGATAAGGTTGCCCTTGGCACTGGAGTCAGGGTCTTGTGCGACAAATGAGACAAATAGACTGGTTTGTGTGGCGAAAATTTTGACCTGAGTCGCCACGGGCGCTGCAATATTTTCGCCCGGGCTAGTTTCATATATAAGCTCAGTACTTGCCGCCAACAGCCACTGAGGCTCATCGAGCCGTCCATCTATGGTGACGCCTTGTTCGAGGCTAGGAATATCGATATGAAATTGCTGACTGGTCCCTGCTAAAACTGAAAATGTGCAGGCTAATAGAATAGTAGAGAGCAAGGGACGTACTAGAGCTTTAGATGTCGTTATGATTGCCATTGTGTTACTGCTAATGAGGTTATGTTATTGCTATGTGGCGGATTGTGACAGCTGAAGGCGTTTATGCGAAGCGTTAGTCGAGTGGAATATGTTACAAAAATTGTCAGACTTAGCATGAGAGCCGGTTGCATTTTTACTGTGGCTTGCTTTGGTCTTGGAAAAAAGGGGGTCTGTATATGTGTTTTTCAAGGCGAAAATCACAGGTAAGTTTCTACCTTGAATACACCGTTTTTCTCTAAACGCGCTTATTTGAGTCATTTTCGTAATTAACCCAAGACTATTGCGCTAAAAACACCGATAATTCTCTGCAATTAAGACAAGCTCGCCGATTGACAGCGCACGTATCTGGACATATTTAATGGAAATCAAAGTTAATTTTCTCGACAATCTTAGACTGGAAGCAAAGTTTGATGATTTTACCGTCACCGCCGATCAGCCTATTCGCTATAAAGGCGATGGCTCAGCTCCCAGCCCTTTCGATTATTTCTTAGCATCGTCAGCCCTTTGTGCGGCCTACTTTGTCAAGGTCTATTGTAAAGCCCGTGACATTTCAACGGAAAATATCCGACTGTCACAAAACAATATTGTCGACCCTGAAGATCGCTACAACCAAATTTTCCAAATACAGGTCGAGCTGCCAGATGACATTGCAGATAAACATAGAGAAGGCATCTTACGTTCTATAGATCGCTGTACCGTGAAGAAGGTGGTACAAACAGGTCCAGAGTTTAAAATTGAACCGGTTGCAAACTTAGACCAAGACGCTAATGCCATGTTGATGGGGCAAGCCGATGGCGATACTAGCACCTACATCTTGGGCAAAGACCTACCACTGGAACAAACCATCGCCAACATGACCGGCATGTTAGCCGATCTTGGCATGAAAATAGAGATATCTTCGTGGCGCAACATAATCCCTAATGTGTGGTCACTGCATATACGTGACGCCGCATCGCCCATGTGTTTTACCAATGGTAAAGGTGCAACCAAAGAAAGCGCGCTTTGTTCTGCACTCGGTGAGTTTATCGAACGCCTAAACTGCAACTTCTTCTATAACGATCAATTTTTCGGCTCCGATATCGCAACCAGTGAGTTTGTTCATTATCCCAATGAAAAATGGTTTCAATTAGAAGAAGACGACGCGCTACCGTCCGGTATTTTAGACGAATATTGTTTAGATATTTACAATCCAGATGGTGAGCTCAGTGGCTCTAATCTCATTGATACCAACTCGGGCATGGTTGAACGTGGCATATGTGCGATTCCCTATGTTCGCCACTCTGACGGTAAAACAGCGTACTTTCCCTCGAATTTGATTGAAAACCTATTCTTGAGTAATGGCATGAGCGCGGGCAATAACCTGCAAGAAGCTCAGGTGCAATGTTTATCTGAGATTTTTGAGCGCGCGGTCAAGAGACAGATCATTGAGCAAGAAATCATCTTGCCAGACGTGCCCATGGATGTGCTGCAAAAGTATCCAAGTATCTTAGCAGGCATCGAAGGCCTAGAAGCACAGGGCTTTCCTGTTGTGGTAAAAGATGCGTCACTCGGTGGCCAATTTCCGGTCATGTGTGTCACTTTGATGAACCCGAGAACGGGAGGGGTATTTGCCTCTTTTGGTGCTCATCCTAGTTTAGAAGTCGCGTTAGAGCGCAGCCTGACTGAGTTATTACAGGGGCGCAGCTTCGAAGGCTTAAACGACGTACCTAAACCCACCTTCGATAGCATGACGGTCACAGAGCCTGAAAACTTTGTCGATCACTTTATTGATTCGACCGGGGTTATTTCCTGGCGCTTCTTTAGTAGCAAGCATGACTATGAGTTTTGCGAATGGGACTTCTCAGGGACTAACCAAGAGGAGTCTGAGAGCTTATTTGGCATATTAAAAGATATAGGCAAAGAGGCTTACATCGCAGAATTTGTTGAGCTTGGTGCCTCAGTGTGCCGCATCTTGGTGCCGGACTACTCAGAAGTGTACCCAGTTGAAGATCTTATTTGGGACAACACCAACAAGTCACTCAATTATCGCGAAGATATTTTAAATCTCCATTCGCTGACTGCTGATGAGTTAACCAGCCTGGTCGAGCGTCTCGAAGAGAGTCAACTCGATAATCAAACCGATATTCCTACCTTGATTGGCATCGTATTTGATGACAATACCCCTTGGGGTCAGCTCACTATTATTGAACTCAAGATTCTGATCTACCTTGCCTTGGGTGAGCTTGAAGACGCCATGGAGCTTGTGGGCGAGTTCTTGCAGTACAATGACAATACGGTAGCGCGCGGCCTATTCTATCAAGCCGTACATGCCGTGCTTGAGGTTAGCCTAGATGAAGAATTGGCACTGGAACATTATATTGATAACTTCAATAGAATGTTCGGTAAAGACACCATGAGTAACGTGGTTGGCTCAGTCACAGGTGAGATTAAGTTCTTCGGATTGACCAAAACCAGCATGAAGCTAGAGGGCATAGAGCCGCACCTAAGGCTGATCGAAAGCTATAAGAAGCTGCATCAAGCCCGCAAGGTTAGCGCATCGAATTAATGCTATAGATTCTCTAATGCTAAGTGCTAAAAAGCCCGTCATCTGATGGGCTTTTTATTACCAAAAAAATTTAAAGTGTCATTGAGGCCAGGTGAATATATGATAAAAGTGGCGCAGCTCGATAAAACCTTAGCGAGTGGGATGATTAGTTGTTAAGTTTCAATTGAGTTATGCTTTTCATGTTAGCCAAGCATATTATCTAGTCAGATGAATCATTAGGGAGCGTAATCATGGATGAAGGTTTCATCATTTTTGTCGTGTTAGCATTTTTATTTATCTATAGCGAAATAAGAGCCACTAGAAGCAAGATCAATTTTCTCGAAAACAAAATCGATACCTTGCTAAAAAATAATGGCATTGTTTACGATGAAAAGTTACATGTACCCAAAGACGTCTTAACTGCGATCACCTTGGGGCATAAGCTTAAAGCCATTAGATTGTATCGTGATCAAACCGGAGCGAGTTTTAAAGAAGCACAAGAGATTATCGGTAGACTGGTCAAAGACATTTAACAAAGAATACGCTGTCAAGAGAAATAAATGACCATTCTAGCTCGTACCCGTTAGTCAAAGGTCAGTAAGTATTTAAGTGTGGTGACAGTGCCAATCTAGGATATGCAGTAACATGCATGGATGAATTCCGCCCATTTTTTGGAAGCTTGGTGCCGCAACTACACTCAGATTTTAACGAAAGGTGCTTTCTAGGCATTAAGTTTTCAGAGAGTAAAGCCACTGGAATTTGTATCGTTATAACTGAAATAGATTCAGGCACCGATTTTTCTCCTTGTTATAATCAGTGTAATAATTCTCGGTTTGTCCCGTCAAGATGGTTATTGCTTCACAGGAATCTTACTGGTATCTTATTAAAATCATTGTGAATAGTTTGCTCTTTACGATTAGATTAGTTATCTGTCTATGGAGTATTTAGCGGAATTAACGCTAATAAGACGTTAGTAGCTAGGAAAGGATTAGAGTAAATATGGACGTTTGGAAAAGATTATTAGTTATTTTTTTAGTTACCCTTTCATGTGTAGGTTGTGATCAAGCAACTAAGTTACTGGCATCAGAACACCTGCCTAAATTTCACATGACAAGCTACCTCAATGACATTCTCAGAGTTGGCTACACCGAAAATATAGGTGCTTTTCTTGGCTTAGGTAATAACTTAGCAGAAGGTACTCGATTCTGGATATTGGTTATTTTAGTGGGTGTTTTTTTATTTGGTTTACTAGCTTACTTAATTTTAAATTCAAAACAGAACCTTACATCTCTAATTGCATTATCCTTGGTATTTTCAGGTGGTCTGAGTAATTTCTATGACCGTGTAGTTAATAATGGTGCTGTTATCGACTTTCTAAATATTGGTTTAGGCTCCATTCGAACGGGAATTTTCAATGTAGCAGACATAGCAATAATGCTGGGTGTTTTTCTGCTTATCCTCTCTCAAAGAAAAATCAAGATACAGTGTGAGAGTATGCTAATCAAGCCTTAAACACTTAGATCCTAAGGATAACCGACAAGCTATTGGAAGCCGAGATTCGTCACTTGGACCTCGATAAACATCATCCCTGAGCGACGTTAACACGGTACCTTAACGGGATTGATTTTCTGTTAGCATAGTCGTTTTACTATCTCAAACGACTCACTGCCACCCTCTTATCCATCTCAATCGTATAAGGTGATAATCTGGGTCTAAAATTAGCTGTGTGTTTAAAATTACGCTATTTTCACCTTAATCGGAGAGATGAGGCTTGTTAAAGAAGGTAAAGTTTACTTCTAATTCTAGACAGAGTTAACGCTAGATTCTGTATCCTTATGTTATTGATTAATAATGGTTGGCCTGGTTTTTGACTCTGGTTTTTTGGGCTGCTGAGTAATGGGCCGCTCTGCCACGATTGGTCAGCTGTAAATTTAAAGGCGCTGTCAACTTTTAGTGAATTAGGTATAGCGCTATAATGATCGCGAATGGTAAAAAGAGTTAGGTATAAATGAATAATAACCGAGAGATAATCGCGATTCTACGCGAACGTATTCCGTCGTTCGAATGTGTGAAAGGATGTCACGATTGTTGTGGACCGGTAACGACGTCTTCGGAAGAAATGTCGCGCCTGCCAGTGAAAACCAATGCTGAACATGAAGCCGCATTAGATGAATGGAACTGCGTCCACCTGGGGCCTAACGGTTGCAAGGTGTACGAAGAGCGCCCCTTGATCTGCCGAGTTTTTGGCACCACACCAAATATGCCCTGCCCAAATGGTTGTCGACCTGAAGAAATGATTGACTCGAAAACCGAACGTCAGATCCATCACTACATTGCAAACACACGACAAGTGTTAGTGTAAGCTATAAACAGAGACACTCAGGTTAACACTGCAAGATGCTCATAAATTATTGTGCGCATCTTGAGAAACGACTATGGTACTTTTTGAGTAGGCTCAAAGTGCCAATAATGACTACTGATAACTGGCTTATTATGAATGGGGTTATCTAGAACTGCCTGAATTTCAACCATTGCCGACTTAGAATGTGCCAATAGCTGGTTCAATTGGCTTTATAGGTAAAAGCTCATTGAAAAATGACTATAGACTGGATATGTTATTGATCAGCAATGAGTGGCTGCATTTTTTGTTGCTCAGTATTAAGAAGATATTTTATGAACTTATCAATTATCAAAGATGAATTATTAGAAGCTGAAAAAGTATTACAAGATTTTTTAGCGGATGAAAAAAACCTAGAAAACATTGAAAAAGCCGCTACGTTATTAGCTAATTCATTTAAAAAAGAAGGCAAGGTACTTGCCTGTGGTAATGGCGGCTCACACTGTGATGCCATGCACTTCTCCGAAGAGTTAACCGGGCGTTACCGCGAACATCGTCCTTCTTACCCGGCGATTGCCATTTCAGATCCAAGCCATATCTCCTGCGTGGGTAACGATTATGGTTATGAGTATATTTTTTCACGTTATTTAGAAGGAGTGGGGCGTAGGGGGGATGTATTATTTTGCCTATCAACCAGTGGTAACTCGGCTAATATTTTAAAAGCGATTGAAGTCGCCAGAGATAAGGGCATTTCCATTATCGCCCTAACCGGTAAGGATGGCGGCAAAATGGCGGGGCTAGCAGATGTTGAAATTCGTGTGCCTCATTTTGGTTTTGCCGATAGAATTCAAGAAGTTCATATTAAGGTTATCCATATCTTGATCTATTTAATTGAAAAGAAAATGGCTGATTAGAAAGCGATTTCTGGGACAGTAGTAAGGCTTAAACAGAGACATACAAGGTTAATACTACAAGATGCTCACACGCTATGGTGAGCATCTTGAGAAACCACGGCGGCACATTTTCAGCCGTTGTCATGATTTTCAAGCTGGCAAAAAATCCAATCACGTACCCTATTAATCCCCTTTTTGAAGGCCATTACTTCATGGCTACCTGACGCTTGCTGCGGGTGTTGTACAAGGTTTTGTATGTTCCAGACACCGTAACGACATTCCTTATATCTCTGGATCAGATGTCATAGAAGGTCCTTGCTGCCGAAGCACGCCGCCAAATCTACACTTGATGATTTACGAGACAGTATTGTTTTCGAATTAACGGTTCCATAGCTGGATGCTTGTACTGTTACAACACAAATTGTACAGACAGAGATTTTTCTTCTCGTTATGTAAACCTATAAATTCTCGGCTTTACCAAGAGTAAATCGATATCGCATTGAAAAATATGATTTATACTTTATTAAATTTACATAACGACCCCATATATTCTCGTATTTTTGCCGCGTTCAACATGCCCCCTGTGTCAGGATTGTTGTCACTCAAGCCCGAGGCCTAGAAGACTTGTTTCCCTGGAATGCAAAACTAGGCTAGGTACGGCTCACCGGACGGATACCAGCATGTTGACCTAGTGTTATTGCCCGTGAGAACGCATGCGCTAAACAATATGTAGTTATCGTTTTACGGTAAAAAAGCATTGTTTTTTGTTTCTTATCTGTTACATTAAGCTCATTAAAGTAAATGTAGTAATTAAGTTTTATGTCAGAACAAGTGAAGATTCGAAAAATCTGTAAAGTGGTGCGTGTTTTAGTTGCATTATTTATCATGATGCAACTAGCTATCTTTAGTTTGCTATTAGTTTCAGGGCAAAATAATGAAGGAGGTTATCAGTTCTCAGAGAGTTTCACCTTTCTTACCTTTTTTACTTCTGGTGCGACGGTGGATTTTTCTGGTAGTTGGTCAGATCTGGCGAAGGCACTTACAGATGAAGGATTTAATAGCTTACTTATTTTAGGGGGAGCTGAACTTGTTCCGAGTATACTCATTTACCTGTCGTTATTTAAGTTATTCGGCTTGTATCAACGAGGGGCAATTTTTACCGCTGAAAATATTAAATGTATCAAAAAGATAGGCACTGTTTTATTGGCTTGGTTTGCACTAAAACTATGTTATCCCATTGTTGTTACCTTAGTGATACGATTTTCAGGTGCTTCAGATACATTATCTTTATATATTGGTTTGGGAACAACCGAACTGAAATATTTATTAATAGGGTTAATTATCTATGTCATTGCATGGGTAATGAATGAAGCGACAAGTTTACACCAAGAACAAGAGTTGGTGATCTAGTGGCTATTATTATTGAACTCGATGTGATGTTAGCTAAGCGAAAAATGAAGTTAAATGATTTGGCTCTAGCGGTGGGTATAACTCCACAAAACCTATCAGTGCTTAAAAGCGGCCGGGCAAAAGCGGTACGATTTTCTACACTCGATGCTATTTGTCAAACGTTGCAATGCCAACCCGGTGATATTTTACTTTATCAGACAGATGAATAAACAAGGAATAATGATGAAAAAACCTTTGGTGAATTTTTTAAGTTATGTTGCTTTAGTCACAACAATAGCAAGCTTTTCTGCGGCAGCATCTGATGACGAACCCTATACTTTTGTTGGCTTTGGGCTTAGCCAATATAATGACTTAGACAATTTAGATCTAAGTAAAGTAGATATTGATCTAGTGCCAGAGATTTTTGTAGGGTTTGGCAAGCAGTACCAATTAAATGAAGACTGGTTGTTGGCGACTGAAGTCTCGCTTCATTATGCAAAAACACACTTTAGTGGTTATGTTGAAAGCACCGCAGAACATGACAGTTTTCAGGGGCAAGAAGCATTTTCTGCTACTTATGCATCGGGAAATTATGAAGCCCTTGGCTTATGGGCGACATCACGATTTAATTATTTAGGCTTGAGTGAACGTGTTTCACCTTTTATTGAGTTAGCTGTGGGTATGGTCGAAACGAATCACGGGACACTTCTCGGTGAAGAAAAAAATCATGGTATTGGCTATAAAGCGGTAACCGGTTTAGAGTTTGAAGCGGCTAACAACATGACTATATCTCTTGGTTATGGTATTTCAAATAACGATAGCAAATTTTAACGACACTTTAGTATTATTCATTCAGTACAAGCCTGAGCTGCCAATTGAGCAGCTCTTTTTTGTTTAAGAACATCAAACCAGGTTACCGAAAATAGCACCAGGATAAACGCCATACTGGTCAGGACGACCATGTGTCAACCTGACCGTATCCCTCATTTTGTTGCTCTCTAATACTGTTATGTGATTGATTAACAATGGATGGCACTCGTTTTTTTAGAGTGTGATATTGCTAGTGTGAAAGGCTTAATCATGGCTGGCACCATGCATTCGCTACTTTGAACTTGGGGGTGTTTAAAGTATCAAAAAACTTATGGGTGTCCACTTATTGTGGTTGCATAAAGCACATCACCTTGATGTTTTAAATTAATATAAATCAAACGACTACAGGCTTTATAGCGCTTAAACTGTTAG
Source organism: Shewanella sp. (assembly GCF_013214165.1). Classification (GTDB taxonomy): domain Bacteria; phylum Pseudomonadota; class Gammaproteobacteria; order Enterobacterales; family Shewanellaceae; genus Shewanella. Next base: position 1,550 of record NZ_JABSSM010000001.1, on the reverse strand, counting down.
AGTTGATATTTGGAGGAACGACCCACTATTTATCGTGGGTGGCTTGATAAATGCTACATCCATGTTTAACGGCCAGTTCGATAAAATATGTCCCTATAAAAAGGCCAGTTCAGCATCCATGCTTCTCGTTCATGAGCTTATGGCTATGCCATATTCACCCAGCCTCTCGTTCGGAAGCTCGCAGCCGCGTTCACACCCTGTTCTGGTTCCGAGAAAGTCATCTCTTCGATTTGGCTTTTCTCGACCAGCATTTTAACGTAGGAGCGGCTTCAGCCGCGAAGGCCTTTCCGAAGACCTTGCTAAGGAGATGGATGAAGTGCATTGCTGCTGGCTTTACCTTTACACCATAGCCCACAGTTATGCCGCTTTTTGAAAGCACACATAGCATCCCAACGACCACTAATACCACTGTATTGGCGGCGAAACTCTTTCGCTGAGGTGATCCAAGCCTCGGGTGCTATGCCAAGTTCATTGAGTAATTTAGGCTGGCTTGAATCAATAAAACCTTTTTTATCAGGCCTAATGGCTCTGCCTGTCCAATCGATAAGTTGAAGGTAATCACAGAAATGAAATGGGATGCCTGATTGAGTCGCTAGGTGGGCAGCACCATCAAATTGAGCAAGTGGTTGGAGTGGCTCAATCGAGGTTAATGCTGATTTATCATCATTTGCTTTAGTGTTTTTCTCAGAGGTATTTAGTTCGATAATACGCTCCTGAATAGACGTATAATCAGATGCTTGAAGTGTGTTCGCAATCCCAGCTCTGATAGGGTTTAAATCCACGTACATCATGCAGGCAAGGAGTGCTTGTTCATCGAGCAGGGCTTGGCTCTTAAAGCGTCCCTCCCAAAAAGCGCCTTTACATTCATCCTCACGATTGGCCCTACGTGCTATCTCTTCATTGAGACAGCGCATAAACCAACTAATACTCGATAGACGTTCATGCCACTCAGCGAGTAGAGCATCAAGCAGTAGACGCTCGCCCTCGATTAAGGTGTCCCCATTCATGTATTTAGTCGCTACATCATGTCCTTTAGTCACCTTACACCAAAGTGTAATCACCTCGCGGTTAGACAGCGACTTCGCTTTATCAAGGTTAATTTTCAGCACGAGATGATAGTGATTATTCATCACTGCATAGGCACAGACATCGATACAAAAGATAGCAGAAAGAGCCTTAACTTTTTCGACAATCCAGCCGCGTCTATGCTCGAAACTCTTACCTGTCAATTTATCTTCACCGCAAAGGTAAGCTCTTCTAACACAACGATTTATTATATGATAAAACGGAGTCGATTCTGGGTCGATAAGGGTTCGTCGAGCTGAAGTCATAGAAGCTACCTCATAAAAAGCTAAATCAAGATAACTTAAAGCTTAGTAGGGGATAACTGAAAAGACAAAAGATATGGCTGTCCTGTCTTTTAATTAACAATGGATGGCACTCGTTTTTTTAGAGTGTGATATTGCTAGTGTGAAAGGCTTAATCATGGCTGGCACCATGCATTCGCTACTTTGAACTTGGGGGTGTTTAAAGTATCAAAAAACTTATGG